>JANMHB010000067.1:0-27375 GCA_031374935.1 Gemmatimonadaceae bacterium | reverse complement strand
CCGAAGATGAAGAACAACGCGAAGACGAAGATCTGCAGGTCAGGTGCGTCAACGCCCTCCCCGGCATCGGCTGACGTGGTGGTCGATTGCGCGGGGGCGAGCGCCATGGAAAGTCCTTGAAGTTGGGGAGATTCTCTCGAGCGTGCAGTTGCGGCCAGCCAGACGCACCATCCAGCCGCGCGGTCTCGCGCGCCGGATTCGCTGGGCACGACGAATCCGGCGCTCCATCCCGACTGCCCGTGCGAAGAAAACCGGGATCACCGACGGTGAGAAAGATCATAGGCATGGTGCCGCTCGAGCGGGAGTGTCGGCCACGATTCGGCGGACAGGTGGGTGGCGCCCCCGGACCCGCGGGTTTCCGAGCGGTTACGCGCCACGAGCCGTACCCGCGCGGCCGTGCCTCCCGCCGGCGACCATCCCGCATCGCGCGCACGGCTGGGCCACCGATGCACGAGGAACAGTTATCGCCGTCGCACGAACAGCGTGACCTGATCATCGGCGGCGACTTGCTGATAACGCTCCCGAATCAGCGCTTCAATGGGCGTGTCCTGGCGGTAGCCGAAGTGCGCGACGCGCTGGTAGCCCATGGCGATGCACGCTGGCGGAGACGCGTCCAGCTGGGCGCGCGCCCGGGCGAATTGCGCTGGGGTGTTGAAGTCCGTCAGCAGAAAGGGATACGAGGTCGGATTCGGGACGCGCAGTTCGTAGTAGAGCCCGGGAAGGAACGGTCCGGCATGGATCGAACGACAGCGCGCCTGCATCGTCCGCAGCAGTGGCCATCGGGTGGTGATGTCGCCGAATGCCCGTGGCGCATCGAGAGCCAGACGAACCCCGAGCAGCAGCGGCGCAGCGAGGAGCACGATGGCCCGCGCACGGTGCACGAATGCTCTCTCGCCCCTGCCCCGCGACAGGCATTGCGGAAGCAGGGCGAACATCGGGAACGCGATGATGAGCACGTGGCCGAAATCCGTTCTTTGCAGCGCCGTGGCCAGCAGGCCGAGCTGCGCGGCAACGACCAGCGCATGTCGTCGCGACCACACCTCGCGCATCCCGATCACCAGCAACGCGAGATAGCCCAGCGCCAGCCAGAGGGGCCAGCGTGAGGTCGCGTTCACCGCGAGATAGTGATTGCGCGGAAAGTTGACCAGTTGCTCGTACAAAAGCTCGTGAGACCAGAAGAGCGGCAGGCTGGCCACGGGAAGCATGGCCATGGCACTGAAGAGCAACGCGCGCCGCAGGCCGCCCCGGTCGCGGGCACGGAGAGCGAACCAGGTCAGCATACCAGCCGCGGTGACTGCCAGAGCAACCCCCTTGTGCTGCACGAAGAGAATAGCGATCCCGGACAGCGCACCGGCGATGGCCGCATCCCGAAGTCGCGCGGTGCGCAAGGCTCGCACCGCGAACGAGAGGCTCCATGCCATCGCCGCGGCGTTGAAGGTGTTGTGGTTGATGGCCTGCCACGCCGATGACAGGACCGCATACAGCACGGCGCCAACCCAGAGCGTCCCGGTGGCCCGGCCGCCATCATCGAGTGCCTCACCGAGACGCACGATCGCCAGGCAGGTCAGCAGAATGCCAGCAATGCCAGCTGCTTTGGCAACGAGGAAGTGCGGTCCGAAAACCCACCAGAGCGCAGCGATGAGGTAGCCGCTGCCCGGAGTGATGAACTGGAAGTCATCGACGTAGGGAAGCCGGCCCAGGCGAATGCCCCAGGCACTCAACAGCACCGTCCCCTCATCACTGTTGAGTCGATGGTGCACGTGAAAGAGGCACATCAGCAACCCGATGACCATCACCGCCGGCCACGAGATGCGGTCGCCCGCCTGTGGATGCGTGGGGCTCCTCAACGCCCCGAGCCGAGGGATACACCGGTGCGGCCAGACACGGCCGACGCGCGCGTGCGCGCGGGACGCGGCGTAACCGCCGGTCGCTCGGCCGCAGTACACAGGGGAGCAGTGCCATCACCGATCATGCGCAGATCGCGGATCAATGCACCTCGCTTCAGCGACGTACATGGCCACGACAGCATGAGGGTTTCCGGGAATTCACCGCGTGACGAAAGCGACACCGCCGCCTGAGCGAGCAGCAATGCGTCGAGGTAGTTGGTGGGCCGGGCCGTCACGCCACCGAGTGGTGCCAGACGCAGCGGTGCCTGCGAGCGCTGGCCATACCGGACATCGAGCACCGCCGCCGCGCGCTCACCCCACTCCGGATGACCGAGGCGGGTCGCCACTTCGGCATCGATCCAACCATACCGGCGTTCTCCATTCTCCGCCCGCGCCAGCGCACGCAACGCGTAGGCGGCCGCCAGCTCCTCATCGACTTTCAGCGCGGCATTCAGCGCGGCGCAGGAGAGCTTCGCTTCCCCACGCATACGGGCCAGTACCGCCAATTCCAGGAGGAGCGGCCCGTCGCGCGGCGACCGTTGCACGGCGTCGCGCAGCAGTTGCAGCGCGCGCTCATCGTCGCCGTCGATTCGACTCATCGTGGCCTGCCGGCGCAGTACGGCGGGGCTGGTTCCATCGAGGAGCGCCGCCTGGTTCAGTGCGGCGTCAGCAAGTGCCCGCGATCCGGCCGCGAGGTGTGCATCTGCCAACAGGAGCTGTGCTGCCGAGCTGCGAGGGGCGAGCGTCGCAGCTTGCGTTGCCGAACTGACGAACCCAGTCTGCAGTCGGGCCAGCGCGGTCGGGCTTGGATCCCGATTCCACTCTACGAGCAACTGCTCGACCCGTGAACGCCAGCGCCAGACGTTGGCCGGAGCCGGTGCCAGTTCGATGGCCCGAGTGAGCGCGGCCCGCGCACGACCCAATGCCGCGGGCGTCGGGCTGAGCGCCTCTGCCAATCCGATGCTGTACGCATCCCCTGCCTCGACACTCCCGAGGCCCGGCGGCGCGCTGCCCAGTTCCGCATTCATCGCGCCCGCCGACAGCGCCGCTTTTGCAATCGCCAGCGCAACCCGCGAGATGTCGTCGATGCGAGCCGACGTGCGGACCGCCGCCGCCGGTCGATCGCGCGTGCCTGATGTCAGCACCGTCCATTCGACGGTGACCGTGTCGCCCTTCCGCTGTACGGCGCCGGCGACCAGCCGGCCGCCGATCATGAGACCGCGCAGATCGCGCATCGCGACGCGAGAGGCTGCGACCTTTCCCTGGACTTCGATGCGTGTCAGCGAGCTGACCGGTGCGCGTTCGGACAACGTCTCGCGAATCAGCGCGACCAGTGCGCGCGCCGCAGCGGCGTCCTCATCAGGGAACTCCCCTTCGGCCATCAATCGGACGACGACGTCCGGCCTGCGCAGCGCATCGAATGGATATGGTGCCGGGCCGGGGCACGCGGCCGGAACGGATGCTTCCGGGGTCTGCGCCGCCAGCGCTCCCGCCGAAGCACAGGCGGCCACGAGTACCAACAGTGAAGTGCGCCAGGCGCGACGGCGCAGCAGGATGCTCAACACGAACTACTGCACCAGGATGAGTCGCTGCGCCGTGCCGATCGTATTGCCAAGAGCATTGCCTGGTCCGAGGACAGCTGCGGTCGGTGTTGGGTAGCCGACGATTGTTCCCTGAAGATAGCTGTTGTTGAACGCGGAACCTGTCGGCATGTACGGACAGGTCTCATTCGTGTTGCCACTGCCCGGCTGACTACCGCCCCGGAACACGCACATCAGGCGGAATCCCAGCAGGACATTCAGTGTCGCGCTGTTCACTCCCGTCACCGTCACCGCCGCGACGGTGATGTCGACGCCTGGCGTATTGGTGACGGGATCGAAGCAAGTTGCATCACGGGGGCCGTTGTTGCCTCCTGGTGTGAGCTGCACCCGGCAGGTCAGCGCGCCGCCGTTGTTCCCGTTCCCATTCAACGTCAGCTGCACCGCATCGGCGGTCGTCCGCGGAATATCGCCCTGTCCCTGCCCTGGCTGCGTCGCGATCGTGTTGTCATTCGTGCTGACGTCATAGTCGGCTGTACCCTCACAATTCAGCCCGATGAGGGCGTTCTGGTATTCCTTGCGGGACGAGTTGGCGCCAGTCAGTGCACTGAATGTGTTCGGAGCCTGTCGGGCTCCGGCACGCGGGTTGCTGATATTGGGGGAGAGCAACACCGACATGTCGCGCTGGCCCTGTGTCGTACTCACGCGCGCCGCGAGAGCATTCACTCCGGCCTGCGACGTGATCGTCAACCCTCCGCCGAGCAGAGAATTGAGGTAGGTGAGCTGAATGCCCCACGGCTTGATACAATCACGCGACGCCTGATTGCCGATCCAGGCCACGCCACGACGCCGCGGCGTGAGCGACGAGATATTGAACAAGCCGCCGAGCCGCAGCGCCGTCTGCCGCTGCGCGCCTGTCCGAACCGCGTTCGTCACGCCACCGCCGGCAGAGAAGTCACCTGTCGCGGGATCAAAGAACCCGACCTCGACATCGCCATTCGCGAGCGTGATCGCCGACCCGAAGGCGTTGTTGGTCCCCGCCACCGCCGTGGCCTGCGTCAGCTGCGTGCCAACGAAGGTGGGATTCCGCTGTAACTGCTTGGCGCCGGCGAGCGCGGATGCGTCCGCACCCGTCTGGAGTTCGTTGGCGCCCGCATACGCACGCGCAAAGTCAACGCCGAGCGCCGCAAAGCAACCCAACGCCACGATCAGGAGCGCGACCAGTACCAGTGTCGCGCCACGTCGTGCCTGAAAATGCTGTCTCGAAATTCGCATCGCACCCGCTCCCGCCGGGGCAGCCCGGCATACGGCACTGACACAACAGCTCACATCAAAAAAGCGTTCAGCTTGACCTGAACGTGCCGACGTCAACGCGAGCGAACCTCAACGCAGGCCGGGGCATCGTACAACGCCACGCGGCGTCCCGCAGAGGCGGCGTGCACCCTCCAGACTTGGCTACTGCACAAGGATGATCTTCTGCGCCGTCCCAATCGTATTCCCCAGCCCGTTGCCTGCTCCGCCGATTGCCGTCGTGACGATCGGATACCCAACCAATGTGCCCATCACATAGTTCGTCGCCGGGCGGCCCATCGCGGCCAGCCAGGGACATGTTTCATTCGGATTTCCGCTCCCGGGCTGCTGACCGCCGCGAAAGACACACATCAGGCGGAATCCCAACAGAGTATTCAGAGTCACGGTGTTCACCCCGTTCGGTGACACGGCCGCGACGGTGATATCGACGCCCGCGGTCTGCGTGTTTCCAGGCGCAAAACAGGCGGCGCTGACGGGACCATTACCGCCGCCGTTGCCGTTGCCGTTGCCACCCGTTTGTGGCGCGCAAGTCGCTATCGCGCCGTTCGGCACCTGGTTCCCGGGTAATGCGAGCTCGATTGAGTTGGCAGTCGTCCTCGGGATGTCACCATTACCCTGCCCCGGCTGCTGACCGATGATGCCTTCGCCAGTGCCAACCTCGTAGTCGGCGGTGCCGTCGCAATTCTGGCCGATGATCGCGTTCTGGTACTCCTTCCGCGACGAGTTCGCGCCGGTCAGGGCGCTGTAGGTGTTCGGCGCAACGTTGGGCGTTCCAAAGGGGTTGTTGATGTTCGGACCAACCACGACGGTCATCTGTTGCTGGCCAGCCAGCGTGCTCACCAGCGTCTCGAGCTGGTTGACACCGGCCTGCGAGCCAATGGTGAGGCCACCACCCAGCAGCGTATTGATGTACGACAGATTTATCCCCCACGGCTTGATGCAGTCCCGCGTGGACTGGTTCCCGATCCATGCCGTCCCGCGGCGACGGGGCGTCAGCGACGAGATGCTGAACAGGCCGCCAAGTCGCAGTGCTGTCTGCCTCTGGGCGCCGGTGCGGACCGCATTCGTGACGCCGGCACTGGCGTTGAACACGCCAGTCGCCGGGTCGAAGAAACCAACCTCCACATCACCACTCGCAAGCGTGATGCCTGTGCCAAAGGCGTTGTTGCTGCCAGCCATGACACCTGCCTGCGTGAGCTGCGCGCCGGTGAAGGCCGGATTGTTCTGCAACTGCTTCGCGCCAGCGAGCGCCGAAGCGTCAGCACCGGTCTGGAGTTCATTGGCGCCAGCATACGCCCGCGCAAAGTCCACGCCCAACGCTGCCATGCACCCAAGTGCGACAACGAGGATCGCGACCAGCACCAGAGTTGCGCCGCGCCGTGTCTGATGTTGCGTGTTCTTCGCTCCCATGACACCCCACCTCCGTCGGAGTCAGTACCGACGCCCAGGTTGACTCGCACCATCGCGAGCACATCATCCATGCCGCAATTCCTTCGACATCCGGACTACACACTGCAGCACGCCGATCCGCCGTCGGTGCGCGCGACCGCCGCGGCTACTTGAATTCCTTCACGAACGCGATCACCGCCGGTCCCAGCACCACCACCATCAGCGCCGGCAGAATCAGGAACGCCAGCGGAATCACCATCTTCAGGGCGGCCTTGGCGGCACGCTGTTCTGCACGCTGGCGCCGCTTGAGCCGGAGCGATTCCGCGTTGACGCGCAACACCCGCGCGATCGAGGTGCCAAGGCGCTCGCATTGCACCATGCTCGAGACGAGGGTGCGGAGCTCGTCAACACCGGTCCGACGGTACAGGCTCTGCAAGGCCTGTTCGCGCGGCATGCCGGCATTGACACGTCGCACCACCTGCGCCAACTCCATCGAGAGTTCCTGATGCGACGAGAAAAGGTCGCGGGAGGTGCGGATCATCGCGGCATCGAGGCTGACACCGGCCTCCACGCACACGACCAGCAGATCGAGGGCATCCGGGACCGCGCGGCGAATCTTGTCGGAGCGCCGTGTGGCCAGCCGATCGAGGAGCGCCGGCGGCCCAAACAGCCCGAAGACCACCGAGATCCCCACCAGGGCCATATACAGGACGACGTCGTCACGCGGCCCCAGCGTGACGGCGAGAATCGGCAACAACGCCAGCGACGCCACGCGAATGGCCCCGAACATCACGGGCGCGGCCGCCCCATCGAGGCCGGCGTGAATCAATCGTTCCGCCGACTTTTCTCCCGACAGTGTCTCCGTCGGCAACCGCTCCGACAGCCAGGACGCCAGGCGCGACACCCGGTCCTCGTCGGGATTGAGCAGCAGCCGGGCGACCATCCGTTCGTTCTCTTCGGTCGTGTCGGGACCGATCCGCGACACGACTTTCTTTCGGCCACGCTCCGCCAGCGTCACATAGATGGCGGTGGCAATCGCCACCACCGCCGTCAGGATCAGGAAGACGAGCGAGAGCGGCACGTCGCTCCACGGGAAGACACGAAGGACCTCTGGCATCACATCTCCGCGTCAGCGATGCGCATCATGATGACATACCCCAGCAGCATCGACACGCCAGCATAAATCAGCATGCCGCGCCCCAACTCGGTGGTCGTCAGCGGCGCGGTATAGCCAGGGCTCATGATCGAGATCGCGAAAAACACCAGGAACGGCAGGGCGCAGAGCACATAGGCTGAAAGCTTCGGTTCCGCCGTCAGCGTCTCGACGTTCCCCCGGAACGCGAGTCGCGTCCGTACCAGCGTGGCAATGTTCCCAAGCAACTCCGTCAGGTTGCCACCGGTCTCGCGCTGAAGCAGCAGCGCGGTCACGAACATGCGCGCGTCATCCGTCCCGATCCGCTCCTGCAACGCAAGCAACCCTGTACGCACTTCGATGCCAAGCCGCGCTTCGTCATGGAAACGCAGCAGTTCCGGCCCCAACGGTGCCATCGTCTCCTTGCCCGCGAATTCGATGCCGGCCTGAAGCGAATAGCCGGCTTTCAGCGCGTTGATCAACAGATCCAGCGCCTCCGGCAACTGCTCGGTGAATCGCCGCTTGCGCATCTTCTTCCGCTGCTCGAGCACCAGCAGCGGCACCGGCAGGCCGATGAGCAGTCCGATCGTCGCGAAGAACGCGCCGCCATACCACTGACCGAGCGTCAGCCCGATCAGCCCACTCAGCACCACGAACAGCGCCACTTCTCCCGGACGTTGGCGCGAGCCGGCCTGCGCGATCTGCCGCTCGAGCCAGAACGCCATCCCGCGCCCGGTCAGCAACTGATCGAGAGCCGGGATATCCGACACTCGCGAATCCCGCAGGATCGTCGTCGGGGACGCCGAGCGTAGCAAGCCACCGCCGTCGGCGGGCATGCCACCGAGGCGCACCCGTACCGTGTCGGCCGACGCGAGCCGGCGGCGATTCACGAAGACGAAGCCGCCGACCACCAGCGCCAGCACGGCCACGAAAACACCGACGAGGATCAGAGCATTCGTATCCACGGGCGTCTCACCTGACCCGGAAGAGATCCGATGACAGCTCGATGCCGCGCGTGCTGATCATGTCCGCGAACAGCGGACGGACACCCGTCGCCTCGAACTCACCATGCACGCGCCCCTCGGCATCCACACCGCGCCGGCGATAGCGGAAGATCTCCTGCGCGGTCACAATCTGCTCTTCCATGTTCGTGATCTCCGTTATGCTGGTCACCCGGCGTGACCCATCGCTCATGCGCGACACCTGCACCACGAGATGCAAGGCGGAGGCGATCTGCTCGCGAATGGCGCGCGTAGGCAGGTTGGTTCCGGCGAACAACACCATCGTCTCGATACGGGCCAGGGCGTCGCGCGGCGTGTTGGCGTGAATCGTGGTCAGGGATCCCTCATGACCCGTATTCATCGCCTGCAGCATGTCCAGCGCTTCGCCTGAGCGTACTTCGCCGATGATGATGCGGTCGGGCCGCATGCGAAGCGCATTCTTCACCAGGTCGCGCGCCAGCACTTCACCACGGCCTTCCGTGTTCGGCGGACGGGTCTCGAGCCGTACCACGTGTGACTGTTGCAGCCGCAGTTCGGCGGCATCCTCGATCGTCACGATGCGCTCGTGCGATGGGATGAAGGCCGACAAGGCATTCAGCATCGTGGTCTTGCCCGATCCGGTACCGCCAGAGATGATGATGTTGAGGCGGGACACGACGCAGGCCGCGAGGAAACGCAGCATCTCCGGTGTCATTGCGCCGTACTCCACCAGCTTGTCCGGACCGATCGTCGCCCCGAAGCGGCGGATCGAGATCACCGGACCATCCAGCGCCAGCGGCGGAATGATTGCGTTCACGCGCGACCCGTCGGCGAGGCGCGCGTCAACCATCGGTGACGACTCGTCGACCCGTCGTCCCACCTTGCTCACGATCCGATCGATGATCGCCAGCAGATGCGCATTGTCGCGGAAGACCACGCTGGTCCGCGACAGCTTGCCCTTCCGCTCCACGTAAACCGACTTTGGTCCATTGACCAGGATGTCGCTGATGGTCTCGTCGCGCATCAGCGGCTCCAGCGGACCGAGCCCGGTCACCTCCCAGACGATCTGCTCGACCACGCTGTCGCGCTCGGCCGCGCTCATCGGTGCCTGTTCGGAGCGCAGGAACTCGAGCACCGCAGCCCGGATCTGCTGGACCAGGGCCGCCTCGTCGCGAATCTTCTCCAGCGCCGACAGATCGAGCCGTTCGATCAGTCGGGTATGCAACTCCCGTTTCAGCTTGTCGACGGTGGCGCTTTCAGTCTGGGCGACGACGGTCTCGGGGACCGACCGCAACCCGGCCAGCAGATCAACCGGTCGTTCACCCGAGTCCGGTGGCAGTCCGTTGCCGTTCGCATGTTTGTCGGGCGCCGGTGCCTCATCGGGCGTTGGCGAATTTCGTCCCAGCAGGCGATCGCGGAGTGATGGAGCCATGTGGTACTATCTCCTGAGCAGACCGAAGAGTCGGCTGCGTCGCGAGGTGCCATTCAATTCGACGGAGCCGTTGGCTGTGCCCTTGCCGTCGGCGCTGGACGCCAGCGGCGCCAGCAGTCGAGCCGCGAGAGCATCATATGACTTGGCGAGGGCAGAGCCCGCGGCGTGGTTCAGGAACGGCACGCCCTGCGCCTGGGCGTCACTCGCGATCTGGAAATCATTCGGGATCCGACCGTCGATCGCGCGCCCGAGGACTTTTTGCGCCTCCGCAATATCGATCACCTTGGTCGACCCCTCACGATTGATCACGAGGTGAATCTTGTCGTCGTCGTAGCCCAACTCGCGGAAGACATTCAGGCTGCGCTTGGCCACGACCAATGACGAAACCTGCAACTGGGCCACCAGCAGAATCCGGTCGGAGGCGTCCAGCGTCGCCACCGTCCGCGGATCGAAGGCGTGCTCGCAATCGACGATGGTGTGTTCGTACGTCTGACGACAGTGATTCAGCAACGACGTGATCAGGTCACCGGTCAGGATTGGCGCCAGATCGAGCCGGTCCGTCGCGGCCAGTACCGAGAGCCCATCCGGTCCCGCGGCAGCCACCGATTGAATCAGATCACGGTCGATGCGATCCATCTTCTGTGCGAGTTCACCGATGTCGTATTCAGGCCGGAGATTGAGCTGCAGCGCAACGTCGCCAAGCCCGATCACCAGATCGATGATCACCGCGCGCTTGCCCCGGGTCCGGGCGATGGCATGCGCCAGATTCACTGCCACGGTGGTGCACCCCTGCCCGCCCTTCGGGGCAAAGACGGCGGTGATTTCACCCCGCACCGGTGCCAGTGCCCAGCGGCGTTCGAGACGCTGCAGGGCGCCGTTGAATTCCTCGACGTTCACCCTCGACATCAGGAATTCCGAGATGCCCGCGCGCATCGCATTCAGCACCACCTCCGCGCTCGCCTCGGCGGCAGTGCCGATGATGGCCAGCGCCGGTGCGTCGCGCATCACGGCCTCGAGCGCGAGCTTGTCGCTGCCCTCCACCGTGCGGATCGGCAGCATCAGCAGTTCCATTGGCTGCTTCTGCATCGCCCGCAGCGCGGCCGCGAGCGAATCCACACGTGTAGGCGGAGCGAAGCCCGCGCGCAGCAACGCAGCCACCAACGGCTCCGGACTCTCGAACGCCCCCGCGACAAGTACGGCCTGACGCATACGTGAGACCGTCAGTCCTGCGGAGGATTCTTCGGCGGCGACGCCGGAGGCACTGCCTCTGGCAGCCGCTTCTTCATCGCTTCGCTGGCGGGGGGAATGACGGGATCCGGCGCCAGCTGGATCATGTCACGCGCCCTGGGCACGTTCGGATCGAAGAGCTCCGGCGTCACGATCACCAACAGCTCGGACTCATTTTTCTGCCAGCGGGTGCTGGAGAACAACGCGCCGAGGATCGGCAGGTTCATCAGACCGGGGATCCCGTCTCGTACAGTCTCGCGTTCTTCGTTGAACAGCCCTGACAGGATCAGACTCTGCCCGGGCCGCACATCGACGGTGGTCCCGAGGCGGCGCACGCGCAGCGCGGGAACGCGAAAGCCCGAAAGCAACAGGGCATTGGCGAAGTCGAGGGTCGACACTTCCGGCTCCACATGCAGCTTGATCAGGGAGTCGTTCAGCACTTCGCCGATGAAACGCAGTCGGATACCGTACGGGCGATAGACGATGATGATCTGCACCTGGCCACCAATGCCGGGCTGCGCGATCGGAATCGGGATTTCACCGCCGGCGAGAAACGTCGCACTGTCGCGATTCCCGGCGAGCAGTGTCGGCTCGGCCAGCGACCGCGCATTGCCGGCGCGTTCCTGAGCCGAGAGATACGCCGAGATGTCACGCGTGGTCCAGGTCGCGAGGCCGGCGAGGAAGCGCGATCCGAGGCCACCGGCGGTGGGCGGCGCATCGGCGATTTCCGGCGCCAGAATGCCACTGCCAACGATCTGCCGGCCATCACCGGTCCTGTTCGCGCCTCGCACCGCAACGCCCAGCTCACGGATCGATTCGCGCCGCACCTCGGCGAACTTCACTCCGAGTGCGATCTGGCGCCGTTCCACCGCACTGAAGACGGTCACGCGCAGATGCCGGCGACCGAGCGTCGGACCGGAAACGAGCACGTCGGTCTCACCGGGCAGTTTGCCGATGACGACGACGCTGCGCTCGGTGAGCACCACCACGTCGGCGATCTCCGGATTGGCGACGCTGACCTGCGTCACCGCCGACGCCAGATCGATGGGGAGCGAACGGCCGACGCCGAGGGAGATCAGCTCGATGGGTGTCGCCGCCAGCGACGGCCCCTGCGCTTGTGCGGTGCCAGTCCAGGGCACGGTGATGCAAACCAACGCAGTCAGCGCGCGGGCGACTTGCGCCAAGACCACGCACCGCAGAGATACGAAGAAACGGGAAGCTGGCACAAGCGGGGGAGTTCGGGAAGAGAATCGATCGCCGGCGGCCCCGGCGCGTACCGCCCATCATGCAGTATCGAACGCGGAACGGCGACGGTTTCGGCTACGGCTTGGCCGGCTTGCGCGCGGTGGTATCTGTCTGGAACTGCTGCTGTGAAACCTGCGACCCGCGATAGACTCGGACTGTCGTCGACTCGGGCTTCGGGGGCTTGGGGGCTTCGACCACCACCGGCGGCGCTGCCACGACCGGTGCCGGTTGCGGACGAGGTGGTGCCTGTCGCACGACGGTACGGACCGGCTCGACCGGCGGCCGGCTGTTCCGCTGCGCCGATCGACCGCTACGCAATTGCGCCAGCACGTCACCAGCGTCGGCGCCGTCGGTGGAGATGGAATCGGGATCGCCGTACCCGCGCATCACGAGTTGAATCGCCCCTTCCCGCATCGCCACCGCAAGGCGTTCCGCTTCGTCGGGGGTCACTTCGAGCGCCGCCGTGGCGGCCGTCATCGCCTTGCCGTCCGGCCCGCGCTGCACTTCACTGCCGATCGACAGCACCCGCATGTTGCTCATGAAGAGCTTCGACACCTGCTCGCTGCCATTCGTCCCGTCCTGCTTGTCCTTGAGCGTGACAAGCACGTCGACACGACTGTTCGGCTGGATCAGTCCGCTCAGGCCTGCCACATCGTCGATTCGGACCGCCATCGCACGTTTGCCTGGCGTGATCTTCACTTCGAGTCCAGCGGTGGTCCCCGAAGGTGCCAGCCGACCTGGCACGAACGGTTCGCCCTTGAAAATCGACACGCGCGCCACCCGCCCGATGAGAGAATCGGTGCGGTCGAACACGCCAGCGGGAACAGTCGCTTCAGGCCACTGTGCGACGGTCAGCCCGGCGAGGGTGAGCGCCGCGCCTTCCGGAATATCCACCGCGGCAATCACCACCGCGCGGGTCGCAACCCGAGAGCTGATGCGCATTGCGGTGATGACGCGATAGACGCCAAACGTGGCCGCGCCAGCGATCGCCAGGGCAGCATACAACACAAATCGATAACGCCGTTCACCAATCATGACGGATGATCCGCAGAGGAAACATGGACGACCAGTGGACGCATCAATTGCCGGCCCATTCGTACCGATACGACGCGGAGGTATTGATCGCAAAACCGCCAACGCGGCGAATGAGCCCCATGACGGGAGTGAGGGGAGTGAACGGATAGGCGACCACTTCAACGCGAATTCGGGTCGGGCCCGTCTGGCAGGCGACGACGGCCGAATCGAGGATCAGGACTCTCAGCTGCGCGTCCGTCGGCACGGGGCCACCAAATCGGGTCAACACGCCGCGCGCTTTCGTGCGAATGAAGGTCTTCGCATTGGCCTGATCGGTACACAGGTTCCGGTAGACGGCGCCGGCTCTCGCTCCTTCACGGGCAGCCGACAGGAGGCTGTTGCGAATGAAGAACGCACGACCGAAATCAATCGCTCCGAACGCAAGAATGGCGAGCAGCGGGAAGATGATTGCAAACTCCACCACGGTAGCGCCACGGTTCTCGCGAGCGTGTGCAACCAGCCGACGTAAAACAGTCATACACCCTCCCGCAGCGAGAAACAGCGTTCAACCGCCCCCGGGGCCGGCGAACCGCCAGTGGAAAACACGTCATGCACGGCGCTAGTTCTCACCGAAGTCCCAGCGATACGACGCCGATGCGTTGACTGCGAATCCTCCACTCCGTCCAATCAATCGCATCACCGGCGTGATCGGCGTAAAGGGGTAGCCGACGATGTTCAACCGAACGGTAGTCGGCCCGATGACGCACGCATTCAGCCCTGACGGCGAGATACTGGTGGTCATGAAGGCGTCGGTCAGCGACCCTGGATCCGAAAACGCCGCACGCGCAGCGTTGCGCATCGTGGTGGCCGCCGCCCCCTGTCCGGTACACAGCGTCTGCAACACCGCACCCGCCCGGGCGCCCTCGCGGGCAGCCGTGATCAGGCTGTTGCGGAGGAAGAACGCGCGACCGAAATCAATCGCACCGAACGCCAGAATCGCCAACAGAGGGAAGACGATCGCAAACTCGACCGCCGCCGCCCCTCGCCGCTCGCGAAACCGCCAACCGAGACCACGACGTGTGCTCATTACACCCCGCTCAAGAAGCCAAGCTGAACCGCCCAAGCCCACAAACAGCCAACCCCGATTGCTACAGCATACGGCACGTGGGTCGAATCGTCACCTTCCGGAAGCTGCAGGCGTTCGAGCAGGGTCTCGTCACGATCATCTACACCGGGCCGAGCGCCAGGCGATCCGGATGTCCGCAGAAAAAACAGCCCGAGTATTCCGCCCGCAATCGCAGTTCCCGCCACCGCCGTCCAGATCGTGGACCAGCCTAGCCAGACCGATGCCGCGGCGAACAATTTGACGTCGCCGCCACCGAGCAGCCGACACAGCTGCAACAGGAAACCAGCGCAGAAAACGATACAGCCGAGGCCAATCCCCCCCAGCAGTGCAGAGGAACCGGCATCGGCCCATCGAAAGGCCAAGCCGCCCAATGTCACCGTCAGCGTCAGTGCATTGGGTACACGGCGCCAGCGCAAGTCATGGAATGCTGCCAGACCCAGCAGCAGCGGCAACCCAACGAGGAAGAGCGGGTTCAACTCCACGGGTACGACGGTTGAACGCATAACCAGCAACACGGCTCTCCCGCGCGCGCAACTGCATGGGTGCTCACAACGGCAGCGGTCGCGCCGCCTGTCGCATCACGCCGTCTGTTCGCGGCGTCACTGGCTCAACCGTTGTTGATCGCGCCGGCCGAGTTGTCGAGTCGCGAATTGACCGAGGTGCCCAACGACCGCGCACCCACAATGACCACAATCGCGATGACGGCAACGAGAATTGCATACTCGGCCATCGTTGCTCCACGGTCGCCGCGCAGCGCGCTTCGGACCACTGCCATCAGTTTCTTCATCAAGTCACTCCGTTGGGTCACGCCAGGATCTAGAGGGATGACACAGTACACATCGGCGCGCAGAGATGACCTGCGCACCGACGTGTCCGTGAGCGGATCAGCCGTTGTTGATGGCACCGGCGGTGTTGGTCATGCGCGAGTTCACCGAGGTGCCCAACGAGCGTGCCCCGACGATGACGACGATCGCGATGACGGCCACGAGAATGGCGTACTCCGCCATGGTGGCGGCCCGCGAGTCCCGCAAGGACTTCACGATACGGCTCTTGAGCGAGTTCATTACCTGTATTCCCCCGAAATCGGTTTGTTATCGTGCGGGCCAATCCCGCCCTGCTCGTGCGCCGGACAGACGGAGCATAAGCCAGTGACGGCATTTTGTGTTCCCTGCGGTTGGCACCCCCTAATGGCGCTGCGTGACGCGCCGTGACGTGACGAACACTTGAGCACGGCACGCTACCGAACGCGAGCAAACCCGATCGACTCAGGTGGCTAAGCGATTGTATATGAATGCTTTGCGCGTTGGTGCCATCGGCGAGGTCAGCGGATCTCTGGATCGCCTTATCGACGACGCGAAATTTCGTGGTCGTGACTCGAGTCGGGCCGAAATTCTCAGCGAAAGCCGACCGGAATGCAGCGGAAATGCAACGACATGACGCGCGCGAGCAACAGTCTGCCGTTCAACGGAGGGTTCGGAGCCGCGGGTTGAGGCGTAGCCGCGACGTGCCGGAGGGCGGGCTCGACAAGCGCGGCAGGCGCTCGTGCCCCGCCGTTGCCGGCACCACCGCCAGCGCCCCGTCGTGGCACCGACGGTCGGAGACGGCCTGGCAGCCAGGCCCGCCCAAGGGTGACGACTGGGAGCCGGTCTCGTCCTCATCGGACGCCGCGCTAGGTTGCCGTCACTTTCCGGCCGCGACGTACCGCTCCGTCGCGACAGGCGCCTGCGACAGGCGCGTCACGCTCCCCCGCCCGTGCATGCCTGCTCCCGAGCCGTCCCGAGCCCGACCGCTGTTCTCCTTGCCGCTGATCGTGGCACTGCTGCTGTTCGCCGTGCTCACGCTGGCCAAGGCATCGGTGATGCCAGATGGGGATCCCTATTGGCATGTGACGACCGGGCGCTGGATCCTCGAGCATGGTACCGTGCCGGTGCGGGACCTGTACTCACATTCCGCGTCAGCGTACGCCTGGTCAGCCCATGAGTGGCTGTCAGAAATCCTGATGTACAGCGTCCAGCGACTGGGTGGATGGCAAGCCCTGCAACTCCTCGCGTGCACCGCCTTCGCGCTGACCGCAGGCTACATGCTGCGATTCCTGATGCAGCGCATGGCGGTGGCCCCGGCCCTCACGCTTGGCGTGATCTGTCTGGCGGTCATGAGCATGCACTTCATGGCGCGGCCGCACGCCTTCGTCTGGCCCATCACCGCCCTCTGGGTTGGCACGCTGGTGACCGCCGGCGAGCAGCGGCGCGGTCCACCCCTGTGGCTGCTGCCCTTGCTGGTCCTGTGGTGCAATCTGCACGCGAGCTTCACGCTCGGCCTGGGGTTCGCCGGCGCCCTCGCACTCGACGCGATCTGGGCCGTGCGCACCAGCCCGGAGCGCCAGCCGCTCATGCGGCAGTGGACGGTTTTCCTCGCACTCGCATCGCTCTGCATCCTGGTGAATCCGCGCGGTGTGCACGCCATCACGTACGCACTCGAAGTGATGCGCATGTCGGACACCCTCGACATCGTCGGTGAGTGGCGCTCGGCCGATTTTCATCAGTTTCAGTTCCTGACCCTGTGGCTGGCGTATGTGATGATCACGGCCTTCACCGGACGTCTGGTGATGTCACCGATCCGAATCATCTTCGTATGCGGGCTGGTCTACCTCGCGCTCAAGCATGCGCGGTATCACGCGCTGGTCGGTCTCGTGTCACCGTTCCTGCTGGCGCGGCCGCTGGCGGAGGGTACAACGCGTAACAGCGGCACCGCGGGTTCGTCGGCGGGGCTGCTGCCGGCCAGGCCGATCGGAGTGGTAATCGGAGTCCTCGCCGGCATCGCGCTGGCCATCGGCCTGTATCCGCGGCTGCAGGCGGCCCCGAGCCCGTTCGTGACGCCGGCGAAGGCGCTGGCGGCGTTCACCGCCACTGGTGCCGAAGGGCGCGTCTTCAATACCTACGTCTTCGGCGGGTTTCTGATCTGGCGCGGCATCCCGGTCTACATCGACGGGCGCGGCGACATGTACGGCGATACGATGATGAAGGAAATGGCGGACGCCAACGATCTGCGGACGCCACATGCGCTCGAGAAGCTGCTGGCGAAGTACTCGATCGGCTGGACGCTGCTGCAACCCAAGACGTCCGCCGTCGAACTGCTGGACCATCTGCCACAGTGGGAACGCATCTATGGCGACAGCATCGCCGTGGTGCATGTTCGGCGCGATCTGCTGGCTGCCGCACGAGCGAAACAGCGTCCGCTACCGGGGAGCCCCACGATCAGTCGCTGACGCGCTGTAACACGGCGAGCAGCGACGATCCGGGCAACTGCCTCGGTAGAACGCGAGACTCCAGACGGAAGAACGACGCGACCAGGCGGTGCAGCAGCCGCGCCGCGCGGGATCCAGGCGCGTGCAGCACCTCGGCGCGCGACTGGCGCAGGGCGAGCAGGACCCGCGCCGCAGGATACAGCACGTGAAACAGGTACCGCCACTCCAGAAGCCGCCACGCACCCGCCGATGCGAGTTCCGACAGCGTGTCCGGTTCGTATCGTCGGTAGTGGCGATTGCGGACATCGTAGTTCGACCAGAGATCGCGTCGGGCAGGCACCGTCACGACGATCGTGTGCAGCGCCGGAAACGCGCGCATCAACGCACTGAGCAGCGCTGCCGGGCTCTCGAGGTGTTCCAGCACGTCGAGCAGGAGCACGACACCGACGGTACGCCGAAATGTCTCGGGGAGATCCTGCGCGTCCTGGCCCGGCATCAGAAACGGGGCCGTCTGCAGGTTGAACGGCGGCGCGGTGCCAAGGTCGCAGCCCCAGCAATCAATGCCTGCGTCGCGCAGGTACCCGGTGACGATGCCGGTGCCACAGCCGATGTCCAGCACTCTCGCAAGCTTGTCCGGCTGGCGGCCGATGACCGCCGTCACCGTGGCGTGCACGATCTGGTTCCGGGCGTGATTCCAGTAGTGGTACTCGATGCCAGGAGGATAGATGTCGTGAAAATCCTGCTCGGTGAATGCGCTGCCGGGCGCTGCCGGCGACGTCACGCGGGCGGGTGCGCTGCAGGCTCGCCCGACGTTCGCGTCGTCACCAACTCCGGGCCTCGCCCATGGAGTTGCGTCCGGCTCCCCGGCTCCCGCAGACCATCACGGTCATCGCGCAGCATGGCCTGTTGCGCCTCGATCAGTCGCATCGCCAGCGCCGCCTCTCGCGCCAGCGGCGCGCCGATTTCGCGCACCACGACGTTTCTGGCGTCGTCGATCAGATAGAGCGGCTGGTTCTGCCCCTGCTCGAAGATGCGCCCGACGTACGAGCCGACGACGGCAATCGACATCAGGATCAAGCCCGTGAAGACGGTCAGCAGAATGACCACGCTCGTCCAACCGGAGATCGTCGTGCCGAGGAAGAACTTCGCGTACAGGCTCCAGCCGAGATAGAACAGGCTCAAGCCCCAGAGCCAGAGCGAGGCCCAGACGATGGCACGAATCGGCGTCGATGAGAAGCTGAAGAAGGCGTCCGCCGCCAGGCGCAACATCCGGCCCAGCGGATACTTCGTCTCACCCGCCGCGCGCGCGTCGCGGTCATACGTGACAATCGACTGACGGAAACCCAGTGCGGCGAACATGCCACGCAGAAAGCGATGCGGCTCACGATACTCGCGCGATGCCAGCACCGCCGGGCGTGACAACGCGCGGAAATCGCCGGAGTTCTCGATGATGTTGACCGTCGCGAACCGTTTCAGCAGCCAGTAGAAGAGGCGGGCCGATCCGAGCTTGAAGGTCGATTCGCCACGACGGATCCGGCGCTGCGCGTGCACGACATCCATCCCGGCCTCGACCTGCGCCAGCATCTCCTCGATCACTTCCGGTGGATCCTGAAGATCGGCGTCGATGATGACGACCATGTCACCGTCAGCGTGATCCAGCCCTGCGGTGACGGCGATCTGGTGCCCGCGATTTCGTGCGAAACGCATGGCGTGCGTTCGGGGATCGCGCTGCGCCAGCCTGGCGAGAATCCCCCACGTCCCGTCCGTGCTGCCATCGTCCACGAACAGAAACGACGTATCCACGCCGCGCAGCGCGAGCCGACTTGCCAACGTGGTCACGCGAGCGTGGAACGCCGGCAGCACCTCGGCCTCATTGAAGCACGGGACCACCAGGGTGACCGTGGAGATGTTTCGCTGCACCTGGACCTCCACGCAGTGTGTCACGACGGATGGTACAGTCTGACGGCTCGGCCGGGGCTTCGCAACAGGGGCCGTGGGGCTCGCACGCCCTGCCGAACCGCAGATGGACGGCTCGTCCGTCTGCGCTCGGTGGCCGCTGCCCCCCGACTCCTGAGGGGCGACGGCCACCGCGAGGTGCGACACCCCCGCCGTCAGGCGGCGAACGTCAGTGCGGCCGCGAGCACCCGGCGGAGGACGCCCTGCATCGGCACCGCCCGCGCCGCGTCCCACATGGGCGGCCAGTCTGACGCCTCGTCGAGATACCCGCGCATCGCCAGCTCCATCTGGACTGCGTGGACGCCGTTGGCTGGATCGCCATGGTGTCGCGTGATCCAGCCGCCCTTGAAACGTCCGTTGACCACCTGCGAGTCGCCGGCACATGCCGCGGCGATCGCGGTCGTCAGCGCCGCATCGCAGCTCGCACCGTCGAACGTGCCGAGGTTGTACTGGGGCAACTCGCCATCGAAGAGACGCGGGACATGGCTCAGGATCGAGTGCGCGTCGTAGACCACGATGGTGGCATGGCGCGAGCGCAACCGCGCAATTTCCGCGCGAATGGCGGCGTGATACGGATCGAAGTAGGCCATGCGACGACGACGGACCTCGACGTCATCCGGCGCGGCGCCCGGCCGGTAGAGCGGCACACCGGCAAACGTCGTTTCCGGGCACAGCCCGGTCGTGGCCTGTCCGGGATAGAGCGACGAGCCCGATGGATCACGGTTGACGTCGATCACCGTGCGTGAGAGTGCGGTGTGCACCATCGTCGCACCAAGGTCCGTCGCGAACGCGTAGAGGCGATCGATGTGATGGTCCGCATCGTGGCGCGCGTCGTCCATCGAGCGCAAGCCGACGATGTCCCCCGGAATCGCCGTGCCGGTGTGGGGCAGGCTGACGATCAACGGCGCCGTTCCGCGCACAACGCTCAGCCAGTCGGTCACGTGATGACCGTTCGACCGGCAGGGACAGGTGTCATGTTCGGTGCGCCTCGCCTATGATGTCGCTGGTGTCTGGACACATGTTCGCCGCCACGGAGAATTCAGAATGACGGGACTCTGGTCACGTACCGCGCTCCTGCCGTCGGGCTGGGCTGACGATGTCCGGATAGTAATGACGGACGGCCTGATTGCCGACGTCAGCACCGGGATACCGGCACAGCAGGGGGACAGTCGGCACGCCATCGTGATGCCCGGCCTGCCGAACGTGCACAGCCATGCCTTTCAACGCGGCATGGCGGGACTCGCCGAACACCGCGGCGCCGGTGATGAGAACTTCTGGAGCTGGCGCGAGGTGATGTATCGGTTTCTCGACCAGCTGCAACCGGACGACGTCGAGGCGATCTGCGCGATGGCGTATGTCGAAATGCTGGAAGGCGGCTACACGCGCGTTGGTGAGTTCCACTACCTGCACAACGATACCACGGGTGCGCGCTATGCGGATCCGGCGGAGATGGCGGGGCGTGTGGTGGCGGCAGCCACAACGGCCGGTATCGGCCTCACGCTGCTGCCGGTGTTCTACGCCCACTCCGATTTCGGCGGCGTGGCCCCGAATCATGGACAGCGGCGCTTCATCAGCAACCTCGATGGGTTCGCGACGCTGGTGGACGAGAGCAAACGCCTCATGCCTGCTGACGGTGTCGTGGGCATCGCACCACACAGTCTGCGTGCGGTGAGTGCGGACGAACTGGCGACGCTGTGTGCGCTGCATCCACACGGGCCGATGCACATGCACGTGGCCGAGCAGATGCAGGAGGTGGAGGCGAGCCTCGCGTTCTCCGGCGCGCGACCGGTCGAGTGGCTGCTGGAGCATGCCGACGTGACCGCACGGTGGTGCCTGATCCACGCGACGCACATGACCGCGGCGGAAACGACGGCGTTGGCCGCGACCGGCGCGGTGGCCGGCCTGTGCCCGATCACCGAATCGAACCTGGGCGATGGGATCTTTTCGGCGAAGCGGTTTCTGGACGCCGGAGGCCGCATCGCGACGGGCACCGACTCGAACGTGCTCATCGACGCCGCACAGGAGCTCCGGACGCTGGAGTACAGCCAGCGGCTGTCGCATCGCGAACGGACCGTGCTGGCGGGCGACGGGCAGGCATCGGTCGCGCGACGGCTCGTCACTGCGACGCTGCAGGGTGGGGCGCAGGCGCTCGGGCAGTCGCACGGCATTGCGGTCGGCAGTCCGGCAGATTGCGTCACACTGAACGCCGATCAGCCGGCGCTCTGCGGCAGGCGCGGCGATCAGTTGCTCGACGCGTGGGTCTTCGCTGCGCGTGCGAATGGCATCGATACCGTGTGGCGCGGCGGAAAACAGCTCGTCGCCGAGGGACGTCACATTCATGCCGAATCGGTATCGACGCGCTATCGCGACGTACTCGCGCGACTGCTCCGGGCGTGACAGGAGCGGCGCGATTCTGGTGACCTGCCCAACGCGTCCCGGAGGGCTTCCTTCGCCCCCTTGGCTTCCGCTGTTCCGGTGCAGGAGCGATTCTTCGCGGCGACGCAAACCCGTCGCCCCAGCCACAGCCCCGGAGTCCAGATATGCCACACCGCGACACCCGACCACTCTTCGGGGCGCTCGCCCTGCTGTTCGCTCTCTCGTCGCCGCCGCGCGTCGCCCAGGCACAGCAGCCCGCCGTCGCCGCGGCCAAGCGCCCGCTGACGATGGAGGACCTGCTTTCGTGGAAAGGCATTCGCTCCCCCACCCTCTCCAACGACGGCCGCTGGATGGCCTACGTCCTGGCGCCGAACGAGGGCGATGGTCACTTCGTCGTACGCGGCACGGCAGCCGCTGCCACCGAAACACGCGTCCCGATCGGTGAATCGCCATCAGGGTTCGGCGCGGCCGCCGGCGTCGGGATTTCGGGCAACAATCGATGGGCAGCGTATACGATCTACCCAACCGCCGACGAAGCGAGGAAGGCGCGCCGCGATCGGCGCACGCTGCCAACCAAGGTCGGCGTGATCGAGTTGGCCACGGGCACGAAGCGCGAGTTCGAACGTGTGCGCAGCTTCCGCTTCGCCGGCGATCGCTCGAATGTGATCGCCCTGCAGCTGATGCCACCTGATGCACCCGCCGGCGCCGCACCGGGCGGGAATAGCGCAGGCGCCACCGCCCCAACAGGCGGCTCGGTGGTGATGCTGGTCGATCTCACCGGCGGGGCGCCCATCACGCTGGCGAGCGTTGGCGAGTACAGCTTCGATGAATCAGGACAGTACTTCGCATACACCACCGACCAGCGCGACATGCTCGGCAACGGTGTGCAGGTCCGCGACCTCGCCACCGGGGTGGTGCGGGCGCTGGATGGTGAGAAGGCGATGTATCGCCGCCTCACGTGGGCCGACAGCGGCGATGCACTGGCCGTCGTGCGTTCGATTGCGGACAGTGCGAGCAAGGATACGCTGAGCACCGTGCTTGGCTGGACGCATCTGGCGTCGCGGACGCCCGTGACAGTGACGATCAACGAGAAGAGTGCGGGCATCACGCGCAATCTGGTCGTCAGCGCCGATCGCGCACCAAAGTGGAACGACGCGCAGACGGTCCTGTACTTCGGATTGCGTGATCCCCGCCCTGCACCACCCGCATCCACCGGTGCGCCGCTGGCTGGCGGCGCCAACGCGCCAGCACCCGGCGCCGGAGCCGGCGGACAGATTGCACCGGCGAAGCAGGATGATGAAACCCCGTCGCTGATCCTCTGGCACTGGAAGGATCCGCGGCTGCAGAGTGCGCAGCAGGTTCAGGAGACAGCCGACCGGAGCTTCAGCTTCCTCGCGGCATGGCATCTCGCGACGCCGAAGGTCGTGCAGCTGACCGACGACACCATGCGCACGGTGACCGTGGGCTTCGGCGATCGGTGGGCGCTGGGTGTGGATCAGACGCCCTACGAACGAAAGGCCAGCGTGGATGGCCGCCAGCTCCGCGATCTGTATGCGGTCGACGTCACCACCGGCGCGCGGACCATCATCGCGAAGGCACTGCAGAATCCGGGCGGCGGTGGCTTCGGCGGCGGTGCCAGCACGGTGCTGTCGCCCGACGGGCAGCGTGCGGTCTGGTATGACGACGGCCACTGGAACCTGTACGACTTCACCACGCGTACGTCGCGCAAGCTGACCGATGGCATCGCCGCCACCTTCTGGGACGATGAAGACGATCACAACGTCGTGAAGCCTCCGGTCGCGCCACCGTTCGGCTGGTCGCGGGATTCGCGGTTCGTGATCCTGCGCGACAACTGGGATCTGTGGAAAGTGCCCGTCACGGGCGGCACGGCAGTCAACCTGACGCAGAACGGCAAGACA
This sequence comes from Gemmatimonadaceae bacterium, assembly GCA_031374935.1. Classification (GTDB taxonomy): domain Bacteria; phylum Gemmatimonadota; class Gemmatimonadetes; order Gemmatimonadales; family Gemmatimonadaceae; genus JACMLX01. Next base: position 3,600 of record JANMHB010000067.1, on the reverse strand, counting down.
TCGGGTACGCGCCATCAGGCGCGCGTTGGCGCCGCGGCCCGTGAGCGCGGCATCGATCTGGCGCGTCCGATGTTCGTCGAGACGTATGGCGAGCGCACGAAGAAGGAAGGGCTCGTGTCAGTCGACGCGCTGCGCGGTGGCACCCGGACACTCTCATGGGAAGACGCGAAGGTCGACTACCGCAAGGCGCGCGACGCCGATGTCTGGGCCTTCACGCGACAGACGTTCGTGAATTTCCCCGACTTCTACGTCGCCGATGCCGGACTGACCAACCCACGCCGCATCACCGACGCCAATCCGCAGCAGAGCGAGGTGGCCTGGAGTGCCGGCGCACGGTTGATCGAATACACCTGCGACAACACCGGTGACAAGCTGCAAGGCGCGCTCTTTCTCCCGGCAGGCTACGAGCCGGGCAAGAAGTATCCGACGCTGACCTACATCTACGAGAAGCTGAGCCAGGGTTTCCACGCCTATGCGCAGCCGAACGCCACCCGCTACGCCAACCCGAGCGTGTACACATCACGCGGCTACGCGTACTTCATGCCGGACATCACCTACAAGCTGGATGACCCGGGGCGTTCGGCCGTCTGGTGCGTCGTTCCGGCGGTGAAGGCCGCGATCGCCAGCGGCATCGTCGATTCGACGAACGTCGCGCTGCAGGGACACAGCTGGGGCGGCTACCAGACCAGCTTCATCGCCACCCAGACGAACATCTTCAAGACCGCGATTGCCGGCGCACCGCTCACCGACATGGTGTCGATGTTCAGTTCGGTGTACTGGAACTCCGGCAATACCAACCAGGGCATCTTCATCTCGAGTCAGGGGCGATTCCGGTCCAGCTACGCCAAGGATCCGGACGCCTACCTGCGCAATTCACCGAACCGATTTGCCGACAAGCTGTCGATTCCGTTCATGATCCTGCACAATGACCGGGATGGCGCGGTGGACTTCAATCAGGGCATCACCTACTACAACACGCTGCGCGAGCTGGGCAAGGATGTGGTGCTGCTGGAGTACGTCGGCGAGAATCACGGGCTCGCGCGGCCGATCAACCAGAAGGACTACGCGGTGCGCATGCAGGAATGGTTCGACCACTTCCTGCAGGGCAAGCCGGCGCCGGAGTGGCTGCAGGACGGTGTTCCGCGGCTCCGCATGGAAGAACACCTGCGCTCGCGCAAGCCGTTGCTCGATCCGAAAGCGAAGACACCGGAAAAGAAGATCGCGATGTGATGTGACTCGGCTGGCGGTGCAGTGGCAGAGGCTCGTCGCCACTGCGCCGCCGGAGTCGGCTGACTCATTGACTGGGCCACGCCCACCCGGAGAGTGCCTACCATGAGCGCACTGTTCAGGAAGCTCAACCTGAAGGAGCAGCGCGAGATCACGGTGCTCAACGCCCCGCCATCGTTCGAGGCCGAACTGGCGCAGCTCGAGGGCGTCGAGGTGCGGCGTACACTGACTCGCGGCGCCACAACGGCGTTTGGGATCGGTTTTGCGATCACGCAGAAGGATCTGGACGACTGCTCCACAAAGCTGGCCCGGGCGTGCACCGGCGACGCCGTACTCTGGATCGCATATCCGAAAAAGTCATCGCGGACATACGCCTGTGAGTTCAATCGGGACTCGGGCTGGAGCACACTCGCCGAGGCTGGGTTTGAGACGGTGCGCATGGTCGCAATTGACGAGGACTGGTCGGCGCTGCGTTTCCGGCGCGTGGAGTTCGTGAAGTCCCTGACGCGCGACGCGACGCGCGCGCTGACGGACAAGGGCAAGCAGCGCGCCGCCAGGAGGTAGCGGGCCCGCTCGACACGGTGCTGCCACTTCATCGCGTTGCTACGGCTCGATCACTCCGGTCAGCCAGTGCAGCACATTGAGCGTGAACTGCGCGTTCTGCTCGGCCATCGGCGCGTTCATTCCCATCGGGCGACGGTCGGCGCCGGCGATTTGTGCGCTGAACATCGCCGCCTCACCGAACAACGCCACACGCCCCCGGCCCACGCGGCGCGTGGCGCCCTGGAGCCACCCTCCGACCTTGCGCACCGGTGTACCGGGCCGGAACTGCCACGCGATTTCCGGTTCGAGCGACACGTAGTCGGCAGGCAGGATCATCACCGGCTGCACGTCTGGCGCGTCCCACCGAAATGCCTGGCCGGTGAAGCTGCGCACCTGGGTGACCTGTTCGGCGGTGTCCCGCCCGGCGCGGATCGGATGGGCGGAAAGTGTGCCACTCTCGGGCCGGAACAGTGTTGGTGCGGAGCTGCCACCTCCACGCGATGCCTCGATCTCTGCGTCAGTCGCACCGGGGTACGCAAACCCATCGGTGAAGCGAGCCCCGAATGCCGCGGCGAGCGGTGCCGCCGCGCCGGCCAGTGGCATGTGATCCGCGATCAGCAGCAATCGACCACCGGAGGCAACCCAACGGCGGACGACGTCAATCTCGGTGTCCGCGAACGCCGATGGTGTCGGCCGCGGATACTCGCTCCACGGCCGGTCGCTGGGCTGAGCGTTCGAGATCACCAGCAGATCACAACTCCTCAGCGCCGCTTCACTGAACGGAAGACGGAGCGGCGCCACGCGGTACCCGTCGCGACGCGCCAGCTCCCCAAAGGCCCAGAACCGATCCTCGAGGGTGTGAAAATTGTGGTGGCCTTCATCCAGGCAGAGCCGCGGCCCAGCCCCAGCGGCATAGGCCGGGTGGGCGATCGCGGGACGAAACGCCCGATCAGGCACCTGCTGTGCACCGAGCGGGATGCCCGAAATGAGCACGACCGTGCCAAGTGTGAGCGATGCGAGCTTCATCCAGGGAAACTGTCAGCGGTCGGCGCGTGTAGCAACGAGGCGGAAGCACGGCTCGGCGCTCGGGCTGTGCCGCACGGGCACACGACGGCTCCACCGGATAGAATTCTCGGACGTCCACACTCCTCACTCGCGCCACCAGTCCGGACCCGCAGATGCGCCTTGTAGCACTCATCGCTTTCCTGGGCCTGTTGCCTATCCCGCTCCTCGCCCAGTTCGGTCAGGCGGGCGCGGTGCCCGGCCGGCGCCCCGACGGCGGCGCGAGCCGCATTGGTCGGCCAAATGCGTTGCCGAAGTTCGCCACCACCAACGAGCTCCAGAGTTTCAACGCTGCCGACGCGCTGCTCAAGGAGTCGAAGAAGCTCAAGCTGACGGACGAGCAGACCACAGCGCTCACGTCACTGCGCGCCACACTGTACGAGCGCAACGCCGACCTGATGGTGCGGTACGACTCGGTGCGGCGCGTGTACAAGGTGCCGAAGGAGCTCGAGAATCCGGCGCAGAGCGGCGGTGCCATGCCCAGCCAGGAAGAGATGTCAGCGCTCGGGGTGCAGATGCGGTTCATGGTGAGCATCGCTGAGCTGCTGATGGAGCGCCGTGCGGAGCAGGTGGCGCAGTGCCTGGCGCTGGTGGATGACTCACAACGCGACCGGGCGCGGAAGGCGCTCGAGGATCAGACGGACGACCTCAAGAAGGCGGTCCCGCAGCGGCCGAAGCAGGACGGCCGCCGATAGGACGTAAAAAGGGGCCGCCGCGACATTCGCGGCGGCCCCTCCTCACTGAGACGTGTATCAGTTGCCTGAGCGG
>JANMHB010000063.1:0-37133 GCA_031374935.1 Gemmatimonadaceae bacterium | reverse complement strand
GGATCGGGCGTCGGACTGTCGCTGGTGGCAAAGTTGGTCGCCTTGATGCCGCCGCCGAGATGTGCGTGGGCGTCGTTGAAGCCTGGCACGACCACCTTGCCGTCCAGCGCGATGTGCCGTGTCCGCGGCGATCGCAGGCGTTCGATCTCGGCGTCAGTGCCGACGGCCAGAATCCGGTCGCCACGGATCGCGATCGCGGTGGCCCAGGGGTGCGTGGAGTCGGCGGTGAAGATCCGGCCACCGGTCAGGATCATGTCGGCACCGGCGCGACCGATCGCGGTCTGGCCGAGGGCGAGCGATGGCGGCAGTGCGCAGGCGACGATCACGGCGGCCGCGCGGGCTGAACGAGGCAGGATGGTCATGACAGTGCGACGTGTGGAGATGGGAACCAGCGTTGTGTCGAACCATGAGGACGAAACGAGCCGCGCGCGGCCGCGCCTGCCAGCAGTGCGAGCAACACCCCGACAATCCGGCTGCTGTCGACGACCATCGATCTGGACTGACGACCGCGAGAATTGCGCCACTCGCTGAGACTACCTGCAGATAACCGACGTTGGCGACCGGCGTGCGTCAAGGCCGCCCGCCCGATCCCAGCGCGCCGTACGCGGCGTTACGTTCCCCCAATGGGTGACACGCTGGTCCAACTGAGCTCGGCGCTCGCGGATCGTTACCGCGTCATCCGCGAGATCGGCGCGGGCGGCATGGCGACGGTGTATCTGGCCGAAGACCTGCGACATGGTCGCGAAGTCGCCATCAAGGTGCTCCGCGCCGAAGTGGCGGGCGCGCTCGGCGCCGACCGTTTCCTTCGCGAGATCGCCGTCACGGCCCGCCTCGATCATCCCGGTATCCTGCCGCTGCTCGACTCCGGAAACGCTGACGGCGTCCTGTACTACGTGATGCCGTTTGTGCGAGGAGAGTCGCTGCGTGAACGGTTGTCGCGCGAGCGGCAGTTGCCTGTCGACGATGCGTTCGACATCACGCGCGCGGTGGGCGAGGCGCTCACCTACGCGCATGCGCGCGGCGTCGTACACCGCGACATCAAGCCCGACAACATCATGCTGTCGGGTAATCAGGCGCGGGTGGCCGACTTCGGCATCGCGCGCGCGCTGTCGGAGGTGGATGGCGGCACACTCACCCGTACTGGTATCGTCGTCGGATCGCCGACGTACATGAGTCCGGAACAAGCCGCCGGTGATCGCGAGCTGGACGGGCGCAGCGATGTGTACGCACTCGCGTGCGTCCTGTACGAGATGCTGGCTGGACAGCCCCCGTTTTCAGGACCGACGCAGGAAAGTCTGATGCGTCAGCACCTGATCGCACCGCCGCCGGACATCACCCAGCTTCGACCGCTTGCGCAGACGCACGTCGCTCTCGCACTGACGCGTGCGATGGCCAAGGCGCCGGCCGATCGCTTCCAGACGCCGGCGCAGTTCATCGCGGCACTGCGCAGTCCGACGTCTGGCGATCCGTCGTCGCCCGTGCTCGTGGCGTCAACCGCAACGAGACGCGCGCAGCGCGCAAAGGGGCTCGTGGGCGCGGCGATCACCGTCGTGGCTGCCGTCGGCATCTGGGTGAGTCCGCGGGCATCGACATCGGGCGAGGTGAGCGAGCGGCCGCGCATCGCCGTGCTGCCCTTCCGCAATATCGGCGCGGCCGACGACGAGTACTTCGCCGACGGACTCACCGAAGAGATTACCTCGCGTCTCACCACGATTTCGTCAATCGGTACGATCTCTCGCACGACGGCATTGAGCTACAAGGGATCCACCAAGCCGTTACGCGAGATCGCGAAGGAATTGGGCGTGATGTACGTTCTCGAGGGGACCGTTCGTACCGAACGACTGGCCGACGGTACCGGACAGGTGCGCGTCACGCCGGAGCTGGTGCGCGCCGACGCCGACACGCCGCTCTGGACCGATCGCATGACGGCGGGGTTGGCGCCGGGCGAGCTGTTCAAGGTGCAGGCGCAGATCGCCGAGCAGGTGGCCCGTGCGCTCAATCTGACGCTGGCCGCGGGCGAGCGGCAGGCGATGCAGCGTGTGGAAACGGTCGATCCCGAGGCCCACAACGCCTACCTGCAAGGACGCTTCAGTCTGGCCAAGTCCTCGGAACGGGGAATCGCCGAGGCAGTGGCGTTCTTCACGCGGGCAGTCACCCGGGATTCACTCTACGCGCGCGCATGGTCCGGCCTCGCCGACGCCTACGCCAGCATGCCGTTCTTCCCTGAGTCGAAAGTCTCCGACTCGGTGGCATTCACCAAGGCCGCCGCGGCCGCGCGTCACGCCATCGCACTCGACAGCACGCTCAGCGAGGCCCATGTCTCGCTGGGTGCCGTGCTCTCCGATTTCAACTGGCGCTGGGCCGATGCCGAGCGCGAGTTCGATATTGCGCTGCGCTTGGATCCGGACAACGCGCACGCGCGCGCATTACGCAGCGGACTGCTGTCCGCGCGACACCGCTACGACGAGGCGGTGGCCGAAGCCGAGCGCGCGGTGCAACTCGAGCCGGCGTCGCCAGGCGTGCGACACGCGTATGCGTCGGCGCTTGCGTTCAACGGGCGACTCGACGACGCCGCGGCCAGCGAGCGCGTTGCGCTCACCCTGAGTCCCACATATCTGTTCGCACACATCTGGCTCGGCGAAATCGCCGCCATGAAGCGCGACTATGCAGAGATGGGTCGTGAGTTTCAGCTGGTACCCCCACTGGCCGAAATCGGACGGGCGCTCGTGAAGATGAACACGGCACCCGCTTCGAAACAGGCGGTGATACAGGCCATCGGCGCGATCCGCTCGTCCAATAGTGGACTTGATGCGGCGCGTAAGGGATGGCTCTATGCCGCCATCGGCGAAGTCGATCTCGCGTTGACGGAGTTCGAATCTGCGATCCGACATGCGTCCGGTGTGTCCGCACTGCAATTCCCCACCGTCCAGCGCGCCCTCGGATCATCGCCGCGCTACAAGGCATTGCTGCGCACGGCGGGCCTCGCGAAGTAAGCGCGCAGCGCGCGCGTCGCAATGCGCGCTCGCGAACTCGAATGGCGGAGGCATACCTGCCGACGGCAGAAGACATCGTCCGACTGTCTCCCCACGACGTGGCAGACGCAGCGTCGCCCCGGCTGGACGCGCCAGGATCGAACCGGCGAACGCTCAACGCGTCTAGAGCCCCGGGACGACGGGCAGGGGCACGTTGCACACGTCGATGCGGTCCACCGGGTTCTTGAACCACTCTTCGCTGCGCGACCGACGCGCGGCAATCAGCGACGCAAACGTGGGCGTGTCGGTGCGCAGAATCCGGAGTACGGTGCGCTCGGCGAGAGGGACATCGGCCGCGACGCGGACCGACTTGATCACGCTGCGTTGCTCGGGCTTTTCATAGAAACCCAACGCGGTGGTGCCGCGCGGCAGCGTCGAAAGCAGCTCGATGCCCTGCACGACGCGGCCGAACGCGGTGTCGTTGCGATCGAGGTGTCGCGGGGCATGGCCGATGATGACGAATAGCTGGGCGCCGCCGCCGCTCCCGGCATCGTTGCCGCGTGCGGTGCCAAGTGCGGCGTAGCAATGGGTGATCCATGTGCGGCCGGACTTCGGATCGCGGGCGACGGGGAACCCGTTGGACCAGCCCACCTCCGACGCATAGACGTCACCATCGGGTGAGCGAGTGAAGGGAAGGTCGGACGTGATCGCGCGGTCGAACTCGGGGGGCAGCGTCGGCTTCGCCTGCTTGAACGTCCGACGTTTCGCCGGATCGTCGCTGGCATCGCCCCATTGTACGACGTAATTGTCCTGCACGCGGTTGATCGTGAGCCCGTCAAAATACCCTTCGCGCGCCAGCGCTTTCACGTTGGCGACGTGGGCCGGTGCGTACTGCGGTGCCAGCTCGATCACGACGCGTCCGGCGGCGAGCTCCAGATAGAGAGTCTGCTCCGGATCGAGGGGCCGCCAGTCACTGGTCTTGGCCGCGGCCAGCACGGACGCCATGGTCGGTGCAGCTGGAGTCCGCGCCGATTGTTGGGCGTGACTACCCTCCGGCAGGAGCATCGCAAGCAGAATCGCAACGGCCCGCGGGCCGGTGAACCTCGTCACGTTGAATGCTCTCCTCTTGGACGTGAACTTGCCCCGATGCCGGGGAGCTGGTGGGATTGGGATTTCAGGCAGCGAGTGATCTTCAGGCGTCAGGCGCGTGTGCTGCGCGATGCGACGGAGCATGCTCGGGCCACCGTTTTCACCGTCGTGGAAGGCATTCACGTACGCGCAATCACGCGGAGGGCCGCGACGAATTGCTGGATCTCCGCGCGTGAGGCGAACGGTTGCGGCGTGACGCGCACGGCATTGTCGTACGGCAGGTAGGGGCGCGCTGCCTTGTTCTGCACCACGATGTGAAACTCCTTGCGGAGGCGTTCCGCGACGACCTTCGATGGTACGTCGTCGAGCGCGAAGGCGCAGAAGCCGAAGCTCCGCTCGGCCGTCATCGGTGTCAGCACGCGAAACCCCTTGATGTCGCGCGCCATGGCCTGCCACTCGAGGGCGAGGTGCATCAGCCGCGCGCGCAGTCGGCTACTCGCCGACGACGAGGCGAGGCCATCCCGCCGAAACAACACGACATCGGCCGACAGCCGCAGTACGAGGGCGTTGTCCTCGGAAGGCTGTGACATGGGCGGACGCCTCTCCGGAAAGGTCGGCTGACGCAATAGGACCAAGCTGCAAGCGAGCATCATTGGCTCACGTGGCACCTTCAGCAAGTGTCAGACACCGCAATTGGAATCGTCACTGGCTGCGGATGTGGCGGATAACGGACTTCACATGCGCGGTGTCCACGCCGGTGGTTTCTCTCCCATTTTCGTAACGTGCTTCCTGAATACTATGGCACCACTGATGAGAGCGTTTGTCTTGACGAACGCGATCGGAAGCCCAGGTTCTGCGTCAAGAATGACCTCCGCCTGAAGGCCTGCAGCCTCGAGTAGTTGAGCGGCTTCACGAGCCGCGCCATCAGGATCGCTGACAACGAAGCCAAGTGCGCCGCCGGGATTCCCCAGGGCGGCGGATATTTGTGAGTGCGGATGATTGATGATCGTGCCGTTACTGAAAACCGTCCGATCAACCTGATCTGAATCGATGCGAAAGCGCGGCCGGTGTCCGAAGTTCTGCATGAGGCGCTCGAGCGCTATGAGCGCTGGTGTCGAACTGGCCGAGAACACATGGTAGTCCCGGTCCGGGAAGGGCAGTGGGTTCCGGTCCGTAATCAAGGCCACAAGAAACGTCATGAGTATCAGAACACCGAGAACAACCATGACAATCAGGACGTTCGGAACGAGCGTGGCTCCACTGAACATGACTCCCTCCCGTATGAAATGCGATGGTGACAAAGGCCATTGATTGGTGTGTCTAACGAACGAAAATGCGTTCTGCTGCATTGCGACCGCACCAAAGCTACTCCTGATCACCGACCGACGGTCGCAATGTCAGCAGATAGGCGGGTTGGGCCTCACGCGGCCCCGGTGTGGGACCTGCCGTCCGGCTCTGGCGGATGGCCGGGGACCAGGCCAGCCACATCTCGATGCGAGGAGCGGCACGACCCACTAGGCCCATTCGCATGTGGCATCGCGCAGGTCCGGGTTGGTGACGTAGAAGAACAGGAGGTCCTGCCAGTCGTACATCAGCCGCAACCAGACGAGCACGAGCGCCATCACATCGCTGCGAATCATGAAGGCCCGATGGGCCGCGAAAGTCTTCGCGACGGCACACCGCCAGGCCGCCAGCGTGAAGAATTCGCGCGGAGTACGCCGCTCACCGCGCGTCCTTCGAACTGCATACCGCTGATCGTCAGTGTGGCGTCGGGCTTGTCGTACGTGCCGGTGACGGTGACCGGGCGTGTACCGGCGACGCCCCGCTCCTCCATGACGCCTGAACCGCTGATGGCCGTTCCGCTTTGGGTGAGCGTCAGCTGCAGCATCAGCAGGTCGAGGTCCCGACCGAGGCTGTTTCCTCGCCAGGTGCCTCCCATCGTCGCCGTCTGCTGGAGAAGGTCTTGTTCGATATCGTCCCCGGTCGGCCAGGTGGACAGATCACAGGCGGTGAGAGTGAGCATCGCCAGCAGCGATGCATTCCGGATCACGAGGTGCCACAAATACTTGCGCATGATGGGAGTCCAGTGTGTGAAGTGGAAGGTGAGCCTCGAGGCATTCAGCCCTGCGACCAGCGCCCAGGCATCGCACGCAAGGGGAACGCTGTCGCTCGCGCCGCTCGCCGGCGTCAGTCTCTCCAAATAACTGGACCTCCAAAAAAGTCGAACGTCTCGATCGCCCAGATGGCAGCTGCCAACAGCGCTACCCCTGTCGCGCCGGCTACACCACTCGTCTTGCCAGCGCTGAACTGCCGCTCCTCCAGGCGTCGGACGTCACGCATCGGCATGCTGACGAAACTGGATTGCGCGTGCGCTGTGCCCTTGCTAACTCTGCCGTGCACTGAATCGCCGGTGATCCGGGCCGACGTCAGTTCGACCCTGCTTCCATCGTGAAGCGTGAGGCGAACCGGCTTCGTGTACTCCACTGGCGGCACACTGTCCACCGGATACTGCTGACGCCACGAGTGGCATGCCGTCAGCGGCATCGACGTGGTGAGGACTGCCAGGCACACGGTGGCACGTCGGTGAATGCGCATCATGATCAGCTCTCCCCTGTGGTAGGTGTCTACTGCGCTCAGAACGCCTGATTGAATCCGATGTACAGCCCCGATGCCCCATCCAACCCACGACCGTAATCCGCCCGCACACCGGTGCGCTGCCGCGCATCGATTTGCACGCGAAGTCCGGCGCCGTACGTCGGCAGCAGGCGGCGGCCGCTGAAGTCTTCGAACGCGGGTGACGACACCCCCGCACCGGCGAATGCCACTCCACCGAGGCGATGCCACACCGGTGAGCGATACTCCGCCTGCGCGGCACTCATCCACGCGTCGCGATACCGACCACGCTTGTAACCGCGCATGATGTCGCTGTTGCCCACCAGTGCCAGCGCATCGAAGGGCGCATCACCATCCACGCCCGTCACCTGCGCCTGCAGGGCGACCACATGCGAATCACCGAGCGTGTGATAGCTGCGCGCATCGACCTTCAACGTGCGATAGCTGAAGTCCGACCAGAGCCCGTCATCGCTGCGCGCATAGGTCAGCTGCAGCCACTGCCCGGCATGCGGCGCGAACAGGTTGTCACGCGTATCGCGTTGGAGGCCGGCCGAAAATTCGGTAGTGGTACCGCCCCTGCTGCCGGTGATCTGGCCCAACCGAAGCACACCAACGCTGTCGGCGGTGATCGTCTGGTTCAGGTAGCGGGCACCGACGCTGGCATACCACGCCCCGCTGATCCGCTGCTGCGCAGTCAGCACCGCTTCGGTGCCGGTCGGCGTGTAGATCGCCTCGGCCGAATCGGGCGTGCGGTCGCCGACGCCAAAGAAGGGGAGCGGAAACTCCTGCCACTGCAGCGTGCCGGCCAGGCGCCGCGAGTTGCCTGTCGTCCAGTGCTCGGCTTCGATGCGCGCACGCGTCTGGGCCTTGGTGGTGCGCAGCACCGACGCCATCAGCGAGGCCGGCCGAGTCTTGAGGCGAGGTGCCGGCTCCCACACCGCCAGCACGGTGGCGCCGAACTGCAGGCCGGTCTCGGGGGCCGAGCCCAGCGCCGGTAGCGGCTGGATCCGGCGTCGGCCCACCGAGTCCGCCGCGGCGTCGGCGGGTTTAGCCTGCGCGCACACGAGGCTGGCCGTCAGCAGCGCGATGGCGATCATGAGCGGCGCGCGCCGGATGTTGGGGCGGACGATGGAGCGGTGGCGAGACACGGAATCACCTCGGGAGGCTGGATGGCGATCTTCTGCCATCAGCATCGCCCCGCGGCCACGCGCACCCAATACGTCAGAATACGTAGGTGGCCACCACGAGGCTGGCGGGGGCTGAAATCCAGTCGGGACGGGCCTGCGCTGGCGCAAAGCAGGTCCATCCGGACACTTTGGTCCGATGACCCACATCCCGCTCAGCCGTCCGGTTGTGCAGCAGACCAGCGAACAGGGGTTGCCGTGCCGGTGACGGTGCGTCGCGGCGCTGCGGGCGAGATCCCGGTATCACCGCGGGGCGCGCTGCTGCCCTTCGTGGGACGTCGTGTCGATCTCGAAGTGCTGCGTCGCCATCTGCACGACGCCATCGCCGGCCGCGGACAGTGCGTCCTGCTGACCGGTGACGCCGGCATCGGCAAGTCACGCCTGCTCGCGACGCTGGCGCAGGAGGCGGCATCGCAGGGCGTGCTGGTCGCGTCGGGCAGTGCATTCGCGATGGAATCCGGCGCGGCGTACGGTGCGATCGCCGACGCGCTCGCCAGGCCGCTGCGCGCCCTCGATGCGTCCGCGATCACCGTGCTCGCGCGCGGCGCCGAGGACGACCTGCGCGCCGTGGTGCCCGGGTTGCCGGGATCGTCCGCCACGCCGCGCCCCATCGATGCCGACGGCAGCAGCCGCGCGCGGTTGCTCTGGAACGTGACGCAGTTCCTCACCCGACTCGCGGCGCGCCAGCCAATCCTGCTGATCGTGGACAATGCGCACGATGCCGATGTCTCGTCGCTGGAACTGCTGCACTTCCTGACACGGCAGATTGCCGGCGCACGGATCATGGTGGTGCTGGCCTTCGTCGAGGATGGCCGCGACGCGAACCCGGCGCTGCGCGGCGTGGTGCGCTCGCTGCTCGCCGCACGCGAGGCGACGCTGCAGCGCGTGGACAGCCTGGCCGCGAACGATCTCGCCGACCTGCTTGGCCGCAGCTTCGCGCTGCCGGATGGTGAGGCGGCGATGCATGCCGCCACGCTCTGGTCGCATACACGCGGAAATCCGTTCTTCGTCGAGGAATCACTGAAGGCGCTGATCGCCGCCGGTCGTATCCGGCGCGTCGGCGAACGCTGGCTGGTGGAGGACACACAACCAGCCACGTTGCCCCCCACCGTGCGCGACGCGGTGCAGGCGCGACTGGAGGCACTCGATGCCGGCGCGCGGCGGGTGGCCGAGATCGCGTCGGTGGTCGAGCAGCGCGCCTCACTCGAGCTGCTGGAGCATTCCGCCGGTCTCGATGCCGCCGCGTTCGCGGACGCGATCGATGCGCTCTGCAGCCGCCGCATCCTGGTCGAGCACCGCAATGCGGATGGTGCGCACTACGAGTTTGGTCACCCGATCATCCAGTCCACGGTCCGCAGCTCGCTCACCGCCGCACGCGAGCGTGCACTGCACGCCGCGGTCGCGTCGTCACTGGAGCAGCTCCACGGTCCGGAATCCACCCAGCACGCGCTCGCCATGGCGCGCCACCTCGTGCGAGGCCAGGGCCTTGGCGACGACGCGCGCACACTCCGCTACCTCGCCGCCGCAGGCCGTGATGCGCTGGCTCGGCGCGCCGACCAGGAAGCGGCGCGTTGGTTGGGCGATGCCCTGCAGATCGCCGAACGGCTCGGTGATGTGGCCAGCATCGCCCCGTTGCTGGAGGAACTGGCAACGGCACACATCCGCACGGGCCGGAGCGCCGAAGCGCTGGCGGAGTGGGAGCGTGCGCTGGACGCGGCCACGCACAACGGCAACCGGCTGGCACAGGTGCGGCTGTTGCTGCAAATCGGGCAGGAGCAGGCGCGATTCGGTGATGCGCCACGTGGATTGCGGCTGCTCGAGCAGGCCGTGCAGGTGGCCACCGCCGACAGTCGCCCCGAACTGGCGGTGCGCGCGCACCTCGCACGTGCCGACATCCAGCAGACGCGGGGGCGCCACGCGGATGCGACCGCCGCGGTGCGTGACGCTCTCACACTCGCGGAGCAGCTGGCCGACACGGGACTCCTGGCGCAGGCGCACCGCACCGCGCTTCAACTCTACGCCTGGACGGGCCCCGCCAGCGTGGCGCGCGCGCACGGTGCGCACGCACTCGCACTCTCGGCGCGCAGCGGCGACCGCGAGGTGGCGTGGGCCTCGCACTGGGCGATGGCGATGCTGGAAGGATTCAGTGGTGATGGCAACGGCGTCGCCCGTCACGTGCACGAGGCGACGGTGTTGGCCGATGCGCTGGCGTCGCCATTCCTGCAGGCGATGACGGCCGAGATCGCGATCGAGCACGCGTCGGGTGTGGGACGCTGGGACGAGGCGCTCGCCATCGCGGAGCGCATCATTCCGCTGGCCCGTGCCATCATGCGCCGCACGCTGCTGCCTCGCCTGCTGGTGTGGACCGGCTTGATCGTGCTCGAGCGCGACCAGCCGGAACACGCGCGCGTGCTGTTCGAGGAGGCATGGCAGCTCAGTGGTGCCGGTGCGCTGGAGACCATCGACCTCGATGCGCTGCAGGACTTCAGCAACGTGCACAACGTGATCCTCGCGCACACCGGCATGGGCATGTATCACCTGTCGCGTGGCGAGTGGTCGCGGGCGCTGGAGTATGGGGAGCGCGGGTTGGCCCTCGCCGATCGCTTCGGCTACGTGGCGTGGGCCATCCACCGGCTGATTCCGATGCTCGTCGAGGCGGCGCTGCGTGTGGAAGACTTCGAGCGGGTGGTGGCGCTCACCCACCGGCTCTGGCGGCAGTCCACCGACCTGAACCACAAACTCGGATTGGCCTGGGCGGCGGCGGGTGCCGCGCTCGTCGCACGTGTGAAGGACAAGGCGCCGGATGCGGCCGCACGACTGCTGGCGGCTGCGGATGAACTGGACGCGGTACCGTTCGTCTTTCATGCGGCGCGACTGCGACGGAACGCCGCGCAGGTGCTGCAGGCCGACGGTGACATCGACGGTGCCACGCGCGAACTCAGGCGGGCGCACGACGTATTCGTACGACTCGGCGCCGAATTCGAGTTGCGCGGCCTGCGCAGCCAGATGCGCGAACTCGGTGTGCGCCCGCCGCCGCGCACCGCCACGCAGGGGGCGGGCACGCTCACCGGGCGCGAGCTCGAGATCGCGCGCGCCGTGGCCCGTCGCCTCTCGAACAAGGAGATCGGCACCGCCCTCGACATCTCCGCCCGCACCGTGAGCACGCACCTGTCGAACATCTTCGAGAAGCTGGGCGTCGATTCGCGCGGCGCGCTGGCGGACATGGTGCGCGGTCATCCGCTCCTCGGCGAACACTGACACCGACCACGTTCGGCTCGAGCGTTTGCATGCGGGTCACGGAGGGTTCGGCGCGCAGTGCGTGCGTCTGCCGCGATCGGCGGAACCGTGTTCACGCCGGCGCCAGACGAACGAGGCAGTCAGCGCAGAACGCACTGGCTGCCTCGTTCACATCCGGTGACGTGGTCAGCGCAGCGCGAGCAGACCTGCCGACTCGGGGATCGTAGTGCCGTATCGGGCGTTGATGGCCCGAGCCGCGGCGCCGGCGAGGATCGCATGCCCGGCGGCATTCGGATGGATACCGTCCAGGCTGATGGCAAAGCCGTACGGGGTACCGGTCGTCATCAGCGCCACCGTGCTGTAGGTCGGCTTCAGGTCACTGCGGCCAAAGAGCTCGTTCAGCGCCATGTACGCGAAGCCGTGCCTCTCGGCGGTCGCACTGATGTGTGCGTTCATGGCGGCCAGCTGTGTGTTCACGATGGTGGCTTCGTCCGGCGTCAGGACGAAATCCTGTGTGGTGGCGGTGCCACCGGCGCAGGAGAACTTGAACGTGCCAAGGCCGTTCCGGCGGTAGAACAGCCCAGTGCCCACCGCAGTCGGGATCCGCACCGGCACGAAGATCAGGTTCGTGCTCGCCTCGCAGTTGGGCAGGACCTCGATGTTGAACGCGGCCAGCATCGCGACGCGGTCCGCCCAGATCTCCTGTCCACGCCGAAAGCTCGGGAAGTCGCCGACGTTGTTCACCAGTCCGACCAGGATGCCGCGCTTCACCTCCGCCGCGACGGCATCGGTGAGCTGAGTGTACTGCGGCATCCAGGTCGCGAGCGGCACGATCGTGGCGCCCGGGATCGCGATACCTGAACGGGAGTTGAGCACTTCGTTGCCGCCGAACTCCACCGAGATGAATTTCGGCTTCTGGCGCAGTGCCGCCTGCAGCTGTGTGGTCTGCGACGGCAGGACGTTCGGGTAGAGCAACCGGTAGGACGCGTCAGTCTGCTTCGATTCCGGCGTTGCGGTGAGCGCGTCGTTCGTGCTGGCGGCAGCGACGGCCACATTCTGCGCGGGCAGTACCACGCCCTCCTCCTGACCGGCACAGGAGGCGTCACCCGGGTTGATCGCCGCCGACTCGCCCGACAGGCGCACGCCGCTGGCCAGCGGTGCGGCGAATGGCGAGCGGCAGCCGGGGAAGGCGATCAGCGGCAACGTCTGCCGGCGACCGGCCAGCTCGGCCAGCTGCGCGGTCCAGCTCTGGCGCTGGCCGGCACCCGTGACGCCCTCGCTCTGCCAGCCCATCGAAATGCTGGTGCCCATCGAGACGAAGCGGTGGAACATGCCCAGTTCGTCGGGCGCTTCGCCGGTGAGGTTGGCGTGCACCTTCGGTGACGTCGGATCGGTGACGTCCGAGCAGGCCGTCGCCACCAGAGCGAGCACGGGGACGATGATACGGAAGCGGGTGCGGAACGACATTGGCGAACCCTCCTGAGGGTGGTGAAACAGTGCGCGATTGGCCGCGCGCACCATCATCGGACTTCGCCAAGGGCCTTCCCATCGGACAGATGACGTAGGAGTGCGCCAGTCCTGACGTAGAACTTCCGCCCGCCTGACCCGCACCTGCCGGTCACGGCCCCATGCGGATCGTCGCCGTCATCACGCCGGCGTCCGTGCTCGACCAGATCCTCACCCATCTCCGGACCCGCGCTCCCCCCGAGCCGAGCCAGACAGCGCATTGGCGGTTTGTAGACGACTTGCAGACGACCGGAACACATGGTGAGCTGATCGCAGGTTCCAGTCCCCACCGAGGGTCACGCTCATGCACCCGACAGAGGCACCACTGCACGTCGTCGCGGCGGCTCGCTCCCGGGTGCCGCGCGCCGCCATGCTCGTCGTGCCGCTCCTCCTCGGGGCGTGTTCTGTCGACAGCCCGCTGCTCACTGTCGACGCCGTTCCCACGATGGGGCGCATCTCAGCCGCTGACCGCGTCGCCCTCTGCCACAAGCCCGGCCAGAGCCCAGGCATCATCGAAGTGGCAGGCGCCGCGCTCCGGGCGCACCTGGGGCACGGCGACTACGTGACGACGCTCCTGGTGAACCATGACGAGCCGGCGACGGACGATGGCGTTCACTTCCGTCGCATCGCGGACGCCATCGCGACTGCTCGCGCCGGCCGCCTTGCACGCGGCGAAAGCGGGGTCGCAGCGTGCCGGATCACGATCGTCGCCGCGGCGGACCGCTATGAGGGCACCACCAATCTGGCCACCGGTGATCAGGAGCAGTTTCCGCTGATCATCGATGTGCCCGACGTCACGTTGCGCGGCGCACTCGCGATGGAGATCGACGGCAGTGGGCGCGCAACCGGCACCAGCAGCACTGGGCTCGAAACGGTGCTGGCACCGATCACGCGGCTGCCCGTCGTGGCTGGCTCGTCCACGCCGCTGATCATCGCCAACGGACATCCGAGCGGCTCCCGCGGCAATGGGCTGATCGTCGAGGGATTCGTGTTCACGTCAGGCCCGAACCCTTCCGTCGACGTCGGCGGACAGGGGATCCTGGGCATTCGTGTGAACGACATCATCATTCGCGGCAACCGCTTCGAGGCCGGCTTCACCGAGACGGTCGACCTGCGCGCGAGCAGCGGCGACGTGCTCCAGAACCATTTGCGCGGCACGGCGGGATCGTGCGACGTCTGCCTTGCGGCGCCGGGCCGGTATCGCGCCATCGGCAACCGTCTCCTCACCGGTGGGGTCCCGGGCATCACCACGTCGGCGGTCGTGGGCCTGCCGCTTCCCGCAGTGGTCGAGCCCTACACGCTTCCGGAGACGGCTGAAGTGTGGAGCGAGGTGCGCAACAACGAGGTGCGTGACCACCTGCGAACGCCGGTTGGTGTCGGCATTCGCGTGGAAACCGTCGGCACGCAGGCGCCGAACGTACGCAATACCGTGCACTCCATCATTCAGGACAACCTGCTCTCCAGCAACCGCTTCGGCATCATCATCCACGCTGGTTTCCCCGTCAACGGAACGACGCTCGTCGGCGATGCGAATGTGACGCTCGGGGGTAACGTGATCGAGAACAGCTGCCAGACGAAGGTGCTCGTCACGTTCTCACGACACCAGCGCAGCCTCGGCCTGAATACGACGCTGCCGTACCTGCAGAACTCCACGTACGCGCTCGCGCTCAACGGCGACGTGGCATGGACTGACGTGTGGTTCGACCATCCCGCCAGTCGTGGGAATGCGCTGGTCGTCGACGGCACGCCGGTGGCGAATGGCAGCCGGCAGTTCTACAGTGCCGCGGGCTGTCCGGGGCGTTGATCGGAGGAAAACGTGGGCGTGGGTGCCCTCATCATCGGCATCTTCGTTGACGGCACGCCGGTCGAGATCGACGGCCCAGTACTCCGACGCACCTGTTGTGAGATGGGCGCGCCGGTGAGTTCGTGCACGCCATGGCGCATGGCGACGAAGGGCCGGCAGCGGATGCCGGCCCTTCGTTTCTTCATGCGCCGTTCAGGTGAGGCGACCGGTGATCAGTTGCCCTTCACCGTGATCGCCACGCTGTGCCTGTAGAACGTTTCCACCGGGAACGGCGTCGGGCTGCTGACCTGCGTTGCCTCGCAGAGGTTGGGCGGGTTGCACGTGGTGCTGTTCGGCCTGCAGACACCGGTGTTGAAGTTCGGCTGCACGCCGTCCGGGTTCGTGATCGCGACCAGGTCGAGCATGACGCTGCGTGCGCTCTGGCCGGTGGCGCCGACGTTCGGCGTGGGAAGGACGAATGCGATGATGCGGTACATGGTGGCGCTGCGGTTCCAGACTCGCAACCGGCGTCGGGTCGGATTCGGCTCTTTGCTGCCGGGGCCATGTAGACCGGCGGAGTCGCGCGGTACGGCTCGGATACCTACGACCGCTCACGCCAGGTACGCCCTCGTTCAACAGCGCGTCGAGTGACTGTTGCAGCTCGTCCAACTTCCCGTGGACCAGAACGTCGTTGGCGTCAGATGGCACGTAGATCGGCTTCCCCACGAGCACCAACGCGGGCGAAAACGGTCGCGGGATACAGCCGGTCCCAGATCCGAAGGGTGTCCCGATTCGAGCGGCCGTGCACTGCTCGCGCCCGTCGCCGGTCCGGTGGCAGACCGACTATCGTCTCGCCTGACCCGACAGCACCTTGCACTCGTCCGCAACCACCGCCGCTCGACGCGGGGCCGGGCAGATGACGCAGGAGACGAACCCGCGCGCCGCTGACGGAGAACACCCGATGTCTCAGGACGCAGAATCCACCCGACTGGCAGAGGCGCGATCCGGTACCGCGGCGTGGAAGCGCTGGGGGCCCTATCTGAGCGAACGCCAATGGGGTACCGTGCGCGAGGACACCAGCCAGCACGGCGACGCATGGCGGTCGTTCCCACACGATCACGCACGCTCGCGCGCCTACCGCTGGGGCGAGGATGGTCTGGCGGGCATCAGTGACGATCAGCAGCGACTCTGCTTCGCATTGGCGCTCTGGAATGGTCAGGATCCGATTCTGAAGGAGCGCGCCTTCGGACTGGACAATCATGAGGGCAACCACGGCGAAGACGTCAAGGAGTACTACTTCTACCTGGACTCGACGCCGACGCACTCGTACATGAAGTATCTGTACAAGTACCCGCAAGCGGCCTACCCCTACAACGACCTCATCGCCGGCAACGCCCGTCGCGGCAGACACGAGGGCGAGTACGAACTGCTCGACACCGGCATCTTCGACGACGATCGTTACTTCGATGTCTTCGTCGAGTATGCGAAGTCTGCCGCGGACGACCTGTTGGTGCGGATCACGGCCTGCAATCGCGGCCCGGACGCGGCGCCGCTGCGTGTGCTGCCAACGCTCTGGTTCCGCAACACCTGGTCGGCATCGCACACGGCCGCCAGACCAGTGCTCACCGCGCACGAGGGGACCATACATTCCGTGGTCCACGCGCGTCAGTCAGTGCAGGCCACC
This sequence comes from Gemmatimonadaceae bacterium, assembly GCA_031374935.1. Lineage (GTDB taxonomy): Bacteria > Gemmatimonadota > Gemmatimonadetes > Gemmatimonadales > Gemmatimonadaceae > JACMLX01. The sequence goes on along the minus strand of JANMHB010000063.1, from coordinate 21,065 downwards.
GACGCGCCACTCGATGACTACTTCCTGCATTGCGACGCCGCGGTGCCGCTCCTCGTCACGAACAACGAGACCAACACCGCGCGACTCTTCGGTGCCGCCAACGCCACACCGTATGTGAAGGACGGCATCAACAACTGTGTCGTGCATGGCGACGTCTCTGCCGTGAATCCGGCGGGCGAGGGAACGAAGGTCGCGGCGGACTATGCCCTGTCGATCGGCGCCGGCGAGGAACGGGTGATCCGCCTCCGGCTGACGACGTGCCGTGCCGAGGCTGGGTACGATGCGTTCGATGGCTTTGACGAACTGTTCACCAGGCGCCAGCAGGAGGCCGATGCATTCTACGCTTCCATCACACCGCCGGCCGTGCTCGACGATCCGGAACGCGCCAGAGTGTTGCGCCAGTCACTGGCAGGGATGCTCTGGTCGAAGCAGTTCTTCCACTTCGACCTCGGCCAGTGGCTCGATGAACACGGTGCCGGCCCGCACCTCCCCTTTCACCAGCGTCAGCCAGGGCGCAATCGCGACTGGGCCCATCTGCATGCCGCCGACATCATCTCGATGCCGGACACATGGGAGTATCCATGGTTCGCGTCATGGGATCTTGCCTTTCACGTCATACCGTTGGCGACGGTGGATGTCGATTTCGCAAAGGATCAACTCGAGCTGCTGTTGCGGAACGACTACCTGCATCCGAGCGGCCAGCTGGCCGCGTACGAATGGAACTTCGGTGACGTCACGCCCCCGGTGCACGCCTGGGCGACGATCCAGCTCTATCTGCTCGACCGCGAGCGTCAGGGTGGCGACGGAGACCTCGAATTCCTCAAGCGCGCCTTCACCAAGCTGCTCGTCAATTTCACCTGGTGGGTGAACCAGAAGGATCGCGATGGAGCGAACGTCTTCGAGGGCGGATTCCTTGGCCTCGACAACGTCGGGGTCTTCGACCGCTCGTCCGCACTCCCGACCGGCGGGCACCTCGATCAGGCCGACGGCACCGCGTGGATGGTGTTCTTCAGCCAGCAGATGCTGCGGATTGCCGTCGAGCTCGCGTTGCACGAGCCGTTGTATGAAGAGTTCGTCGAGAAGTTCTTTCGCCATACGCTGCTGATTGCCGGTGCCATGGACCGGCTGGGCGAACAGCAGGATGAGATGTGGGATGAAGAGGACGGATTCTTCTACGACGTGCTTCGGCTGCCGGATGGATCTGCACAACGGCTCAAGGTCCGATCGATCGTGGGCCTCCTGCCGCTGGCCGCCGTCGCCGTCTTCGAGGAGGACATCTACGACCGCCTGCCGGGATTTCGCGACCGCAGCCTGCAGTTCATGGGCCGACATCCGGAACTGACGGCCAACATCCACCTGCCAGACCTGGCCGGAGTGGCGAATCGTCGCATGCTGTCGATCGTCGACGAACACAAGTTGCGCCGAATCCTGTCGCGAATGCTGGATGAGGACGAGTTCTTCTCTCCGCACGGAGTTCGCTCCCTCTCGCGCCACCATCTCGCGCATCCGTACGTCTTCACGCACGCGGGCAAGGAGCATCGCGTGGCGTATGTGCCAGGGGACTCTGACAGCGCGATGTTCGGTGGCAACTCCAACTGGCGCGGACCGGTCTGGATGCCCATCAACTACCTGCTGTATGGCTCGCTGCTGCGCCTCTACGCCTACTACGGCGATGACTTCGAGATCGAGTGTCCGACAGGGTCCGGTCTGCTGATGACGTTGCTCGAAGTTGCGTCCGAACTTGGCGAACGCCTGTGCCGGGTTTTCCTGCCGGACAGTGCTGGCCGCAGGCCGGCGCACGGACGCAACCACCGTTACGCTGACGATCCACACTGGCGCAACCTGCTGCTATTCCCGGAATACCTCGATGGTGACAGCGGGGATGGTGTCGGTGCAAGTCACCAGACCGGCTGGACGGGATGCATCGCGCAGATCATCCAGACCAATGGTTTCCTCGCCAAGGATCTGTTGCATACGCATGGGGGGATGACGGCGGCGATTCGGACGTTGCACGCGCAGGGGCGTCATGCGCAATGACCACCAGGTTCTCCGCACTCGGCGATCACGCGTCTGCTCGACCGACGCCGGTTGAAAGTTTTGTCCCGACTGCGCTTTCCGCGGTTCGGACAACGAGCACCAATTCGATCGGACCGAGCGGGAAGTCGCGATCCTCGAACGGCCGAAGCCGAACTCGGGCTCACCGTAGCTCATACCGAACGCGTCTGCGGTCATTCCCTGCTGCCACGTTCGCGATGTGACGCAGAAGAGGAGGGGAGGGGCCGTCGGCACGGTTACGGAGACCCCGATCACGTCAACCCCTTTGCGCCCCGTGGGCTCGCGGAGGGTGAGCAATGGCATCACGAATCCTCGGTCGATGAGATCGGCAACGCGATGCAGTGCGAATTGCTGGACGACCAGTGCCTCCGTCGCACGGAGAACCGGTGGCACCGACAGGTTGACCGTGGCGACCTTTCCATCCGCGGTCGCGGTGATCTCGACAGGGCCAGGCTCCAGCAGCGTGATTCGGGTGTAGGCGCCCGCGGGGAGCTGAGACAGTGTGTCGAAACGGACAGCGGACGCAGGACGTGCGCTCCAGAATACCTGCTGAGCTGCAGGTGCCCCCATGCTCGCGCATTCCTGGCGACTGCGAGCAGTGCCACGGCGGCTGTGACCCAAGGGATCGCCCGTTGTGCTGTCTGCGAAACGGGCAGGTGCCAAGACAGAGCATTCCGCGCCGCCGATAACACGGTGAGCCAGAAGCCGGTGTTCAGATCGATGCGAACGTGCCGCGATACCGAACCGTCCATCGGTGAATGCCTCGAGTGGAGACACACGCGCGACGTCAGCGACACACGAGTGTGCGCCCGAACGGACCAGGAACGCACATGACGGCGGAATGCGGTCGAACGTTGGAATTCGCACGCCTCGGAACCGGGCACAGAGCGCAGTCGCAGGTCGGGTGCAGCGACGGGTGAGCCCTTCCGCGGTGCGGTACAGGGACATGGTTCGCACTTGTCCGGGAGACGTCGTTTTGACACGTTCCGAATCCCACGTCGGAGTGCTGGCGATGCCGTGGCTGGAGACCAATCCCATGTTCGAGCGGCGTCACTTCACGCTGGACCTCGCCACCGGACTGTGGTCGATGACGGAATGGTGCGCGCTTCTGTGTACACTTCGCCCTCGCCCCGCCACGTACCCCGTCGAGGCCGTCACGGAGCGGATCATCGACAAGTTCACCCATCGCCTGAGGTCCACCTGACCCATGCGTCTCTCGCCCAGGCATCACGCGTCCCTTCCGGTGAGTCTGCGTCCGCATGATCTCGCACCGTCGATCGCGAGCGCGCTCACGGCCGTCGATGATCGACTCCGCAGCGTCTGGTCGTCGCTGTCAGCGGAGCGGCTCGATGCCCGGCGGGCCGACGGCGGCTGGAGTGTGCGCGAGGTGCTCGAGCACATGGCACTCACGAACGAGGCGTACCTCGTCCCCATGAACAAACTCGCCGACGTCCTCTCGCAATCGGCACGCGCCGACGTCCGGTGGCACCCCACGTTCGTCGGCAAGTGGCTCGTCCGCTCGCTGGAGATGACGATCCCCTTGCCGGCACCACGCCGGATTCAGCCCGGGCCGTCGCCTCGGGCAGACGTCCTCGGCGCCGTCGTCGGTACGCACGCTGCGTTGTCAGCTTTGGTGCAGCAGGTCGCCGATACCGACTGGCGATCGGGCCGCATGGTGTCGCCATTCAGTGCGTTGGTCCGCCCCAACTTTGGGGACGCGGCTCTCGCGGTCCTCCGGCATTCGGAACGGCACACCGCACAGATCGAACAGCTCGCTCACCAGCTCGTCGGACGTGCTTCCACCGCACCATCCCCATAGCTCCGGGTGACGGTGCGAATGCTTTCGAGCCGATCGCACGGGCCGTCAGTCTCACGTTCGAGGTGCGGCGCGGCCGACGGTGGGACGTCAGGTTCGACGGGCGGATGATAACCAACACCGCTCGGCGAGCGTGGTGGCCTGTCGTTGCGCCGCCGCCTGAGCACGGCCCCGCCGCCGCCGACACTCGGGGGGATCTGTGGCGTGGGCGTCAGTCCCACCGGAGCGTCACATCCGCGCGTGGTCACGGCGCAGATCGCCAATCACGTCCTGATTGAATGGCGTGACATGAGGGCCAAGTGTACGGGACCAAAGCAGGTCGACTTCTCCGCCACCGTGTCGGTCGCCGTGTTCGAGGCGGTCAACGCCATCGAAGGTGGCTACACACGGATGACCTCCGCGCTGTTGGCGCCATCCGGCAGTTCCGCCGAGGCAGCGGCTGCGCAGGTTGCGCACGATGTATTGCTGGTGACCTGTCATCAGATGCAAGCAGCCTTCGCGGACGCGCTGGCGCAATCGCTCGCCCGCGTGACCGACCCACCGCGCTCGCCAATGGCGTGCGCGTCGGACAGCGGGCCGCGTCGCTGGTGCTCGCCGCACGGGCCGGGTCCCGCAGCGACATCAAGGACTCGATGGTCGTGCCGTCGGCGCGCGCATTGTTCTACCCCGCGACCGCCCGACGTTACGCAGCGAGCCCCGCGGCGCCCGCGACGTTCATGGGATGACTGGCGACACGGAGGTCACTTGCACCGCAGCCAAGCTCCCGGCGCCTGCGCTGGTGGCTTCGACACGACGTTCAGACAAGCCGGTCAGAACCAAGCCGTTGCGCTCGTGCGAGTCACTTCTTGTCGTAGACATCCACGCGCTTGCGGTCGCGCGTGAACATCTCGGGCACGAACCAATAGCTGTTCCCGTACGGTTTCTGTCTCGGCCACAGCTCATCGAGCGAACTCGCATCGTATAACGTGCCACCTTTCATCACATAGCGAATGTCGGCGGTGTTCCGGATGTTCTCGAGCGGGTTGGCGTTGAGCACCATCAGGTCGGCGAGTTTACCCACCGTGATCGAACCGATGTCGTCGTCCATGCCGAGGAACATGGCTCCGTGCATTGACGCGATCTCGAGCGCCACGTGGTTGCCCGTCGCCTTGGCCGCCATCCAGACATCCCAATGCGAACCAAGACCGGGTTGCTGGCCGTGTGCACCGATGGCCGAATAACCGCCGGCGGCGATGATGTCGGCGATGCCCTGCGCAACGATGTCCTTCGAGTAGTCGGTCTCGGGGCGCGTGATGAAGCGGCGCGTATGCGGAATCAGCTGTCGCCACGGAATCCACTGCGCTTGCTTCGGGTCGTGCCAGACAGGACTCTCCTGCCAGAACCACTCCTCGTTCCACGCGCCGAATCCAAAAATCAGCGGGGTGTGCGAGTAGAAGTACTTTGCGGTACCGAGGAACGTGGTGAGATCGGAGTAGAACGGCGCCTGCACCATCATGTGTTCACCGCCCGTGTATCCGTCCATCACCATGCCAAGCGCGTACTCCATGCCGTCGGACGCTTCAGCGGTGAGGCGCATGCCCCGCTCGCGGGCCGCATCCGCCACCCACTGTCGCTGCTGTCGCGTTGGCTGCATGTACTGCTTGATCATGGCGGCGCCCCAGCTCTGGCGGCGTGCGACCTCGCGCACCGCCGCATCACGCGAGGTGATGCCGTTGATCAGCCCTGCATCGCCGACGTACAAGGCTTCAGCCGTGGAGAACACGCGCGGACCAACCGTCTCCCCCGCCTCGATCATCTCTGCCGTCGGAAATGCCTGGATCGATGTCGTCGCCGGATCATGGGTTGTCGTGATGCCGTAGGCGAGGTACACGGCGGTCGCAAAGTTCTGACGTGGCATGAGACCCATGTGATCGGCATGGAGGTGCGCATGCACGTCCACCCATCCCGGAATGACCGTCTTTCCCGCAACGTCAACAACCTTCTCGATACCGGTGGTACTGCAGGTGCCAACACAACTGATGCGACCGGCCATCACAACGACGGTGCCATTCTCGATGATGCGCTTCCGATCGAGCGTCACGATGCGCGCGCCGGTCAGTGCGATCGAACCAGAGGGTATGGCTCGCGGCACCGACAGCTTCACCGTGATGCTATCAGTCGTGCGTGTCACGACGTTGTGTGAGTAGAACTGATTCCCCCCGGCAAAGTCGACGATGGTGGAGGTCCGCCAGCGGGGATAGAGTCCGCCGCCGGTGCTGAGCGTGGTCACCGGAAGATCACCACCCTCTTTGGTAATCTTCGGCACGCTCGCCCCGGTCATGCCAGCCGGAACCGGCGCCAAGTAGACATTCGCGCCCTGCATGAATGCCAGCCATTTGCCGTCGGGCGAGAGCACGGCGTCGTCAGCATCACGGATGCTGGCGTGCACCCTGCGGTCACTACCATCCATCCGGACCGATGCGAACTCGACGCCGCGCGGGTCGATGCCAAACTGCTCTCCCGATCCGAAGTCGTTCGGTGTTGCCCAGTACACGCGTGAATCGTTGCCGACCATCGGACGCAATTCAATGCTGCGGTTGCCGACGCGGCGCCTCTCCCCAATCTCGGTCTCGTCACCGCCGGTCGCCGGGATCCGCACGACCTCCCAGTACGGGTTTCGCGCGATCGCCTGTGCCCGCGCCGTCGCCCCCGAACCTCGTGCGACCACAATCTCGCGTCCATCGGGCGTCCACGAGGGGTTCAGATACTCACCGGTGCCCGTCGTGATCCGCTGCGGTACTCCACCGGTGGCTGCCACGCGCCACAGCGCACCGCGATTCAGTGAATCGACGGTCGTGAATGCAATCGTGCGACTGTCGGGCGACCACGCCGGCTGAAACTCCATCGCGTCGAATGACGCAGCCGTGAGCCGACGCGCGTTTCCGCTTGGCAAGCTCTGCACGTAAATCCGACCGAGCGCCTGGAACGCGAGCATGCGGCCGTCGGGTGATGCACTGGCCCACCGGATGAAGCGCACGTCGACGGATGTATCCGTGATGCGACGCTTGGTGACCGCTTGTTCAGAAATGGTGCGACGTACGCGCACCGTGAACGGAATCGTGGTCACCGCGCCTGTCGCGACGTTCATTCGCCGAATCTTGCCACCCTGGTGTATGACGATGCTCTGTCCGTCGGCGGCCCAGCGATACATCGGATAGCTTCCTTCGATGGGCCAGCTTTCGGAGAGATCCATCTCCACCGGGTCCATCAGCAGGCGTTCGGTGCCGACACGCAGGTCGCGAATCCACAGTGCCCCACGCGGGCCGAATTGCTGGCCCTTATACTCGAGCGTCCCGCCCGGCACCTTGCGAATGAACGCCAGCGATCGTCCATCGGGACTCGGCTCTGCCGCGAAGGCACCGCCACTACTGGAGCGACTTTGCTGCCCCGCTTCACCGGCTGTGATGGCGCGTACCGTGCCGGTGTGCATGTCATAGCGATGCACCTGCACCGCCCCCTTCAGAACGTCTGCCTGACCCTCGGGCGCGTTGTTCTTGGCATACACGTCGTAATACAGGTACCGCCCATCGGCTGACAGCGATGAGCGGAACGGCATCCTGCCTTCAACGCCCTTCAATAGGGTGATGCCCTCGCCGCCGTCGCGGTGATACATGACCAGCGCACGCGGTTCGTCGTTGTCCTGGGCCACCACGATGTACTGATTATCCGGGGTCCAGTGTGGGTAGTGCATGCGCGTTTTCGGTGCAATGGCGACCGCATGCGCATTGCCACCATCGGCGTCCATCACCCACAGGTTGTAGTCGCCGCCAGCCCGATCGGAGATGAAGGCGATCGACTTGCCGTCGGGTGAGATCCGCGGGTGGAAGTTCGACGCAATGCCTGAGTTCTGCGTGAGCGCCACCGCATCCCCACCGGCCGCTGGCATGCGGTAGATGTGACCCAACAGGTCGAAGGCAATCCACGAGCCATCGCTGGAGAGGTCGACCGACGTCCAGGTCCCCTCGCTCGTGGTGAACTCGATGAGCCGGGTGCGTCCGCGCGGCGCGGTGGCGTCCCATGTTGCGGCCGATGACGATCGTGCGGGCTGGGCCGGCAGGTCGACGATGGTCAGTGCGCTGAGCAGGCAGGTACCGAACGCGGAGCGGAGCTGCATGTGACGCGTCTCGCCGGAAAGAGATGAATACCTGCCGTCGCCGCTTGCTGACGTGCGCGAACGGTGCTGCAGCGCCACAGAGGTCGGATCGCGCTGAATAGTACGGCGCGTGGCCGCACGACGGCTAGTCTGGAGCTGTGGTGCATGGCGGCGGCAGGTGGCGAGCGACGGCTGCACGCTGAACCCGACGTGGTTTCACACAATCAGATTGGCGTGGGTCCCGTCGGACTTTCAGAGGGAGGCCTCACTGGATTCAGTCGAGTGCTCGGCGTTTTTGAACCTATTTTCAGCAAGAGGAGGCAGTTCAACGGAGCGTGCGCGCAGCGCATGTGGCACCGCTATGTCTCATTGTAGGCTCGCTCAAGGGCCGCTACGTCGAGCTTCACCATCGTCATCATGGCCGCCATCACGGCCTTCACTCTCCTGGCATCCTTGTCGCGGATCAGTTCGATGAAACGTCGCGGGACAATCTGCCACGAAAGGCCGAACGGATCCTTGATCCAGCCGCATTGGGTGGGCTTCGCACCTGCCCGGACCAGTTTGTCCCAGTACTCGTCGACTTCGGCCTGGTCCTCGCAGTCGACGAAGAGCGAGAAGCCTTCGGTGAACGCAAAGTACGGCCCCCCATTGTAGCCCATGAAGACTTGACCACCGACGAGGAACTCGGCGGATGTGATCGGACCGTCCTGGCCGGTGCGGGCGACGTTCCTGATTTCGGAGTCCGGGAAGGTGGCGGTGTAGAACTTCATGGCCGCCTCGAGCTGATCGTTGAACATCAGGAATGGTGTCACCTTGTTCATCGGAGATGCCCCTTCGTCTCGGATGGTAACCGAACACCGCGCATCCATCCGGAGGCGCGCCTCGTTCTGTCTGCCCAACGAACGTCAGCTTCAACGATCGTCAGGCAGCATGCTCGCGATGCCTACGACTGCCTTGATGAGCCGTTCGGCAGCGCCAAGTCGGCGCAACTCCCGAACATCGTGCTCGCGGAGGCATTGGTGATCACCGTCGGATCCACGATGTACATTTCAGAGAAGAACATAGCGATCCGCATCGAGGATATGATCGTGTTCAACCAGCGGGGAGACGAGGATCTCCCAGGTTCGGGCCACTCAGCGCTTGGGGGCCGCCCGCGGAGCGTTGACGGGTTTCGCGGACAGCGCGTTGAGCGCCACCACGAGCCGGTTCGCGCGTTCGTGGCCGGCCGCGATGATGAAGCGCGACCCGTCGGGTGACACATCGTACATCGCCGTCACCCCGCCGAGGTAGGGTGCACTGAACAACGCTGTTCGATCGCGAACCTTGAGCGGTCTGTCAGGAGCTACATCCTCGAGACGTGCTTCCACCAATTGCTCGCCCTGCCAGTAGTACAGCGCCTTGCCGTCGCCGCTCCACGCGGGGTGAACGCCGCCGTGATTGGAGACGACGGTCTTTCGTCCCGCCGTTGGGTAGGACTGGATGTAGACGTCATCACTGCCGTTCTCGTTGGAGTGGAACGCAACCCAACGACCGTCCGGCGACGCGCGCGCACCGTACTCATTCGCCGCGGTCGCCACGTACGGGCGAGCTGCGCTGCCATCCAGCGGCTGAACCCAGATGGATTGGTTGCCGAGATCCGGACCCGTTTGTGGGACGTCGGTGAACAGGATGGCGCTCCCGTCACGAAGCCAGTCGGACGAGAACTGGTACCCCGGACGACGCGTGACAACGCGCGAGCTACCGCTTCCGATTTCCCTGATGAACAAATCCTCCGCGGTGCCTGCGTTGGCGGCGTAGGCGATCCGTTTCGCGTCAGGGCTCCACTGCGGGTCACTGTTTTCGTTGGCGTCGGTGGTGAGTCGCTCTGTCGCGCCGGATTCGATATCCGTCACCCACACATCGCTGCTGTCTCGCCCGTTCGCATGCGCGCCGTACGCAACGCGGCGTCCGTCGGGCGAGAAGCGCGGCGCCCACGGCAATCGCGCGGGGATGACCCGCACTTCATGCCCAGTACGATCCCTCAGTGTCAGCTTCAGGTTCGCCCCACTCGACTGTGAACCGCCCGTCCTGTAGACGAGCGTGCCGGATGGGGAGGCGTCGAAGGGTGGCGCGCCTCCCATGAGAAAGGCGAGGCCGATGGCAATCTGCTCAGCGGACCCGGTTGGCTCCAGTCGCTCGAGGTCGAACGGTTGTCGATACAGCTCGCCTACCGGCGTGGAGTAAACGATGTGTCCTGCAACGTACTTCGGTGCGTACCCGGCACCGAACCGACGCGATCGGCCGGTCGCGAGATCCAATACGCCGATCCGGTGACCGGTCGTTGCACCAGCCGGCACCGCAGTGACGAGGACAGCGCGCCCACCGGGGAGCAGGTGCGGTGAACCGAGGGAGATTGTTGTGTTAGCGACTGCGACGCGCGACGCCACGCCGCCGTCGGCGGCCACGCGATAAAGCGCGTTGTGGACCGCGAAAACGATTGCGTCGCCGATCCACGAGCCACCGTTGAACCCGACCGAGGGCGGCACCTCCGTCACCGTGACTGCAGATCCTCCGGCAAGGCGGACCTTGCGGAGCGCCCCGCGTATGTAGAAGGCGACCCAGGCGCCGTCGGGCGAGAAGAACGGATGCCTGCCATCCTCGGTCCCAGCGAGTGGCCGCGCGACGAGGTCGTCGGCCTGGCGGGCATACAGCCGCGCGCCGTCGGCGCGCTCGAGCGCGTAGACGACCGTGCGCCCATCCGGCGAGATCGCCGGTCCGCCAGCCCCGAGCGACCACCCCGAGTCGACGTCGATGGTGAAGCGCACCACGCCTCGCTCTGCCGCACCAGCGGTCATCCCCGCCGCCGACCCGCGGCCGTTCGCGCGTCCGACAGCCCACGCGAGCGCCATGACGGCGAGCGCTCCCACCGCGAGGATCGCCACAGAACGTGGCGAAAGCGGGACCAGACGAACCGTGGGTGTTGCAGTGCCTCGCGTCATGCGACTCTGCACGACACCCGGATCAGAGAGCGCGGCGGCAAACGCCGCCGCACTCTCGAAACGGTCCGCGGGGAGCTTCTCGAGTGCCCGATGGACCGCCACCTCCACGTGCGGCGGCACGCTGGCCCGGCGCACCGTGAGCGCCACCGGCTCCTCGGTCAACATCTTCGCGACGATCCCCTGTGCGCTTGGTGCCGTGAATGGCGGCTCGCCGGCCAGCATCTCGTACGTCACCGCGCCTAACGCGTAGACATCGATTCGCGCGTCGGTCGACTTCTCGCCCATCGCCTGTTCCGGCGCCATGTACTGCGGTGTGCCCAGGGACACGCCGGTCCGCGTCAGGCGCTCACCGTCCGCCTGCTGGAGCGCGAGCGCGATGCCGAAGTCGGCGACAAGCGCGTGCCCGCCCTGAAGCAGGATGTTCTCCGGCTTGACATCGCGATGGACGACGCCCCGCGCGTGCGCGTACCCCAACGCGTCGGCCACCTCGCGCGCCAGGCGCAGGGCGTCGTTCACCGGGAGCTGCCGCTCACGGCCGAGCCTCGCGCGGAGCGTCTCGCCATCGACATAGGGCATCACATAGTAGAGCAGCCCGGCGGCGCTCCCCGAGTCGAACAGCGGCAGGATGTGCGGGTGCTGCAGCGACGCCGTGAGTTCGATCTCGCGCAGGAACCGCTCGGGACCGAGCGCCGTCGAGAGCTCCGGGTGCAGCACCTTGATCGCGACGTGGCGGTGGTGGCGCAGATCGCGTCCGAGATAGACCGTGGCCATCCCGCCACGTCCCAATTCGCGCTCGAGCGCGTAGCGCGCGCCGATCGCCGCCTGCACCGCGCCCTGCTCGAGCACCGAGTCCACCGAACGCCTCCGGGATCCAAGACCCCAACATATGGGTACCCGCTCTCAGCGTCCAGCATAGCTCGCCCGTCTGAATGTCGCCGCTTCCTTCGAAGTCTTGCCTCAGACCCGCGGGAAGTTCGCCGTGCATGTGCAAGGCAGACGCAACGTCCCGAGCAGCGAATGATTCGAACCACGGGCCGTCGAATCCACACGGACGAGGCGTTCGATCGCAAGTCGGACGAAGAAGCTCTCCAGGACGATGTCGGTCGGCCGCGTGGTGATGTTCGCAGTCCGAAGGCCAGCGGAGTCCGTCACGGCCACACCGCCGCCGGCGCGTCGCGGTTCGCAGCTCGCCACGAGGCCCGCACCAGTCAGGCCGCATTTGGCGGCGCACAGCGCCCTCCCACGCATCGTGTACACCTCCACGATGCCTGGAAAACATGACTGGGCCTGCCTCCCGGTTTCGCGTGCGTTAGCTCCCGAGTGCTACCTGCAGGAACCAGAGCCACCGGCAACGGTCGTGTGTGTCGCACACATCGGAGGACCACCCCATGTCCGTGTCAGCCCGAACCGTCGTGCCGTCCGAGCGCGCTCCCGCAACAATCTTCGTCGGACTCGATGTGCACAAGGAGTCCGTCACGCTGGCCGTTTGCCCGCCGACGCGTCGGCGCCCAAGGTCGCGCGCCTGCAGTGCTTTCGCGGCCTCGACACGCACGGTGAGATCACGAAAGCGGGGAACAGTCACGTCCGGCATATGCTCGTGCAGGCGGCGTGGAGTTATCGCTTCGCGCCGAAGGTCGGGGTCGCGCTGAAGAAACGCCAGGAAGGACAAGACGCACAGGTCATCGCGCACGTGTGGAAGGCGCAGCATCGCGTCCACAGGGTCTTCTGCCGATTGAGTGTGGCACGCCCCGCAAGGTAGTGTCCGCGGTGATCGCACGCGTGCCATGCACAATCTCATTGATGCGACGCGGCGCGACACTGATGTCGCGGGCCAGGCGGTACTGCGACAGCGCGAACGGCTCCAGGAAGTCCGCGAGCAACACTTCACCGGGATGAATCGGAGCGAGTTTCGCAGCCATTCGCGAGTCCTCAGTGATAGTCCCCATGCCGACATCTTGCGGCGCACCATCCTTCCAGCGGAAGCACATGCGCCACTGGTCATTCACACGGATGCTGTCCCTGTGTCTTCTTGTCACGCAACGCGCCGGCGCTGTTCACGGCTTGCGACCGCCACGGTCGAGCAGTCTCTCGGTTCCCGAAGGCTGTTCCTGGAGATAGAGCCCGGTGACTCCATCGACCAATTCGGAATGCACCAGCCACTTACCATCTGGCGACAAGCCGCGGTCGCGGGTAAGCCGGTTGCTCTCCTCGGGCTGCAGGGCGCGGGCGTCGAGTCCGTCGGGTGTGACGCTGATCAGTCGCTGTGCCTGCGTTCTGCGACGGACAAAGTCCCTCGGCGCTTCGGTTGGCAGTTTCTCGAGCAGTGGTACTTCCGTGAACACGACACGCGCGCCGTCTATCGTCCACCGCGGGTCTTCATTGCTCTTTGTCACGTCGCCAAGCGGCCGCCGGTTCGCTCCGTCCGGGTGCATCACGATTACTCGATAATGATTTGAAGGACGCCTGTCCTGCGCCGAAAAGAGTAGCCACCGACCATCGGGGGAAAACGCGGCGAGGAACCCATTCGTCGTGCCTGGGAGGGCCGCGACATCACTGCCGTCAGGTTTCATCAGGTACAACTGCCTCACTCCGTCCCGGTTCGACGAGTAAACGAGTTGGCGACCGTCCGCAGACCAGTTGGGTTGTTCTCCGAGCGTGCCTTCGGGCGTCAGTCTCGTCAAGCCGGAGCCGTCCGGCCGGATGGTGTAGACGGCTGCCTCGCCATCCCGGTTGGACTCGAACGCAATCGTCCTACCGTCGGGCGCCCACGACGGGACCGAATAGTAGATCGCCTGAACAGTCACCTGCGCTGAGAGTGCGGATGCCAGCGTACCTGCCAGAGCGAGTGCACCTGCGGCCTTGATGCCTGTTCGCGTGCTCGTCATGTCGCGCTCCTGTGAATTCTCGCGTCCATGCTACGCCTCGGCTCTGGTGATGAAGCGCCTCTTGAGCGGGCCAACGTATGGTTGTGCTGCGGCCGCATCCATAAAATGCAGGTGGGCGGCCGTCTGCGCCAACCGCCGTTATTCCGCCGACTCACGATCCTCCACTGCTACCCTCTCTGCCCTGCTGAGGGAGCGCTTGTCCATGACGTAGCAGATCGCGAGTCCGAGTGCGTACGCGAGGATATCCAGCGCATCGAAGCGCCCGGGGAAGAGGCCGCGAGGCCAGTAGAACTGACTGATCTCGGTGAGGGTGCTCGCGAGGAACAGGACGAGCGCGGCGCGCTCCGGTGTCTGACCGAGCGTGCGTTGCATGAGCGTCTGACGCCCATTCCGCGAGTGTAGCCCTCGGGAGGCGACGTAGAGCCAGGCCGGCACGACGAGATCCGCGGCGTGGTTCGTGAGCAACCCACCCCGCACATGCAGCATGTTCAGAGCTGCGGTGCCGAGGAATGCGATGAATAGCGTCCAGTATGCGACGAGCCATGCGCGATGATTCACTTCGTCCTCTGCGGTTGGTCGACGGTCGACAAAACGCTCGCGTGCTCTTGCCGGGCCCTCCAAGAGGTTGCGGCCAGTGAGCGCAAGCGAACAGGCCGCGACATTGAAGGCCCTGTCACGAGCAACGCAAGGTTAGCGAGCGTGCGGTGCCGATACTCCGTCGGGCGCAAGTGACCTACCGAAACCTGCAATGCGTTGCTTTGTGGTCGAACGACGCTGCACCTACCGCCGCGCCCACGGCAGCGGCGCCGTGCCCACGATCGCGGCCTCCACCTGCGCCAAGCGCGCGGCCCGCGTCTCGGCGCGCCTGGCGGAGGCGATAAAGTGCGCAAGACCGCGCTGCGTGCCCGGGGTATGCGTCGCCCACGCCGTCCGTAAGCGCGTCAGCGAGGCGAGGCGAGCCGCCAACTCCTCGGGTACGTCGACGTCGTCCTGCGCGATGACCGTAAACGCCACCTCCACGCGGCTGCCAATTCGCAACCCGGAATGCTTGAGCGCGGCTCTCGGCAGCATGAGGTACCACTGACCCTTTGCCGGCTGCCACGCGCCCTTCAGCGGAATCCCACCGATGTCGGCTTCGATGCGCAGCCGCGGGTGCTCGCGCAGCGGGAGTGATGCCTGGAGCGAAGCGTCGAGGTACACGACCGCGTAGAACGAGGTACCGACGGGGCGGCGGGCGACCACGGTCTCGAAGACATGGGTGAAGAACGCCATGTCAGGGTTTCACCGGAGGGTGCGGTTTCGTACGCGACACCGTCGTCGTCGCGGTGTCGAACGCCGCAGCGAGTCGACGCAGGGCGTCAGCGGCCTGCGCGACCTGCAGCGGTGATCGATCGGCAAAGTGGGCGGCAATGGTGTCGCCCAGGCGCTCGAATTCGCGGTGGGCGGCGCGCCGACCGGCGGCTGTGAGCTGCGCATCACGCCGCCGGCCGTCGGCTGTGTCCACTCGTCGGATGTGGCCGGCCTGTTCCAGTCGCTGCAGGAGGGCGGTCACGGCGCCGCTTGTGAGACCGAGCGCGCCGGCGACGTGGCCGGGGCTCACGGGGCCGCGCTCCATCAGGTTGATGGCGCGCACGGCCGTGCGATCGACGGCCAGCGCCGTGGCCGTGTGGGCGTCGAAGCGGTCCATCGCCCCGTAGAGCGCGCGCACGTCGTCGAGCAGGGCGCCGATCGTGGACACCGGCGCGGGCGATGTTGGTATCTTGATCATAAAGATAAATCTCTTTATCATGAAGATATCGATCGCCGGCACCGGCGGCAATCCCGCCCGCGTCTTCCCCGTCGCCGACCAAGCCATGTGGACCCATCGGTTCGAAACCACCACCGACCTCACCCCGGCGCAGCTCTGGCCGGTCCTCGCCGACGTGGCTCAGTGGCCGGTCGTCGATCACAACATCGAGCGCCTCGACATTCGTGAGGCCCCTGCCCCGGGGGTGGCGTTCACGCTCAAACCCAAAGGTGGCCCGACGCTCTCATTTCGTATCGGGCACTTCGATGCGCCCCGGCGCTACTCCGATATCTGCCGGATGCCGCTGGCCACCATGGAAACATTGCACGCGTTCGTGCCAGGGCCGACCACGACCGTGCGCGTCCGGATCGAGATCACGGGCTGGTTGGCGCCGCTCTGGGGTCGACTGGTCGGGCGCACGCACGCGGTCGGCCAGCCCGCGCAAACGGCGCGAATCCTCGCCCGCGCGCGGGCCCTGGCTGCGTAGCGGTGCGACGCCGGCGTCGCATGCAACGTCTGGTAGCTCATAACGTGAGCTTCTGCTGCGGCCACTCCATAAAATGCGGCCGCGCAGCGGCCGCGACAATAGCGTGGCTGTCGGCAGCAAGCGTCGTTATGCGGTGCGAGCGAGACGCTGGGTACCGCCGCGCGTCGTCGCGCCGGAAACCATGCTCTGCACAAACTACGAGCGGGATGCGCCGTCTCCGCCGATTTGACCCGCGCGACGACGACTGGCGAAACCGCCTCCTGTGTCAGCTCTGCCCGCTAGCGCGACTATCAGGGCCGTCGCGGAACACACGAAGCGCCATCCAGATGTAAAGGCCGGAGTTGATGAACATCGGCACTCGCCGATACCAGAAGTTGGTCGAACTCAAGCGATCCAACAGTGCTAGGTCTTGCCCACCCGAGCTCAAGGCGACTTGAATGGGAATCTGGATGGTCGCCGTTGAGACCCACGTGGCAGCCTGCAACGCTACGGTCGCGCATACCATCCAGAGCGGGACTGCCCGCGGGCGTGACCAAAGCAACAGAAGCGTGCATACCGAGCCCAGTGCGACGGGCGCGACGAGGAATGCTATGACGCGCGGGCTGATGAACTGGTGATACGGGCGAAACTCCGCCGCACCGATAAGCGCCCAGCTGGGATAGTTGACGAAACTTTCAACAAACCCCGCGCCGGTGCCGTAGCACATGAGCGCGAAGGCCGCCAAGAAGAGAACCCGAGCCCGCATCTCCGAGTTTCCGTGCATCGGTTGGCTTCTCCTGGCTTACGAGATCCGCATAACGAAGCTGTAGAAAAGGGCCGGCGCCGCGTCTGATTCTTGCACGTGCTTTCGACTGCGCCGTGCCTCGAATCTGTGCCGTGGACCCTTCGCCGTCGAGCCCCGAATGGCCCGTTACAAGTATATCGACACCAATCCGAAGTTCTTGCCTGTGGACCTGGCCCGGCAGCTCCTGCCCGGGACGTTCGAGCATGCGTTGGACCACCTGCTCGAGCACGCGCTGGATCTGTCGCGCTTCGATGCCCGGTTCCGGAACGATGCCACCGGGGCGCCCGCCTACCCGCCCGCCGTCCTCCTGAAGGTCGTGCTGTTTGCGTACGCGCGCGGGATCGTGAGCAGCCGGGCGATCGCCCGGGCCTGCACGGAGCACGTGACGTTCATCGCGCTGTGCGGGGATCAGGCCCCGCATGTCACCACCATCGCGCACTTTGTGAACACGCTCGGGGACGAGATCGCGCACGTCTTCGCCGCGGTTGTCGCGATCCGCGATCGACAGGGGTTGCTTGGCCGCGAGATGTTTGCGATTGATGGCGTGAAACTGCCCAGCAACGCCTCGAAACAGCGCAGCGGTACGCGGGCAGACTTCGTCCGGCAGGCCGAGAAGTTGGAAGCGGCGGCGCAGGCGCTCGTGCAGCGGCATCGCGAGACCGATGCGCTGCCGACGGAGCCGACGCTGGACGCGAAAGCACGTGAGCGCGTCGCGCGATTACAGGACGATGCCGCCGAACTCCGCACGTGGCTAGCCGCGCATCCGGACGACCGCTGCGGCCCGTCCGGTGGCGTGCGCCAGAGCAATCGCACGGACAACGACAGTGCGAAAATGGCGACCGGCAACGGGGGCATTCAGGGACACACTGGTGTCGCGGCGGTCGATAGTCACGCGCAAATCATCGTGGTGGCGCAGGCGCATGGCACCGGATCGGAGCACGATCTCTTGCTGCCGGTCGTCGACGCGCTGACGCCGTGCCTCGCGCCGACGTCGCTGCTCACCGCCGACGCCGGCTACCACAGCACCGTGAATCGCACCGCACTCGAGTATCGGGGGATCGACGCGCTGATTGCCGACAATGCCATGCGGCGACGCGATGAGCGGTTTGCGTCGCCCGCGCGGCATCAGCGCGCCCCCAATCCGCTGCCTGACAAATCGCGTCCCAGCGTTCGCGCATCAGCGGCGACGCATCTCACACCACACGACTTTTCCTATGATCCCGTGGCGCGCACGTGCGTGTGCCCGGCGGGGCACTCGCTCTGTCGCAAAGACCAGTCGCGGACCGTGAAGGGGTACGTCTCCGAGCAATGCCGTGGTGCGGCGCGCGACTGCGCGGGCTGTCTGCTCCGCGCGCAGTGTCTCCGCACCCCCGAGACGACGCGCGTGCGCAACGTGGCGTTCCTGCGCGGCCGCGTCGGCGCACGGCCGACCCCCGTCACGGCCTCGACACGGATGCGCTCGCGGATCGACACCCTGGAAGGCCGTGCGCGGTATGGGCGTCGCGTCGCGACGGTCGAACCCGTGTTCGCGAATCTCCGGCACAACAAGCGCCTGACGCGCTTCACCCTGCGCGGCCGCGACAAGGTCGACGCCCAATGGCAGTTGTTCTGCCTCGTGCACAACATCGAGAAGCTCGCCCACCACGGGTACGCGGTGTAGGCCGGCACGCCACGCGCGACGCACAGGCACGTGTGAAGCGACACATAGCCGTGAATCCGGACCAAAACAATGTCGGCCGACAGACCGACGGCGCTCGAATCACCCCAGCGCATCAGATTCGCAGCATCTGCGCACACGAAGTCCCTTTTTCTACAGCCTCAACGCTACCGCTCGGCCGCCGGCGTAGCCGGTCGGCTGCAGCGGCTTGTTGGGCTGCCGGTCATGCCAGTTCGTACTCAAGTGACACGGTACCAGTCTTCGGGTACACGCGATGACGGGCGAGCTTGAGCTTGGCCTGCTTGGCGGGATGGGGCAGAAGCGGGAGCCCGCCTCCGAGCAACACGGGGATGACGGCCACTTCGACAGAATCAACAATCCGCAATTGGAGCATGCTGCGGAAGAGCTCCCCGCCTCCAAACAGCCAGATGTCCTTTCCAGGCGCTTTCCGCAAGGCCGCTACCGTCTCCGCGGGACTGGAGGAAAGACGTACTCCGGGGCAGTCGTCCTCCCGGAGCGTGCGCGAGAAAACCACGGCCTGCATGCCGGGCATTCCGCCTCCGCCGTGCTCGCGCGTGGCCTCATAGGTCTTTCGACCGAGCAAGACCGTATCGAACGCGCCCATGAGCGCGCCGAAGTCGATGTCCGGATCCATGACGATCCAGTCGTTTTCGCCGTTCGGCCCGGCGATGAATCCGTCCAGGCTCATGGCCACGGAGAAACGAACTCTTCTCATGTGTGCCTCCTCTTGTCTGCCCAACGACGCCAGCTTCTCCTGCGAGCGGACCGACGGATGCCGCTCCGCGCGCCGATCTGTGGTCCGCTCGGCAGCAGCAAGCATAGTTGGGCAGCGGGCGCCACGTGCCCGACGCTGCGCGAGTCCGCGCGCCCGGATTCGTCAACTCCAATGTGGGTGCGTCCTTCAACGGCGAACAAACGTGACCGCATGGTTTGTCGGCCGCCCGTTCGAATAGAACTCCGCCTTCATTCGGAGTGTGTCCCCTGACCACTGAAACACACGCCGTTGAACGATCTCGTTCTTGGACGAGCTGCGTAGCGCTAGCACGAGGGCACCAGAACCATCGAATCCCCCAATGTGGGTTTCGGCAATGCCCAAGCTGTTCGCCTCGAACACTCGTACTTGCCCAGAAGACGAGTCGTGAGCCCACAGGGCCTGCGCTTCGTACGCCATCGCACCCGACCCCTGCCTCCATACAGAGTACACGGCGCGTCCCAGGGCGGCCGAGGTGGCAACGAACGTCGGCATTGTGCTGTCCGGCGGTCCTCCAAACGTGCTGGTCGTGACTTACCATCGACCGACCATGCGTTGCAGTCTCGGCTCGACCGTGGTCGTCACGCCCGATGTGGGCTCGACTGGGCGCGGATCAATGGTGTATCCCGCAGCTGCGATGCCGCCGATGAGAAAAGTCACTGCGAGTAGACGCATCTCGCCTCCATTCATTCTTCAGCACCACCGTCGGTCGCTGCCCAACGAACGAGACGGGGTTCTGCTGCACGGCGACCGCACCAAAGGTCATCCTGCTTCATATTGGTCGGTCGCCGTGGCAGCAGCAACCCGGGTTAGAACGCGGTCCCGCCGATCTCCACCACCGGCTCGTTCGCTTCCAGCAGCGCCGCCACGCGCGGTCACGTGATCGTAAACAACGTGCGCAGATACGCGTTCGAGGTGTTTCCACAGGTCAGCCAGACGATCTGCGGTGGCGGCCCGCAGCGCGTCACCAAATCGACGAAATCGCTGTCCTTGCTCAGCACAATGGCGCCAGCGACACGCGCGCGCTCGAATATCACAGGGTCTTCCGCTTCTCGCAGCCCGAGATCGCGGACCGCCACAGCGTCGATGCCCAACGCCTCGCGCATCCACCCCGCCAGTGCCGGCGCGATTTGCGCATCCACCCAGACGGCCGGCACGGCCTACGCGGCGAGTACCGGATGATCCAGCCGACGACTCGCGAAACGGAGGCAAGCCGCCACGTCCTCGCGCTCGAGATCAGGGAGCTCCACGACGACCTCGTCCACGGAGAGTCCCGCAGCGAGCAGATCAAGAACGTCGCTCACGCGGATGCGCATCCCGCGCACACACGGGCGCCCGCCGCACAGATCGGGATTGACGGTAATGCGATCCATCAGCTCGACGGTCTGGCCCATGGGCCTCACTCCGGTTGGGATACAGACCAATCTACCCGCCCGCGACGACGCGCAACACCGATGGTCGCCCGCGTTCTAGAAAATATGACTGGGCTGGCCCCCCGGTTTCGCGTGGGTTAGCTCCTCAGTGCGAACCGAGGTACCAGAGCCACCGGCGACGAGCCTGCTGCGTGTCGCCCTTTTCGGAGGACCAGCCCATGTCACACGGAACGGTCGATCAGTCGCGGAATGCTCCCTCAACAATCTTCGTCGGACTCGATGTGCACAAGGAGTCCGTCACCCTGGCCGTCCTGCCGTCGGATGCGCCGGCGCCGGTGCG
>JANMHB010000061.1:0-31335 GCA_031374935.1 Gemmatimonadaceae bacterium | reverse complement strand
GAAGGGATCGAGACGAGCGCTCGCCTGACGCGGTCAGCCACAGAACTGGCTCTCGGCTACGACTATCTGCGCGCCAGGGACCTGCAGACCGGGGCGACGCTCGACGGCCGGGCGCGACACACCGCGCGTGCGGCGCTCTCCAGGCAGTGGCAGCGCCTCGGCGGGATCGCGGCGGACCTCTCGAGCCGCTACACCGGCTCGGCGCCTCGCGGCGCGATCAGGCAGGCAGACTTCCTGTCGGTCGATGGCCAACTGCGGCTGGGGCTGCAGCGTTCGGTCGAGCTCTCACTCGGCGTGGTGAATCTCTTCGACCGGCGGCCGAGCGGGTGGACGGCGGCATTTCAGCGGCAGGCCACGATCGGATTGCGAGCCGGGCTGCGGGGGCGATAGTTGGAGGACGCAGGCGGCGGCCGGGAGTGGGCTAACCAGTCCTGACGCGACGGTGCTATTCTGAGCTGAGACACGCCCCCTGCCCACCCGGTCCCCATGAGGCTTCCATGTCCGCTCCCGTGAATCGTCGTCAGTGGCTGATCTCCACCGGACTTGCCGCCGGATCGACCGTCCTGCTTCCGAAGGTGTTGCCGGCGCTGGGTGCGGCGCAGAAACTCGACGGTACCGGTAACTACCAGGATCGCCTGCTCGAGATGGAAGCGAGCGCCACGGAAGCGCGACGCGCAGCCGGACCAATCCGGCTGGCCTCGAATGAGAATCCGTTCGGAATGTCGCCCAAGGCAAAGGACGGCATCATGTCGGGATGGTTCGAGCACAGTCAGTATGGCTTGCGATCAAACGACACACTGAAGCAGGTCTTCGCGAAACACGTCGGCGTCGATCCATCGAACGTGTTGATCACGCAGGGTTCGAGCGAGACGCTGTCGGTTGCGGCGCTCGCGTACGGGTTGCAGGGTCGCGAGGTCGTCGCACCGTGGCCCACGTTCGAAGGATTGCCGAGTTACGCCGAGACGATGGGTGCCACGGTTCACAAGGTCCCGCTGACGGCCGACCTGGGGCACGACTTCGCGGCGATGGATACGCGCATCACCAGCAGCGTGGGGCTCGTCTTCGTCTGCAATCCGAACAACCCGACCAGCACGATCTCGGATGCGCAGCAGATCCGCAGTTTCGTCAGTGCGACGCAGCATCGTGCGCTGGTGATCGTCGACGAGGCGTATCACGACTTCGTCGACACTCCGGGCCATCGCTCGATGACGGATCTGGTGCTGAAGGGTGAGAACATCATCGTCTCGCGGACGGCATCGAAGATCCATGGGCTGGCGGGGCTACGCGTGGGCTTCGCGATCGCCAGGCCAGATATCATCGAACGCCTCGAGGCCCGCATGACGGGCAACCCGAATGCGTTTGGCATGCAGGCGGCGATCGCCTCGCTCGAGGACACGTCGTATCAGGAGTTCGTGAAGACGCGCAACCGCGAAGGCCGCGCGCTGCTGACGTCGACGTTGACCGCAATGGGCAAGCGCGTCGCCCCGTCACAGACGAACTTCATCTTTTTCAAGGCTGGAATGCCCAACGATCAGTTCCGGGCGGCGATGAAGGAGAAGGGGTTCCTGACCGGCCGGAATTTCCCTCCGTTCATGGACTGGGCCCGCGTCAGTATCGGCACACCCGACGAGATGAAGGGCTTCGTCGCGGCACTACCGGCGGCACTGCGCGTCTGACCAACGGTGTGTCAGCGGTCGCGTGCATACGTCACGCGACCGCGAGACACCGTCAGCATCAACCGGCCGCGCAGCAGCGCGGCAGGTGTCGTGAGCCGGAACGGATCCACATCGAGCACGGTGAAGTCGGCGCGCTTGCCGACCGCGATCGTTCCGGCATCCCGATCATCGAAGCCAGCGAACGCGCTCCATGCGCTGTAGCCGCGGACCGCCTCCTCCGGCGTCATGCGTTGGTCGGGATACCAGCCGCCAGGCGGTGTACCAGCGGTGTCCTGGCGCGTGATGGCGGAATGGAGACCATAGAACAGGCTCCAGTCGGACCCCGGCAGGTCGGAAGAGAACACCAGCGCCGCTCCTGAGCGACGAAGCGTGCGCCACGCGTAGGCGCCGGTCACACGATCCTGACCCAGTCGGACTTCGGCCCAGCCCTTGTCTTCCACGGCATGCGGCGGCTGTACCGACGCGATGATGCCGAGCGATGCGAAGCGCGGAAGGTCCGCCGGCGAAATGACCTGCGCGTGCTCCACGCGGTGTCGCAGGCCACGCGCCTTCGGTGTCACCTGCATCACGGAATCGATGAAGTCGATCGTGGCGCGATTGCCGGCATCCCCGATCGCGTGAATCCCGACCTGAAATCCAGCCGCCATCGCATCACCGACCACCTCGCGATTGAAGCCATACGCACCGCCGCTCACGCCACGATGACCCGGCTTGTCGCTGTAGTCGGCGAGCAGTTGTGCCCCACGGGAACCAAGCGCGCCGTCGTAGTACGCCTTCACCGCTCGCACCACGAGCATGCCGTTCGCGGTCGCGAACGGGCCGCGCGCGATGGCACTGCGGATGAGTGTCGAATCGCGCCCGCTGAGCATCGCATACACGCGTACGGGGAGCGAATCGCTGGCCGCGAGCCGCTCGAACGAGGCCAGCACATCCGGCGCGACGCCAGCCTCGTGCACCCCGGTGTATCCCGCGTCAGCCATGACGTGCAGTGCGCGCATGATCTGCGCATCGCGCTGCGCAGCCGACGGCAGGGGTACCGCATCATCGAGCAGCGGTACGGCGCGATTCAGCACCAGACCTGTCGGCTCGCCGCTCGCGTCCTTCCGGATTTCCCCGCCGGTTGGCGAGGGCGTCTCGCGCGTGATGCCGGCCTTCGAAAGCGCCAGCACATTCGCCCAGGCCGCAAATCCATGCAGGCTGCGCAGAATCACCGGATGGTCGGGCACGCGGGCAGAGATGAGCCGCTTGTCGGGATAGCGATTGGCCCATGCGCCCTCGTCCCATCCGTAGCCAAGAATCCACTCGCCCTTCGGGGTGACAGCGGCGCGCTGTACGATCCGCTCGACGGCCTCCGCTTCGGTGGCGATGCCAGTCAGGTTCACGCGATCGAGCGATTGCCCGAGTTCCGCCACGTGCGTGTGCGCGTCGACGAACCCAGGCAGCACCGTCGCCTGATGCAGGTCGACGACACGCGACGAGGTGCCACGCATCGCCAGCGCAACAGAGTCGTTGCCAACGTAGATGATGCGTCCGTCACGCACGGCGATCGCAGTGGCGTCGTGACGCCAGCCGCGGACGGAGTCGAACGGCGCGTCGGGCGCTGGTGCACCGTCGCGGGAGGGATCACCCCACCCCAGCGAGTACGCATGCGCGTTGACGAGGACGAGATCTGGCGGCACATCGGCGGCCACGCGGCGATCACAGGCCGTCAGGGCGGTGATCGCGAGCAGCGCAGCGGTGAGACGTGCGGATGGAGGTGAGAGGCGCATGCAACAGAAACTACGTCCGGGCCGTCAGCGCGCGAGCGGCCCGGGGATCGAAAAGCGGCGCAACAGGCTACACCGCCGGTGCCTCCATGCCGAAGCTCACCCACTCCTCACGCGTAGGACCGTAGACGCCCGATACGGGCAACCCAGCCTGACGCATCAGGATCGTCAACTGCCCGCGATGATGCGCCTGATGCCGGATCAACACGTCCAGCGTGCGGGCGCGGGGCCACTGCTCACCATACATCTCATCGACCTCCGTCAGTGTCGCATCGGTCCAGTGTGCGGTGATCTGCGCGACGAGCGACGCCGACGCATCGCGATATCCGTCCGCGATCATGGCGGCGCTCGACGGAACCGGATCATGCTCGCCGACACCCGTGACGTGCAGTCCGGTGCGTGCCATCATCTCCGGCAGCGTCTGCGCGATATGCCATGCCAGCCGACCAATGGTCCGGCCTCCCGGATAGGCGAGGTGTGAGAGCGACGCGTCGGTCAGCCCGCTGAGCATCCTGTGTGTGACCTCCGACTCGTAGTCCCAGACCGGGAAGAACTCAGCAAGCGAATGAAACATCGGAGCCCCCTCGAAGCAGGCGTCGAAACGCGGGAACCGAACTCAGCGAAGGCGACCGCCACTCGCAGACACCTCGCCCAGACAAATAACACATCGACCCGCACAACCCGCAGTCCACCCCGTCAGCCACGCGGCCCGACTGAGCTCGGTTGCGAATCGCACGACCGGCCCATATTCTCGCTTCCCGTCCCTGAAACACTTGTCACAGGAGTGTCACCAATGAGCACCGCCACGATGAGCACGATGGAGATCGCCAACACGCTGATCGATCTCTGCAAGCAGGGCAAGAATCATGAAGCAATTACCACGCTCTACTCGAGGGACATAGTCTCCAACGAAGCCGGAGCTGCGCCGGGAATGCCGCAGGAAATCTCCGGCATCGACGCGGTGATGGCGAAGGGTCAGTGGTGGGTGGACAACCATATCGTGCACGAGGCGAACTTTGGCGGACCGTGGCCGAATGGCGACCAGTTCATCGTCACCTATAAGTACGACGTGACGAACAAGCCCTCGGGCAATCGGTTCATGATGGAAGAGGCAGCCCTTTACACGGTAAAGGATGGCAAGATCGTTCGCGAAGACTTCTTCTACGCCATGTAGAGTCACGCAGCGCGCCTGCACGCGTTCGGCAGATGACCTATCGCAGGCTGCCGGTGCGACCAGATCGCGGCCACCTCGAGGAGGAAGCCGAGGCATTGCTGAACGCGGCGCGCGACGGGCAGGCTGCGGCGCTCAGTGCAGAGGCGGATGCAGGTGCCGAAGGGATTGAACCGGCGCGTGTAACCCTTGCCCAGGCGCGACATGCGCTGGCGCGAAGCTACACCGCAACCGACTGGAGCCGATTGATGCAGGCCGTCGATCTCGCCGACGCCATCTGGCGCGACGAGATCGACGCGGTGCGTGCACTCGTGACGCAGAACCCGTCACTGCTGCACGAACAGGTGCTCATCCGCCCCGACAGCAACTGGGGGCCACCGATGTCGTACGCGGCGAACCTCGGTCGTGACGCGATCATCCGGATGCTGCACGCGCTCGGCGCTCGCGATCTGGAGCGTGCGATGAACCGCGCCGCGCTGCAGGGTCAGATTCCGACCGCGACGCTGCTGTACGAGTTGTCCGGACGCCCGCGTGCTCCGACGAACGCGCTGGATGGACCGGCCTACACGCTGGACGTCAATGGCACGGCGTTCATGCTCGGAATCGGTGCGCCCGTGATCAGCGAGACCGGTGCCCGCGTGGCACCGGTGGATGTGGTACTCGAAACCGACAGTCGCAAGCCGGCGGCCAAACACGCGATCCTCGAGCTGTACGCAACACATGGGTTAGTGCTGCCGGATACACCGACCATGGCCCTGCACCGCGGCCGGCTGGACCTGCTGGAGCGGCACCTCCGGGAGGATCCCCTGCTCCTCTCCCGGCGGTTCACCCATCGCGAGATCTATCCAGCCGAGATGGGATGCGCCGATCCGATCAACGCCACCGTGGGAACACCGCTGGCGGGGACGACCCTGCTCCACATGTGCGTCGACTACGATGAGTTCGAGATTGCCGAGTGGCTGATTGCGAATGGTGCCGATGTGAACGCGCGCGCGACCGTCGGCGCGAGTGGCTTCGGTGGATACACACCGCTCTTCTGCGCGGTGGTGTCGCAGCCGAACTTCTGGATGAACCACCACCAGCGTGGTCCGTTCACGGCACCCTTTGCCGAGCTCCTGCTGCAACACGGGGCGGATCCCAACCTGCGGGGGTCGATCTGGAAGGAACTGCATCCGGGGTATGACATTCCAGGGCGACACGAGTTCCGCGATGTGACGGCGCGCTCGTATGGGCAACGCTTCCCGGCTCCGGTCTTTGTGAGCGAGCCGGCACTGAATGCGGTCATCGCGGCTGGCGGAGGCGAGTGAACCGCGTGGGCTATTTGGGACGCGGTGCTGTCGTACGCACCGACTAGGACGCGCACCACGCCACGCTGCGCGGCAGGACCGCCCCGACGCGCCAGGACTCGGGCGGCGCGACACCGCCACTCGCGCGAACACCACTCGGCGGTTCGACGAACTGATAGGCGAGCAGCTGTTGCAACTCGGCCGGGATGGTCCGGACGGCTGAGATCCCGACCCGACGCGGGAAGTTCAATCCGCAGACCTTGTCGATCACGGACAGGCCGGAGGCAATGCTGATGAACGACGTGACGACATCCACGCCGCGCACCCCCTGCAGCGCCTTCGGCAGCCGATCGGGTCGACTCATCGTGAGATCCATCCGACGCAGCTCCGACGTGGCACTGTCGAGATAGAAGCTGCCGTGTACATCAGGCGACCGGATCTTGTCTGCCGCTCGCACATCGAGCCGCATCCAGGTTTCGCCATCACGATCGGACGCCCCGCCATACGCGAAGCAGTGATTCCGCACGAATTGGTCATCGGCGAGATCGAGGATCGTCGGCAGACTCATCGAGTATTCGTTGCCGCGCCGTGAATCGGATGTCAGGCTCACGACGCGACCGGGGCGATACGTGACGCGCGCAATCCCCTTGCTCAGCGTCGTGTCAACCGACTGGAGCGTGAGCGACGTGTCACCGAGTTGCCCCATCGCGCGTATCTGGAGATAGCTGAACGGGTACTGCTGCACGAGCAACCGGTACCGGTCGGCGTTCTCCCGGAGCAGCGAGACCAGATCGGCGACGATTGGATCGCGCTCGCGATCCGGCGCCCCCGGTCGTGGGCACGACGTCATCGCGACCACGGTGGTCCGTGCGAGCTGCGCGGGAATCTGCGTCAGCCGCGCCTCCAGGCGCGCGACGGCACCAGCCACGATCTGCACGCTGTCACGAAACGGAGTGTAGCCGATGCGGCGGATCACGACTTCGTAGCGACCCGCCCGCAGTGCCACGAGCGTGAACCGCCCTTCCGCATCGGTGAATCGTTCGATGGCCAGCTGCGGAATGCTCACGACCGCAAATGGCAAGGGAATGTTCATCGGCGAGGCTGTCGCACTGCCTTGCAGCGTGCCCCGGGTTGCGTCGGCCGCCTGCGAGACGGCACGCGACGCTGCCAGACCCACCACCGCCAGACACGTCGCCCACGGCAACGCTCGCCTGCGTCTGGTGAGGGTGCGGTTCATGGCGTCGCGACGGCAAGAGGAAACCTACGGGTCCTTCCGTAGCCTAATCAGGGCGTGCAGGCCGTCAACGGTGCCGCGGGCAGACGGCGGCACACGCCGTAGGATTCCCGACCCGCATGCTGTCCGGATTGAAGCCCGCGAGGATCACGAGGCGCGCGACGTGCGAACGAGCGCGCCGGAACCGTACCCCGACGAGTCAGTCGACGAAATGCGCGACGGTCGCGGCAAGGCGATCGCCATTGAGGTGCCAGATGCTGGTCTGCCCTTCTTTGCGCTTGGTCAGCAAACCACACTCCACCAGTTCGTCGGTGTGGTGGCAGAGCAGCGCCAGGCTGATGCCGACATGGGCGGCGATTTCGGTGCCTGTCGCATCGCGGGTACGCGAGCGGAGATAGTCCACGATCCGCAGCCGTGTCGGTTCGCCGAGCGCCTTGAAGACCGAGGCGCGGTGCTCAGCTGCCGCTGAACGTGACCTGCGCGTCATCGACTCACGTCTCGGCGCGCACGTACTGAATCGGCCACGCCGGTGGGACACCAAGGGCCTTCGCGGCGTGGATCGGCCAGTACGGATCGCGAAGCAGTTCCCGCGCGAGGAGCACGATGTCCGCCTCGCCACTGGCGAGTATCGATTCCGCCTGGGCCGCGCTGGTGATGCGGCCGACCGCACCGGACGGGATGCCAGCCTCACGTCGGACGCGGGCCGCGAACTGCACCTGGTAGCCTGGACCATCGAGTATCTGCTGGGTGCGGACCAGCCCACCTGAGGAACAGTCGACGAGATCGACGCCGAGCGCGGGCAGCGTCCGCGAGAGCGCGACAGTGTCATCGGCGGACCAGCCGCCCGGTGTCCAATCGGTGGCCGAGAGTCGGACAAAAAGCGCAGCGTCATCGGGCATCGCCGCGCGCACTGTCGCGACGACCTCGCGCAAGAGCCGTGTTCGATTGTCGAAACTGCCACCGTACGCATCGGTGCGATGATTGCTCAGCGGCGACAGAAACTCGTGCAGCAGGTAACCATGCGCGGCGTGGATTTCGACGATCTGGAACCCCGCCGCAGTCACACGACGGGTCGCGGCTTCGAATGCGGCGACGACGTTGGCAACACCGTGCGCATCGAGCGCGGCAGGCGGCCGATCCGCGTCGTGAAACGGCACGGTACTTGGCGCGACCGTCTGCCAGCCGCCGGCCTCGAGTGCCAGTTGACGACCGCCTTCCCACGGGCGGGCGGCGCTGGCCTTGCGACCGGCATGTGCCAGCTGAATGGCAGCCACCGCACCGTTCTCACGGATGCTGCGCGCGATGCGCGACAGCGACTCGACGTGCATGTCACTCCAGATGCCAAGGTCGCCCGGCGAAATCCGACCCTCCGGGGCGATGGCGGTGGCCTCTGCCATCACGATACCGGCACCGCCGACGGCACGGCTGGCAAGGTGTACCAGATGCCAGTCGGTGGCGAATCCATCGGTGGCGGAATACATGCACATCGGGCTGACCGCGATGCGATTCCGCGCGGTCACACCGCGGAGCGTGATCGGATGGAAGAGCGCCGCCGTCGTGATGACGGGCACGGCGGCGGGGGTGGGTTCAGCAACGGACGGCATTGATGCAGGGCAGTCAGGGGGGACGTGTTGTCGTTCAATACTTCAACAAGTGTTGAACCATGACACCACCCTGACGCGTTCCCCGTCGCGGTCAGCACTGCCGATGGCAATTCCGGACCGCGACGCCCCAAGCTTCACTGCTTCATCATCTTCCCGGCCATGCGCATCATGTCATCCAGCGCGTTGCCGTCGCCGTTCATGTCGAGCATCGACGCCAGGCCACCGCCACTTGGCGCACCGCCGGACGACCCACCCATCAGACCACCAAGCAACCCGCCCAGCATGCCGCCGACTCCACCGCCGACTCCACGGCCACCGGCGTCCGCCTGCGGCCCGGCAGCCGCCCCACCCTGGTTCCTGGCAATGTAGCCCGCGACGACCATCGCCAGCATCGGCAGCATCCTCTTCAACACGCCGACGTCGAGTCCGGTCTGCGTTGCGGCCGTCTGCGCGACGGTTCGGCTGACGTCCTTCGAACCGAAGATCTGTCCGAGCACGTTGTTGCCCTGACTGACGTCGGTTGGCGCCGGGGCAAGTACTGCGTCAAGCAAGCCGCCGCCTCCGAGCTGGCCAAGCAGTCCGCCCAGCCCTTCCAGTCCCGACGGCTGTGCCTGAGCCTGCTTCTTGAACCCACCAAGGATGGCGGGTGCGAGCGCGGAGGCGCCGGCGGCAACCTGCGCTTCGCTGATGCCAAGTTCCTTCGCGATCGACTGCAGGCCGCCCACCTGGGCGAGGATATCGGTGATCTGCATGGGTCTGCTCCTTGAACTCGGGCGGGTGACGCGACACTGGCCCGTCGCCAGTTGGGATGCTCCGCGAGCGGCCTGTCAGTTGGGATATTCTAATGCTTTGCCGCAACACCCGCGCTGCGCCGGGTGACCGTCGCCGCCCCCCGCAGCGAACACCCGATGCCGGCGATACGCTTCCCGCACTGCTGGCCTTCCGCCCCTTCACGCCGTGTGCGACCCATGCCCCGATTTCGCACTCCCGCCGTGCTGAGCGTCCTGTTGTTTGCTGCGTCGTGTGCACATCCGTCACGAGCCGGGCAAGACGGCGCAGGGACGTCGTACGCACTCGGTACCATCGCCGGCTTCGGTGAACTCGTCAACGCCGGCGTCAAGAAGCTGGCGCTCAGCGCAGTGTTGCCGGCGGCGGAGATGGATCGGCTGCTGGCGGAGGCGACACCGGTGGCCGAGCGCAACGGGGTCCGGCTTCATCGAGAGAGCGATCTGCTGGTCACCGATCTCTTCCCGGCGGATGTCGCGAGGGGAAAGGACGTGCTGCTGATTTATCAAGGCACGACGAAGGACGAGTATCTGCAACTGAAGGCCGATGCCCGCGCACTGACGGCGGCGGGAGCTGATACCGGCAGAGCGCGTGAGATGATCGCGCGCCGATTCGGCCGCATGTTGAGCTATCCACCGTGGCGGATCAACCAGTTGCTGGCGCAGCAGAGCGATTTTCGCACGATGCGCGACTTCGGCATCCGGGCCAGCAATCTCTTTTTCTACTACAAGGATCTCGAGCGGGCCACGACGTTCTACCAGCAGACGCTCGGCATGGAACTGGTCGCCGACTATCAGATGGCGCGCATCTTTCGCATGACGACCGATTCGTATCTGATTCTGGTCGATGCGGCGAAGGGGATGCACACCGCTGATGAACCCAAGTCCGTGGCGCTGGCCCTGCTGACGAACCAGCTGGAGGGCTGGCATGCCTATCTGGCGACCAAAGGGCTGTCGCCAAAGTCACCGTTCACCGTCCGGCCCGGCCGCGCTCACGATGGGTTCGTGATCGCCGACCCCGAGGGGTATCTGCTCGAGTTCGAGCGATTCAATCAGCATCCCGAGAACGAAACGTTCGTGCCGTTGCTGGCGGAGGCCGCCACGGTGCGATCACCCACCAGCACGGTACCCGCTGGCCTCGGTTTCAACGCAACGGTGACCTGGCTGTACTACAAGGATCTGCCAGCGATCGAGACGTTTTACGAGGAAGTCCTGGGGCTGCGTCAGGTGGTCGATCAGGGGTGGGCCAAGGTCCATCAGGCCTCGCGCACTGGATTCGTCGGACTCGTGGATGAACGCCGCGGCATGAACCGGTCGACCGAGACCAAGGCCGTCAATGTGTCGTTCATGCTCGACGACATCGATGGCTGGTTCAACCATGTCAAGCGGAAGCAGTCATTCCCACTGCGCAACATGGCGGTCAACGACGACGACGCCGGTCGGTACCGCGCGTTCGTCGGCTACGACCCGGAAGGGTACTTCATGGAGTTCGACCTGTTTCGTGCGCACCCGCTGAACGCGACGCTGATGCGATACCTCGGGACGCCGGTGCAGTAGCCAGCGATCGCTGCCGGGCGAACAGCTGCGCCGCCGCCCTACGCCTCGCGCTGCTGTTCGGGCAGCGACGGCAGGAGCTCATCCGCTGCGTCAGTGCCAATGCAGCGTCCGCGACCGCTGCGCTTGGCAACGAGCAGGCGCTGATCGGCAATACTGATCAGAGCCTTGGGGTTCGACGCCGCCACGTCATCCGGAATCCCGCTGATTCCCGCGCTGAAGTTGATGCGCAGGGTCTGCCCTTCTCCAAGGAT
Source organism: Gemmatimonadaceae bacterium (assembly GCA_031374935.1). Classification (GTDB taxonomy): domain Bacteria; phylum Gemmatimonadota; class Gemmatimonadetes; order Gemmatimonadales; family Gemmatimonadaceae; genus JACMLX01. The sequence continues at coordinate 20,005 of JANMHB010000061.1, read as the reverse complement.
GATCGGGGTGTCGGCAACTTCCTGTCGTATGACCTCGATGCGGGCCAGCGCGATCTGGGTGGTCGTCGCCGGCATCAGCACGACGAACTCCTCTCCGCCGTAGCGGGCAATGGTGTCGGTATGGCGCATCGACGCCGCGAGACGCTCGGCGACCTGGCGCAACGCACGGTCACCGAGCTCGTGGCCGTGCAGATCATTGATCTGCTTGAAGTGATCGATGTCGAGCAGCGCCAGCGCCAGCGGCCGGCGGTCGCGCGCTGCCAGCTCGCTGGCGGACACCAGCGCACGATCGAAGTAGCCACGATTGAACAGGCCCGTCAACCGATCGCGCGAGGCGAGGTACAGCAGGCGCTGCGCGCGTCGCACGATCGTGATCGCCAGCACCGTCGCGACCCCCAACAGAATCAGGCGTGTGGCGAGATCGACGACGGAGTACGGGCCAGACGCGCCGATGTAGCGTGGATCGTGAAGATCGTACCGCGTGGCCGCGAACAGCCACAGGCCTCCGAACTCCGCCACCGTCAGCAGCCCGATGACGAGACAGATGCGCGCGTCGTAGCGAAGGCTGGTGGCGACAATCGCCAGAAAATACATCTCGAAGGTGACCGTCGAGTTCAGTGCGACCATCGGATTGGCGACGATCAGAAAGCTCGTCAGTGCGGCGCTGACCATCGAGACATCGAAGGCACTCGATGCGAAGCTGACCCACGGGTGCCAGCGACCGTCACGCAGCATCCACCAGATGGCAACCGAGACCAACGCCGCGATCAGTGTCACCGCGAACCCGGTGATGTGAATCTGCTGATCGGGCGCGGTGACCAGATTCCATGTTGGCGCGAGCAGCAGGAAACCCATGGCAGCGACGCGCACGCGCGCGACGACGAACTCGCCCTCGGCACCGGCAGCGGCCAGCGCGGGGTCCGGCCGCGCCCAGAGTGTGGGAGCCCCATCCTCGGTCAGGCTATTCAGCGAGGGGAGCGCAGGCATGGGTGGAGAGTCACACGGCGCGACGGGGTTGGCAAGGCTTGCCGGCACGCACATGCGCTGCGTACCTATCTCGGCGAGGTGCGACCAGCGGCGATGATGATCTCGGCGGGCCTGGCTGGGCCGCGAATGAAGATCGAGTTCGAGGCGACGGCGCTGCGGCAGCCATAGCGGGCCATCCCGAATCGTCGGGGGAGAGCACACCAACATGCGGATTCACGTCACCGGCGCGTCCGGCTCCGGAACGACCACGCTCGGTCGCGCAGTGGCCAGCGCCATCAGTGCGCCATTCGTCGACGCCGATGACTTCTATTGGCTGCCTACCGAGCCTCCGTTCACCGCCAAGCGGGCACCCGAAGCACGCCTCGCCCTGCTGCGTACTGACGTGTGCGCCCGACCGCACGTCGTGCTGGCCGGATCGATCCTGGGCTGGGGCGCCGAAATCGAAGATGCCTTCGACCTGATCGTGTTTCTCTATCTCGAGGCCGATATTCGCGTCGCACGCCTGCGGGCGAGAGAAATTGCACGACTCGGCCACGCCGATCCCGCGTTTCTGGCGTGGGCGGCACAGTATGACGACGGGCCTCCGGCGGGGCGCAGTCTGGCCAGACATCGCGCCTGGCTGGCGGCGCGGCGCTGCCCGGTGCTGGAGCTGCATGGTGATCAGTCGGTTGCCGACCGGCTCGCGATGGTGGTGGCGGCCCGTGCGAAACTCGTCGCGCCACCGCAAACGTAGGGTATCGCAGTAGTTGTGGATGTGCGCCGTGCAACCAACCTGGCAGTCTGTCTCTGACGTACAAGAGGTGGCAGTGGGAATCGTCGTACTCTGGGCGCTGTTGACTGGGGGCATCACCGGCGGTGTCTGGGTCAGCATCGTGCTGCTGGGCAACCATGCCAAACTGCGGGACGAGCAGAAGTCGCTCGGAACGGACATCGCGGCACGTCGCGTGGAACTGGCCCGCCTCGAGGCGAGGCTGGCGTTGGTGGAGTCACGGCTCGAAGCACTTCCGCCCGGGCCATCTGAGCTCGGCCAGCACACGCCAGCCACCAGAACATCAACACGGACGCCCTCATGATCCGAGCTCTCGCCGGTGCGCTGCTGATCAGCGCCAGTCTTTTCACTTCTGTGCGCACCGAGGAGTACGACCTCCACGCGTTGTTGCGACGTCGGCAGCTTACGGCGCACAATCGAACGGCCACCGCGATCAGCGACGGAGCAATGCGCGCACTCCGGCTCAATGAAGGTGCGGGAGAAGGGATCGTCTGGTTGAATGACGTCACCTTCTCAACAGGAACGATCGACGTAGACCTGCGCGGTCAGGACGTGCTGCAGCGAAGTTTCGTGGGCGTGGCCTTTCACGGCACCAACGATTCGACCTACGACGCCGTGTACTTCCGCCCGTTCAACTTCATGGCGAAAGACTCCGTCCGCGCGATTCACGCGGTGCAGTACGTGAGTCATCCCATCTGGACGTGGCGAAAGCTGCGGGAAGAGCGAAACGCGCGGTACGAAAAGGCAGTCCGGAATCCGCCGGATCCCAACGGCTGGTTTCACGCACGCATTCAGGTCACCCCGACGGAGGTACGCGTCCTCGTCAATGACGACGCGAGCCCGGCCCTCGAGGTGACCCGGATCAGCACCCGCGGGTCGGGCAAGATCGGAGTCTGGGTGGGTGACGGTTCTGGCGGGGATTTCGCCAACCTGCGACTGACTCGCCGCGACTGACGCCAGCGCCCCCTGAGCAGACGCCCCTGCGGCAGGGCGGCACGTATCACGAGGTTGCGAGAGGATTGACGGCAGGCGTCACACCGTATCGCGCGCTCCGCACGCAGTGAACCGGCTGGAATCGTCACCTGTGCATTCGCGTCCGTCGCGGCAAAGACGCCACCGGCCGCACCGATCAGCGCGCTGGCAACCACCGCCACGGCGGTGCTCGCGGTTCTGCCCTCGACTTGCGCGCTGAGGGTCGTTGCGCCGTCCACAACGGCGGTTGCACAGATCAGCAGCAGGTGCTGGTGCATGCAGTTCGGCTCTGCAAGGTGGATATCCGAGCAAGCGCCGTTACACCGGCATTCACCTCACTACCTCGTCCAGCCGCGCACCAACCGCCACGACGACGCCCCTACTTGATCACGGCCGCCGGCCACTCTTTCCCCAACCCGGTCATCAACTCCGCCATCACCGCAATGCCATCCCAGAGATTCTGCAGGCGCAGATTCTCGTTCGGCGCATGCTGACTATTGTCGGCGTTGACCGTCGGCACGGTGATGACCGTGGCGCCGAGCTGTTCGACGAAATGGAAGAGTGGCAGTGATCCACCAAGAATTGGCAGCACGAACGGCTCCTGGCCGTAGCTCCGAGCCATCAGGCGCCGGACCGCGCCGACGGCGGGCAGGGTGCTCGGCACGCGAACGCTGGTGTAGCCGCCTTCGCCCGACGAGAGTAACACGACCCGACTACGATCCAGACTCCGAGCCGCCACCGCCGGATCACGCGTGACGGTGTAGCCGTGTGAGATGAGGTGCGCTTCCACCAGTTGCCGGATCCGTGCCGGCCGCTGGTCGGGGACAAGGCGAACATCGATCGACACGGTCGCGCTGGTGGGCACCGCATTCGACGCCGCGCTACCGACGTTGCCTGCGCGAATGCCGCGAATGTTCAATGCCGGACGCATGATGCGCTCACCCAGCGCCGCATTGGAGGCCTCGGTGTGTGCCAGGCCGAGCGAAGCACGCACCGAGTCGTCGGTCTGCGAGAGTGCCCTCGCCAGTTCACGGTCGGCGGGCGTGATGCCCGGCACGTCGTCGTAGAAGCCCGGGATCGTGATCTCACCATCCCGATCGCGAATGCTGGCGATGAAGTGCGCCACCGCGACGGCGGGGTTCGGTGCCCAGTTGCCGTAGTGTCCACTGTGCAGCGCTCGATTGGCGCCGTAGAACGTGATCTCCATGCCCATGGAGCCACGAACACCCAGCACGATCTGCGGCCGACCGCTGACATGCACCGGCCCGTCGAAAAACAGCCACGCGTCGGCCGCGAGCTTGTCGCGATGTGCGTTGAGCAGTGCGCCGAGGTGCGTTGACCCAGCCTCCTCTTCCCCTTCGAGGAAGAACTTCACGTTGACGGTCGCCGGCTTCTTTGCCGCCGTCATCGCATCGAGAGCCGCGAGCATGGCGATGATCGGCCCCTTGTCGTCGCTGGCCGAGCGGGCGCGGATGCGCGTCTCGGGATCCACGGTGGCACCGCGCGCCGGGAGCGGCACAGAGTCCGTCGCCACGCTGTTGGCGTACCGGCGCAGTTCCGGCGTGAACGGCGCGCCGTCCCAGCCGCCGCCCGCCACCGGCTGGCCGTCGTAGTGCGCATAGAAGACGACGGTGCGCGTGGCGCCTTTCGCGCGCAGTTCACCGAACAGCGCCGGACTGCCGCCGGTCGGTGACCGCAGGGTCGTCATCGTCACCCCACGTTTTGCGAATGCCTCGGCCAGGAAGGCGATGTTGCGCGCGATGTTCGCCGTGTCGCTGGCCACGTTCGGCAACGCGAGCAGGGCGAACGCCTCGTCGAGAATCTCGCGCTCGTGGGTGCGGCGCCAGCTGTCGATCTGGGGCCGAAGGGGTTGGGCGATGGCAGGGGTGGCGAGCAACATCGCCGCAACACAGCACCGGAAGGAAGTCGTCATGCCGTAACGCTAACGCCATGTGTCCGCCCGCCGCGACCGGCGGCGGCCTCGATGGCACGGCCGTTATCTTCCGCCAGCGACGACACACTCACCACACCATCACTGCCCCAGCTCGCGCTTCGTGGACAACATCACGCACTCACTGGCAGGCCTGCTCCTCGCCAACGCCGCGGTCCAACTTCGGGCACGTCAGCCGGCGGCGATTGACGGCGCCGGTCGGGGGAGCTTCACCACTGTCGCGGCCGTCACCGCCGTCGTCGGCGCCAATCTGCCGGACAGCGATGTGCTCTGGATCGCCGTCCTTCAGTCGCTTGGGCGACTCGACGAACTCGGTGCGTTGCTGCAGCATCGCGGCGACACACACACGCTCCTTGCTGCACTGATCTGGATCCCGCTGCTGAGTGGCGCCGCCATCGCGGCGCTGCGGCGCTCGGTGGTCAGTGCCCTCGTCCCTCCACGTCGTGCCAGCGATGCCGGATGGCTCGTGCTCCTCGCGAGCGCGGCCGTGCTCAGTCACATCCTGCTCGATTTCACCAATGACTACGGAGTGCATCCGCTGTCACCCTTCTCACACCGGTGGTTCTACGGTGACAGCGTGTTCATCATCGAGCCCTGGCTCTGGGTGGCGGCAATCCCAGCGCTGCTGCGCAACGCCGGGAGTCGTGCGGTGCGAATCGCACTCGTCACACTCCTCGCAATCGGCCTCGGACTCACCTGGGCGGTGCCGCAGGTACCGGCGGCCGCGGCCGTGATCGTCACGCTGGGCGCCGCCGCCTGGCTTGGGCTGGCGCGACGACAGACGCCGTCGGCAGCGGTCGCCGCCGGCATCGGCGGGTGGATATCCGTCACCGTCTGCTTCGCACTCGGCACCAGCCTCGCACGCGCCAATGTGCGCACATTGGCCCCATTCGACCAGCTGACGCGCACGAACGGGAGTGAGCGTGTTGCCGTGCACGACGTGATCGCCAGCGCAACGCCGGCGAATCCGTTCTGCGCACGGGTCATCACGATCGAATCCTCCGCGACGCGGTATCGCCTGACCACCGGCTGGGCCAGTGCGGCTCCACGCCTGCTCAGCGCCGCCTCGTGTGCGCGCGGCGCGCGCGCCGACACCGCAACTGGAGCGCAGCATCTCACGATGCGCCGAGTGCAGGCACCGCCCTCCACTGCCGTGGTGTGGGGCTGGACCTGGGATGCTCCGCGGCCCGAGTTCGCGACGCTCGCAGCGAGTAGCTGCGAAGTGGCCGGATGGATGCACTTTGCGCGAGCACCGTTCTGGACGGCCGTCGGAGCCGACTCCGTCATGGTCGGTGACCTTCGTTACGATCGCGACCGGGGCGTGAGCGTGGCCCGATTCACCTTTGCGCGCCAGTCGGCCAACTGCGCTCCGACACCGGCCTGGACACCACCGCGCAGTGACGTATGGCCTGAACTCGCGGGGTGACGGGTGCGTGACGGTCCGTCCGATGCCAGTTTCCCCGCGCGGCAGTTGGCACCGCTCAAAGCCAATGGCATGCGGTCTCAAGCGTGCGCGCCGAACTCGCCGGCTGATCGGTCAGGCTCCTTCCGGCGCCCACTGGTTCCATATTTTCCGGAGAGACAGGCACGGATCCAGACGACTCTCCACGCCGCCGCTGACTGATGAATGATCACGACACCGCTTTCGCCTTTCTGACACCGCAACAGCTTCGGGCACTCTCCGCATGGGGCGACGAGCGAGAGACCGTCGCCGGTGAAATCCTGTTCCTCGAGGGAGCGACCGCCTATCCGTTCTATGCCGTGCTGTCCGGCACCGTCGAAATCCTGACTGGCTATCCGGAACGGGTGCAGACGGTCACCGTGCATCAGCCGAGCGAGTTCGTCGGCGACGCTGACCTGCTCACCGGGCGCGCCAGCCTGATCACTGCCCGGGTGGGTGAGGCGGGGCGCGTGCTGGCGATCACGCCAGACAACTTCCGTCGCGTCATCGCGGAACTGCCCGAGATCAGCGAGATCCTGCTCAGCGCCTTCCTCATGCGGCGCGCGTTGCTCGTCGGCGAAGGGTACGAAGGCATTCGTATCATCGGGTCCCGCTTTTCGCCGGCGGCGCACAGCCTGCGCGACTTCGCAATGCGCAACTCGATTCCTTTCACCTGGCTCGACGTGGAGTCGGACATTCAGGCCGAGGTCTTGCTGCGTGAACTCGGTGTCACGGTCGAAGAGACGCCGCTGGTGATCGGGCGCAAGGGGAAGTTCAAGCGGAATCCAACACTGGCCGAATTTGCGCATTACATGGGCCTCGATACCGCCGTCGCTGCTGAAACCGTATACGATCTGGTGGTGGTTGGCGCCGGGCCCGGCGGTCTTGGTGCAGCGGTCTACGGCGCCTCGGAGGGATTGTCAACGCTGCTCATCGATTCGGTCGCGCCCGGCGGGCAGGCGGCGACCAGTTCGAAGATCGAGAACTACCTCGGCTTTGCCACCGGCGTTTCGGGGGCGGAGCTGGCACGACAGGCGCTGCTGCAGGCGCAGAAGTTCGGCGCGCGGCTGTCGGTGCCGCAGACGGCCGTCGGTTTGCGCATCGACGGCGGTCATCGCTGTGTGGTGATGAGTGACGGCGCCGTCATTCGCGCCCGGACGGTCGTCGTCGCCACCGGCGTGGAGTATCGCCGCCTGGACATTCCACGACTGGCCGAGTTCGAAGGTGCCGGCATCTACTACGCCGCGGGCGAGATGGAAGCACGACTCTGCGGCGGCTCGGAGGTGGTCGTGGTGGGCGGCGGCAACTCGGCCGGGCAGGCGGCGGTCTTTCTTGCGCGACATGCACGCCGGGTGCATGTCGTGATCCGCGGCACCGATCTCAATGCCAGCATGTCGCGTTATCTGGTCGAGCGGCTTGCACGCCTGGAGAATGTCAGGCTGCATGCGTCGAGCGTGGTGGAAGCGCTCGACGGCGACGACCGCCTGCAGTCGGTCACGTTACGCGACATCACCACGGAGACACGGACGGTCATTCCCGTCGCCGCGCTCTTCATCTTCATCGGCGCGGTTCCGCACTCCGATTGGCTCAGCAACTGCGTCGAGCGCGATCGTGCGGGTTTCGTGCTGACCGGGACGGCACTGCCCGGCAGCGCCCTGACATCGGACGCCTGGCAGCAGGTCCGTCGGCCGCCGCATTTCCTCGAAACGAGCCTGCCCGGTGTCTTTGCCGTGGGCGACGTCCGCAGCAGCTCGGTGAAGCGGGTGGCATCAGCGGTCGGTGAAGGGGCGATGGCGGTCACGTTCGTACACGCGCACATTGGCGCGATTCACTGAACGACTCTCCCGCGAGGACACCGCTCATGACTCCACCATCATGCTCACATCTGCATCAGGTCCGCGCGGTCACGCCAGCCACGCCGGCGGGCTGCGCCGAGTGTCTCGCCTCGGGCGGGCGATGGGTGCATCTGCGGCTGTGCCTGACCTGCGGGCATGTGGGGTGTTGTGACCAGTCGCCTGGCCAGCACGCAACGCGGCACTTCCGTTCCAGCGCGCATCCCCTGATAAGGAGTTTCGAGCGCGGGGAAGACTGGGGCTGGTGCTATGCGGACGAGATATTTCTCGAGCCGGCTCCGGTTCCGATGGGGTAGCGAACCCGCAGTGCGCGCGCGCCGGAGTTGGCGCGGCGGTGCGTACTCCCGTCCACCTGCGCCAGAGGGCACATTCACGGCTTGCGTCGAGGTCTCGTCCCCCGCCCTGCCCACACCAATGCAACTCCGCGCCACCGTCGCCCTCCTCGGCCTGCTGCCGAGTCTCGTCACCGCGCAACGCCTCCGGTCGGCGCCGATTGGCGCCACCACGCCGGTCGCACTCGACACGGCCTTCGTCAAGGTGCCGTCATGGCGCTTCGTCGGCCCTGATGGCAACCGGGTGATTGCCGTCGCGGGTGTACCCGGTGAGTACAAGACGTACTACGCCGGCGCCGCCAGTGGGGGGCTGTTCAAGAGCACCAACGGCGGCATACGCTGGGCGCCGGTGACCGACTCGCTGCGCGTCGCGTCGGTGAGTGCGGTGGCGGTGGCAGCGAGCGATCCGAACGTGGTGTGGTTCGGCACCGGCGAGACGTTCCTGCGCAGCAACGTGAGCATCGGCGATGGCATCTATCGATCCACCGACGCCGGGCAGCACTGGAATCGCATGGGGCTCGAGAACACGGGGCGCATCGGTCGCGTCGTGATTCATCCGACGAATCCGGACGTGGTCTACGCGGCCGCACAGGGGCACGGGTACGGCCCGCAGCAGGATCGAGGCCTCTGGCGCACGACCGATGGCGGCAAGACGTGGAAGAAGGTGCTGTTCGTGAATGACAGCACCGGCGTGATCGACGTCGCGATGGACCCGACCAATCCACGCGTACTGTTCGCAGCCAGCTGGCAGCAATACATCGTGCCGTGGGACAAGAACTCCGGTGGCGCCGGCAGCGGCGTCTGGATGTCGCGCGACGGTGGCGATACCTGGCTCAGGCTCGATGGTGGCGCCGATGGTCAGGGTTGGGGCAAGGGGCTGCCGAAAACAGGGACGATGGGCAAGATCGCGGTCGGTGTGGCACGGAGCGACCCACGTCGGCTCTACGCGCTGATCGAGATGAAGGAACCGGCGCTCTACCGCTCGGACGATGGCGGGCGCAGCTGGCGTTCGGTGAATCGCGACCACGACCTGCTCGAGCGGCCGCAGTACTACACCCGCTTCGGCATCAGTCCGAACAACGCCGACAAGCTGTTCGTGGTGGGCGTGCGGTTCGTCGGGACGCTGGACGGTGGCCTGACCAAGATGCCGAACACGCCACGCGCGGGTGGCGACCTGCACGACATCTGGTGGGATCCGAGTGACCCGGAGCGCTTCATGGTCGGCGACGATGGCGGCGTGGGGATCACCATCGACGGCGGACAGTCTTTCACCCGCATCGCGTTGCCCAACGCCCAGATGTACCACGTCGCCGTGGACACGAAGATTCCCTACAACCTGTATGGCAACCGGCAGGACGGATACTCGTATGTCGGGCCGAGCAACTCACGCGGCAACCGGTCGGTCGGCGTGTGGAGTCCGGTGGGCGGGTGTGAAAGTGGGTGGACCATTCCGGACACGGTGGACAACCGCACCGTCTGGAGCGGCTGCTACGACGCCGGCCTCGAGACCTTCGATTTGCAGACGCGCATGGCGCGTGCCGTCGAGCCATGGCCGGAAGCGGGGTATGGCGTGGCGCCCAAGGACCTGAAGTATCGCTTCCAGTGGACGTTCCCGATCCACCTGTCGCCGCATGACCACAAGACGGTCTACGTGGGATCACAGTACCTGCACAAGACCACCAACGGTGGCCAGAGCTGGACGCTCATCAGCCCCGACCTCTCGACCAACGATTCCACGAAACAACGGTCGTCTGGCGGCCTGGTGATCGACAACCTCTTCGTCGAAAACGTGACGGTGCTGTTCGCGATTGCCGAATCACCCGTGCAGAAGGATCTGATCTGGGCGGGGACGATGGACGGTTTGCTGCACCTCACACGCGATGGCGGCACGACGTGGACGAACCTGACGGCGAACGTGCCCGGCCTGCCGAAGTGGAGCACGATCTCGAACATCGAACCGAGCAAGTACGACGCCGGGACGGCCTACATCGCGGTCGACGCGCACCTGATCAACGATCGGGATCCGTACATCTTCCGGACCACGGATTTCGGACGGACCTGGACGCGCATCACCACCGACATCCCGAAGAGTGTCTTCAGCTACGTGCATGTCGTGCGCGAGGACCCGGTGCGGAAGGGCATGCTCTACGCCGGCACCGAGAATGCACTGTACGTCTCGCTCGACGACGGCGCGCACTGGACCGAAATCAACGGCGGGCTGCCGCACGCGCCGGTCAGCTGGATCGAAATCCAGGGCCATTTCCACGACCTGGTCGTCGCAACATACGGGCGTGGGTTCTACATCGCGGACGACATTTCCTACCTGCGTGCGCTGGCTGATACGATGACGAGCAAACCGGTGGCGTTGCTGCCGATGCGAGCCGCCTATCGATTCCGGAAGGTGTCGACGCCGACGGGGTCACCGAATTCACTCGTTGGCGGACAGGATCCGCCGCTGGCGGCAACGATCAACTACGCGGTCGGAACGCTGCCCGCGGATTCGACGGCGAAGGACTCGGTGAACTTCCGCGTCTTCGACGCGACGGGAGCGATGATCCGGAAGTTCAAGGCGCCGCCGCCGAAGCGCGGACTGAACCGCGCACTCTGGGACCTGCGTCACGAAGGCCCACGCAAGGCGAAGCTGCGCACCGCGCCGCCGGGCAACACCTCGCTGCGCGTGACCGACTCGCGGCCACTGGTGGCGTGGGATCTGGATTTGGTGGGCGGGCAGGTCGGGCCCCTGGTTGCACCCGGGAACTACACCGTGGCAATGCTCTGGGGACGCGATACGGTGCGTCAGCGCGTCGAGGTGCGGCGCGACCCGAACAGCGAAGGAAGCGACGCCGACATCGTGGCGCAGGTCGCCCTCGCACTTCGCGTCCGCGATGCGATGAACGAAACGGTGGCGCTGATCGACGAGTCGGAGTGGAGCCGCCGCGGCTTCGAACAGCTGCGAAACACACTCCGCGAGCGCATCAAGGACATGAAGGAGTTCGGGCCGTCACCCGGGCGCGACGTGCCACTGTCGGACGCCGAAGCCTTCGTAAAGGAGATCGACGCCGTCGAACGGACCGTGATCGGCATCGAGGGCAAGCTCTACGACATCACGTTGACCGGTGCCCGCGAGGATGCCTTCCGCTCGCCCAATCAACTGTACGAAAAGCTGGCATCGGTCGGGAGCGATGTGTCTGCCTCCAGCGCCGACTTCCGTCCGACGGAGCAGCAGACGGCCGTCTACGGTATGCTGCGTGACCAGCTCGAGGGGTTGAAGAGGCAGTTTGCCGGACTGGTGGCGAACGACCTCAGTGCGTTTGCGGCGAAGGCAGCGAAACTGGGCGTCACGCTGCCGGTGATCTTCTAGGCCGGGTCGCGTGCGGCCCGATGTATGGCAGTGCGGCTCGTATCTTCAACCCCTGTGATCATGTCAATCGACCTCACCCAGTTCGTCGAGCACCATGACGGCATCTCCGTCATCCGCAGTGGGCAGACGGTACGTTCGTGGAACGGCATTCAGTATCAGGCCGGGCTGTCGGGCAAGAACACCAACGCCAAACAGCTCTCGATGAACATCGCGACCGTGCCGCCCGGTGCCGTCGCGTTCTCGCACGTGCACGTGGACTTTGAAGTCATGCTCTACATCCTGCAGGGCCGGGTCCGCCACGAGTACGGGCACCTGTTGCAGCAGTCGATCGAGAATGGACCCGGAGACTTCATCTACATCGAGCCGGGTGTGCCACACGAAGTCTTCAACCTGAGCGACACCGAACCGGTCGTCGCCGTCGTGTCGCGGTCCGACGCCACCGAGTGGGCGCACATCGTGAAGTACGATCGTGCGACCGGTGAGCTGGGTGACGTGCTGACACCCGAGTAGGTGCCGCCACCGATGCGTTCCTGTTCACCGTACCCGAGCCGCCTGTGACGCCAGACCCGGTCTCCCGTCGCCTGCTGTGCCATTTCCTCGCGAGCATCGCCTATCGGACGCAGAAGGCGCTGCGCGAATCGCCGGATGGTTTCGGTGAGTTTCGCGCAGCGACCCACGTGCGCACGCCACACGAGCTGCTCTGGCACATGACCGGTGTGATTGGCTATGCACGGACGTTTCTGCATGGCGGTGAGTTCGCGCCGCCTCGCCTCGACGCGTTCGCGGATGAAGTCGCGCGCTTTCACGATACGCTTCAGCTGCTGGCGAACGACTTTCGCGACCCGGAGCTGGTGGCCGCGCTGACCGACGAGCAGTTCCTGCAGGGACCGCTCTCCGACGTGATGACACACGCCGGTCAACTCGCGATGCTGCGTCGTCTGCACGGCGCTCCGGTGGCATCCGAGAACTTCATACACGCCATCGTCAGTGCCGACAACCTGTCTCCCGCGCAGGCGTTGCCCGCGGCACCTGACCGCTGGTGGCGACCGGACCAGCCGCCGCTTGCGCCGAAGCCAATGGGTGATGAGCCGCCGACGCTTGGGTGAGATGATGCGGGTGACCGGCGCGGCGCTCCTTTTCGGCGCCTGCTCCACCGCAGCGCCACCCGTCCCGAAACGCGAGCCGGGCACGGCGGCCGAACGTGTGCTGGTCGTGATCAACTCTCGCAGCCCGGCGAGCGATTCGGTCGGACGGTACTACGTCAGGCGGCGCGGTATCGACAGCACCCATGTCGTGCGTGTCGATGTTCCCGACGACGACGAAATCGGTGACATCGCATTCCAGTCGGATATCGTCGCACCGATCCGGACGGCGATCAACGCCCTGCCGGTGCGCATCGACTTCATCGTGCTCACCACCGGGGTACCGCTCCGGGTCGCGCGCAAGAACGGATACAGCGTGGACGCGATGCTGGCTGGAATGCACCTCACAATCGCACCAATGGTCGGGCTGGACAGCAGCTGGCTGGCGCGAAATCACAATCCCTATTTCAACGCGACCGTCCCGTTCCGCAGCGACCGCTTCGGCATGTATCTCGTGACGCGGTTGGCGTGCGAACGCACGACGGAGTGCCTGGCGCTGGTGGATCGCTCGATCGCGGCGCGATTTTCACCGGGCCCATTCTTTTTCGACGCGACCAGTGAGCGACGCAGCAGCGACGGATATGCATTCACGAATCGGCTGCTGTCGGTGGCCGCCGACCGCTTGAGTGCGCAGCGCTTCCAGGTGCAGCTCGATACGTCCGCCGCGTTCGTGGCACCGCCCGACCCGGTGATGGGATACGTCAGCTGGGCAAGCAACGATGCACGGTTCGACAGCGCGGCCTACCACGCCGTGCGCTTTCAGCCCGGCGCGCTGGCCGAGACGTTCGTGTCGACCAGCGGTCGGACGTTTCGCCCGACCACGGGTGGACAGTCCCGGATCGTGGACCTGATCGCGCAGGGCGTCACCGGCGTGAAGGGATACGTCAGCGAACCCTACACGGTGGCCCTGGCCAATCCCGTCATCCTCTTCGACCGCTACGTCAACGGCGCCAACCTGGCCGAGTCGTTCTACGCGGCGTCACGCATGGTGCTGTGGAAGGACATCGTCGTCGGCGATCCGCTGTGCGCGCCGTACGCACGGACGCAGGCACCGGCGTTCGACTGACGGTGGGTGACGCGTGCCGACCCCCCGAATCGCTGATCGCGCATCGAGGCGAGGGGACTCAGAACACTGCGTGCTCGCCGCGGTCATCACGCACGTCGCCGCGCAGCCGGGCGGCCTGAAAGTCGCCGAGGGTCTCGGTGCCTGTCGACGGCGTTGCGTCAGCATCGTAGCGCTGCGCGACCGGATCCCAGACCAGCATCGACTCGGTCGCGTAGTAGCGCCCGATGCGCGCCAGCTGCGCCTTGTCGGCCAGCCGTGGGATCACGCGACCAAGCAGGCTCAGGACGGCAATGATCACATCGAGCAGCGCCACCGGCACCTGTGTGAATCGCGGCGGCTGCCCGAGGAGCGCGAACAGCTGTTCTCCCTGCTGCCTCGGTGTGAGCGCCTCGCCTGGCCCACCGATCGGCAGCACACGATGCTGACGATCCGGATCGTCGAGACAGTCGGCGAGGAACGCCGCCAGGTCGTCATCGCTGATCGGCTTGCAGGCGGTCAGTGTGCCGTCACCGAAGACCAGGAACGGCTTGCCCCGCTGTACCCGGGTCAGCTGTCCCGAGAGTGACTTGAAAAATGCGGTCGGCCGGACGATGGACCAGGTCAGCCCGGATTCCATCACGACCTTCTCGAATGCCAGCTTGGCGTGCTGAAAGGCGAGCAGCGGCTTCTGCACACAGATGGCGGAAAGCAGCACGATCTGCGTGACACCCGCTGCCCTCGCGGCATTCAGTGCATCGACGTGGGCCTGATGGTCGATTGCCCAGGCGTCGCGCGGTGTGCCGGTGCGTGATGCCATACACGACACCAGGGCGTCGAAGGGGTCACCCTGCATGCCGTCGCGCTGGATGGACGCTGGATCGCGGACATCGCCGATGCGGACGGTCACGTGCGGTAGCGCAGCCAGCCCATCGAGCCCCCGGTCGGCGGCACGGTCGCCGGCATTCGCACGGACCAGGCAGACCACGCTGTGCCCACGCGCCGAGAGCGCGCGGGCGGTGGCACGTCCGATCGTCCCCGTTGCGCCCAGCATGAAGATGCGACGCGGCTTCGGTGACAGTCGTGTCGTTTCAGTGTCGCGCGCCTGGACAGCAGTCATCTGCGGTAAGATGCGTCCGGCGCAGAGCATGGGGAATAGATCTCGAGTGATGCTGACAGCACCCCGAGCGACGCGGGCGCGCCCACCGTGCGACCGACCCACCGTGCGACCGGCCCATCGGCGCACCTGTGACCAGCGCGTAGCTCGAGCGTCGTAACTTGGTGCCAGAATCTCGGCTGGCTGGCGCTGTGCTGCAGGAACGCCAACCCACCGATGGTTGTACAGACAGCGTGTGGGTAGCTGACCGCACGAGTTCATGCCACCGAGTCCGCCCGAACACCCGTTCGGCACTCCGCTTGCAACACCTGATTCCGGCACGGGCTGTGTGCCCCAACGGTTCCCTTCATGACGATTCTCATGCCATCCTCCGCCATCGCCCGCCTGTTCACCGGTTGCCTGCCCGCACTGCTGGTCGCCTGTGGAACCAGCGGTGACGGACCCGGGGAAACACCACCGCTGCCGATCGACCCGGGCACCGGCGCCGTGCCGACGCTCTCGCGCGCCACGGTGCTGACCGGGCTGAGCAGCCCGTGGGATATCGCCTTCACGCCCGATGGCTCGATGCTCTTCACCGAGAAATGCCGCGGCCTCTCGGTGCGGTTCGCCGACGGCACCGTGACACGGCTCTTCGGCACCAGCGGATCGGCGCTGGTGGCGGCCGACCTGGCGTGCGAAGGGCAGAGCGGAGTGCACGGTGTGACCATTGATCCGGCCTTCGCCACCAATCGACGCATCTACGTCTTCATGGGGTCGAATCTCACCACACCACGCACCAATCGTGTGGTCCGACTAGTGCTGGCCGCCGACCTGCGCTCGGCCAGCCAGCGCTCCGACATCATCACCGACATTCCCTTCAAGCATCTCGGTACCGCAAACGGGGGCGCGGGGGCGCACAGCGGTGGGCGCCTGCGGTTCGGCCCGGACGGATTTCTGTATGTGGCAACGGGCGACAATCACAGTGCCATCCTGCCGCAGAGCCCCACGCTGCTTGGTGGCAAGGTGCTCCGCGTGACGACCGATGGCGCGGCGGCGGCCGGCAACAACGCGCCGGCGGGATTCGACCGGCGGATCTACACCTACGGCCATCGCAACGTGCAGGGGCTGAGCTTTCGCCCGGGGACCGGCCAGCCGTTCGTGGGTGAGCATGGCCCCAACCACACCGACGAAGTCACCGCGCTGCAGAACGGTGGCAACGCCGGCTGGGATCCGCAGAATCGCCCGGGGCTGAATTGCCTCGACAACTACTGCGGCTACGCGGGATCACCGACGACGATGCCGATGACCGATCTCACCCGCTTCCCGCAAGCGATGCGTCCGGCATGGATCAACAACGGAGCCTCGCAGGGCATCGGACCGGTCGAGTTCCTGCGCGGCACGCAATGGGGTGCCTGGAACGGTCGATTGGCGGTGGGCATCATGGGCGGCACCCGCCTCGACATCCTCGAACTCGATACCGCCGGTTCGAGTGTCGGGACCTCGCCGTCCGGGCTTCCGGGCACCCGCTTTCGCGGCCTCACGCAGGGCACGGATGGCAATCTGTATGTCGCGACCGACGCCGGCGAGATCTGGCGCGTCACGCCGACGACGCGATAGCGCGTCACTCGGCCGGCTGCACTCGAATTACAGCTGTCCCGTCGAACCCCAGTTGGCGAGCAGTTCGCGATAGGCGGGTCGATCGTACCGATCAAGCTGGAATGCAGGCGCGTAGGACGGCAGAGCGCCCCCGGTGAGATGCAGCGCGATCAACTCACCGGCGGCCGGGGCGGCCATCAGGCCGTACCCCGAGAGCGCAGCGTTCACATACGCTCCATCCACTGCAAGTGGCCCGATCAATGGTCGGTTCTCTTCCGTCTTGGTGTAATACCCACCGTCCACATACACCGGCGGCAGGCGCTCGAGATACTGCGCCAGCCCGGGCGCCAGACGCACCATGCCGCGCAACACCACTTCCGGATAGAAGGGATCCTCGGGCAGCGGCAGTTCCGGAGGATCGTAGCGATGGGCACTGTGATAGTCCCAGAGCATCAGCACCGTCTGGTTCTGGCGATACCCTTCGGGACGCAGGTGAATCCCGGCCGGCATGGGCTCCGTCAGCCATCGTGTCTCATCGCTCGACGCCAGGTCTGCGCGTTCATCGTCGGACCATGGCAGCGACTGTGCATCATTGAGGATGACCAGCCCCGTATTGCGATCGACGACACCCAGTGTGTCCTCGAAGGCCACCTTGAGGTGCATCTCGGAGAACAGTGGCAGCTCGACGCCGATCAGTTCCGACAGCTGCTTCGCGAACGGGCCAGCGCAATTGATCAGCACCGGCGTCGCCATCCGTGTTGCGGTGCCGTCAGCATGATCCACGGTGAGCCCTTCGATACGTCCGCCGCTGCTGTGTACCGCACTCACACGTCCGGTGAGCACCGTCACCCCGGCCGCCCGCGCCTCATCCAGCAGATACATCCCAAGCTGCTGTCCACTCAGCCAGCCGCAGCGTCGGGTGTGCAACACGGCCACGATGTCATCTGCGAGGAACGGAAAACGCGCGCGGATGGTCGCCTGATCGAGGAACAGATCGGCACCGACCGGGTGATCGCGATACCCGGTATGCGCACTCGGCTGATACCGAGCGGCGTCCGACTCGTGGCGATAGACGCGCAGGTCGCCCGCCCCCTGTCGTTCCGCAAGGAGTGCATCGGCAAGGAACTGGTCAGCCTTGGTGGCGCTGGCGGTGGCGTACACATACCCGCGACGATTCATCAGGAACCGGTTGTCGCTCGCATCGGCCCACGTCTCGAGCAGGTCGATGCTGCGGTTCATGAACGTCACCATCGCGTCGTCCGGGCCCGGCCACCAGTTGCGATAGGCTTCCGTCGACTTGTCGCTGGTGAGCGTCAGCGGTGGCAGTGCATCGACCAGAACGATGTTGCGCACACCGCGCATCGCCAGCGCATGCGCCGTCGCGATGCCGGCGATGCCTGCGCCGCAGATGACCATGTCGCACGTGCTGTTCATGCGTCAAACGTAGCGCCCTCGGCTCGAAGCGCGAACGCTCGTGGACGAACCCGCGCGACTCCTACCGCCGCAGGTACAGCGCGGTCATCAGGATCGCGATGACCGTCGCCACCCCGGCGATTGCCCACGGCAACCACATCGGCGCACTCGCCAGCCGCTGGACGACTGGCCCGCCACCGGAATGCCGCGCCGCCTGAGGCTCCCTCAGCCCCTTGACGACATCATCGCCCGTGCTCGGTCGATCGGCCGGCCGCTTTTCGAGCATCTGCATCACGGTCGCCTCGAGTCGTTTTGGAACGTCGGGGCGGCGTGACGCAATCGGTTCCGGCTTCTGATTGGCGTGTGCCGCCATGACGACCTGCGGCAGGCGGTTCGCAAAGGGGGGATGCCCCGTGATCATCTCGTACGCCACCACACCCAGCGCGTACAGATCCGCGCGATGGTCGAGTGCCGGATCGCCACTCGCCTGCTCCGGCGCGACATACGTCGGCGTTCCCAGACTCATGCCCACTTGCGTGATCCGCAACGTCTCCGCTTCGGTCGTCGTCGCCGTCAGCAAGGCCTTGCCGATGCCGAAGTCCAGGACCACCGCCTGCCCGTGAAAGAACATCACGTTCTCGGGCTTGATGTCACGGTGGACGACCCCCTCCTCGTGTGCATACGCCAGCGCGCGCGCCACTTCCTCGAGAATGCCAACGATGTCGGCCGTCGCCATCGGGCGCTCACGATTCATCCGCTGCCGCAGTGACTCGCCGTCCACGAAGGGCATGGTATAGTACAGATGTGGCCCCGCCTGACCGGCCGACAGCAATGGCACGATGTGCGGGTGCTGAAGGCGCGCCGCCAGACCGATCTCCCGCTTGAATCGTTCAGCCGACAGTGACGCCGCCAGTTCCGGGGCCAACACCTTGATCACCACTCGCCGGCGCAGGGCCTTCTCGGTGGCCACGAAGACGCGCGACATGCCACCGCGCGGCAGTTCCCGATCAATCGTGTATGAGCCGGACAGCGCCGACTGCACCTCGGCCTGCAGCGTATCGTCAGGCATCGCTACTTCGTGCTTCGCTGCGCGGGGCGGCAGGTGGGCCAGGGACGCGTCGTCCCGCTGGCTCCCGGCAGCACCGCCTGTTCTCGCGACGTCCGCTCGCGGTCTTCCGACGCGGCATACGCCAGCATTGCGGCCATCGTGGCGTTCTGCTTCAGGTCATCGAAGACGATCTTGTCGAACGTGTCGCGGTTGGTGTGCCAGGTGTACTGTCGGTATTCGGGATAACTCGACTGCAACCGGAAGGCCGGCGCACCACGACAGATGAACGACGTGTGATCGCTTCCCGAGTTGGCCTGCGGACCGGGTAGCTGCAACCGGACACTATCGGTCATTTCCGACGGCAGCTGCGCCACCCAGCGCGCAAGATTGCTGCTCGCCTTGAGAAAGCCCTGCCCTTCCAGCACCTCGACGCGCCAGGTGCCGTTGTCCTGATTGAACGCCACCTGCAGGCCATCGATCACATCCTTGTGATCCTCGTTGAATGACAGGGAGCCGATGGTGCCCTGTTCCTCTCCGCCCCAGTGACCGGCGATGATCGTCCGTCGCGGATTGGGATAGGTCTCCTTCAGGATGCGCATCGCCTCGAGCATGGTGAGCGTGCCGGTGCCGTTGTCGGTGGCGCCGGTGGCACCGTGCCAGCTGTCGAGGTGCGCCGACAGCACGATGTATTCGTTCGGGAGCTCGGTACCCTTGATCTCAGCGACCACGTTGAACATCGGCACTTCGGCCGGCGTCGACTGCGCCTCGACCGTCAGGCGGATTCGCGGTCCCTGGTTGTTCGACGCGAGCCGATGCAGCAGCCCGTAGTCCTCGCACGACAGATCGAGCGACGGCACCTTCTCCGACACCGCACCAAAGATCTTGTTGACGCCCCAGCCGTTGGACCAGAGTGTGGTGCCGATGCCGATCACGCCCGCTGACTCGAGGGCTTCGACTACTGCGCGCTGGCGATTGGCAGGCGATGTGCCCACAGGTGCGAGT
>JANMHB010000059.1:0-14284 GCA_031374935.1 Gemmatimonadaceae bacterium | reverse complement strand
CGCGCCAGGGCGACGAACCCTCGTGGGCCGTGCCGACCGCGGTGTTCGAGCAGCGTGTGGCCTTGATCCAGCAGCGCTGGGGCGAGCCCTGGGCACTGGAGCGATTCGCGCCATCGCGCGTCGGCGATGCGGAGTTCGCTGGCTGGTGGTCGAAGGCACTGCGCAGTGCGGCCAGCCCGGCCACCGCGGGCCTCATCATGGAGCGGGCGAAGCAGGTGGACGTGCGCGCCTTGTTGCGGCACGTGCATACGCCCACGCTCATACTGCATCGCACGCATGACGCGATCGTCGACATCGGCGCCGCGCGATTCATGGCGCAGGAGATGCCCAGTGCGACGCTGGTGGAACTGCCGGGGGCTGATCATCTCTATTTCGTCGATCCGGCACCTGTCGTCAGGGAAATGACGCGGTTCCTCGCCGCGCCGGATGTGACCGCGCAGGTCGACACCTGGGTCGCGATCATCCTGCACGCACACGGTCCCGGTGCGTTGCTCGACGAGCAGAAGCGCAGACTGCTGCGCGCGTCCGATGCGCGACACGTGACCGCCTCGCCCGCAGGCTGGACGGCACTGTTCGATGCGCCGAATCGCGCGATCCGGTGTGCGCAGATGCTGGCCGCGATGGGCGAGGGGCGGACTGGTGGGATGGCGCTGCACGTCGGCGCCTCGCGCCTCTCGGACGGTGCACTCTCCGGCACCGCGCCAGCGGTGGCGCGCCGGGTGGCGGCGACGGCGGCGCCTGGCGAGGTGCTCGTCACCGCCACCTTGCGCGACATCCTCGCCGGTTCACCGGTGACGCTGGTCGCCCGTGCGATCGACGCGGGGGAGGAGGGGACGCAGGCGATGACCGTCTGGCAGTTGGCCGGCTGATCCCGGATCGCCGGGGCACCACCCACCCGAAAAGTCCACCCGATACGGGTGGTGCGATCCACCCGCGGGCGGCACGAGGATGAGGGGCACGTCACTTCCTCCTCTCCGCCGGTGCCTCCCATGACCACACGCACGCTGCTCGCTTCGCTCCCGCTGGTTGCCTTGATGACCGCAGGCTGCGACTCCACCACCGAGTCGAATGGTGGCGATGTTCGGATCGCCATTCAGCAGGCCCTCACGGGGCAGACCACGTCGGCCGGCACATTTGCCATTTCCGGAGCGATGGCTGACAGTGGCCAGACCACCGAAGAGCTCACCTTCGGCGGGCCACTGACTCAGTCGCCGGTGCCCCTGACGTTCCGGCGCACACTCGCTGGCCGGAACGGCACGATGGTGATCACCGGCAGCGCGACGCTGTCGTTCACCAGCGCGACCGACGCCACGCTGGCTGGCACGTGGACGGTGTCGTCGGCGACGGGTGGGTATGCGACGGGCTCCGGGACGCTGAGTGGGAGTGCGAACTTCGGCGCGACCCCACCGACGGCGTCGATCACCTATGCTGGTGTGCTGCGGCGGTAAGGTGATTCGATCGGTCGGCCCCCACCTCCTCCTTTCTTCGGAGGGGGATGGGGCGCCTTGTGCACCAGGGACGCGGATAGTATTGATCAATTAGTCAAGCGATTAAATAAGCCAGATAATCCAGTTTCCCGGCCATGCCCCGAACCGCCCGGCCCCCGAAAGAGCGGGACCTCGACACCGAGACGAAAATCCTCGAGGCCGCCCGACGCGTCTTTACCCGCCTTGGCACGTCAGGGGCTCGCGTGCAGGACATCGCGGCCGAGGCGCGCGTCAACCAGGCGCTGGTGCACTACTACTTCGGGTCGAAGGAGGCCCTCGCCGAGCGCGTCTTCTTCGAGGCTGCGGCCGGCATGATGCTGGCGATGCGCGTCGTCCTCGACCCCTCGCTGACACTCGAACAGCTGATTGAACGATTCGTTGCGGCCTACATCGACACCGTCCGCACGACACCCTTCGTTCCGGGATACATCCTCGCGGAGGTCGCGCAGAACCCGGACCGGCTCGATGCGCTCATGCAGCGCGCGTTGGGTGCCGTCCCAGGTGAGCTCGGGACAATGGCTCGCGAGCGCGTCGCGCACCTGATCGCGACCGGTGTCGCGGCCGGCACGATGCGCCCGATCACGCCGCGCCAACTGCTGGTGAATGTGATGGCGCTGGTGGGTTTTCCATTCGTTGCCCGGCCGATTCTCTCGGTGCTGATGAGCCTTGAAGGCGCGAGTTTCGACGAGTTTCTCGACGAACGCCGTCGCGAGTTACCCGCATTCATCCTCAACGCCCTTCGGCCATGAGCATTGACCTGCCTGCGCGTGGAGTGCGCCGAGCCGCCGGTATCGCGCTGACGCTGTGCTCCGTTGCGCTCACAGCCAGGGGGCAGGCTGGGGCGGACACGCTCTATCTCGACGATCTCCAGCGCGCGGCGGAACAGGTCGACCGACGCAGCGTGCAGGTGGAACTGCTGGCAAGACAGTCGATGCTGCGCCTGCAGGGCATCCGCAGCGAGCGGCTCCCGTCGCTCACGGCCACCGGTACCGCTCAGTATCTCTCCGACGTGGCCAGCGTTGGCACGGTGCTGCCTGGCGTGCGCGTGCCGAGTCCATACAACGATCAGTACGACGGTTCGGTCGTGCTCAGGCAGCCGCTGTTCGACCCCACGCGGAAGAATCGCCTGGTTCTGGAGGAAGCGCAGGCACTCGAGTCGGAGGCGCGAGTCAGAACGGCGCTCTGGCAGCAACGGGCGGCAGTCTCCGAGGCGTTCTTCGGTGTGTCGTTACGTGCAGCGCAGCTGCGCGCGCTCGATGTCGTGATCGCCGATCTCGATGCCCGACTGCGGGTCGCGTCCAACCGGGTCGCGTCGGGCGCTGCGTTGCCGAGTGAACAGCTGTTGCTGGAGGCCGAGCGCGCGCGCCGGCTGCAGTCGCGCGATGAACTCGTCATCGAGCGCGACGCGACCCTCGAAGTTCTGTCGACGCTGGTTGCGCGGCATCTCGCGACGACGGCAGTGCTTGTGGTGCGCCTTCCGGTCACGCCCGCCGTCGTGGTACGATCGGTCGCCGATACGCTTCGTGCGCGACCCGAATTCGTGCAGTTCGATCGCGTGCGTGCGGTCGTCGATGCGCGTCAGGCCGTCACCACGGCGCAGGACCTGCCGCGTGTCTCGGCGTTCGGTCGCAGTGGCTACGGGCGACCGGGACTGAATGCGCTGGGGCGACGCTTCGACGCCTACTGGAGCGCCGGTGTGCAGGTGGAATGGACGCCGTGGAACTGGGGCCGCACGCGGCGCGATCTCGAAGTGCAGACGCTGCAGGACGCAGCGGTGCGGAGTGACGAGGCGGCATTCCGCGAATCCCTCGCGCGTGCGACGATTGCGGAGCGGGCAAGGATCCACAGCCTCAACGGCGCACTGGCCGCTGATGATTCGATCGTGGGTCTGCGCGATCGCATCCTGCGCGAAACGCGGCTGCGGTACGACGAAGGGGAAGCGAATGCGGCCGAGTACATCGCCCGCCTCAGTGAATACCTCACTGCGCAGCTCGACCGTGACGTTCGACGGGTGCGCCTCGACGAGGCGCGCGCCCGCCACCTCACCACACTGGGGCTCGAGGTCCGCTGATGGCACGTCTCACCCGACATCGCGCAGCCGCGGCAGTGTCCTTGCTGGCGCTGGCCAACTGTCAAAAACCCACGACGGCCGCCGCCTATGGCAACTTCGAGGCGGAAGAAGTCGTGGTCTCCGCCGAGTCGTCCGGTCAGCTCGTTCGATTTGCAGTGAGCGAGGGGATGTCGCTGCCGGCCGACAGTGTGATTGCCATGGTCGACACCGTCGCGCTGTCCCTTGAGCGTGCACAGCTGACGGCGCAGCGCACGGGATTGATCGCGCGACGCAGCGAGGTCCAATCGCAGCTGCGCGGGCTCGAGGTGCAGCAGGAAATTGCCCGACGCACGCGCGACCGCATCGACCGATTGTTTGCCAATCAGGCCGCGACCGCGACGCAGCGTGATCAGGTCGAGCGCGACGATCGCCTGCTGGGTACGCAGCTCCACGGCGCCGGTGACGGGCTGCGTCGTGCGGCCGCTGACATCGCAGCGCTCGATGCGAGAGACGCCTCGCTGATGGATCGCCTGAGTCGGGCGCGAGTGCGGAACCCCGTGGCCGGAACCGTGCTCGCCACGTACGCACGTGCCGGCGAGATGATCGCACCGGGACAGCCGCTCTATCGCATCGCCAACCTCGATACGCTCACGTTGCGGCTGTACGTCACTGGCGGTCAGCTGCTGTCATTCCGCCTCGGGACGCCGGTGCAGGTGCATGTGGACGGACCCGCCGATGCACTCCGCACCTATCAGGGCCAGATCAGCTGGGTCGCGAGCAAGGCGGAGTTCACACCGACGCCCGTGCAGACGCGCGATGATCGCGCCGACCTGGTGTACGCGGTGAAAGTGCGCGTGGCCAATCGTGACGGTGGGCTCAAGATCGGCATGCCCGGCGATGTCACGCTTGGCGGCCTGGCGCTGGCGGCGCAGCCCGTCACTGTGCCGCAATGAGTGCGTCGGCGATCCACGTGGCAGGCATCGAGAAGCGCTTTGGTGCCACGACGGCATTGCGTGGAGTGAGTTTCGACGTCGAGGCCGGTGAGCTGTTCGGGCTCGTCGGCCCCGATGGCGCCGGCAAGACGACGCTCTTTCGCATTCTCACCACGCTGCTGGTGCCCGATACCGGGTCGGCAACGGTGTTGGGCAAGGACGTGGTGCGCGACTACTGGGACATTCGTCTCCGCGTCGGCTACATGCCGGGACGCTTCTCGCTGTACGCCGACCTGAGTGTGGAGGAGAACCTGTCGTTCTTCGCGTCGGTGTTCGGCACCACGATGGCCGAAGGCCGCGACCTGATCGACCCGATCTACCGGCAGATCGAGCCGTTCCGGGAACGGCGTGCCGGTGCACTGTCGGGCGGCATGAAGCAGAAGCTCGCCCTCTGCTGTGCGCTGGTGCATCGGCCGGACCTGTTGCTGCTGGACGAGCCGACGACCGGCGTGGATGCGGTGTCGCGGCGCGAGTTCTGGGACCTGCTCGACACACTGCGGGCCACCGGGCTGACGATCGTTGCGTCGACACCGTACATGGATGAAGCGGCCCGATGTGATCGTATCGCCCTGATACAGAATGGCGCGCTGCTGGCCATCGATGCGCCCGGTGCCGTGGGTCGCCGGTTCCCACGCCCGCTGTTTGCCGTGCGCGGAATGTCACGCACGCGGCTGCTGACGGCGCTTCGCGCATATGCACACGCCGCGTCCGTCTATCCGTTCGGTGACACCGTGCACGTGAGCGATGCCCGGAGCGGAATCGCGATGGAACAGCAGCAGCTGGAGCTGTCGGAGTGGCTTCGTGCACAGTCCGTGACGGACGTAAGCGTCGTGCCGGTTGAGCCGGGTATCGAAGACACCTTCATGGAGTTGATGGGCGAGCCTTCGCCGGTGGCGGCGTGACCATTCGATCGGCGGCACCTGCGATCGTTGCCCGAAGCCTCTCACGACGGTTTGGCAGCTTCACCGCAGTGGATCGCATCAGCTTCGAGGTGCAAGCGGGGGAGGTGTTCGGCTTTCTCGGTGCGAATGGCGCGGGCAAGACGACTGCGATTCGCATGCTCACGGGCTTGCTCTCACCGAGTGATGGCGAGGCATCGGTGGCAGGCTTCGACGTGCGCACGCAGATCGAACAGGTGCGCAGGCACATCGGGTACATGAGCCAGCGGTTCTCGTTGTATGACGATCTGACCGTCCGCGAGAACATCCGGCTCTACGGCGGCATTTATGGGCTGACGGATGCGGAGATCGCGGAGCGTACCACCGCGATCCTGGCCGAGCTGCGGTTCGCCCCGTCTGTCGCGGCACTGGTGCGTTCGCTGCCACTGGGGTGGAAGCAGAAGCTGGCCCTCTCCGTGGCACTCCTCCACCGACCGGCGGTCGTGTTTCTGGACGAACCGACCGGCGGTGTCGATCCGATCACGCGGCGCCAGTTCTGGGAATTGATCTATCAGGCGGCCGCGCGGGGAACGACAGTGTTCGTGACGACGCACTATCTGGACGAGGCCGAGTATTGCGACCGGCTGTCGATCATGGTGGATGGGCGGGTGGCGGCGCTTGGCACGCCGAGCGCGCTGAAAGCCGAGTTCTCCGTGCCGACGCTGGATGAGGTGTTCGTGCGACTGGCACGCGGGCCGGCCACGGGCGCCGTCTTGTGACCACCCGATTCTCGTCGGTCGGAGCGCTGCGCGCCTTCATGCGGAAGGAGGTGCGGCACCTGTTGCGCGACCGGCAGACACTGCTGATCCTGCTGCTGCTGCCGATCGCACAGCTGTTGTTGTTTGGGTTCGCCGTGCGCACGGATGTCAGCCAGGTGCGCATCGCAGTGGTCGCGCCGTCTCCTGGCGCCGCAACCGCGGCCTTGCGCACACGGTTTGAACACAGTGGGCGGTTCCGCTTGTTGCCGCCGCTGCTGCATCCGGACTCGCTGGACGCGCTCTTTCGCTCGGGGCAGGCCGATGTGGGTGTGGTGCTCGAGCCGGGCCTGTCGTCGCGGCTGGCTGCCGGTGTGCCGACGGCGGTGCTGATCGTGGCCGACGCGGCCGACCCGAATACCGGCACCACGATGAAGAACTATGCCAGCGCCGTCGTCCGCGACTGGGTGGCCAGCCTTGGCGCGGCGCCCGGCGCCGTGCAACTCGCGACGCGCCTGCGGATGCGATTCAATCCGACGCTGGAGAGTGTCAATCTCTTCGTGCCGGGCCTGATCGCGCTGATCCTGACGATGGTGACGTCGCTGATGACGGCGATCTCGCTGTCACGCGAGAAGGAGCGTGGCACGTTCGAGGTGCTGCTGGTATCGCCCTTGCACCCGTGGCAGATCATCATCGGCAAGGTGCTGCCCTACCTCGCACTCGCGATGGCGAATGTGGCGACCGTCCTGCTGGCTGCGTGGCTGGTCTTCGACGTGCCCTTTCGTGGCAGCCTCGCGCTGCTGCTCGCATCGAGCATGCTGTTTTCGCTGGTCGGCCTTGCGCTTGGCGTGCTGATCGCGTCGGTCACGACGTCGCAGCTGGCCGCGATGCTGGCAGCGCTGGGAGGGACGATGCTGCCGAATACGATGCTGTCTGGATTGATCTTTCCGATTTCGAGCATGCCGCGACCGCTGCAGCTGGTCACGAACATCGTGCCGGCGCGCTGGTTCATCGAGATCGTGCGCGGGATCATGCTGAAGGGCGTTGGCCTGACGATACTCTGGCCGCAGGTGCTGGTACTGACGGTGATGCTGCTGGTGTTGCTCACACTCGCGATCCGCAAGACCTCGGTGCGGCTGGCCTGATGCTGCGATCGCTGCGGGTGCTGCTGACGAAGGAGTTTCTCCAGATCCGGCGCGATGCGGTGATTCTGCGCATGCTGCTGGTGATGCCACTGCTGCAACTCCTGGTGCTGGCGAATGCGGCGACATTCGAGATCAGGGCTTCGGACCTCTGGGTGGTGGATCAGGACCGAACACCAGCGGCCCGGGCCCTGGTGGATCGGTTCACCGCCACCACGCGCTTTTCGGTCGCGGGTTACTCGATCGACAGCCGTGCCGGCGATGACGCGATGCTGCGTGGTGCGGCGGATGCCTTGCTGGTGATTCCACCGGCGTTCGAGCGTGATGTCGTGCGCGACCGCGCCGCGACAGTCCAGCTGGTGTTGAATGCCGTGAACGGATCGCAGGCTGGGCTGATTCAGTCGTATGCCAGCGAGATCGTCGTCCGCTACTCGGCGGAGCTGGGGCGCACACGACTCCCACTGCGGCGCGCCGTTGGTACCGGAAGCGAACCGGCGCCGGTGCGCGGACAGCCCGTGATCGACATCCGGACCCGGGCGCGCTACAACACGTCGCTCGACTACCAGCGATTCATGGTGCCGGGCATTCTCGTGCAGCTGATCACACTGATTGGCACCCTGATGACGGCGCTCAACATCGTGCGCGAGAAGGAAGCCGGGACACTCGACCAGCTGAACGTGACGCCGATTCGCCCAGCCGTGTTCATCGCGGCCAAACTGCTGCCACTCTGGATCATCGGACTGGTGGAGTTCGCCGGGGGACTGGTCATTGCGCGGGTGATCTTCAACGTCCCGATCGAAGGCAGCGTGCTGCTCCTGCTGGTCGGCGCCGCGATCTACCTGCTGGCGGCACTCGGCTTGGGACTCTGGGTCTCGACGGTCTCCGACACCCAGCAGCAGGCGCTGTTCGTGACCTTCTCGCTGATGATGGTCTACCTGCTGATGAGCGGGCTCTTCACACCGGTGCGGGCGATGCCAGGCTGGGTGCAGGGAGTGGCGCAACTCAATCCGATGATGCATTTCATTTCGATGGTGCGGGCCGTGCTGCTGAAGGGGGCAGGGCTCGCTGAGGTCTGGAGACAGCTGCTCGCTCTCGGGCTCCTTGGTACCGCGATGCTTGGCCTGGCCGTTTCGCAGTATCGGAAGCGGACGGTATAGCTGGCGTGGCAGAAATCAGGTGGCGGTCATGTCGAACCCATTCACCGCAGTGGCTTACCCGATGACCGTGCTCCTCAATCCGGCCGACTTCGAAACCGTGGCCCGCGAACGGCTTCCGCAGTCGGTCTACGACTACTACGCCGGCGGCGCCGGCGACGAGATCACGATCCGCGAGAACGTCGCCGCCTGGTCCCGCGTGCGACTGTTGCCACGCGTGCTGGTGGATGTCGGAAGCATCGATCTCCGGACGACGGTGCTGGGGCAGGCATTGTCGATGCCGATCATCACGGCGCCCTGTGCGTTGAACGCCTTGGCGCACCCGGATGGAGAACTCGCGGTGGGCCGTGCGGTAGCGGCCGAAGGGACCATGCAGGTGCTGAGTACGCTCAGCTCGTATGCACTCGAGGAGGTTGCCGCGTCGTCGCCCGCGCCGCGGTGGTTTCAGCTCTACGTGTATCGTGACCGCGAGATCACGAGGGCGTTGGTGCAACGTGTCGAGCGCGCCGAGGTGTTCGTCGATGGCGGCATCCGGCGTGGCACCGACGTGCTGAAGGCACTGGCGATGGGTGCTCGTGCGGTGCTCATCGGTCGCCCGTATCTCTGGGGGCTGTCGGTGGATGGCGAACGCGGCGTGCGGCGTGTGCTCGCGCTGTTGCGCGAGGATCTTGCCCTGTCGATGGCGCTGGCGGGAACACGGGATGTCAGCGACCTCTCGCCGGGGTTGATTGGGTAGCCGCCGCAGTGGGGCGCATCGTGCAGCTTGCTCGCCCGCGCGTGCTCGTCACAGGGTCCGTTGACCCATCGCGCACCGGTCGATCACCGATCGCGATCCACGGAGCGCCTGATGAGCTCAACGATGGTGACGCGACATCAGGTGGCGCGGTATGCAGCTCAGAGATCGTGCATCACGTGACGTCTCGCTTCCGGTAACGGCGAAGCGGACCGGTCACGCGGGCACATGCCGAGCCCCCTTCCGAGACATGATCATGCACCTCACACGTCCGATTCTGCTCGCGGCGCTCGCTGTCGCCGGGTTCAGTGCCTGTACCGGCCCGACCGATGCATCACAATCCGCGCAACCGATCATCAGGTCACTTCCGCGCGCACTCAGCGGCGACGAGCAGGTCGCGGCAAACGCGACCACCGAATTCGGTCTGGCACTCTTCCGATCCGTCAACGCCCGCACCGCGCGCGACAGCAATCTCGCCCTGTCACCGATCTCGGCGTCGATGGCACTCGGGATGCTGCTGAATGGCGCGGAGGGTGAAACGCTGACGCAGGTGCGTGGAACGCTGGGGTTCGGCGACCGGCCGGTGGCGCAGGTGAATGCAGCCTACAAGGCACTGATTCCCCTCCTGTCGTCGCTCGACCCGTCAGTGAAGATGACCTTTGCCAACGCGGCCTGGTTCGATGTCACGACACCAGCGTCCGCAGCGTTCGCGCAGACGATCACTGATGCCTTTGCTGGTCGCGTGTCATCGCTGCCGCTCACCGCTCCCTCGACGATCACCACCATCAACCGGTGGGCGTCCGACGCCACGAACGCAAAGATCACAAAGATCGTCGAGAGTTTCAGCAGCGATGACGTGGCCATGCTGGCCAATGCCACGTACTTCAAGGGCCGCTGGCGGTCGCAGTTTGACGCGAGCGATACGCGCCCGCTGCCGTTCTCGGTGACCGCATCGGTCACCGTGCCGGTGCCGACGATGTCCCGGGACGACGGCTTGCTGCGCCGTGCGCGGTTGCCTGACGGGACGGAGCTCGGCGAGCTGCCGTACGGAGGCGACGCCTTCGTGATGGATGTGATCATGCCGCCGCAGGGCAGGCTGGAATCGACGATCGATTCGCTGACGCCGGCCCGGTGGCGCGCCATGCTGGCACTGCTGCCGGACTCTGCGGGCAAACTGCGAATTCAGCTGCCGAAGTTCCGGCTGGAAGTGTCCCGGAAGTTGAATGAGGATCTCGCACGCCTTGGCATGCCGCGGCCCTTCACCAACGGCGGTGCGCAGCTCGCACCGATGTTCTCGGTGCCGACTGGTCCACTCAAGATCAGTTCCGTCGCCCAGTCGATCTATGTCGATGTGAACGAGGAGGGGACGGAAGCGGCGGCGGTCACGTCAATCATCGTTGGGGTCACCTCGTTGCCGCCGTCCTTCGTCGTCGACCGTCCCTTCCTGTTCGTGATCCGTGACCGGCTGACGGGAACCCTGTTGTTCGTGGGGAAGGTCGTCCGGCCCGTCGCGCCGTAGGACGCGCCGACCCGGCGGGAACAACCAGACTCGCGAGAGGATAGACTGTGCAGCAGGCGACCCGGTCCGGTGTCGCCGCTGCCGACCTTCACGCCGATGCTCATGCTTCGCCTGCTCCTTCGCTCGGCTCTTGCAACGCCCATCGCATTTGCGATGGCCTGCACCAGCAGCGCATCCGCCGCCACCGCCGATGCCACCGTTCCCCAGCTCCCGGTGGATGCCCCTGCACTGACGGCCGGCACCCAGACGGCGGTCTTTGCCGGCGGGTGTTTCTGGGGAGTCGATGCCGTCTTCAAGCACGTCAAGGGTGTGAGCCGAGTCGTCTCCGGCTATGCCGGCGGTGCAAAGGAGACCGCGTTGTACGAGGAAGTTGGCAGCGGCAGTACGGGGCATGCCGAAGCGGTCGAGGTCACCTATGACCCCGCGGTGGTGTCGTATGGCACGCTGCTGAAGGTGTTCTTCACGGTGGCGCACGATCCGACGGAGCTCAACCGCCAGGGGCCCGATGTCGGCACGCAATATCGCTCCACGATCTTCATCGCCAACGACGCACAGCGCACTGCGGCCGCGGCCTACATCACGGAGCTGAACAAGGCGGGTGTGTTTCGCCGCCCGATCGTGACCACACTCGAGCCGCTGAAGGCGTTCTACGCGGCGGAGGCGTATCACCAGAATTATCTCGCGCTGCATCCCACACAGCCGTACATCGTCTACAACGATCTGCCGAAGCTGGAGCTGCTCAAGCGGCGGTTGCCGGAGCTGTACGTCAGCCAGTGAGGCATGTGTCCACGCCACCCTGCGCACGGCGTCGGTGCCTCCGAGCGCAGGGTGGCGGTACCAGCGGCTGGATGGCCGTCGGACGGTTCGGATCGGGCACAGTGCAGGGCATGGACGGCGCCCGTCAGCCCCACCGCGTGCCAGTCACGCGCGATTCGGCCGACCTGCTATTCTTCGGGAGCATTCTGGCGCGGGACTTCTCATGCCTCAATTCGGTCACCGATGACATCCTCCCGACTCGCACCCACCCTGCTGCTGCTCGCGGGGACCCTCATCGCGGCGCCGCCGGCGGTGTTCGCGCAGGGCTCTCCGCCCCCCACGCCACAGGCTGACAGCTCGCGCACCGCCAGCCGCCTCGATACACAGGGGTCGCATGCCGCGGCGCGCGCCATCTTCCAGGCGCTGATCGACGGTGCCGCGACCCCCGCCGCCAAGGCTGCCGCGCAGCGCCGGATGGCGGTGTCGTACGCCTTCGAGGGGAACTGCGCCGCCGCGGTGCGCTACGAGGAGATGGTGGTCGATTATTGGAAGACGCGCGAACAGGCGGAGCCGCAGAACGCGTTCTACCAGCAAGGTGAAATGGCCAACGAGGCGGCCCGGCTGTGCATCGACGCCGGAGCCCTCGATGAGGCCGAACGGATGTATCGTCGCGGCAGTGAACTCGGGCTGAAGGAGCCGGACCCGAAGACCCATCCGAAGGCGCTCTGGGACTTCCGGCTCGCACACGCACTCGGCCGGCTGGCCGCGCGGCGCGGCAATGCGGCCGAAGCCCGCAAGCAGGTGGCCGAAGCGCGGCGGCTGTTGGCGTCGGATTCGGCGATGGCCGCAGGTCAGGCGCGGTTCCTGCCCTATCTGGCAGGCTATGTGGCGCTGTACACCAATGATTTGTCGGCGGCCGAAACGGAGCTGACGCAGGCGCTCGCCATGCAGGGAAACGCCACCGACCCGTTCCTGCATGTGCTGCTCGGCATGACCTACGAGAAGAAGGGCGACGTGGCTCGTGCGACGCCGATGTTCCAGAAGGCATACGATCTCTCGACCGGCCACAATCCGCCGTCGGCGTTCTCCCGCCCGTTTGCGCGCAAGAAGCTCGGTCTGAAGTGAGGGGTGTCAGCGACCGACGGCGGTGATGCGATGGGCTGCGGCGCCGGTGCCGCTGCGAGCCGCAGCGCAACACGGGCTGAAGCAGGCGTGATGGCGTGGTGTACCGTGTCGCCGAAGGATTGATGCACAGCGCTCTCATTGATGACGTCGCGTTGCGTACGCTGCGTGCCGACGACGCGCATCGGCTGGCGACGTACGTCGAGGGCCTGTCACCCGCGACGACGGCACCATGACTGATCGCACCCCTGTCGCACCGCTGGCCCTGATGAACTGGCGCCGCAGCGTGCTGACCACCACCCTGCGCATCAGCCTGTACCTCGGAATCCTGGTCTGCATTCCGAGTGCGTACATCGCCTGGAACACCGGACTGCCATTCATCGCGGCGCTGGATGTCGTGATCCTCTCCGTGGTCTTCGCGCTGTATGCGATCGACCGGATCCCGTTTGCCTGGCGCGCCGCGCTGCTGGCGGCGTGCGGGTATGCGCTGGCCATCGGATTGCTGGTGGAAGTCGGCACCCTCAGCGTGCTCTTCTTCATCGCCAGCTCGGTCGGGGCCACGCTGTTGCTCGGCGTTCGCGCAGGGATGATCGCGACTATCAGCAGCGCGGTGACGATCGGCGCGGTCGGTGCACTCGGATGGGCCGGGCCCGAAGTGGTGATCATTCCGGCGAAGTATCACGCCATCCGGTGGATCGTGATCGCGCTCAACTTCACGCTGGTGAGCACGCTGCTGACGATGGGCATCGGCACGGTGTTGTCGACCCTCGAGCAGGCGCTGGACAACGAGACACGGGCCCGGGCATCGCTGGATCGCGAACGGACGCTGCTGCGCACGCTGATCGACACACTGCCCGACATGGTCTTCACCAAGGATACGCACGGGCGTTTCATGACGGCGAACCCCGCCGCACGCGCTGAGTGGTCTGACGAGCGGGAATCAGAGATGCTCGGACAGACGGTCTTCGACCGGTTGCCTGCGGCCGTCGCCGCGGACATCCATTCGGAAGACATGGCGGTGATCAGCGGCCGGGCCGTGATCAATCGCGAAGTCAGCAGCGTCGCCGCCGATGGACGTACACGATGGTCGTTGCTCATCAAGGTGCCCCTGCGCGACGAGACTGGGGCGATCATCGGGCTGATCGGCATCAGCCGCAACATCACCGAGCGGCGGCGTCTCGAGGACCAGCTGCGCCAGGCGCAGAAGATGGAGGCGATCGGCCGGCTGGCTGGGGGCATCGCGCACGACTTCAACAATCTGCTCACCATCATTTTCGGGTACAGCGAGCTCCTGAGGGAAGAACGGGAGATGCCGAATGGGACGCGGGATTGCGTGGACGCGATCAGCGACGCCGCCGGACGCGCCGCGGCGCTGACGCGCCAGCTGCTGGCGTTCAGTCGGCAATCGATGCTGCAGCCGAAGGTGATCGACCTGAATGCCACGATCAGCGAAACCGCACGCATGCTGAGCCGGTTGATCGGCGAGGACATCGTTTTCTCTCTGGTGCTCGATCCCTCGATCGCGCGGGTGCGCGTCGACCCCGGGCAGCTCGATCAGGTGCTGATGAATCTCGCCGTCAACGCACGCGATGCGATGCACCGAGGGGGCTCGCTGACCATCAGCAC
This sequence comes from Gemmatimonadaceae bacterium, assembly GCA_031374935.1. GTDB lineage: Bacteria > Gemmatimonadota > Gemmatimonadetes > Gemmatimonadales > Gemmatimonadaceae > JACMLX01. The sequence continues at coordinate 70 of JANMHB010000059.1, read as the reverse complement.
ACACCGAGTGGACGTGACCGCGGCGGTCGCCGCACGACTCGAGCTCGCGCCTGGGCCGCATGTGACGATC
>JANMHB010000036.1:0-4335 GCA_031374935.1 Gemmatimonadaceae bacterium | reverse complement strand
CTCTCGGAGTGGGTGACCTGCATGATCGTCGTGCCTTGCGCATTCAATCTCGAAAACAGCTGCATGATCTCACGCGATTGCGCCGAGTGAAGGTTGCTCGTCGGCGAGGAGGATTGATGGCGAGGCTGCTGTCATCGGCGTTCTCGGTCTCGCCTCGGCCGCCGCATGCGTGCGCATGCTGGTCACCCTCAGTCCTCCAGTACTCCTATGACTCTCCGCCATCGAAATCAGCGGCGGCGTTCATTACGGTTGCCGCCCAATCTCCCGTAGCCGACCCTTTGCCTCATCGTTCGCCGGATCACGGCGGATCGCTTCCCGGAACGCAGCCTCGGCGGCCGTTGTATCGCCCTTGACCAGCATCACGGTTCCACGGGTGACAAACATCGCGATGCCAGCGGGATACTTCTCTTCGTTCAGTCGAAGCATCGCCAGCGCTTCATCAAACTTCTTCGCACGTGCCAGACGGAAGGCGGCGCTATTGAGGGAAGCTTCACGGAAGTCGTACGCATCGCTGCCGTAGTACTGCTGCCAGAGCGCCTTGTAGGAGCGCACGGCGGAATCCACGCCGGCCGTTGTTGCCGCCTCGGTCATGAAGGTGGCCAGTGTCATCGGCCGGCTGAGGCCGTGGTGGCAGGTGGCGCAGGTCACCTGCAAGCCGTTTGCCGCGCGTCCGGGCAGTGTCTGCAGTCGGGTGTTGATATCCTCGACCATCCGCATCATTTCGCGTGCGACGAGTTTGGTGCGCTTCTCGTCGCTGGCAAAGTCGAACGTCGAGAGCGGTCTGCCTTCCTCGCCAACGTGGCAGTGGGTGCAACGGACTCCGAGGTCAGCGGAGAAGTTGCGCATTCGTCCGATGACCACCGGCACGGGGGTGGTGCGCGGGATGACCTTGGTGTTCTGCAATGAGTCCGGCGGAAAGCGCCCTGGTGCCTGGGCGGCAGCCCAATCCGCGGATGCGATCAGGCCCAGAGCACAGAGTAGCGCGCGCATGTCAGTCTCGCGTTGGTTGCAGTTGATCAGACCCGCCAGCTTCGAACGAATCTGAGGCCAGTGAACTGGCGCACGGTAGGGCCGGTCGGGCTGGTCGCCAAACTCTGACAATACCTCGCTCGCGAACGACCGAATGCGCGCTTCTCAATCCGCCCGCAACGTGATCGCCGGATCCACCATCGCTGCGCGCCGCGCCGGCGCGAAGGTCGCCAGCGCTGCCACGGCAATCAGCACCAGTGGCACCAGCACGAACGTCAATGGATCGACAGGGCTTCCGCCATACAGAATGCCGCGCAGTGCACGCGATGCCGCGAGGGCCGCAAGCAGTCCGATGACCGTCCCGGTCAGCACCAGGGTCAGCCCCTGTCGCATGATCAGGCGCACGACATCAGACGCCGTCGCACCGATGGCCATCCGGATGCCGATCTCGCGCGTGCGCTGCGACACCGCGTAGGCCATGACACCATACATCCCCACGGACGCGAGCAGCAGGCCGAGCAACCCGAACACCCCCAGCGCCGCACCCGCAACGCGGGCCGGCAGAAGGGAAACGCCGAGGTGTTTCTCGAGCGAGCGCACGTTGCTCAGCGGCATGTTGGCATCGAGTGCCGTCACTTCGCGGCGCAGCGTCGGGATGAAGGCATTCGGATCACGGCTGGTACGAATCACCAGCGACATGCCGGTGGCCCAGAGCTGTGCCTGCGGAAAGTACATGAAGGGCTGCGGGTCTTCACCGAGGCGCTGATACTTGCCCGTTGGCACGACGCCGATGATGGTGCGCAACTTGCCAGCGGTTCGCACCGTCTTGCCGACGGCATCCTTTCCGGGCCAGTACTTCGTCGCGAACCGCTCGTTCACGATCAGGACGGGCACGGCGCCGGAGTCATCGCGTGCGGTGAAGCCCCGCCCTGCGCGAATCGGGATGCCCATCGCTTCGAAGTACGCTGAGTCCGCACTGGCGTATCTGGTCGACAGGTCCTCATTCGCGGCCGGCACGTATCCGGGGACTTCGATGCCGCGATCGCTGTTGTTGAATCCAAGTGGCAGGTACTCCATCAGTCCGACACTCTCGACGCCGGGCTGCGCGCTGAGCCGTTCCGCGATGCTCCGGTAGAACGCCTCCGTGCGGGCACGTGTGTATCCCTGCAGTGCGGGATCGACGTCGGCAATCAGCAACTGACTCGCCGAAAATCCTTTATCGATCGTCGTGGCACTGCGGAGATTCACGAGGAACAGCCCCGCGCAGATGAGCAGCACGATTGACAGCGCCATCTGGGCAATCACCAGCCCTTTGCTCGTACGCGACCGCGACGTTCCGGCTGGCGCCTCACCCTTCAAGGCAGGAATCAGCGTTGGACTGGTCGCCTGTAGCGCAGGCACGATTCCGAAGAGCACACCGGTCGACACCGCGGTCACGAATGCGAAGAACAGCACGGTGGGACTCAGTCGCAGATCGAGGCGGAAGTCGATATCCATCGGGAGCGTGATGCCGTTCGCGATGCGGATCGCGACGAATGCCACCAGCAATCCGACGGCACCAGCCACCAGCGAGACGAGCAGACTCTCGACCAGCAGTTGCCGGATCAACTCGGCGCGGCTGGCGCCGAGTGCGAGTCGGATGGCCATCTCGCGGGCGCGATCGCGTGCCCGGGCCAGGAAGAGATTCGCAACGTTGACGCATGCGATCAGCAGCAGAATGCCCACGACGACCATCACGACGGCCGACAGACCGACTTGGGCCCCGCGCAACGACGGGTGAATGCCCGCGTCGCTCTGTCGAATGAGATTGATCCCTCGATCCTTGTATTCCACGGGCAGCTCGCGCCGCAGTTCTTCGCTGATCGCGGTCATGCGCGCGTTCGCCTTGGCGACCGTGACGCCGGGCGCCAGACGCGCGATCACATTCATGTAATTGTTGCCGCGACCCTCGAAATCGCGCTCGGAGCCTGGCTTGATCTGCGCCAGCTGCATCAATGGCATCCAGAGCGCGGGCTGCAGCATTGGCATGACGCCGCCGAAACCCGCCTGGGCGATACCGATGATCGTCACGCTCTGGCCGTTCACGACCACCTGTCGCCCGACCACGTTCGGATCGCCGCCAAAGAGCCCTGTCCAGCCGGAGTGACTGAGCACCGCCACCGGGTGTGCGCCGCGACCCACGTCTTCGTCCGGGGTGAAGAAGCGACCGGTCATCGGGGTGGCGCCAAGCACGGCGAAGAAGTCAGCTGACACCATCTGTCCGAAGACGGCACGCGGCCTTCCGTCGGCGGTGATGCTCAGGGTCTGAAATGACCAGGCGGCGACACCGGAGTAGACCGACTTCGATCGTTCGCGCAGATCCCAGAAATGCGGAATGGAGTTGGACCCGAAACCATCGCTGCCGGGGCTGGTTCGGTACAGCTGCACCAGTTCATCGCTGGCCCGGACGCCAGCCACCGGGCGCAGCAGCAGCGCATCAACGGCAGCGAAGACGGCGGTGTTGAGGCCAATACCGAGGGCCAGCGTGATGATGACGATGCTGGTAAAGAGTGGACTCTTCCTGAGCATTCGGCCGGCGAAGCGCAGGTCCTGGCGGAGGGCCAAGGGCGAAAACAGGGAAGCCGGGCTTCCTGATGTGGCCATGGCGGCATTGGGTGACGGGGGACTGCGGCGGCGTTGACGACGAAGATGGTCGCAGGACGCGGTACGGTGGGTGCGCGGCGGCAGTTTCAACCAGTCGAGGCTCCGAATGTCAGAGGCCCGTGAACTGCATCCCGACCTGTTGCTGAGTGCGGCAACGTTGCCCACTCTTGTTGCAGATCAAGCGTCGATCGGTGGCGCCAGTCGCGTGACAGGAGTCGTCGCAGCGCTGACGTTGCTCGAGTGCCGCGCCACAGCGCACCGACTGTGAAAAGAGATCATCGTCTGATCATGACAGGGAGGCACCCCGGTGTTTCGTCGGACCCTCGCCGCACTTGGCTTCGCCACAGGCGCGCTCGGCTGCCGGCCCGCGTCCGATCCGGTGGCGCCATTGCCTGCCGGCGGAATTCGTGTGCTCTTCATCGGCAACAGCCTGACGTATTTCAACAATCTGCCGGGCACGTTGATCGACCTCGCGCTCACCTCCGGCGACTCGATTCGAGCGGGAATCGTTGCGTACCCGGACTTCGCGCTCGTCGATCATCTGAATCAGGGTGCAGCCATCCGGGCCATTGCCTCAACGAGCTGGAACTTCGTCGTGCTGCAACAAGGGCCATCATCGACGCAGGTCAATCGCGACAGCCTGATTGCGATGACGCGAGTGTTCGACGGACCGATCAAACAGGCGGGTGCCAGACCGGCGCTGTTCAGCGTGTGGCCGCAGAC
>JANMHB010000033.1:0-16242 GCA_031374935.1 Gemmatimonadaceae bacterium | reverse complement strand
CGCGCGCGCCAGCTCCGCATCGGTCACACCGTCCAGTGCAAAGGCATCCAGCTCGTCGTGCACCGCCTGCTCCAGGCGATCGGCGGTCACGTCACCATTCGCCGTCGCATCCACGATCAGCAGATCGGCGCCCTTGGTGAGGTCGAAGGTGTACGACCCCGCGTCAGCGGCCACCTGCAGTTCACGCACCAGTCGGCGATAGAGACGGCTACCCTTCCGCATTCCAAGAATCGCACCCGCCACGCTGGCGGCGTACCACGCATCACTGCCACTCGGCGGAATGCGCATCGCCAGGATTGCGCGCGGCAATTGCACGTCATCTTCCACCACCTCACGCAACGCCCGCTCGAAGCGCGGCGGTACGCTGAAGTCGGGTCGCGATGGTGGTGACGGATTGCGTGGAATGCCTCCGAAGTACTGCTGCACCAGTGCGCGCGCTTCCGCTGGATCGAAGTCGCCGGCGATGGTCAGCACCGCGTTGTCGGGCGTGTACCAGGTGGCGAAGAATTCCGCCACATCCTCGAGCGATGCCTCGCTCAGGTGTTCCATCGATCCGATCAGCGAATGGTGATACGGATGTGTCGACGGGTACGTCAACGCCGGCAGCTTTTCCCACCACGTGCCGTACGGCTGGTTGTCCACGCTCCAGCGCCGCTCGTTCTTCACCACGTCACGCTGCGTGTCCAGCTTCTGTTGCGTCATCGCCGGCAGCAGGCTTCCCATGCGATCCGCCTCCAGCCACAGCGCAATCGCCAGCTGATTGCTCGGCACGGTTTCGAAGTAATTGGTGCGATCGAGCCAGGTCGACCCGTTCAGCGTGCCGCCCGCCCGTTGCACGAGCTCGAAATGCTCGTTCGCTTCGACGTTGGCCGAGCCCTGAAAGAGCATGTGCTCGAAGAGATGCGCAAAGCCGGTGCGGCCTTCGCGTTCGTTGGCGCTGCCCACATGGTACCAGAGATTCACCGCCACCAGCGGGGCGACGTGATCCTCGGAATACGTGACGCGCAAGCCGTTGGCGAGCGTCTCGGTCTCAATCGGTATTTGCATATGCAACCAAAGATACCGCCCCGTGGCACCGAAGTGCCGCGAGGCGGGATCGAAGGAGCACCCGCATGCCTATGTGCATGCGGGGCCGGGGAGGCCAGGCTCGGTCAGAAGCCTGGGTCGCGCGCCCACCCCGAAGAACCACCACCAAGTGTCAGGCCAGCCCGCATCACGTAAGCACCACCGTTGGCACGGGTGTCATCCGCGATCTTCTTGCCGGCGCGCAGGAACTGGTAGCCGCCTGCGATGTTCAGATGCACACCCTTGGCGAGATAGATCTGCGAACCGAGTCCGCCGCCAAGCTGCGTGATGTTCGATGTGACTTCACTGTTCGAAATCGTCTCTGCACGCTGAAGCAGGCCACCGCGGCCGTACAGGTACGGCGTGAAATTCGAGGCAGCGAAGGGCAGCGCGAGCCGTGGCTCGACATAGAAGCCGCTGAGTGTGGCCTGCCGACCATTGGTCACGCCAACGACATCGTGCCATGAGCGCTGGTAGCCGACCGACAGCGCGAGATTGCTGATGCCGACGGTGAATTGCGCTTCCGCGCCGCGCCCGTCGCTCAGGTCGCCGACCAGGCCGCCGCGCAGCGCCTGATAGTTGGCACCACCCTCGACCGTGAACATCGGGGCCTGACGGTGCTGCGCCATCACCGGCGCAGCAGTGGCAAGCAGGGAGGCGGAGAACAATGCAAAACGGCGGATTGACATGGATGGCTCCGGTTGAGTTCACCAGCAGAGGCGCGACCCTCGCTGTGTGTCCCACCACCAAAGCATGGCCGGTGCCGCCGGTGCCTGATTTGTAAGTGTCTGTGATCAAACGACTTGAGAATCAGAGACGGTCGGTCGTGTCCACTCTCGGGGACGGCTGCGTGTCATCTCGCGGGCAAGTGGGGGCGAGATCGAGATGCAGGGTCGCGACCGCAACACCCGTCCCCCGCTCGTCGTGCGCCTCGGCCCGCCCGAGTGTCAGGGGAGCCGCACCGTGACTTCGGTCCCGTTTACGGACTGGCCGTCACCGTAGCCGGCGGTCACAAATGTTCGGCCCGGAGAAAGGCCGGTGACGATGCCGGTCGAATCGATGCGGGCCGTGGCGGAGTTTCCAATTGCCCAGATCACAGCGCGACGCACCGTATCGCCGCGGGTCGTCGTGAAGATCGTGCGCATCTGCAGCGTCGCCCCGACCACTATCGAAGGGTTCTGCGGGGCGACGCCCCGGTACTCCACTTCGAGGAGGCGCACCGAGTCCGTCAACAACCGGTCGACGAGTGGAGGAACATCCCACGTACCGAGTCGCTGCCGGTCGAGCAGCAGTCCCCCACCCGCCATCCTCAGGTCGATGTCGAGAGCCACCGGACACCCCGCTTCATTGCCGTCACGCTGCGTGTCACGGACACACTGTGTGACGTCGAGCGGCACCGAGTGGCGTCGGGATTGCGCAAAGGCGCGCTGAAGTGGAATGATCCGGACCGGATCGATCTGCACCCGCGTGCCGTCCCGACGCATGTAGAACGGCTGCACGCGGAGCTCCGCTTCCACCGGAGTCACGTACCCAATGCGCAGCGGAGCGACCTCAATTGGCGCGTCGAACGAGATCGAGGACGTTGCGCCCTCAGTGACTGTCGGCCCGCCGTCGGAGCATCCGAACAGCAGGCTCGCGAGCAGCTGCACCCTCCACCACACCGACGTCGCGCCCGCGAAGGGCCTCATCTGCCGCCGCATTCGCCTCCCCCATTGAGTCGCGCTGGCTCACCCCAATCGCGCCGCGCTACAGCTCCGCCGTCGGATTCCGCTTCAGCTCCTTCGGCAACCCGTCGAACAGTGGACTCAACTCCGCCGCGCGCTCAAGACTCGTGACAAAAGTCACGCCCGGCAGGCTCACGACCAGCAGCGAATTCACGCCATATACCACCACTCGGCCCGACTCGGCATGTACCACGTTCGATTCGGCATCCACCAGCAGCGCATCGCCGATCACGCCATTGCCGGTATCATCGAGCTCACGCACACGGCGCAGACACGCCCAGGTGCCAACGTCATCCCAGCCGAAGGATGATGGCACACACACCAGAGAGTCGATGCGCTCCAGCAAGCCGCGTTCGATCGAGATCGACTGCACCATGCCGAAGAAGCGATCCACCTTGCCGTTGGCGAGATAGGCCATTCCGTCCTGCAGCTCCGTGGTGTGCGCCTCCAGCGCATCGATCACGGCACCCGCCTGCCAGCAGTAGATGCCCGCATTCCACTGTGCGCCTTCGGCGATGAATTCCTCCGCCTGCAATGGACCGGGCTTCTCGACGAAGCGCGATACGACACACGCACCTCCCTGCGAGAGCGAGATGCCGGGCTCCAGTTCCGCGCCGCCAAGCATGTACCCGAAGCCCGTGTCTGGCCTGGTGGGGCGCGCACCGATCGCCACCAGCACCCCCTCCTCGCCGGACGCGTACGACGCCGCGCGCACGATCGAGCGCCGGAATTCGTCCTCGAACTGCGCCGAGAGGTCGGCGTGCAGCGCACAGAACACCGTCTTGCGCCCGACCCGGTTGATGATTTCCTGCGCCCCCCACGCCAGCGCCGCTGCGGTACCCAACGGGCGCGGCTCCACCAGCATGTTCTTTTCGGGCAGCTGCGGAATCGCCGCGCGAATGGCGTCGGCGATGTCGGCGCTGGTGAGCACCAGCGTCCGTTCCGCCGGAATCAGTGGATGCAGGCGACGCAGTGTGTCGGCAATCAGCGGCCGGTCACTCACCAGTCGCAGCAGCGGCTTGGGATGCTCCGGCGTGCTCAATGGCCAGAATCGTGACCCGATGCCGCCCGCAAAGACCACCGCCCACAACGCACTGTCGGTGGCGAGTTCGACTTCCGACTCCGGCTGATCCTGCGGCAGAAAACCGAGTGTCGCGTCGTCGAACACCGTGCTCGTGATTCCCGGAACGCCCGGACCCGGCTGACCTGGCAACGACGACTCCGGTGACTCGGCCATGCGGTGGGGCTCCTGACTCGGAAACCTGCAAAGGTGGCACGCCCCGTCGAAGTACGGTCAGGCGCGCGAGGGCGAATGAAAGCGGAACGGGGGCGTTCGGGCCAGTGACGGTCAGCGTTGTGACGCCGGGGCCCTGATCTGCGAGCCCGCCGAACGCCAACGGGCGCCACGAACGACGAAGCGCCCGACCCGCAATGCGGATCGGGCGCCCCATCGACCGAACTGACGCGTTACGGCCTGAAATTGATGCCGAACGAGATCGGAAGGATGCGCGCCGAGCTGCCATCGGTGAACACGTTGTGGAAACGTGCTTCGGTGAATGCGTCGAAACCGGAGAGTTTGAACGTGATGCCGCCGCCGGCGTTGATGCCGAACTTCGTGCCGAGCCCTTCGCTGCCGTTGTAGATGCCGACGCCCCCGAGCACGTACGGAACGAAGGTGGCGTCCTTGGCGCCTTCAAAGTTGTAGACGCCGTTCACGTTCGCGGTGAACCAGGTGATACCCGGATACGAAATGCTGCCGGTGCCGCCGCCGATCCGGCTGACGTTCTTGCCGGGCGTCGTCCAGAGGCCGAGGTCCCCCCGCAACGCGAATGGAACGGAGCTGGGCTTCAGCGTCGCGTGGCCCTGCAGATTGAATCCGGCACCCTGCGTGTCGCCGAGGCTGCCGATGGGCAGTGTCAGCCCGCCGGAAATACCGAACGTGGCCGGTCCCTTCTGCTGCGCTTGCGCCGTCGGCGCGGCAGCAGCGATGGCCGCGAGAACTGCCGCGCCAACAAGAAGCTTCTTCATGCGTGTGTACTCCTGATAATCAAGTGATGGAACGGCCGTGACAACGATGATGACGACCTGTTTCGTACGACGGTCCGACACAGCATTCAGCCACATGAGATTGGCCATTTTGAATCGCGAAAGCAACTCAGCAGCAGACATCAACGAGCCAGTGAAACGTTGCTGCCGCTTCAGTGGTACTATGCTGCGGGTACATTCGATCGGTGATTGCTGATGGGTAGCACCAGACTTCCTTGTCCCCGGAGAGCGAGGCAGTACCATTCCCGCGACTGGACGCCACAACGTGTTCGGTTCGCCGTATCAGAGCCACCGGGAAGCACCATTCGGACGTCCGTGGACGTCGCAGGGTTTACCCGGGTGACAAAACCGCGCTTCGCCCGGAGACCGCGTTGCCGCAGCAGAGCAGGCTGGTGCCGATCGTCCCCCGATGCCCCGGCCGGTGCGCAGACGGCGCGCTGGCGCGTCGAACGGCGATATGACCCCATCGTCTCCGATCCGGGTCTGGATCGACGGCGAATCCGTGGAAGATGCCAACCACGCGGTGTCCGCGTTCGACCGCGGCCTGACCCTGGCGGATGGCGTCTTCGAAACCATCCGCGTGCTGAATGGTGTGGCACCGATGGCCACGGCCCATCTGACGCGCCTGGCCAGCGGCGCCGAGCGACTTGGGCTGGTCCTGCCAACCATGCTCGGCCCACACATCACCGATGCCGCGGCGGCCGCGCTCCGGATGAATGTCGTCGATGCGGTACTCCGGGTGACACTGACTCGCGGTGACGCGCTGCCCGGCATGGCGGGGCTGAGCGGAGGCGCCTCGCGCTCGATCGTGACCCTCACGCCGCGCATCGCGGTGCGCGATGAAGTCATCGAGCGCGGACTGACCCTGATCACGAGTCAGTGGCGCTGGAGTGCCCGCCGCGCGACGGCCGGGATCAAGTCGCTCGATTATACGGCCAACGTCCTCGCGCTCCGCGAGGCGCACAGTCAGGGTGTGGATGATGCCCTGGTCCTCGACACCGACGATCGCATCGTCGGCTGTACCGCGTCGAACATCTGCTGGTTCGCCGACGCGACGCTGTTCACACCGTCCGCGGCTACCGGCGCGCTGGCCGGTACGACGCTCGGTCTGCTGCGTGCGCTGGCCCCATCCGTCGGCCTCACCGTCCAGGAGACGGAAGCGCCGCTCGCAGCACTCGTCCACTCCGACGCGGCCTGCGCCAGCAGTTCCATTCGCGGCGTCGTCCCGATCACCCAGCTCGATGGCGCACCGATCGGCGGCCATGGACGCTCGCCACGATTTCGCGCGCTGCATGATGCGTGGCGCGCTGAAATGGCTCGGCTGGCGAGCGTGGATTTCGTCGTCGACTGACCGCGCGGCTACCGGCTTCTCTGCTCGATCAGGAACGCCAGCGGGGCTTTCACCGATTCGAGCAGCACATACCTGATGCCCGACAGTTCGGTGAGTGCGATCGGACTGCTGCGCGTTGGCGATCCGTGGGCCACCAACCCCAGCTTCCATGCCGTGAGCAGCACTCGCAGCATGTGGAACCGGTCGCTGACCAGCACCACACTCTTGATGTTCCGCGTGCGTGCCATACGCGCCACGGCGTGCATCTGCTCCGTGGTACTGCGGCTTTCGTCCTCGATGATGATCGCCGACGCCGGCACGCCGTGCCGTCGGCCATAGCGCGCGCTCACCTCCGCCTCGCTGGTGCGATCACCCTCCGCCTTGCCGCCTGTGACCATGAGCCGCGGCGCGATGCCGCGACGATAGAGGCGCACGGCGTGCGCCAGCCGCGCTTCGAGCACCGGTGATGGGCGGCCGGCATACTGTGCCGCACCGAGCACCACGATGGCATCCGCCGGCTGCGCGGCATCGTGGTTGCCCACCAGCAGCACCGCTGCCACCGAGACGCTCCAGAGCACCAGCACCACGACGATCACACGGCCGAGCAGCCGGGCGATGCCTCCGAGAAGTGACCGCTGTCGTCGCGCCACGTTGTTCGCGGTGCCGGTCAGTCGGTGAGTCCGAGCATCGCAAGCCAGAACACATCGAATGAGATGCGCGCGTTGCGTTCAGGCGCCACCACCCGGTCCAGTGCCAGCCCATCGACGAACGCCACGAACGCATCGGCGATCAGTGGCGCGGGAACCCGCGGGCGAAGGCCCAACTTCTCGAAGAGTTCCGTCGTCACGGTCGCGGCGGCCTCGCGGCGTGCGGCAGCCGTGGCAGCAACCGCGGCTTGCACCGATGCGCCCTGCACCAGCGACAGATCGATGAAGGCGCGAAGGTCGCCGCGATCCAGTTCGTCCGACAGCCACTGCCAGAGTGCATCCAGCGCGGTGGAGCCGGACACTCCGGTGAGCGCGGTCACCTGGCGCGCCACCAACCCGGCGCGCAACCACTCGACGAGTCGCGCCAGTAACTCGCCCTTGTCGTGGAAGTGGTAGTGAATCAGCGCCTTGCTGACTCCCGCCGCCTCCGCCACATCCTGCAGGCTGACGTCAGCTGCCCCCTTCTGCACGATACAGGCACTCGTCGCCTCGAGAATGCGACCCGCCGCCGCGCCACGCGCGCTGCCGCTCGGCTCCGTCACTGCGCACATCCGGCTCGGGAGGTGCCCGTGTGTGTCGGGCCGCTCGGCGACATCACAGCCGTACCTGATCGCCGGCGGCTGGCGCGGTGACGTGATAGCCGCGCGACGTGAGCGCGTCGCTCAACGCATCCTGCGCCGGTGGTTCACCATGCACCAGCAGCACACGCGTCAGCGTCGGTGACGTGGCCTTCACCGCATCGAGCCATTCCGCCAGCTCGGTGCGATCGGCGTGCGCCGAGTAGCCATTGAGAATCGCCACCTCCGCCTTGAGCGGAACGTCAGCACCGAAAATCCTCAGGAACGGCCGCTTCTCGACGATACGGCGGCCGAGCGTGTGTTCCGCCATGAAACCGACGACGAGGATCGTGTTCCTCGGATCGCCGGCCGCATGCGCGAGGTGGTGCAGCACCCGGCCCGACTCTGCCATGCCTGACGGCGAGATGATGATCATCGGCCCGTGCATGGCATTCAACGCCTTGCTCTCCGTCGTATCGCGCGTGTAGTGCACCAGGTCGAAATGAAAGAGCTCCTCGACGGCGCGCACCAGATCCTCGGTGCGATCGAAGCACTCCGGGTGGCGCTCGAAGACGTCGGTGGCCGACGTGGCGAGCGGGCTGTCGATGTAGATCGGCAGGCGCGGAATCTCGTTCGCGCGCGCCAGTGCGTGCAGATCGTACACCAGCTCCTGTACCCGGCCCACCGCAAACGCGGGAATGATCACACGTCCACCGCGGGCAGCGGTTTCGCGCACCACCCGGCCGAGTGCGGCCCGCGCATCATCGATCGGCAGATGGTCGCGATTGCCGTAGGTCGATTCCATGATGACGACATCGGCACCGGCGGGTGGATGGGGATCGCGGATGATCGCCAGCCCTTTCCGCCCGACATCGCCGGAGAAGACCACCCGCTGCGTCCGTCCGTCTTCGGTACAGTCGAGCATCACCGAGGCCGATCCGAGGATGTGTCCCGCGTCGACGAAACAGGCGCGGACCCCCGGCACGACATCGAACCACCGATCGTAGGCCAGATCGACCATCTGCGTCATCACCTTCGCGGCATCGTCGGGCTCGTACAGCGGGGCGGCGTGCTCCTGGTGCCGTCGCTCGAGAAACTCTGCATCCTTGACCTGGATTCGCGCCGAATCGGCCAGCATGATCGCACACAGATCGCGCGTGGCGGCAGTGGCGAAGATGGGGCCGTCGTATCCGGAGCGCACCAGAAACGGCAGGCGACCGGCATGATCGATGTGCGCATGGCTCAGCACCACCGCGTCGATGCGATCGACGGCCAGCGGGAGCATCTCGTTCTTCCGCCGCGACGCCTCCCGGCGCCCCTGAAAGAGCCCGCAGTCGAGCAACACCGTCTTGCCGGCGACTTCCAGGATGTGGCATGACCCCGTCACTTCACGGGCCGCACCGGAAAACGTGAGTTGCATGAGCGAGCGACTGAATGATGGACGAGCCCGGCACACAACGTCGCGCGCCACTACACCAAAGTCCACAGCAGAATAAGTCCGAGAGCCGCACGACGGCGAGCTACGGCGCGCGCTGCCCTTCCGTTCGCCAACGCCCATCCCGCATCTTCCATCCGTGCCACAGCCCCCTGTTTCCGATCTCGATGGCGTGACCCTGGTTCGCCATCCCCTGGTGCAACACAAGGTCACCCGGCTTCGCGAGCGGAGTGCGTCGACAAAACTCTTCAAGGAGCTGGTCGACGAACTCGCGATGTTGCTGACGTACGAGGCGACCGCCACGCTCGGACTCGAGCCGTATCCGGTCGAGACACCGCTCGAAACACACACCGGTGTCACGGTGCAAGGCAAGAAGCTCACCGTTGTGCCGATTCTGCGCGCCGGGCTCGGCATGGTCGAGGGCGTGTTGCGTCTTGTCCCGGGCGCACGCGTCGGTCACATCGGACTGTACCGGGATCATGATACCCTCGAGCCCGTGGACTACTACTTCAAGGTCCCCGGTGACGCTGCCGATCGTGCCTTCCTGCTCCTCGATCCGATGCTGGCCACGGGGGGCAGTGCGGCCGCCGCCGTCAGTTCGCTGAAGCGGGCGGGCGCGGAACGGATCACGTTCATGTGCATCGTCGCGGCGCCGGAGGGCATCCTGCGACTGCGCACCGCGCACCCCGATGTGCAGATCATCTGCGCGGCCATCGATCGCGGCCTGAACGAACACGGCTACATCGTGCCTGGGCTCGGGGATGCCGGCGACAGGCTGTTCGGCACGCGCTGATTGCGATAGCCGGCTCCTGCCTGGCTTCACGTATTGATGAACATGCCGTAATGCCGGGTGGCACTTCGTCACATGCGAGGTGCTCATCTCCCTGCTGACGTCTGCTGTCGTGTCAGCGATCGTCGCGGTGGTTTGACGCTTGCTCCCTTGTACGTGTTCACTCCGCGGCATAGAATCCGGTTCGATCGTCACCACCCGCACCCCGGGCGTGGCGCGACATCCAGAGACACCGCCGATGCTGATCAATTTGCTCCCCGACTTTCTGGCCGTGCTTCAGAGCGCGGACCGGGTGGCGGCCTACGAGCGCTATTTCGCTGCCAACAAGGCGCTCCTGTCCGCGTACTGGGACAACTACGTCGTCGACCCGACCGGGCCGCACGTCGGCGAGATCATCCGCAAGACGGTTGCGGCCGATCGCTCGGACCTGCTCGGCGTCCTCGATCGCGAGCCACTCGTCCTGCGTGCCCGGCAAACGATGGCGCAGGCGATGGTCACTCTCGAGACGAGTGTCGAGCCCGATGTCGTGCTGATGGTGGGCGTCGGCGCGGCGAATGCGGGTGAACTGGTCATCGACGGTCGGCCGGTCGCCTTCGTCTGCCTCGAGCATTTCACCGGCGAGCGCAATCCAGACACCGATTCGCTCGGCCTCGACCCGGCGCTGATGCCGCCATGGCTGGCGCACGAAATCGCACATGGCATCCGCTATACCGCCAAGGACAGCCAGAGTGAACTGCGAACGCTGGTGGCGGAGAACGACGGGTACTACTCGTTCTGGGATACCGGCAAGCGCGCCACGCTTCGCGAACTGCTGGTGAACGAGGGACTGGCGACCCACGCAGCGCAGGCTGTCTGCAGCGGGTATGCGCCGTGGGAGTATCTGGGTTATGGCCGCCGGCAATACGCGCGAATTCGCGAGCTCGAACCGCTGCTGGCGCGCACGATCAGCCCGGACCTCGATCGGAACGGGCTCGGTCTGCGCCTGCGCTGGCTGAGTGACGGCACGAGCGACGACGCCCGCACCATCGAGCGCCATGTGATTCCCGAACGCGCCGGCTACTTCCTTGGTCACTCTCTGGTGGCTCCCGCCGTCGCCGAACGCGGCATCGCCTGGGCGCTCCGTGCGAGCACCCGCGAGCTGACCGCGATCGGCCGCAATCTGGCCGCCGCCAGCGCCTGAGCGACAGCGCGGATCGGCGCCCATCGGCGCCGACTTTGGCTCGCGACAACGGCTGCAGCGAAAACCATGATGGGTCCGAACGAAAACGGGGCGCCCCGTGAATGGGCGCCCCGTGCTTCGGTCAGCAGCAGTAATCAGGCCTTCTTGGGTCGGGCCGGTGCGCCCTTGTCGTTGTAGACGACCGGTGTGTCCTTCTTCTTCAGCCGCTCGTTCGAGATCAGCCACTGCTGCGGAAGCGCCGCCAGGTTCTGCACGAAGTAGTACAGGTTGAGTCCTGCCGCGGCGCTGAAGAAGAATGCGAACATCATCGCCGGGAACATGTAGGCCATGATCTTCGCCTGCGGGTTCGGTGGTACGCCACGCATCCCGATCCAGCTCAACACGAACGCACTGGCGGCCATCAGCAGCGGAATGACGAAGGTCGGGTCCTTCTGCGAGATATCGGCGAGATACAGGAACGGCACACCGCGGAACTCGATGGTGTTCTGGAACACGAAGAAGAGTGTGATGAACACCGGCATCGGGAGCAGCATCGGCAGGCAGCCTGACAGGGCGCTGAATGGGCTCATGTCGTGTTCCTTGTACACGCGCATGACCTCCGCCTGCATCTTCTGCGGATCGGCCTTGTACTTCTCCTGCACCGCCGCCAGCTCGGGCTGCAGTACCTGCATCTTCATCGAGGTCCGCATGGCGCGCTGGTTGAACGGCCAGAGCAACAGGCGCACCGCCACGCCGAAGATCACCAGCACCCAGCCGTAGTTCAGTTTGAGCGCTTCGTGCATCCAGAGAAGAGCCTTCATCACCATCGTGGCGAACGGCTGCACGAACCCCTGGAGCCAGCCACCGTATGGATTGCTGTTCTCGAAATCGCGGCCCAGCGACACCAGTCGGCGCCATTCCTGCGGACCGGCGTAGAGCTCGAAGCGGAACGTGCCATCCTGCAGCGACTGCAGTGCCGTGGCGGCGACCCGACTCTCGACTTTGCCGGTTTTCGGACCTCCAACGACCTTCACTTCGTCGAACGGACGATCGCCCGGTGCGGTGAGCAGGCCGGCGATGAAGAACTTGCTCTTCGATGCCACCCAGATGAACGGGCCTTCCTTGAGCTCCTCTTCCGCCGGATCGAGCGAATTGAAGGCCACACTCTGCGTGTTGCCCTGCACCGGCTTCATCGCCACGGCCAGGTGCTGCTGATCCTCGGTGGTATCGGCCTCGCTCGAATTCAGTCCACTAGGCAGCGTGACACGCAGGAACGCCGGCGACGTGAGCCCGGTGACCTTGCCGCCGACCCGGACGATGAAGCTGTCCGGCTGGAAGGCGTAGGTGATCTGGACGTTCGCGCCGGCGGCGGATCCGGTGTAGGTGATCGTGCGCTCGTCGGGGCGCGCCGACGTGAAGGCCACGGTCGACAGATCGATCACACGATTGCCGGCCGGTTCCTTGACGACGATCGCGTACTGCAGCAGCGACTCGCCGGGCCGTACCAGTTCGACGGCGGCGGCGGCACTCTTCTTTTCAGGGAGTCGCTTGTAGCCCTGCAGCTGAATCGAAACGGGCGTCGCGCCAACACTGCTGATCCGGACAGCACTGCGGGCACTGCTCAGCGCCGCGGTGTCGGCCGCCGCCACCGACGGCACGGCCGCTGTGACGCCGGCGGTCGGTGACAGTGCCGCTTGGGGCATCACTGCGGCCGCCGCACCAGGGGCCGCCTGCGGGCCAGCCACGGCAGCTGGCGCCGTCGCCGTCGGCTTTGGCAGGGGCTTCGCGGGCGGGAACAGGTATTGGGTGAGACCGATTACCGCCGCCGACAGGGCGAGGGCAAGCAGCATGCGCTTGTTCATACTGGAATGTCGAGGGGCTGGCGATGTACACAGCAGGTGCGCGGAACGCGCGCGCGACTGTGACCGTCGTGAAGGTCAGGGTACAGGGTCATGTCCGCCGGGACGGAACGGATGGCACCGGGCAATGCGCTTGGCGGCCAGCCACGACCCGCGAAGAACGCCGTGGCGCTCGATCGCTTCCACGGCATAGGCGGAGCAGGTGGGAGTATAGCGGCACGAGGCGGGAAACAGCGGCGACAGGAAGAGCTGATACACCCGGATCAATGCGGTGGCCACCCAGCGGGCCGCAACCACCACCACGGGGTGCGAGGGCGGCACCGGATCGGCGGCACCCCCACCCCCACCCTCACCCGGCAACTGGTTCACCGCCCCGACTCCGGTTCGGCGCGGCCGGCAGTCGTCGCACCAGTGTCTCGACTTCACGACTCAGCACCGTCCAGCTCTGCGCATAGGCACTGGGCAGCGTACGCAGAACCAGGTCACTGGGTGTCAGCCCAGGCAAGACGGTCACCCGGATGAGTTCGCGAAGGCGCCGCTTGAGGCGATTTCGCTTGACGCTGTTCTGCCCATGCTTCGGCACGATGAAGCCGACTCGCGCAAACGACAAAGGGGAAGCCGCGACGCGGAGCTCGAGATGAGCGGCCCGCACACGCTTCCCCTCGCGACGCACCCGTTCCAGATCCGACTTCCTCGTGAGACGCTGGTCTCGCGAGAAGCGGAACAACTCAGGCTGCGGCGTACTTGTCCGGGAGTCGCACGGTCAACTGCTTGCGACCCTTCTTGCGACGACGCTTCAGGACGTTCTGGCCCCAGCGATCGGCCATGCGGGCGCGAAAGCCGTGCTTGCGGATACGGCGCTTGTTTCGGGGGCGGTACGTGGGCTTGCCCATATGTACTCCAGGTGCGTTCGCTGAGATTCTTGGAAAGAGTGGCAAACCTATTCAGGACAAGCACTTCGGTCAAGCGACGTCGCCTTGCTTCTGACTTGCCTGGACTCACGGTGCCGAGCCTCGGTGCGGTTTGCCAAGCGGGCCGCGTCCCTGTAAACTCGCGCTCCCTTCCTGAATTACATCCCGCTGCGCGTAATGCTGACGGCTGCAGAAACCTGGGCTCGACTGTTGGACCGCGCGCGACTCGAACTTCAGGAGCAGACCGTCCGCACCTGGCTCGAGCCGTGCGAGCCGTTGCGCGTCGACGAGCGGGCGCTGACGGTCGGTGTTCCTGATCAGTTTGCCGCCGACTGGAACGAGTCGAAACACTCCGGCCTGCTGTCGAGCTTCGCCGCCGTCGCACTTGGCCACCCGCTGCTGGTGCATTTCGTGGTGCACGAGTCGGCGCGGACCAAACCGCAGATGGATCTGTTCGTAGCGCCGCTCGACGCCCCGATCCGTCCGCCGGCGGTGCCGAATCCGAACCTCGCCCCGCTGTCGGAGCGCTATACCTTCGAGCATTTCGTCGTCGGCAAGAGCAACGAACTCGCCGCGGCGGCTGCGATCGCAGCAGCGCAGGCACCGGGAAAGCTCTACAATCCGCTCTTTCTCTACGGCGACACCGGACTGGGCAAGACTCACCTCATGCAGGCCGTCGCGCACGAACTGCTGAAGCGCGATCCCGCCACACGCATCACGTTCGTCGGCACGGAGCAGTTCACGAACGAACTGGTGGGGTCCATTCAGGGCCGCACCACACAGGATTTCCGGCGACGATATCGCGAAACCGACCTCCTGCTTGTCGACGACGTGCAGTTCCTGAAAGGCAAGGAAGCGACTCAGGAAGAGTTCTTTCACACCTTCAATGCGATCTACGAGGCGGGTCGGCAGATCATCCTGACCTCCGATCGTCCGCCGTCCGAGATCCCCGGCCTGGAAGCGCGCCTGGTGAGCAGGTTCCAATGGGGAATGGTTGCCGACATCGCACTGCCGGATGTCGAGCATCGGGTCGCCATCCTGCGCCGCAAGGCGCAGCTCGACCATCTCGAGCTGACGATTCCCGACGATGTGATCCAGGTGATCGCCGACAACGTGCGCTCCAACGTCCGTGAGCTGGAAGGGGCCATCATCAAGCTGCTGGCCTACGCGTCGCTCAAGCACGCCGACATCACCGTCGAGCTGGCCCGGGAGGCACTCCGTGACCGCTTTCGGAGTGACGCAGGCCAGGTGGCCTCGGTCGGGATCACCGTGGCCGCCATTCAGGCCATTGTCGCCCGGGAATGGGGTGTGACGGCCGAGGGGCTCAAGTCGAAGACGCGAACCAAGATGCTGACCGTGCCGCGACAGGTGGCGATGTTGCTCTGTCGCGAGCTGTTGGCGCTCCAATTGGTCGAAATCGGCAATGCGTTCGGCGGGCGGGATCACTCCACCGTGATTCATTCGCTCGAGCGGGCAGAATCATCGGCGAAGAACGACATCTCCTTTGCGGCCCGTGTGGAAAAGATCCGCCGCCTGTTGGAAACCGGCGAATGATCCACAGCTGTCCACGTTTGGAACGTCTCGTCCACATCGGCTCGGATGGAAATGGTGACGAGTGCGGAAAAGCGATGGTGTTGTACCCGCGCGTCCACAGGGGTTCATCTTGGCGAAACCCTTGTCGTTGCGTAGCTTCCGGCGTTCGTCCACAGTTCGCGTCCGCCCTACGACTACGACTGTTAAAGATTTATAGAACAGCATTACAGCAGCGCGTGCACACAGCACGACAGATGACAGTTCAGACCGCAGGATTGATTGCCACACAGGGCGTTCGCCCGGCGTCGATCCGGTGCACTCCGAGGAGCTGATGCGATTCACGATCGCGCGCGAAAAACTCCAGGAAGGGCTGGCGGCGGTCGCTGCCAGCATTCCCGGCAAGACGACGTTGCCCGTGCTGGCCAACATCCTGGTCGAGACAACCGACCGTGGGATCCGTTTTTCAGGCACCGATCTCGACATCCATGTCAGCCATGAAGTGCAGGCCGACGTGGAACGGCCGGGCGGGATCACGATTCCGGCCAAGAAGCTGCAGGAGCTGGCGCGCGAGCTGCCCCCCAGTCCGGTGAAGATCGAGTCTGCCGGCGAGCAGAAAGTGAGCCTCGAATGCGGCCGTGCCAAGTTCAAGCTGAACGGCTTGCCGAAGGACGACTTTCCACAGTTTCCTGCGATCCGGTTCGGCGACGGCTGGCGCATCAAGTCAGCCGATGTGCGCAAGCTGATCCGGCACACGTCGTACGCGGTCAGCACCGAGGAAAGCCGTCCGATCCTCAACGGCGTGCTCTGGGAACTGAAGCCGGACTTCATGCGAATGGTGGCCACCAACGGGCACCGGCTGGCGAAGATGGACGTGACGGTGAGTGGCCACGGTGGCCAGGCGAGTGACCTGATCGTGATGCCGAAGGCGCTCGATCAGGTAAGCAAGCTGTTCCCCGACGAAGAAGACCTGGAGGTGGCGCGCGGCGACAACCATCTCGCCTTCAAGAGCCCCTTCACCACCATCTACACCCGGCTCATCGAAGGCCCGTATCCGAACTACGAGCAGGTGATTCCGAAGGACAATGATCGCTTTGCGATCGCGGACAAGGATGCACTCGCATCGGCG
>JANMHB010000015.1:0-1718 GCA_031374935.1 Gemmatimonadaceae bacterium | reverse complement strand
AAAAAGTTTGCGAACGCGCCGATACCGAGCAGTGCTGCCATCGGGGCTTCTCGGGTCGGGCGGGATGGAGCCGTCATTCAATCTCCTTGCACATCAGGGGAGCATCGTCACGAGCACCGCGACCGGTGTCGTTGCCTGGGTTCCTGCGCGGCTCAGCCAACCGTGAACACCGGAGGCCCCAGTACGTCCATCCGCGGCGTGATGCCAAGCCCGGGCGCGGTGGACGCGGCCATCGTTCCGTTCACGCGCTGCGGAGCGCCGGCGGCCGTGCTGACCGTGACGTAGCTGTTGAAGTCGGTTGTGGAGAAAAGCAAATCGGGGGGCGTGCTATGCGCCAGATGTGCAATCGCGGCGGTGATGATGTCACCGCCCCACGAATCCTCGATCGTCATCGCGATGCCGAGCGACAGGCAGAGGTCCCGGATCTGCCGCGCCCGCGTGAGCCCACCGACTTTCGAGATCTTGAGATTGATCACGTCCATGGCCTGATCGTGATGCCCGCGCAGCACCATCATGATGTCGTCGATGACTTCATCGAGCACGAACGGCCGATCGGTGTGGCGCCGCACCGCGAGGCATTCCTCGTAGCGCATGCACGGTTGCTCGATGTACACGTCCACGCTTCGCACGGCATCCGCGACACGTATCGCCTGATGCTGCGTCCAGCCGGTGTTGGCATCGGCGATCAGCACGTCACCTGTGCGTAGCTGCGCCGCGGCGGCACGGATACGTTCGATATCGGTATCGGGATCACCGCCAACCTTCAGCTGAAACTTGGTGTAACCCTCGGCCCGGTACACACCAACTTTGGCGGCCATCTTCTCCGGCGTGTCCTGCGAGATGGCGCGGTACAATGCGACGTGCTCCCCCACCCTGCCACCGAGCAGCGTCGCGACCGACTGACCGGTGGCATGGCCGAGAATATCCCAGCAGGCCATGTCGATTGCGGTCTTGACGTACGGATGGCCGCGCAGGAGCTGATCCATGCGCCGGTTGATGCTCGCGAGCTCAGTCGGGTTCTGCCCGAGCAGGTTTGGCGCCAGTTCCGCGATTCCGGTGCGCGCGCCAGCGGCATAGGCGGGGAGATACGCCGGCCCCAGCGGGCACACCTCACCGTAGCCAGTGATGCCCGCGTCGGTGTCAATGGCGACGATGGTGGAATCGAAGACATCGACCGAGTTGCCTCCAGACCACTTGTAGCTGCCTTCATGCAGTGGCAGTTCAACGCGGTACACCCTGATTGCGGTAATCCGCATTCGTGCTCCTCATGACCGGGCAGACGGGAACGGGCAACCCTCGCGGGCAGGGCCGCGGTGGCGCGAAGCGTCCAGTGGCGTGGCGAACGGAACTCAGCCACGATTCGACGTGCGGAGTATGCCGACGGAGCGCAGCGTGCGCAACGAGAGCCCCATCACCGTGCACCCGCCAGCACCTCTCGCTCCAGCCGCGCGTAACTCGCTTCCATGCCCGCGGTCATACCGGTACCGAGGATCATGTCGCGGAGCTCCTTGCTGGGATAGGTGATGACGATGCTGAGCAGGGTGCCTCCCTGCACGGCGACCAGCGTGAGCTCGTTCCGTGTGGCAGGGCCGTCCATGCCGACCATCTGCTCCGTGGTCACCGACCGCGTGGGTGCGGTGGTCTCCAGCAGCTCACCTTCAAAACCAAAGCGTTGCTGGCCGTCGTCTGACGCCCACTCGTAGCGGTACCGGTCACCA
>JANMHB010000096.1:0-3080 GCA_031374935.1 Gemmatimonadaceae bacterium | reverse complement strand
GCAGGTGGGCAGTGTCGGTCGCATCGCGCTTGGCGTCGGTGTTTTCGTCGATGCCGCAAGCGTGATGTCACGCGGCGATCAGACGGTCATGGAGAGCCGATACCTGGATGGTGGTGCGGGCCTGCGCATCGGCTTGAAAGGAGCGAAGTTGGCGGCGCTCCGCGTGGACGTGGCGCGCGGGATCATCGCCGAGAGACGTTGGGGGGTGAGCGTCGGGCTCGAGCAGATGCAGCTGGTACGTGTGCAGCGTCTGCGCTGATGGTCGTGGGTGTGCGCGACTGGCGTGGGACACGACGGACCCCTGCGGGGAGCCGCGCCAGACGTCGCGCGCTGCCGCATAGTGGCGCCGATGGTCGGCCGCGGAACCGTCTCCAAGCGCCAATGGAGGAGCGAGGATGGTGCGTTGATCAGACCACGCTGCTCAATGACGCAGGCCACGGACGTGCCAGCGACGGCGCCAACCCAAGGAGCGCGAGCACGAGCAGCAACTCGCTGCATCCGTGCAGAAAGTACAGCGCCTGAAGCCACGAGTACTGCCTGAGCATTGCCAGCTCGACGAAGATCCAGATCAGCATGCCGAAGCCGGCGACTGCCGACAGGAGCAGCGCGATCCGCCGGCGTGCGATCACCGCAATCGCCGCGGCGCCTTGTGTTCCACCAACCACTCCACCCAGAACCAGCCTGGGAATGACGAAGGAGTCGAAGGGACTGTGGTCGAGATACTCGAGTGGCATGCCGGCACCCTTCGCTCCGATCGCGAGCCAAGCCCCCGCTGCTGCGGAGATGGCGCCGAACAGCGTCAGGCCGGCGAGCGTCCGGAGGAGCGCACGATCCGAGAGGGGAAGACTCATGGCCGGACCGCCGCCGACCGTTCGAGGGTCAATCGTCGAAAGAAGGCAATCAGCAGCACTGCCGACCCCGTGATCGTGACCGACCAGAGTGCGGCGGCCCAGAGGAACGAACGATTCACGAAGTACGTCAGAAAGATCGGGACGGCCAGCCAGCCGTTGGCCTGCAGCAACCAACGCAGCCATCTGTCGGGCCCGGTCCGCTCGAACGCCGGCGCTGCGAACAGCGTGGCGAGACACATGAACACGTAGCCGATTCCATCAATGGCATTGAACACCGTGTCACCGCGCACCAGCGTCAGCAGCGCCGTCTCTGCACCCGCGCCTCGCAACACCCGCGGCTCGACCACGAACAGTTCCACGATGTATGCCGCAACACACATCGGTACGTAGACGCAGCCAAAGGCGACGCCGATCTGACTCCAGATCTTGCGCTCATCGGGCACTGCGGCGTTCAGGCAGACCAGCATGACCAGAAAACATGGCGCGAGAAACAGTGATGGCGCGATGGTGAGGACGACGTCCCACGGCGGTGACAGGAGCCGCGACTCAGTGAGGATGGCGGCAATGGTGAACAGCACGCACCACAGCGCCGTCAGACTCGCCGACCAGTAGCCGAGCCGCAGGGCCGCCTGCGATGGCGAGGCTGCGGATGTCATGGGGAGCGTCTCACGGTGGCAGGGGCACGGCGCGCCGACGTCACGTCGCGCGCCTGGCGATGGCAGCAGCGGGTGCTGTTGCGGCTCGGCTGCTGCCGGGGCGCAGGCGGTGCGCACGGAGCAGCGCCACAACAGCGACGTTTGCCACGACGCCGAAGACGACGGATATCGGCGCGTACCAGATGATCAGCCATGCCAGACCGGTGACTGCCGCGACGAGGAACGGCCTGGCCAGCCGCCCGCGCAACAGCAGCCAGAGTGCCGCGAAGAACGCGAACAATGCCCATACCAGCACCACAAACTCGAACGTCTGGCGGGCAAACGACTCCACCCGCCCCTCCGCGCGATCCTTCACCCCCTGCAGGATCTTGCGTACCGCCAGGTGATCGGTGAACTCGGTGAACAGATCCATGCCCAGCATCAGTGGCTGTGACCAGTGATGACTCCACTGAATCCGACTGACGAGCTTCGTGTGTGACGCATCGATGGGATAGAGCGCCCATGTGAATGCACCAGGGTACGTGCCGGACGTGCCCGACCACACGAGGTATTGGTTCGGAGCAATGGCATTCACGACCAGTCCGCCTGCGGCGCTCAACGGTAGCGGATCACCAACGGCAAGCTGCTGCAGTTCCGGCACGATGTGGTCCGCACTCTTGAGCCCCCGCGGGCTCCCGAGATTCTCCAGAATGTCGTACCCGTAGAAGCCAGCGCGTCCGTAACCGATCTGCACCAGCCACGGCCAGATGACCTTCGGCGTTGCGTTGATCGTGATCGCTCGGGTGGAGAGAAACGTGGGGTGATTGCTGAGTGCGTCACCCGGCATCGCGCGAGCGACCTCGGCATCCGTCGCGCCCCAGCGCAACTGCGCCGGTCGCGCCCAACGCAGGTAGACTACTGTGATCAAGAGCGCCACGCCGAAGGCACTCAATAGTCGGCCGAGCAGTGAAGTCGTGCGCACCGTGCCCCTGGGTGAGTTCACATCTGGCGATAAACTGTCGGTGCAAACAGTGTACGGATCCGGCCCGGGCGGTCTGTCAGTGATCGCCCGACAACGCAATGTCGCGGCGCAGTGCACTGTGGTGGTGCCGGCAGTTGTTCACCGCTGGAACCGCTGGTACCGCTGGAACCGCTGGTACCGCTGCCGTCGGAGCGACGTCAACAGCCGAGTCCCGATCCGGCTCACTGAGGAGATGCGTATGAAGCTTGCCGACACGAACTATGACAACTCCGAAACCGGCTGCTGCGCCCGGCTCGATGCGGCGAAGTGGGATGGTCGGAAGATCGTATGGAAAGACAAGCTCTTCCTGAAAGATCACATCCGCGCGGTGTTTCACATCCCGATCAACATGGGCAAGGTGATGGGCCGCGATCAGCAGATGATCGAGGATGCCGCGGCCTTTCCGGAAGAGCCACTCTGGCTCTCGGATGAGGTGTCACCGTGGGGTTCCGATGTGTATGTCGCCGTGGACCACCCGGTTCCCGGCACCGAGACGGTGACACTCAGCGGGACCTTCATCACCAAGGCCTTCGAGGGACCGTTCCGCGACATCGGGAAGTGGATCAGGGAGAT
>JANMHB010000194.1:0-10511 GCA_031374935.1 Gemmatimonadaceae bacterium | reverse complement strand
GCGTCCTGCACCATGCTCTCGAGGGCCTCGGACTTGATCTGTTCGGCGTACGCCTTCTTGATCAGGTGCAGGGGCGCCTTGCCCGGGCGAAAGCCCGGCATGCGGGCGGCGGAGGCATAGCGCTTCACGGCCTTGTCCTCGGCAGCCTTGACGGTCTCGACGGACACGGTCACGCCGAGCAGGCGTTCGACACCCTCGGCCTTCTTGACGGCAATTTCAAACGACATCGTCGGATCGGAATCGGGAGAAACGGAATCGCCGCCGGGACACGGCGGCGCATCAGGACAAACGTAACGGGGGAGGGGAGCGATGGCGGAGGGGGAGGGCCCCGGACAAATGGCTGGGACGCGGTGTGGGCGCTGGTGCCGGCGGCTGGCATGGCCGGCGATGCACCGAGCGCGTCATATCCTACATTCCGGCATGAGATCGCCCGAAGAGCTCCGTGACGCCGATCGTCGGCCTGGTGCCCTGCCGCGCCCTGATCGTCCCGCATTGGATGCGCGCGGGTCGCAGACGACCGAGTCCGCACTCGCCTTTCCATCCTGGAGCCAACTCGCGCGACTGATGGGTCGTGCACTTCGTCTGCGCTGTCCGAACTGCGGCGAAGGGAAGGTCCTCCGCGGATGGGCCACGCCGAATGCGCGCTGCAGCCACTGTCGGTTCCGGTTCACGCGCAGCAGTGACTCGTACTTCTCCGGTGCGATGCTCACGAATCTGGCGGTGGCCGAAGCGCTGTTCGCGATCGTGTTCGTCACGGTGATCATCACGTCGTGGCCGAATGTGCCGTGGGACACGCTCACCTGGCTCATGCCGCTTGGCGTGGCGCTCGCGCCGGCGCTGCTGCTGCCGTTCGCCAAGGTCGCCTGGCTGACGTTCGATGTCGCGTTCCGGCCGATCACGCCGGAAGAGATCGAGGCGGCGACACCGGCCTGATGCTCACACTGCTCGCCTTCTCGATGGTCATCACCTTCATGGTGCTGATCATGACCAAGCGCATGGCCCCGCTGACGGCGCTGATCCTGGTTCCGATCGCATTCGGGGTGCTCGGCGGGTTCTCCGCGCAGCTTGGCACGATGATGCTGGCGGGCGTGACGAAGATCGCGCCGACCGGCATCATGCTGGCATTCGCGATTCTCTATTTCGCGATCATGATCGACGCCGGGTTGTTCGAGCCGATCGTGACGGCGCTGGTGCGTATCGTCGACGGCGATCCGGTGAAGGTGGTGGTCGGCACGGCGGCGCTGGCACTGATCGTGTCGCTCGATGGTGACGGCTCCACGACCTACATGATCACGGCTGCGGCCATGCTTCCACTCTACCGGCGACTTGGCATCCGACCGCTGGTGCTCGCGTGCGTCACGATGATGGCTGGCGGCGTGATGAACATCCTGCCGTGGGGCGGCCCGACGGCACGCGCCGCCAGTGCGCTGGCGGTGGACGCCAGCGAGCTGTTCGTGCCGATGATTCCGGCGATGCTGGTGGCGGCCACCTGGGTGCTCTACGCGTCATACCGGCTGGGCCTCAATGAACGCGCCCGTATTGCCGGCGCCGGCATCGTGACGTTCTCCGATGAAACGGCACTCGATGACAACGTTGCAATCGCCGCCACGCGTCGACCGACACTGCTCCCGGTGAATGCCGCGCTGACGCTGGGGTTGATGATCGCGCTGGTGATGGGCGTGCTGCCGCTGCCGATTCTGTTCATGATCGCCTTTGCGATCGCGATCATGATCAACTATCCGAGCGTGGCCGAGCAGAAGCATCTGCTGGCGACGCATGCCGGCAACGTGCTGGCGGTGGCATCATTGATCTTCGCCGCCGGCATCTTCACCGGAATTCTCTCTGGCACGAAGATGGTCGATGCCATGGCCGAGAGTGTGGTCGGTGTCATTCCCACGGCGCTCGGACCGTATCTCTCGATCGTGACAGGTGTGCTCAGCATTCCGTTCACCTTCTTCATTTCCAACGACGCGTTTTATTTCGGGATTCTCCCGATTCTGGCCAAGGCAGGGCAGGCGTACGGGATCTCGGCCGCCGAGATGGGGCGCGCATCGCTGATCGGGCAGCCGGTCCATCTGCTGAGTCCACTGGTGCCGTCCACCTACCTGCTGGTCGGACTGGCGGGTGTCGACTTTGACGAGCATCAGCGTTTCACCATCAAGTGGGCCATTCTCACGGCGCTGGTTCTTCTTGGCGCCGGGTTGTTGACCACGGTGATCCCGTTCATCGGTCATCTCACTCCAGCGGTTGTTCCGCAATGATCGCCACATTTCCGTCTCGGTCTTCCATTCTCGCACTGGTGGCGCTCACGGCATGGAGTGCGATGACGCCCGCCCAGGCGCAGCAAGTCAGTGCGGCGTACGACGTGGTGCGGAGCGACCACGATCTGATGATTCCCATGCGCGATGGTCTGCGCATGGCGACCGATGTCTATCGCCCGGCGCGCAACGGCGTGCCGGTCGACGGTCGCTTCCCCGTCCTGCTGAATCGGACGCCGTACGACAAAGGCTCCCTTGCCAGCCAGGCCATGTCGTTCGCGAAGAACGGCTACGTGGTTGCGGTGCAGGATCTGCGGGGGCGCTATGCCTCGCAGGGGACATTCCTCAAGGTGCAGCCGGCCGATGCCACCGACGGATACGACACGATTGAATGGCTCGCCAAACAGTCGTGGTCCAACGGCAAGGTGGGCATGTGGGGGCAGTCGTTCGCCGCACATGCGCAGGCCGGTGCAGCGCAACTCGATCCGCCATCGCTGAGCACCCTCGTGATCAACATGGGCGGCATGTCGAACGCGTGGGATCATGGTGTACGGTATCGCGGCACCTACGAAATGGGCCGCCAGCTCACCTGGGCGTGGAGTCAGCTGCTGGCCGATGCCCGGACACCCGATGTGAAAGCGTTGCTCACGAGGGAGAAGGTCGAGGACTGGTACGCCTTGCAACCGATGCGGCGTGGGCTCAACCCGCTGTCGGTGGCACCGGAGTACGAAGCGTGGTACCTCGACTTCTTCGAGCACGCCGATTACGACGCGTTCTGGAAGGATCCGATGGTCAACTGGGAAGAGCATTACACCCAGACGTCGAATATCCCCATGATACACATCGGTGGTTGGTACGACATTTTCCTTGCCGGCACGTTCACGAACTTCGTCGGGTTGAGCAAGCTCAAGTCAGCGCCGCAACGGATTCTGGTTGGCCCCTGGACGCACAGTGGCAATGTCCGGCCGTATGCCGGTGACGTGTCATTCGGCACCGAGGCGGCGATTGCCGACTTCTACGGCGCGTTTCATCTCCGCTGGTTCGACCACTTCATGAAGGGGCTGGCGACTGGCGTCGAGCGTGATGCTCCCGTGCGCCTGTTTGTCATGGGCACCGGTGATGGCCACAAGGATGCCGACGGTCGCCTGTTCCACGGAGGGTACTGGCGCGATGCCGCGTCGTGGCCGATCGCCGGGACGCGCATGGTGCCGTACTATTTCCATGCCGACGGTTCGCTGAGCACCACGCCACCGCGGAAGCCGAGTGCCTCCACCACCTACACCTTCGATCCGCGCCACCCCGTGCCCACCATCGGCGGCGGGTCCTCGGCCCGACTGAAGGACGGTGCGTACGACCAGCGCGAGGATCCGCGCTTTCCGCCGTCGGCAGCGCCGTTCATGCCGCTTCGCTCGCGCGCCGACGTGGTGGTGTTCCAGACCGAACCGCTCACAGAGGACGTGACGGTCATCGGGCCGATCACCGTGGTGCTTCATGCGTCATCCAATCGCACCGATACGGATTTCACGGCCAAGCTGATCGACGTCTATCCATCGAGCGAGACGTGGCCGGGTGGATTCGACATGAACCTCACCGACGCGATCGTGCGCGGCCGGTATCGTGCAACCCGTGATCATGCGGTGATGCTGACGCCCGGGCGGGTGTATCCGTTCACGATCGAGCCGTTTCCCACGGCGAATGTGTTCAAGAAGGGGCATCGCATCCGCGTGGACCTCTCGAGCAGTAACTTCCCGCGGTTTGACGTCAATCCAAATACGGGGGAGCCGCTGGGGCGAAACCGTCGGATGGTGACGGCGGAGAACACGGTGCATCACAGTGCGGCGTTCCCCTCGCACATCGTGCTGCCGATCGCGCCGGCGCGGCGGTAGACTTCGGGACCATGGAGCGCAGCCCCTTTCAGATTGTGCGTCGCCCGATCACGCGGGCTGACCTTGCCACGATCGCCGCAGGGCAGTTCGGCGACATGGTCAAGGCCGTCGTTGACGTTGCACGCGGTGTGATGGTGATCGGTGCGGAGCTGCATTCTGACGAAGAAGCGGCACTGCTCGAGGACGGTTCGCGGCAGGCCGACGTATGGGGCATCAACCTCTATCCAGAGGAGGCCGGCGATGAATTCGTCGAGTTTGATTCGATGATCAATATCCGTCCGGCGCAAGGGAATCGATCACGAGGTGTCATCGACGACAGCCTTCGAGCCAGTATCCGTCGCGTTGTGGCAGCATTGGTGTCCGACGCATGAGCACAACGGCGGGGCACAGTGCTGCCGGCGTTCGATGGAGCCGATTTTCGCTCGTTGAGCAACTCGGCAACGTCGGCAGTGAGGTCGAGCGCACAATCGCTGCGCACCATGCCGGTAACGCCGAACGCTTCGACAACGCTCTTGGCCGCGCGCTCTCGCTCTTTGATCTCACAGCGGCTGATCCCCGCTGGGCTGGTCATCGGCGACGGGAGATCCTTCGTGCGCGAGAGAACTTCTGCGAACTGTTCTTCGACGCCAACGCTCCGGCCAATTCCGCGGAAGGCCTGCGCCGATACTTTCTCGCATTCGGCGTGGCGGCGCGGGGCGCGTCCTTGCGTTGACTCGCCCGAGCAGCCGGCCCACACGGGCCGTCAGAACCGCAACGACAAACAGCTCAATCCCCCATCCATCTTGCGGTATTCGCTCATGTCGAGCACCTCGAGCACATACCCCAGCCCCCGCAATCGTGCATCGAGCCCCGGCTGACCGGCAGACGTGAACACCACGTCGTTCACCCGCACACAGTTGGCGCCATACTCCTCGCCACCCGGCACATGCACGATGTCGAATCCGGCGAACGCCGGGTGGTCGGCCAGATCGTTGATCAACACCAGCCGTCGCGGATCGATGGCCGCGATGCCGCTCTTGAGATGCAGGATGCTGTCGATGCCACGGATGTCGACCGTCGAGGCTGTGTAGCCGAACTGCGCCAGCCACGTCGTCAACTGCGCGGCGCCCTCTGCGTTCGTGCGCTGCGAGATGCCGATGAACACATGACTTCCCGCCTCACACACATCGCCCGCGTCGAGTGTGCCTGGCGCGGCGATCTGCATCAGTGATGGAAAGTTCGGCCGCAACGCCGCCTCGATCGCCTCAATCTCGCCGGCGCGACTGACTGCCCCCGGTCGAGTCAGAATCGCGCCCAGACCAGGCAGGATCAGCGCCGTATCCTCGACGAACGTCGCATCGGGATACCGCGCATCGGGCGGCAGCACATGTACCTCGCACCCGTGCCGTTCGAGCGCGTGGCAGTACGCGCGGTGCTGCGCCAGCGCGCGATCCATGTCGGGGCGACCGAGATCGACGGTCGTCAGCCCGTCGGCAAAGTTGCCGGTGGGCGGACGGACGATCGCGCGGGTGAATCGGGAGAACATGGCGAGCGGAGTGACGGATGATGTCAGATCGGTGCGCGGGTTGCTGCCGGATTCAATCGGGCAGCCCGGTAACTCGCAATCCCTCATCCCCTCGTCGTGCCCGCGCGATACGTTACTGGGCGACGTCCGATCCATTGCCCGCCTTCCAGACCACCCAATGGCCGACTCCCTTGCGCGTACGCTGGGCACCCGCGACCTGACCCTGCTGGTGGTGGGGAGTGTGATCGGCAGCGGCATCTTCCTCGTGCCATCCTCGGTGCTCGCGCAAAGTGGCGAATCGGTGCCGATCGCGATGGCCGTCTGGGTCGTGGGCGGGGTGCTCTCGCTGCTCGGCGCCCTCAGTTACGCGGAGCTGGGCGCGATGGAGGGCACGGGCAGCGGTGGAGGGCTCTACGCATTCATCCGCGACGGCTTCGGTGACTTCCCCGCGTTCCTGTATGGCTGGACGCTCTTCTTCGTGATTGGTGCCGGCACCATCGCGACGCTCGCCGTGGCTGCCGCGAACTACATGACGCAGTTCATGCCGATGTCGTCCATGCAGAAGAGCGTCGTCGCGGCGACGCTCATCCTGCTGATGATGGTCATCAACGTCCGTGGCACACGCGAAGGTGCCAGCGTGCAGAACGTCGCCACCGCGATAAAGGTGGTGGCGATCTTCGGGATGAGTGCGGTTTTGTTTGCGCTCGGCAAGGGCAGCTCGATGGTCGAAGTAGCGCACACCACGACCCCCGCGTCGGTGTCCGGAGTCGGGCTGTCGATCATTTCCGTGCTCTGGGCCTACGAAGGATGGCAGTACGTCACCTTCGTCTCCGCCGAAGCGAAGGACCCACAGCGCTCAGTCCCGCGCGCGATCGCACTTGGTACGGCGCTGTTGATCGTCATCTACGTCACGGCCAACTTCGCCTACCTCGCCGCACTCGGGCCAGCCCGTGTGGCGGCGTCGGATCGAGTGGCGGGCGAGGCGGTGGCACTGGTCATGGGACCCACCGCCGGCTGGCTGATCGCGGCGGCGATCATCGTCTCGATGTACAGCGCGGCGCACTCCGTGGTCATCACCGCGCCGAGGGTCTACTTCGCGATGGCACGCGATGGGCTCTTCTTTCGGCGGCTGGCAGAGATTCATCCGACGTACAACACACCCGCGGTGGCGATCGTCACCAGTTCCGCCTGGGCGATCGTGCTTGCACTGACAGGAACGTTTCAGCAACTGCTCACCTATGTCGTGTTCATCGGATGGATCTTCTATGCACTGGGCGCGGCGGCGGTGATTGCGCTGCGCATCAAGCGCCCACACGCTTTGCGCCCGTTTCGCGTGCCATTCTATCCGCTGACGCCGATCCTCTTCGTGCTCGCAGCGGCCGTGATCGTGCTCAATACCATCGTGTCGCAGCCCAAACAGGCCGCCATCGGCATCGGCGTCGTTCTCGCTGGTGCTCCCGCATATCTGCTCTGGCGCCGCCGGCTCAGTGCCGCGGCGCACTGATCCCGTTTTCACCCTCCGATCCGGATGACGCGCCGAGGATTCGTCGTGATGGGGAGCGCCGGCTCAGGCAAGACGGTCGTCGGCACCGCGCTTGCCGACGCACTCGGTGTGCCCTTCGTCGAGGGTGACCGATTTCACCCGGCCGCGAACGTGGCGCTGATGGCCGCCGGTACGCCACTCACGGATGAGAACCGCGCCGGATGGCTCACAGCGATCGCGGCGGCGCTGCAGTCTGCGCGCGAGCGCGGCGAAAGCATCGTGCTGTCGTGCTCGGCCCTCAAGCGGACGTACCGTGATCTGCTGCGATCGGGTGATGCGACCATCCAGTTCATCTTTCTTCATGCCGACGCCGCGCTGCTGCGTGCGCGACTCGAGGCACGCAGCGGTCACTACATGCCAGCGTCGTTGCTCGACAGTCAGCTCGCCATTCTCGAGGCCCCTGCGCCCGACGAGCAGGCGTGGAGCTTCGATGTTCGCGACTCACCGGAGCAGATCGTCTCGGCGATCACCGCGCGCGTGCGATCAATGACACCGGAGCCGTCAGCGTGACGCAGGCGACGGCGTCGGCGCCTGACGCGGCGCTGTTGCTCTATGCCCTGCTGGCGGTCGTCGCGCTCATTGTACTGATCGCGAAGTTCAAGGTGCACCCGTTCATCGTGTTGGTTGCAGTGTCAGTCGGGATGGGCCTCGCGTCCGGTATGCCGCTCGGCGCGATCACGAAGGCCTTTCAGGACGGTGTCGGTACCTCGCTGGGCTTCATCGCGATCGTCGTCGGCCTTGGGACGATGCTCGGCAAGCTGATGGCCGAATCCGGAGGCGCAGCGCGCATCGCGGCCACGCTGATCTCGCTGTTCGGAGAGAAGTACGTGCACTGGGCGATCATGTGTGTGGCATTCATCGTCGGCATTCCGGTGTTCTTCCAGGTCGGGTTCGTGCTGCTGATTCCGCTGGTGTTCACCGTTGCTCGGCAGACCGGTACATCACTCATCAAGGTCGGCTTGCCACTGGTCGCGGGGCTGTCGGTGGTCCACGGCTTCGTGCCGCCCCATCCGGCCGCGATGCTGGCGGTCGTGGCGTACAAGGCCGATGTCGGCCTGACGATTCTCTACGCGCTGCTCGTGGGCTTGCCCACCGCCGCTCTGGCCGGCCCGATCTACGCGTCGTGGATCGCACCGCGGATTTCGCTTCCCAACGTGAATCCGATGGCCGAGCAGTTTCGCACCGACAGCGCACGGCCGATGCCCGGTTTCGGGATCACGGTGTTCACGGTGCTCATGCCCGTGCTGCTGATGCTTTGTGCGAGCACGGCGGAAGTCACGCTGGATGCCGACAGCCAGCTGCGCCAGTCGCTGGCGTTCATCGGCAGCCCGATCGTCTCGCTCCTCGTGGCCGTGATTTTCGGCTACGTATCACTCGGGAGAATGCAGGGATTCTCTCGCGACGAACTGCTCACGTTCTGCAATGACTGTCTCGCGCCAACAGCCACGATCCTGCTGGTCATTGGCGCGGGCGGTGGATTCAACCGGGTGCTGATCGAGAGTGGGGTGGGTCGCGCCATCGCCGACGTCGCCATTGCGGCTCGGGTGTCGCCGATTCTGCTCGCATGGACCGTCGCCACGCTGATCCGGGTCGCCACGGGGTCGGCCACGGTCGCAATGACCACCGCGGCCGGCATCGTCGCGCCAATCGCAGTGCTGACGCCCGGCACGCCGCCAGAATTGCTCGTGCTGGCGACCGGCGCAGGGGCCCTGATGCTCTCGCACGTGAATGACTCCGGCTTCTGGTTGATCAAGGAGTTCTTCAACATGACCGTTGCGCAGACGCTTCGCACGTGGACCGTGACCGAAACCATCGTGGGTATTGCCGGACTGGCCTTCACGCTGTTGCTGAATGCCGTGCTGTAAGTTGTGTCGGTGCCTGTTTCCTGTCGCACATCACCCGGAGCTCCGATGCTGCATCGTCCACGACTGGCCCATGCCTGGGCCGCATTCGCGCTGTGTGCCTGCACCGCGCAGACTACCCCGCCGGTTGAGATGGCAGCGCCCGTGGTGCGTGTGCCGGTCGACGGCTGGCTCGATGCCACGGCAACACTCGAGACCGGGCGTACACCGGTGTACGAGGGGGATGCCCCGATGGTCTTCAGCTTTCTGAAGAACATGCGCAAAGGGGATGGGCTGACGCTCTCGAAGTTCGATCTTGGCGCACACAGCGGCACGCACATCGATGCGCCGATGCACTTCATCCTCGATGGTGCGCCGATCGATCAGGTGCCGCTGGCGGCGCTGGTGGGCCCGGCCACGGTGATTCAGATTGCCGACAGCGTGCAGGAAATCAACGCCGCTGAACTCGGGCGCCATGATTGGAAGGGCGCCGAACGAATTCTCTTCCGCACGCGCGCTTCGCTGCGCGGCTGGATGGACTCGGCTCAATTTCACCGTGATTTTGCGTACATCGCTGGTGACGCCGCACGGTTGATGGCCGACGCCGGGATCACACTGGTGGGCGTGGACTACATCTCCGCCGAACAGTTCGCCGCGCCGGTACCGCTGGCGCATCGCGCGCTGCTTGGGAAGGGAATTCCGATCGTCGAAGGGCTGTTCCTGCGCGACATTCCTGCCGGCGACTACGATCTGATCGTGCTGCCACTCAAGGTTGCGGGGCACGAGGGCGCACCAGCGCGTGCGATCCTCCGACCGCTGTCGCCAACGACGAAGGCCGCGCCCTGATCTTCGGGCACGGCCTTCGTACGACGCACACGAGTGATCGGAACGGTCAGACGGCCATCAGTTCTTCGACGGCCTCACGTGCGGATTTCGACCTCGAGCCGCGCAGCCGTGCACCAGGTGCGATGCCGATCGCATCGGCCACGATCTTCCCCGACCCCATCACGCCAGGCAGTCCCGCCCCCGGGTGCGTGCCGGCGCCCGCAAAGTAGAGGTTCGGCACATCCTCGCTGACGTTGTGCGGCCGCATATACGCTGACTGAAAGAGCGTCGGCTCGACACTGAACGCGCTGCCCAGATGACTGTTCAGCGTATCGCGGAAATAGCGCGGGTCCACGTGGTGTTCGGAAACGACGCGTGACTTGAGCCCTGGCAGGTACCGTGCATCGAGATAGTCGATGATCCGGTCGGTGTACTTCTGGTGCACCGCCGCCCAGTCGGTGTCGCCGCCGAGGTGTGGAACGGGTGACAGCACATACCAGGCATCATCGCCATCGGGCGCCAGCGACGGATCGGTGACCGTCGGGCGATGCAGGTACAGCGAAAAATCCTCCGACAGATGCTTCCGGTCGAAGATGTCGCTGAGCAACCCCTTGTACCGTGGGCCCATCAGGATCTCGTGATGCGCCACGTCGG
>JANMHB010000125.1:0-24040 GCA_031374935.1 Gemmatimonadaceae bacterium | reverse complement strand
GGCAGCGCGCGCGAGTTCCGGCGCTGCCTCCGGGTTGCGCATGGTGGCAGCCACCGTGAGGCCGGCACGCGCGGTGGGGGTGGGGAGTTTGAGACGATCGCTATCTGGGGAGTTTCACACGATCGGTGACAGAGTACGGTGCTCATGGTGGACTCTTTGGCTGTGTGGGCTCCTGGGGGCTGGACGCCATGGACATGCAGAGTCTAGTCCGCATGTGTAATGCATGCGATGCTGCCGGCCCGCGACCACGGCATCGTTGTTGACGATCGACTCGACTCGCGGCGACAGCACTGCCGCGGATGAAAGGGCTTCGCGCCAGTGGCGCATTTCGCCATCGAGCCCATCGTCCTGATGATGGGCTCGGCGAGAGCATCACCCTGATCGCGGCGTACGACTTGCTGAAGCCGAGCATGGTCCGGCCTGGTTGTCGGCGCAGTGTGGCGATGCGCGCGCTCACCGCGTGAAAGACCACAGCCGCAGCTGGCTGGTTGCCGATTGCGTGTCTCGATACCACCAGCTTGCAATGGCTATGGCCTGTGAACAACCTGTCCGTCAACTACAGCCAGCGTAGCGGCGAAAGCGCCCCGAACGAAACCAGACTCAACCCAAACAACACGCAGACGCACCCCCAGGCGCTCGTTCGATCATTCTGCGAGACTGGGTGGAGTCTGTCACACAAAGCCCGGCGGCGCCTGAATGCAGGCACCGCCGGGCTTTACCTAATTGCCCCTCCTGGGCTCGAACCAGGACTCTTCTGATCCAGAATGTGGCTGAGGGGTGGTCAGGCATGACCGTCGAGCAACCCTGGGGGTGATGGTCGCAGCTCTACATCGTCTGAAGCAACGAGGCTGTGTTCGGATCAGCTCAATCGAGCACCGACAGCCCATGCTTCTTCACCACCGCCAGCATTTTGAGCGCCAGCCCACTTGGCCGCTTGGCGCCGATTTCCCACTTCTCGACCGTGCTTGCGCTGGTGTTGAGCCGGCGCGCAAAGACTGCCTGACTGAGTCGCGTCTTTTCACGGATCTTCTTGATCTGCGATGGCGTCAGTGCCTCTGGCTCAACAAGCGCGGCGGCATCAAAGTCGCGCATGGTTGCCTTGCTGATTGCGCCGACCTTGTGCACCGCGGCCGCCGCGGTATGGATCGCCTCGAACGCCTCGCTCTTGTACTTCGCCTTAGTCGCCATGACAGATCTCCACGAATTCCTTGTCTTCGAGCAGGTCGGCGAGGTTGTCCGCCGTGAGACGCCCATACGACTTTGCGAGGTCACGAAATCCCTGCAATTCCGCCGCATCGATATTGGCGCGGTCCTGCTTTGCGAACAGATACGTCAGGATCCAGTATCGACCACCCGTCGCCAGAATGATGCTGCGATAGAGGTTCTGACTCACACGCTTCTTGTACACACCATTCCCGAGATCATCACACTGGCCGGCTCGCGCCTGAGCAACTGCCGCACACAGCTCGTCGTCACCGATCTGCGCCTTCCGGGCCGCTTTCGCGAACCATGCCGTTTTGAAGACCCGCTCCCGGCGCGGTGAACTTGCCACGCGCAAAGTGTAGCACTCAGTGCTATAGCGGACAAGGTTTAGAGCTCTAGACTCCGGCGGCCCGAACTGTTCGACGGAGGTTACCCTACCGTGACCTTCGCACCGCCGAAACGAAAACGGCACCCCGCGAAGCGGTGCCGTCATTCGTTCTTGCACTGATTGCCCCTCCTGGGCTCGAATCAGGACTCTTCTGATCCAGAACGTGGTTGGACAGAACAACTGTGTGACCGGGACAGCAGATCCCGGTGCCGTCCGGCGTACGGGCGCAGGGCAAGCGAGACCGGCGCCGTCCAGACCCATGTCGCCGAACACAGACGCGGGGTGCACAAGGCGTCGAAGAGGCGATGGTGGACTGACGGCATCGTGGATCAATCGTGATCGTCGTTTGTCCCCCACGCGAGCGACGCATGCATCCGGACGAAGGACGCTGACGCATTCCTGCGGGAGTGCCTGCTGACGCATTTCGGCCGCACACACGCCGCAGTCGCACGCGACTGCACAGCGGGGTTCGAACAGCGGATGCGACAGCCTATCGCACTGCCCGGCCTGTGCTGATCCCGTCCTTTCTCTGCGCTCACAGGTTTGGTCGGCCGATCAGGGCGAGCCCATTGTCGCCGCCCAATCAAGCAGCAACGTGAAGACCGGTGCCGCACCACGGCCAAACGAGACGAACGTCCGGCCGTCGGCCGTAACCTCGATGCCACGGTCCGTGCGCGCGAATGGTGCGGCGGCGAGCACGACACGCGGCGCGCCAAGTCGAGGATTGCGTGCGAGCTCGACGTCGACCGCCATCACTGCCCCGTCCGCCCGCTGGAAGTAGAGCTCACGCGCATCAGCGCGCCAACGTGGAAACCGACCGCCCGCCGTCGACACGCGCACTGCAGCGGCGGTCCCCGGCACCGCGCGCACATACACTTCCGGTGTCCCTGACTCGTCGGAGGTGTAGGCGAGCCACCGGCTATCCGGCGCCCAACGCGCAGCGTACGCGTTCGCAGTCGATTCCCAAGCACGGGAGGCGGTGCGGGTTTCGAACGCGTAGACCCATACCTCGTGCCCCCTGCCTCCCTCGCCAGCGTACAGCGTGAAGGCGATTCGCGTGCCATCGGGCGACCAATCCGGATCGCCAGCGATCCGTTTCCCCGCCGAAAAAAGCGAGTCAGAGGCGTCCGTATCCACGTGATACAACCGCAGACCCAGGGACCCCGCCCGCGCCACGCCGTAAACAATCCGTGAATCGCCCGGGTCCCACGCCGCCTCGTTAACCCATTGCCCCGGCAACGTGGTCGCCTGTGCACGCGTCGCCACGCGCCGGGCGCGGTCATAAAGCCAGAGGCCCGTCCCGGCAAGCGCGACCCGCTGGCCGTCGTGCGACAGTGCGATCCGACGCACTCCCTCGGGCGCGACAGCTGAATCGACGACCACCGACTGGCGATCCACCCACAGAATCCGTGGAGCCTCTGCCACGAGGCGCGGCTCCTGGGCGACGAGGACACCGGACACCGCCGTGAAGCTGGCGACGCCGGTGATCGTCAGAACGCGGTCGAGCACCTTCCGTGGCTCGCCGACGGGACGATAAGTCGTCAAGTCGAGCCGCTGCGCGTACAGTGGTCCGTTTTCCACCACAACGTAAAGAAGCCAGTCCGGCGCACTGAAGTGCGCGTCACGGGTACCGCGACGAACATCCGCAACGACCCCTGTCGCCACGTCAACGATCAATGCCACGTCGTCGCGAGTGCTGCTGAAGAGTACGCGGTTCCGGTCCGGCAACACTGACGGGGTGCGATGACCGAACTCGCCGGGGCGAAGCCGTGTCAGCTGTGTACATGCACCGCCATCGGCAGCGACCTTGTAGAGAGGTCCAAGAAAGTTCGGGCTGTACACGATGGTGCCTGTTTCCGTCCATGCCGCACCACCTGCCCATGATACCGGGCAAAGGGTGCGCGGCGTGCCCTGCTCCAGATCAAGGGTCTTGAGTTCGCCTCCAGCAAAAAACCCGAGCGAGGTACCGTCAGGTGACCAGAAGGGCCCACTCGCGCCGTCGGTGCCATCGACGCGCGTCGCCAGAAGGCTGGACAGCGGCCGGATCCAGACGCCGAGTCGTCCGTCGGGGTCCGAGGCGACAAAGGCGAGCCGCGCTCCATCAGGCGACAGCGCGAAGTTGACGCCGTAGTTGGAGCCAAAAGCTTGAGAAGGCTCCACTCCCGCAGGGGCCGTGATTGCGGCAGCGACGGGACGCGCGGCAGACGCGCGAGGCGAATCACGCCTCACAGCGATGACGGCGATGACTACGGACGCTGCAGCGACGAGGACCCAGGGCAGCATCGCGAGCGCGCGGTTCACGGGTCGACCTGCCCGTAGTCGAGCCGCCCCACGTCCTGCCGAAGCGTCACCTTCGGCACTCGTGGGCGTCCCCGCACCGCGCGCGATCTCGTCGAGGGCGTGCAGCACCTCGTCGGCCGACTGGGGGCGGTCGGCTGGGTGCTTCTGCAGGAGGTGCATCACGAGGGCGGCGAGTGCATCGGGCACGGTGGGGCGCCGACGGGCCAATGGCTCGGGGGCCTCGACCGCGTGCGCGGCAAGCAACTGCTGCGCGCTACGCCCCTCGAAGGGCGGGCGCCCCGAGAGCAGTTCGTACGCGACGACACCGAGGGCGTACAGATCCGCCCGGTGGTCGACCGCGTCACCCGCCGCCTGCTCCGGCGCCATGTACTGCGGCGTCCCAACCGAGGTGCCGAGCTGCGTGATGGTGGCGGAGTTTGCTCGGCCGGTGCCGTCCTGTGCGTCGGAGCCGCGCGCCGCGCGAACGGCTTTCGCGATACCGAAATCGGCGACGACAGCGCCGCCCTCGGCGAGCAGCACGTTCGCCGGCTTGACGTCGCGGTGCACGACACCCTGACGGTGGGCATACGCGAGCGCGGCCGCCACGTCGCGCAGCAGCCTGACGGCGTCGGCGACCGGCAGCGCACCGTCGCGCGCGAGCCGTTCAGGCAGGCCTTCGCCTGTCACGAATGGCATCGTGTAGTACAGAAGCCCGTCGGCGAGGGCGCCCGCCGCGAGCAGCGGAACGATGTGCGGATGCTGTAGCCGGGCGGCGAGGCGCACTTCTCGCTTGAACCGCTCGGCCGAAACGCCTTCGGCGAGCGCAGGCGCGAGCAGCTTGACGACCACGCGGCGGCCAAGCGCCACCTCTTCGGCCACGAACACATGGCTCATCCCGCCACCGCCCAGCTCGCGCTCGACCAGGTAGGCGGCGCCGAGCGCCAGCTGCAGTTGCGCGCGCAGGCCAGTGACAGGGTTTAGGTCTGTGCTGCGAGACTCCACGCCGTGCGCTCCGCGATGCGATGGCCGAGACGAGAAGTTACCGCATGTGTCGCGCGGCGCCAGCACTTGAGCTCACAGTTTGCGCGGCGCAGACGCAGTAGCAAAACGACACCCTCGCCCGAGCTACGGACAGGTTCTTTTCGGTGAGACCACCGCGCCGAAATTGCCCAATGAAGCGGGGGTCACTCCACACATCTGTGCAATTTCAATAGGCGTTGACACCAGAACGACAAACGGCACCCCTAGAAGAGTGCCGTAAGTCGTTACGCTACTTCGTCTTGCCCCTCCTGGGCTCGAACCAGGACTCTTCTGATCCAGAATGTGGCTGACCAGAAGGAATGCATGACTGGTCCATCGGATGGCGCGAACAGCTGGCCGAGGGTCGCATTCCAAGCCAGACCGGCACCGGCGCCGTAGCCCGCCACAACAGCCATCCCATCTCAGCGAACGCAGGCCATGGAGCAAACGCTTCAGGCTCACCTGCGACCCATTACGTCGGTCACGTCGTTCTCCGGTGCCGCATCACAAGAACGGCGCGGCGCGATGCCGAGGGCCGCGCCGCACTGACGTCTTCAGACACTCAGCGATCAGGGCACCGTCACACCGGCCACCGTCCACGCCACGGTCGCTTCGCCGTTCGAGCCGACCGTCACCGTCATCGGATTCGTTGGCGTCGCAGTGGTGGCGACGGTGACGCCGGCGGGCGCGATCAGCGCGAGAGCGTACTGCCCCGGCGGAAGGAGGCGGAACTGCGCCTCGAAGCGGCCATCGTTGTCTGCATCAACCAGGTCGAAGGTCTTCGGTGACGCTCCCGAGGCTGGGGTCAGCGTTGCCTTCAGCAGGCCGAGCGAAAAGGCGCTTCCATTGAACTGCGGCATCGTCGGCGCCGGGGTGGCGAGCTGCACCGTCGCACGGGCTGACCCCGTCACCTGGAAGTCGCTCGCCTCGATCACCGGCGTCATCACCCAGCGCCCGCTCTGGCCGGCGGCGCGGCCGTAGCTGCGCGCCACGTCGAAGTCGACGAGGAACACCTCCTGCGCGTCGTTGAGCACCACGGGGCCATCTCCGGGCATCTTCACCTTCAGTCCCGACTGTGCCAGGCTCGGCATCTGCAGCGTGCCGGCGATCTGCGCGCCCGCTGTCATGGTGCTCAGTCCGGCGTAGTCCGTGGCGGAACTGAAAACCTGTCGCGGCGCACCCGGGCTCGCGCCCTCGATCTCGATGTAGCCGCCGCTGATCACGAAGCGGAGTTCGGAGTAGCTCCCGGCCGGCACCTCGACGCCTGCCACCAGATCCGCGGTACTGTTCGCCAGCGCGGCGAGGTCACCGGACCATG
The DNA here is from genome assembly GCA_031374935.1 of Gemmatimonadaceae bacterium. Lineage (GTDB taxonomy): Bacteria > Gemmatimonadota > Gemmatimonadetes > Gemmatimonadales > Gemmatimonadaceae > JACMLX01. Next base: position 17,831 of record JANMHB010000125.1, on the reverse strand, counting down.
GTGTGTCGCGCAGGACGACACGGCCGTTACTGCCTTGCAGGTACACCTGCGAGATCGTCACGTACGCGCGCTTCACGTCGCCAGGCGCGTCCATGAGCTTGAGCGAGACGCGCGAGGTTCCGCTCGTCCCGGTGCTGCCGTCGCCGCAACCGGCGAGGGCGACGAGTCCGAGAATGGTCGCGGCGCGAAGACACCGCGAACGCATGCTGTTTGACATCATGGTTCGGTTTCCTATCGAGGAGTTGGAGGATCGTGGCGTTCGGCCGCCCGACGGACGTGGTAAGCGATGGCGGACGTCGGCTGCGGTAGCCTCGTGACGTTGCGTCGCCGGCTTTCGCCGGGTTTGCCCTTGTCGTGCGCGCGCTCCTGCATCACGCCGAACGAGCGGGTACGGCGGAATGGGACGGCACGGCGTGCTTCCCCCAGCGAGCGAGGTGCCGGTGTGCCCGGACGAAGGCCGACTGTAGGGCGTCGTGCGCGTCGTCCAGGCAGCCGATCAGTCTGACCGCAACCCGAAGTTGTGACGCCGCGTGACGCCGGACGAGCGATGTAAACGTGCGTTCGTCCCCGCCGACGACGGCCGAAACGAGTTCGGCATCGGATGGTTCGGACGGCGAACGGTGAACGACGCCCGATGCGTGCATGCATGACAGACGCGCGCATCCGTGTCTCCGTCACATCGCGCGCCGACCAACGTCCCGGCGCGCTGGCCAGCGCGGAAACAAATTGCCCGCTGTCGGCTGGAGTGGAGTCACACCACTTGGTCGGACAGGCAGAGGGCCACGATATGACCAGAAGAAGGGTGAGGGCGTGCTCGGGTTCGCAATTGCCCGCTGGTCGTGGCGGCCGTATGCTCTCACTTCTCCAACCGCAGTCGGGTAGCTGACGCCTGCACCACCGCATCCACATCCGACTCGGCCGGCAGTCGTGGATTCGACTGTGGCCAAATCGCGCACAGTTGCACACCGGCAGCGAGCGCCTTCTCATCGCACACCTGGCCGTGATCGCGCCTTCCTCGCCATTGTGGAGCTGGACATGACAGATCGCCGTGCGTTTCTCGGCCGCAGTGCCAGTGCACTCGGCGCAATCGCCGTTCTGCCATCCTCAGCTGCGGCCGGGGCATTCGCCGTGCAACTCAGTCGCGAGATGACACTCGCCGCCTGGCAGGACGCCGCGCTGCCGACGCGCGGAGTCACGCCCGCTCCCATGGCCGAGGACGAGCGGTTCTGGGCACGCGTGCGACAGGCATATGCACTCGCGCCCGACGTTCTCAACCTCGACAACGGCTGGACGAATCCCACTCCGCGCGCCGCAGTGGACCTGTTGGTGCGCGGCGCGCGAGCCCTCGAGGCGCTGCCTGCGGAATACCTTCCCAAGACGTGGGAGACGGTGAGTGACACCACGGTACGGCAAGGGATTGCCGAGGCGATGCGCGTGCCTCCCACGGAAATAGCGCTCGTGCGCAACGCCACCGAGGCGCTGAACACCGTGCTCATGGGCTTGCCGCTGCGCGCCGGCGACGAAGTCGTCTGCTCCACCCACGACTACTACGCTACGCTCGACGCGCTGGAGCAGCGGCGCGCGCGCGACGGGGTGGTGCTACGGATGCTCAAGCCGCCGGCCCCCGCCCCGTCGCTCGACGTGATCGCCGAGCTGTACGAGGCCGCCATCGGACCGCGCACGAAGCTCGTGCTGCTGACGCACCCGAGCAACCGCACCGGCCAACTTCTTCCCGTGCGGCGCATCGCCGACGCCGCGCATCGGGTCGGCGCGGAGGTTGTCGTCGATGGCGCGCAGTCGCTCGGGCTACTGGAAGACCCGGTGACCGCGCTCGGCTGCGACTACTACGGCGCGAGCGGCCACAAGTGGCTTGGTCTTCCAGTCGGCCTGGGCGTGCTCTGGATGCGCCCCGAGCACACCGGCAAGGTCTGGCCGCTCCTCCCGCCCGGTGCGAGTGCGAAGGGGATGGGACGCTTCGAGTGGGTTGGCACGTCGCCGGAGTACGTGAATCCCGCCGCCCTTCCCGCGTTGGCCGTGCATCGTTCGCTCGGTGCCGCGCGCAAGGCCGAGCGCCTGCGGTATCTCGCGGCGTCCTGGCGTCGCCAGATGTCAGCCGCACTGCCGGACGCGCAATTCTACACGAGCGCGGATCCCGGAATGAGCTTGGGGCTGTGCACGGTAGCGATCCCCGGCCTCGACCCACTCGCGCTTCAGAAGGCGCTGCGCGTCCGCCATGGCATTGTCGTGCAGGCTTTTACCGACGCGCCAGCGGAGGGCGACCGGCGCGCCGGCGTGCGTGGGCTACGCGTCAGCCCGAACGTTTACACGACGCCGGCGGAGCTCGACCGCTTCGTCACGGCGGTCGTGAGCACCGCGCGAGCAGATAGGCGCTGACCGGCCGGCCGGCCCACTGCCGTGGCGCGGCTCCAGTCTGAAGAGCTGAAGATTGACGATCCGGTGACATGAGATCCGGTGACAGTGCACCAATCTCCACGAACCAATCCGCTGACAGTGCACTTGTCTGCCCGTTTCACGACCGCCGTCGCTATCCACTTTCCTCGCGGAGGTCTCCCTCATGCGGGAGGTGTCGTGGTGCACCGGCGCGCCGCCGCTCGGCAAGAGCGAGCGGACTTCCCCGGGTCGTGTGTAGGCAGCGCCCCGGCGGCTGATGTCGGGTGACGAGAACGACGAGAGCCCGACCGCCAGTTCGGCAGCCGGGCCCTCTACCTATTGCCCCTCTTGGGCTCGAACCAGGACTCTTCTGATCCAGAATGTGGCTGAGCGGGAGAAATGCGTGACTGAGCCGCACGTCACACTGAAGGTTCGCTCTGGATTACACCTCGAGAATCACGACCACCAACACGCTTCCGGCATCGGTGAGGGCGAACTCACTGACGGCAATGAGGACCACCGCCATGACCGCGTAGCCTGCCGTGAGCCCGCTGTGTAATCCTGCCCCGCCGCAGGCCACGCGACGCGTCAGCACCCGCATGCATCGTCGCGTGTGCCGGCTGCCACCCCTTGACTTCCCCTACACGCGGAATCACCGTTGCGCCTCGTGGGATGCGGTGCATTCGTGCCGGGTCTGCACACCGCAACGAGGAGTGCATGCAATACGTCGATATGAACGAAGTGGCCTTCGACGCGCAAAGCGTCGTGTTTCCCGGATTGGGCAACTGCCACGGTATCGTCTACGTCAACACGTCTGGGCTTTTCGCCTACCATGCATACGGCAACCCCGTTGACAGCCGCGGCAAGCACGAGGCGTTTGCTTCCTTCGTCCGGAATCACCTGCAAGGAGGTGGTCGCGGCCTCGGACTCTACGGCGCCTGCCCGACGAATCGCTACACGAATGGCGACGCGGATCACAAGGCGGAATTGCAGATCATTGCCGACGCACTCAAGTACACCGGCAAGATCAAGGGCTGTCGATGGGACATCGCGAAGCTGGTCTGGGCGACCACCTATTGCGGGTACGAGCGCGCAGGCACTGAGGTGACCATTCGCATCGGCAATTTTACCAACGGTGTCTCAAACCGTGGCAGCAACCCGAGCGGGTTCGACCACAAGAGTGTCGGGCAGACGAAGGCCGGAAACATGAAGGGAGGGCTCGCCTTCCCGGGTCAGGACCTGCAGTCGGTCGGATTCTCCACCTGCAAGGCACTGAGCGAAGTGATCACGAGTATCTCGCCCGTCACGAACACCCAGATCATCAAGCCGAAGTCACTCTAGCGCGGACAGGCGGCGGCCTGGCGCCGGTCCAGTTCGGGGTGGAGTCGCCACGCGGGGACAGGCAATTCTCGGCCAATCCGATGCGTGAGAAACCACGGCGAACCCATTTCGCCTGCGTAACGACAAACGGCAGCCCGCAAGGAGTGCCGTAAGTCGTGGTCCTACGTGTTATTGCCCCTCCACGGCTCGAACCTGGACTCTTCTGCTCCAGAAGCTGGCTGAGCGGACGCAATGCATGACCGGGACGTCGATGACAATGCGGCCGGTAGCGCCGCGCATGACCTACGTGCTGCGACGCTTGGACGGCAGCGACGACGCGGGAGGGGACACCGGCCCCACGGGAATGTGACGCAAGTCATCGCGATCCTTTCGCCGCTTCGTGGCCTGCTTGTTCTGCCTCAGTGCCGCCAGCCCGATGACCGGCAGCACTTCGCCCGCGATCATCACGCGAATAGTGTGCGGCGACGCCTCGTCGAATGTGACCCCAGACAGATTTGCGAGCAGATCGATCCGAATCGGCGGCGCACCCATCTGCTTGACCGCATCGGCCGAACCCAGATGGTGCGAGTCGATGAGTTAGGTCGGTGCCCCGAATGCCCGCATCGCGCGCATCAGTCGCGCGATTGCGTATTTCGCTGATTCCGATCACTCGTTTCGGTCCAAGTCGATCAGTCGTTTCGCTCCATGTCGATCACCCGGTTCGGTCGATGTCGATCAGGGGTGACGTGGGGCTACGGACGCGGGGTTAGTCGGCGGAAGCGTCGGCGGAATCGGGTGCGGCGAGGCGGCGGAGGGAGCCGCCGGTGAGGGTGATCCGGTGGGCATGGTGGACCAGCCGGTCGAGGATGGCATCGCCAAACGTGGGGTCCCCGATGCTCGTGTGCCAGTGTTCGACGGGCAGCTGACTGGTGATCAGCGTGGCCCGACGGCCGACGCGATCCTCGATCAGTTCCAGCAGATCCCGCCGTTCCCGGTCGCCCAGTGGAGCCAGGCCCGAGTCGTCCAGGATGAGGAGATCGGTCTTGGCGAGCGTCAGCATCAGCTTCCCGTACGAGCCGTCGGCGCGGGCATGCACGAGGTCTTCGCTGAGGAGGCGCGGGAGTCGCAGAGAGCGCACCGTGTGCCCTTGCCGACACGCCATGTGCCCGAGGGCACACGCGAGCCACGACTTGCCGGTGCCGGTGGGGCCGACGAGAAGCAGCGTCTGGTGCTGCCGGATCCAGTCGCCGCCGGCGAGCTGCAGCAGGCGTGATTTCTCGAGCCCGCGTTTCGTGCGGAAGTTTACGTCCTCGATGCACGCGCTCGTGTAGCGCAGTCGCGCGAGTTGCAGCAGGCGTGTGAGGCGACGGTCGTGGCGGACCGCCTGTTCACGGTCGAGCAGCAGCGCGAGGCGTTCGTCAAACGAGAGCGCGGCGAGATCAGGCTGACCACGTTGCTCGTCGAGCGCCGTGGCCATGCCGAGCAGCTTGAGCGCGTGCAGCGTCGTGAGGGTTTGTTCAATCAGCATACGGCATCCGGGGTGAGGGAGCGCGACACGTCGGGCGTGTCGTAGTAGGCCGCGCCGCGGAGATACGCATGCGTGGCGGGGAGGTGTGTCGTCGGCGCGACGCCATCGAGGGGCTGCGAGTCGAGGCCCGTGGCCAAGATCGATTTCACGGAGCGATAGCTGATCGTGCCGGCGTCGCACGCGCGCCGACAGGCTGCTTCGAGGCGCGCGGCGTCGTAGCGTCGCTTGAGCGCGAAGAGCCCGAGGCAGGTGCGATAGCTCTGCTCCGGATGCGCGTAGCGCGCGAGCAGGCCCTCGACCATCTGCGCCGTCGCCGGTCCGATGCTGCTGCCCCACGCGATCAGGCGTGACGGCGTCCACTCGACGTGGCGGTCATGGGCTTTGGATCGGTGCGTCGGCTCGGTCGTGAATCGGCCTTTCAGCGCACTGCGCGCATGCACCGCGACGCGGCTGTCGCGATGCAGCATCTCCACCATCGACGCGGTCAGCCGCACGATGACGGTCGCGCCGGTGAGGCGATAGGGCACACTGTAGTAGTGGCCCTCGACCGAGATGTGATAATCGATGTTGACCTTCGCCGTGCGCCACTCACAGAGCTCATAGCACGTGATCGGCAGCGGGCGCAGTGTCGCGCGCTCGGTCGCCTCGAAGACACTGCGGCGACTGCCGGCGAGTTTCTGAAAGGGGCGCGTGTTGACGCGCTCGAGCGCATACGCGATGGCGTGCGCCAGCTCGGCCAGGGAGTGAAACACGTCGTGCCGCAGGGGCGCCAGGATCTCGCGCTCGACGATCTGCACCGCGGTCTCGACCTTCGCCTTGTCGCGCGGATGCCGGACACGCGCGGGCAGGATCGCGGTCCCGTAGTGCGTCGCGAAGTCCTGATACGTCGCGTGCACGATGGGCTCATAGTAGCACGGCGACGTGACCCCCGACTTCAGATTATCGGGGACGATCAGCGCCGTGACCCCGTCGAAATACTCGACCATGTGGACATGCGAGCCGATCCAATCCGGCAGCGTCTGCGTCCACGTCGGCTCGGCGAAGATGAGATGACTCGCGCCGAGCGCGCCGACGAAGATCTGCGCCTCGCGCACCGTGTCGGTCGCGACGTCGTACACCGGCATCGTGAGCCCGGCGTAGTCGACGAAGGTCTTCTCGCCGGCGACGTGCACTTGGCGGAGCGCCGGCTCCAGCGTGTCGGCCCACGTCCGATAGTGCTGACAGAACTGCGTGTACTGATAGCCGTCCGGCGCCTGCCGCTTGTACTCGATCCAGAGCAGCTGGAGGGTGACGCCCTTCTGCTTCAGCTCGGCGTGGATCGTCGCCCAGTCGGGCACGGCGCGACCGCGGACCGGGACGGCGTCGGTCGCGAAGAGCCGGGCCTCGACCGCCGCCTCATCCACGTCCGGTGGCACGGGCCACGGCAGCCCCGTCCCCCGAAACCGGCGGAGGTAGTCATTCACCGTGCTCTGGGAAAGCCCAAGCGCGCGGGCGATCTCGCGCTGGCTCCGGCCCTGGTCGAACGCGAGGCGGAAGGCCTCGAACACGTGGCGCATGGGTAGTCGCTCTGCTGGCACTGCCTCGCTCCGGATGGAAGTCCCGGAGGAGTAGTGCCGGCGGTGAGCGCCCGCGCCCTACGTCATGCCCTGATCGGCTTCAACCGAAACAGGTGATCGGCTTCAGCCGAAACGGGTGATCGACTTGGACCGAAACAGGTGATCGGCTTCGACCGAAACAGCTGATCGGCTTCACCCGAAATGGGTGATCGACTTCAGCCGAAATCCGCACGATATTATCCGAGATGCTGTGGTAGAAGAAATCGATGTCGCTTGTGGCGCGAACATGACCATACACGCCGACGGCATATCCGCCGACGAGCATGTAGTCCTCGGCGTGAGCATTCAGGGCACGAATGAAGTCGAGGAAGTCTGCTGGAAACGACGGATCACCGGCATCGTTCGCCTGTCCTTCACGCCCACGGCTCGTCACTCCGTTGACGTCGCTGCGCGGGTGGCTGCGGTCGCGCGGGGTGCGCGCTGGAGCCCGGTCGCCAAGCGCGATGCTCGTGCGACCGCCGTCAGTCGCTCGGCCGCATCAACCGGCGGCGGCGGCCCATGCTGCGACAGCGTCGACTGCTCGCCGGTCCACAGTTGTCTCCGCCGTTCCGCCCGGCGACGTGCCGCCTCGTCCGCATCCGCAGGCTGCGGTTCGAAGGTGAGCGCAGCGCCGACGAGGTCGGCCAGACGCGCCGCCGTCTCGAACGACACATTCGCTCGCATTCCCCGCTCGAGCTCACTGATCAGGCGCGGACTGACCGCAGCCATGGCGGCCAGCTGCGCGATGGACAGGCCCCGCCGTTTCCGGGCGTCGCGAAGCGTCTGCGCGAGCAAGCCGACTGTACGAGATATCAGAGACATGCGAAAACTGCAGCGTGTCCGGTGAACGGTCAATCCCTTTATGTACGATTCGGTGAGATCTGCGCCGCAGTCATCGCCGACAACGGGCGAACCTCCTCAGGAAAACCAAACGACCGCCAGCGCCTCGTCGGCACCGACGGTCGTTCAGCAATTGCCCCTCCTGGGCTCGAACCAGGACTCTTCTGATCCAGAATGTGGCTGATCAGGGCACACGTGTGACCGACGATCAGGGTGCTCGTGCGACGACGGACGAAAACGACGCGCCGTCCCTTCGCTCTGCTCGAGGCGACGGCCACGGCCCCCGGTTCGACATGGTTTCCTACGTCGACTGCATCGGGACCACTTGAAGCAGCCTATTCACTTCCAGCTGCCTTAGAAGCGCATTTCCTAGCCTGCACTACGGTATAAGTGCATAGCACACACTGCCCTTGACATAGATACATGCAGTCTATACTATGCCTATCGTGTGTGTCGTTCTATCTGTCCGCTCGCCCAACGCCGCGCTTTCCGTCCGACCAGGACCACAATGCCCGCCCGCGCCGACACCCAGTGGCTCCGGCTTCGCCAGGCCATCGCTCTGCTCGAGCCATGGCAACCGCTTCGGACGGCGCGAGCGCCTGGCCAGGGGTGGGTCGCCACGATTCGTCGTGCGCTCGGCATGAGCAGCGCGCACCTCGCTGCGCGGATGCGCATCAGTCGGCAGTCGCTCGAGGCGCTCGAGGCACGGGAAGTCGCCGGAACAGCGACCGTCGATGCACTCCGCCGCGCCGCTGAAGCGCTCGATTGCGATCTCGTCTATGCACTGATTCCGCGGCAGGGATCGCTCGACGTCATGGTCACGGCACAAGCGCGTCGGCTTGCCGAGCGGCTCGTCGGTCGCGCCGGGCACACGATGACTCTCGAGCAACAGACCGTGGCGGTCAGCGAAACGGAGCAGCAGATCGCAGTCCTCACCCGTCGCCTCCTGGCCGAGTGGCCGCGCGGTCTCTGGGATGAGCTCACCGATCCGTCGCCCCGCGACGAGCGTCCAACGGGCAACGGGGCATGACGTCGCCAGACGGGAGCAGTGCCTCGTCGCCAGTGCGGCGGGGCACCTTTGCCGTCGGCGTTCACGTCGCCGGTGCCACGCCGGTCGATCCGGACGAAGCGGCGGACCTCATCCCGTCCGGCATCGAGACGGTCGACGAGCTCAACGCCTTCGAACAGACGAACATTCTGTCCGCGACGGAGTGGGCGCTTCGCCATCGACGGCGTCACACGTCGGCGACGGTACTGAGTGAAGGCTTTCTGTTCGACCTGCACCGTCGAATGTTCGACGAAACATGGCGATGGGCAGGCGAGCCTCGGCGCACCGACAAGAACCTCGGCGTCCATTGGCCGACCATTCGTGTCGCCCTGCGCGAGCGTGTGAAGGACGCGCAGTTGTGGCTCGCCGAGTCGGTGTTCCCGCCTGACGAGGTAGCCGTGCGTCTGTACCACGGCGTCGTGCTGGTGCATCCCTTTCCGAACGGGAACGGCCGCTGGAGCCGCCTGGTGGCCGACACCCTGATGCATGCACACCAGCAAGCACCATTCGACTGGGGTGCGAGAAACCTCACGAGCGCCGGGGAGGTTCGTTCGAATTACCTCGCGGCTCTTCGGGCGGCAGATCAGGGAGACTTTGCGCCGATCCTGCGATTCGCTCGTTCGTAGTTGCTATGCACAACACTCGCGACTCGGATCGTCGGTGTGTTGGCCGGTCGCGCACCGCAAATAGGGATCGGAGATCGGCGGGTATCGGTGACAGTGCACTCATCACAGGATCGTTGACAGTGCACTCATCGCAGGCAAACGATGATTGGCGCGTGATTCGGTGACACTCTGATGCGTGTCCCGCGCGACTCGCGAGGCCGACGTTGCCCGTCGCTGCAATCGCGACCCGTGGACGGCCCCCCCCACGCAACCGAAGGGGCGAGGGGCCTCGGTGCGGTGACTGTCACCGACGTTGCAAATCGCTGCGATGAGTGCACTGTCACCGGAACTGTCGAACCTGGACTCTTCAGGTCCAGAATGTGGCTGACCAGAAAAAATGTGTGACCCGGACGTCGCCGCTTGCTGACCCACCGAGCTGGGCGGCGAGGGCACGACCACAACCGTCGGGGATCGCCTGCGCGTGCCGCCTGACCCGGTCGCAGATCAACCCGACGAGCCGTGGCTACGGGCACGTTGCGCCAATTCATGCAGTCTCGCCTCGACGACAGTCACAAGATCGGGAATCAATGGTTCACGTTCGCCGACATGTGTCGCCACAGCACTCCGCGATCTCGGCGCATCCAGAATTCCCGTGATCGCGTCCGAAATGACCGTGCCGACCCAATCAGGAGCTGCCCTGACTTCCTCCACTATCGAGGGTCGTGTCGCACACAGCGTGACGATGTCCGCGAGATCTTTGCTCCCGAGCGGCCGTTGCCGTCCTCTGTCACCGTACGCGCCGCACTTGAGCAGGAGCAGTCCGACTGCGCTCGCGTGACGCACTGTCGGCGGCAAATCCGCGGTGACCGACGTCTGGATGACCCACGCGTCATGCGCATTACCGGTGCCACCGGTATGGGCACCGCAACCCACAAGGTCGAAGATGGTGCCATCAGGAGCGCGCCATCGATCAGCGTGTGTCGGAGGTTCGTGCATGTGGCGGAACCTGCGCTCGCGCAGCTCCTCTTCGACCTTCGCCTTCTGCGTATACGTCGTCGTTGCGATGACGCCATCGACGTCCTTCGTTGCCCGCAGCGATCCGAGGACGTCTGCTTCGGTTTCGAGCAGGGGCAGGACTGCGGCGCCGATGAACACCACGCGTGCGCGCAGTGACTCCCCCACTGCTTCGGCAACTGCGGCCAAACGCTTCACGGCAGGGGCGTTTCGGTTTCCCGCCCATTCGGTCATGTGCATTGCTCCGTGTGTATCGCTCCTGCACTGATCGACAGGAAGCGCTGGTCGCTGTCAACGTTCGACCGCGTACAAGTCACGTGGCCACCAGCTGCAGCTGTTCCGACAGCAGCCGAGCGGCCACTTCGCGATCCCTCGCCGTGCCGATGCGCAGCGCATCGACCAACGCGAGCGCATCGTAGAGATCGGGGCGCCGTCCGGGGAGCTCCGCCGCCGTGTCGAGTAGTGGCGCCACGGCCGCTCCGACGACTGTCCCCTTGGCTGATGGCCAGACGACCGGGTCCACGTCACTGTCGAGCTCGTGGCGGAAGACGGGGGCCGAATGCGCCGTCGGCACGCCGCGCCGCCGCGCTTCCCGCTGCGCAGGAAAGGCGTAGCGGACGCCGTGCAACAGAAATTCCTCGAGTGCGGCGAGATTCGCCTGATACCGCTTCCGCTCGCTTCGGACGAGGCCGGCTCCGACCAAGCGGATCACGGCCTGATGCGCCGTACTCTGGCTGATGCCCACATCGGCGGCGAGCGTCGCGAAGGTCGGGTTCGGCCGGAAGGCGATGTTCAGGGCTACGGCGACGTCCAACGGACGGAGGACCTTCGACACGGCGGCTCCATTCTGTATTCGGGAATACCGAATATTATCTCCTGTGTTCCGTTAACACAAATGTCACGACGCGAGTGTTCGGTCTTCGCGAATACGGAATACAGGCGGCGAATGTCCCGCCTCACCCATGATCTCGAGGTTGCGCAGTGTGGCGTCGCAGCGGAGCCCATCGTGGATGAACTCCTCGAACGTCAGCGCACCCGCGTATTCGATCACCTTCTCGGCACAGATGAGGATGCGTTCGAGATCGATTCGCGGATCACGCAACGCGGACCGCCTCGGCTTCGACCTGCGCCCGCAGTCTCGGCGCCAACTTCTCCAGCGAGACAACGTCGACGCGACGCCCGAGCAACGCTTCGAGGTCATCGGTGAAGTCGAGGAACGAGGTCAGCGTAATCCTTTCCGGGTCGAACTCCACCACCAGATCGACGTCGCTGCCAGCGGTCGCTTCACCGCGCGCCACCGATCCGAACAGCCGCAAGTCGCGGACACCGTACGTCGCGGCCACGCGTCCCCGATTGGCTCGAAGGACGGCAAGGACCGCGTTGCGGATCGAGTCGGTCGCCGGGGTGACGGTGGCTGGCGGCATCATCGAGGAAAGCTGGCGCCCGCGAGCCGCCGGTGAAAGCCGCGCAGCCAGGAAAAACGAAAGCCCGACCGCCAGTTCGGCAGCCGGGCTCTCATGCATTGCCCCTCCAGGGCTCGAACCTAAACTCTTCTGATCCAGAATGTGGCTGACCGGAAGAAATGTGTGACCGGACGCGCAACCCAGCGCGATCTGGCGCCGTCAGCAGGCGTTCTGGCTGAGCAGTTCGCCGCGTCAGAACATCCCGAAGAATCGCTCCTCGACGATGCGGCCATTCTTGACGGTGTACAGCGCCGTCTCGTGCTGCACCGAACGCATGCCGCTCGCGTTCATCGTGCAGTCCAGCGAGAAGCGCAGCGCAAATTGATCACCGTTGACGAACGGACCCTCCACCGCAACCGAATGGATGGTGTTCTCACGTGACCAGTATTCGACCTTGCCATTGACGGCGTCTCGGCCCGTGAGCACCGCGTATGGCCCCGGAAATGGCTCGACACTCGTGATGTCATCTGCCCAGAAGGTCGCCGACGCCTCGGTCAGCTTGCCCTCCTTGCACAGTGCGGTGAACGGATAGGCTACAGCCGACGCCGCGTGCAGCTGTCGCAGCTGTGCCGGGTCCGGCATGCCGGATGGTGCCGCCCCTGTGTCGAGGAGGTCTGGGACGACAGTGGTCGCGGCGGGTGCCGCCGCAGGCTCGCTACTCTTGGTGGACATTCAGACTCCCATGGGGTGGTGGTCACATCGCGGGGCCGATGCCGGCGGAGTGCCGGTAACCTTGACCCCAAGCCGAAGCGGCCGTCTCGAGGCGCAGGCGCTGTGACCGTATTACTTTACCGCAAAGCATCTTTTCCATCAAGAGGTTTCCTGTATGTCGGACAAGCAGAGCGCGAAACGTCGTCGTGGCGCCACAGCACCCGTCCTGACGGAGTCGGCCGCGGCGGCGAGTGTGCCAGGCGATACCCGCAGCGGCATCCTGCCTGGCACGATCCCTCAGGTCGTCGCGGCCAGCCGCGACGTCTACGCCGCCATCGACGAAGTCGATACGCTGATCGCCGCGCGCCTTGGGGTGCATCGGAGCGACTTGCGGTGCTTGAACCTCCTCGAGCACGGGCCGCGGCGTCCCTCCGAGATCGGGTCGGCACTCGGCATGACCAGCGGGGCGGTCACCGCGCTCATCGACCGTCTCGAATCCGCCGGCTATGCACGTCGTGCGCGCGGCGTCGGCGACCGCCGCTCCGTCCATGTCGAACTGCCACCCGCCGCCTTCGCACGGGTTGGCCGTCTGTATGGGACCATCGCGAGATCGCTCAGCGAGGCGTTCAGGCATTTGAACGACGTCGAGATCGACGCGACGACCCGAGGCCTTGCGCTCTTTGCGGCCGGATGTCGTGCGGGCGTCTTGCAAATCACGCAGGACGCGGCATGACGAATCGCGCGCGCGGCTGACGACGCGTACGCGCGCCGCCTGGCAGTTCGCGTGATGTCCACTGCCGACATTCCGCGGCGAGGTCGGTACACGCGACATGACTGGAGGTCCGACCGAGATACGCGCGCCACAGCGGCCGCATCGAGGGGCGTCGTATTCGCTCCTGTAATCCCCGAATCGACGGAGATACCGATGTCCTATTTCGAGTATGTCTTTGAGACGCGCATCGCGCGACACGCGGTCGGAACGTACCACTACACGGTGGTCTATCTCGATCCGTCACTGCATGCCGCACTCCCGCTGGACCAACATGCCCGGCTTCGCATCGAGGCGGACGTGAGCGGTGTCCCCGTCAAGGGTGCATGGCAGCCGGCTCGAGGCAAATGGTATTTAATGCTGCCGAAGGACGGGCTGAAGGCAGCGGGTCTGCGGATCGGCAGCAGTGTCGAGGTGTCCTTCCGTGTGTCGCCGCAGGACGACGTCGACATTTCGGACGAACTCGCTGCGCTGCTGTCCGCCAAGGTCCGGGTGCGGCAGGCGTGGGAGCGACTGAGCCCCGGTAAGCAACGTGGCCTCGCCTACATGGTGTCGTCAGCAAAGCGCGCGGAGACGCGGGCGGCGCGCGTGAAGAAGGTCGAGGCCGTGTTGCTGGGGAAAGTGCCGGCTCCCTGGGATCGCGAGAGCCGCACCGCAGAAGACAAAAAGCCCGGCGGCGCCTGAGCACAGGCACCGCCGGGCTTTACCTATTGCCCCTCCTGGGCTCGAACCAGGACTCTTCTGATCCAGAATCAGACATGTTGCCAGTTACACCAAGGGGCACTGCAACCCGACCACCTCACGGCCGCCGGATTCCGTGAAACTACGCCCCTCAACATCGCCCTTCAAGGGGAGATGCCCACACCAGTCGAATCCAGGCGCGCGTCACCGGCCAGCAGACCGGGGCAGCTACTTTCCCTCCAGTGATCCCTCGCCTCAAACCACGCCGATTTGCCGCGCTCCTGCTGCTCAGCGCTCCGCTCGCCACCGCCTGTCGCCCCGGGTGGGATGCCTTCGGCTCGACGCCGACGCAGGCGCAGGCAAATGGCGTGGCCTTCGCCGACGCCCTCCATCGCCGCTACCTGGGCGTCGAACGCACCCCCTTCTACGCCGCCGCCCGCGCGAAAATCGGGAAACGTGCGCTCTCGCCCTCGGTCATCTTCGACGACACGACCACCTGGACGTCGCGGCCGGACGCGAGAACGCGGCTCCTGATGGCAGAAGGGGTGTCGATGCCCGACGCGCGCTACCGGTTCACACCGCGCGAAAGCGCCCCGTTCCCCGATCGGCTGGCCGACGCTCGACATCTCACGCAACTCACGCGGCTGGGCAAGGAGGGCGAATACGAGTGGCGCACCGCGGTGGACTTCGCACTCGGCAGCGTGACTCCAAACGACTGGGGCGCGGGCATTCGTGCGTTGCTTGGCAGCGCCGAAGGTCGCAGTGATGCCGACCTGCGCGCCGATGTCCGCAGCACGTTGCCGAAGACGACGGCGGCACTCGGCCGAATGTTTTCGCTCGACACACTGCACGCACAACGCCTGACCGATGGCAGTACCGCCCTGACGATCGTGACGACGGTGCATCCCGACTGGCTCAAGGACGGGTTCCCGCTCTACGCCAAGTTCGTGGCGAAGTATGTGTCACCATCAGCCTACCACATCGTGCTGCGTGATGCGCGCGGCGCTCGCTGGCTGGATGCCGCCGCGGGCGATCGTGCGTTCACGTTGCGACTGCGCGTGTTGAACGGCGGACTGATTCCACTCGATGGCGCGGCGCAAGCGATGCCCGACACGCTGCGACTGACGATGGATGCGAGCACCAAGCTCTCGATCTTCACGATTGGCATGCGCGGCATGCAGGGGTCGATGGTGTTCCTCCGCGCGCCAGCCGAACGGGGCTGGGTGTTCCGCTTTGATCGTGCCCCCGAGTGGCAGCTGCCGCTCTTCGCGGCCTCGATGCTGAAGTCACCACTGCGGCGTCCCTTCGAGCAGGGCGGCGTGACGGCCAAGGTGAGCTTTCGCACCGGCGCGGGCGGCCAGACGTACATCACACGCGAGTTCCGCTTCTCGGTGCAGGAGTCGGCGATCATCCGCTTCTTCGGTGGCCTGAGCGGTTCAGCGTTCAGTGAGTTCGACGGACCGGCGGAACAACAGGAGAACCGCTTCAACGCCGAGCTGTTTCGGGCGCTGCGCGATGATCTGCGAACCCTCCGCTACGGCAGTGCCGCGCCGTGACATCGGCAGATGAGGCGATTGACCCGCCATGGCCGCGTTCGGTCAGAACGTCGTCCAAGGGGACGCGTTGCCCGCTTCAGTCCTGTCGCGCCGCATGGGCATCGCCGGAAGCGACTGGCCGGAAAACGACGAGGGGCGACAAATCCATTGGATTCATCGCCCCTGCAATCAGCTGGGCCACGCACGCTGTCATTGGAACTCTCCGTCCTACCGAACAGCGGCGGGCAATGCTCTGGCAATCACACGATGGAGCTGAGGGGAATCGAACCCCTGACCTCTGCAGTGCGATTGCAGCGCTCTACCAACTGAGCTACAGCCCCGACTCTGTAGGCGCCTGAACAAATGATTGTATCGGCACCACGCACAGTCAACTGAAGTTATTCACGCAGACCCATCCGGTCAACCACCCCGGGCGCGCCGTGGGGAACAACCACACCGGCTGAAACATCTGTACCCCGGACGCACAGAAGGTTCCAACCGCAACATCATGCATCAACTCGACTCCCAGTTCGTACGCGACCAGCTCGCGCTGCGCAGCACCTCGCTCAACCACATCCGCCTGCGGCCGGAGGGCGACTTCGTCCTCTACTGGATGCAGAGCACGCAGCGATTCGAGGAGAACTGGGCACTCCGTCAGGCAACCCTCGAGGCAGACCGGCTTGGCAAGCCGCTCCTCATCTATCAGGGGCTCAATCCGCACTACGAATTCGCGAACGACCGCACGCACGCGATGATCATCGGCAATGCCATTGAGCTGCACCAGCGCGCCGACCTGCTTGGACTCACGTATGCATTCCACCTTCGCCGCACGATCGCAGACGACAATCGCGTGCTGGATGGCGTGGCGGAACGCGCAGTCCTGATCGTCACTGATGCGCTGCCGACGGCTGGCGTCGACGCGCGATCAGCGCGGGTGGCGCAGCGCGTCGGGTGCCGGATGCAGGCGGTGGAGTCACACGCCGTCGTGCCGGCCGCCGCGTTCCAGAAGGAGGAGTATGCGGCCCGAACGATCCGGCCGAAGATCGCGCGCCTGCGTGACCTGTCGCTGGAGCCGGTGCGCGACGTACCACCGAGGGTGGCGATGCCGGCGCGCGTCCTTCGGTCGCTCGATCTCGAGGTGTTGCCGCTGGCGACGATGGATGCCGCCGATGTGGCGGCGGAACTCGCCCGCTGCGAGATCGATCACACGGTGGCTGCGGTGACACAGGTGCCTCCCGGTTTGCATGCCGCTCGTGCGCGACTGGACAGGTTCTGCACCGACGCACTGCCGAACTACTCCGAACGTCGCAACGATCCGGGCGACGCCGACGGCTCGAGCCATCTGTCGCCGTACCTGCACTTCGGCCAGATCAGCGCGGCCGAGGTGGCGCGCACGGTGCGTGATCGGGGACAGCCGGCGGAGGTGGAGAAGTTCTACGACGAGTTGCTGACGTGGCGCGAACTGTCGCTGAACTTCTGCGTCCGGAATTCCGCGTTCGGCACGCTGGCCGGCTTGCCGAACTGGGTGCGCGAGAACATGGCGCGGCACGCGTCGGACGCCCGCGACTACGTGTACGACCTGGCGACGTTCGAAGCGGCTGCAACCCATCACCCGCTCTGGAACGCGGCACAGCGGGAGCTGGTCACGACCGGTTCGATTCACAACGTGATGCGGATGTACTGGGGGAAGTACATCGTGCTCTGGAGCGCGAGCTTCGAGGACGCGCTGCGGATCATGGTGACGCTCAACAACAAGTATGCGCTCGACGGGCGTGATCCGAGCAGCTACGGCGGCATTCAGTGGTGCCTGGGGAAGTTCGACCGGCCGTGGACGCGTCGACCGGTGCTGGGGACCATCCGCTACATGTCGATCGACCTGGCGTACAAGAAGTTCGATGCGAGAACGTATGAGCGGCGCTGGAGCTGAGGTATGCATGTGACAAAGGGCGCTCCGTCACCGAGTCGGAGCACCCTTTGTTGTGTCGTGCGTGACCATCAGTGACACACTGCGGCAGTGCTGTGCGCGCAGGGAGCACCGAGGATCAACCCATGCGAACTAGCGGCGCGTCTCGTCGGTGCCGCCGCGACGGTTTCGGCTGCGTGCACCGCCACCTTCCCGGCCGATCGAGGCCATGTGAGCGCGATCGCGACTGACGATCTCGCCCCCCTTCTTCCCGGCATTGCGGGCTTCGTCGCGGGACCACTCGTGTGCGGTACCCTTGGCATGTGCCGCCCGGCCGCCCTTCGAGGCGATTTCCTTCTGCCGGTTCGGATCCATGCTGGCGAACCCTCGCGTGCTCTTTCGCGGCTTTTCGTCGCCCATAGGCGACGAGCCGCGGTCCATCGTCTCTGCCATGCAGCGTCCTCCTGCCCCGTGAAAGGTTGCCACCC
>JANMHB010000073.1:0-20268 GCA_031374935.1 Gemmatimonadaceae bacterium | reverse complement strand
GCGCTGATCACTCTGCAGGTAGGTCGACGAGAACGCGACGTCGCTCTTGCTGCTCGGTGTGAAGTTCAGGTTGGCGCGGATGTTCGTGCGCTGATACTCGTTCGGCCGCAGCTGGTTCGACTGCAGTGCCGTGCCGGTGCGGGCGGTGAACTGCGACGCCGCGATCGCCGGCACGCCAAGCAGCCCGAGTTCGTTCTCGAATTCTGCGCTCACGAAGTAACGGGCGATGTCCGTGCCGCCGCCGACGCTCAGCCCGTATTGGTTGCGATTGCCGCTGAGGAACGGTGACGTACGAGCGTCGTTGAAGACATTGAACGCCGTCACTGAATCCTGCGTGCACACGCCCGAAGCGCGATCCGGCAGCAGGCACTGCACCGAGTTGGTCGCCACCGAGTTGGTCGTCGCTGTCGTGCCGGTCCGCCAGCCGCGGTACGCCGCGGGCCAGCGGTTGTTGTCGGTGATGTTGCCGGACTCGAACCATGAGCTCCACCGCGCCGGACCTGCCTTGCCCCGCTTGGTGCGGATGACGATCACGCCGTTCGCCGCATCGGTCCCGTAGAGTGTGCTCGCCGCCGGCCCCTTGACGACCTCGATCGACTCGATGTCCTCGGGATTGATGTCATTCAGGCGGCTGGGATTCGTTCCGCCGATGCCGATCGACGACGAGTTGTTGTCCGACGTCATCCGAACGCCGTCGATGAAGAAGATCGGCTCGTTGTTCAGCGACACCGAGTTCGTGCCACGAATACGGATGCGCTGGCTGGAACCGGTCAGGTTGCCGCCCAGGACCTGCACACCGGCGGCCTTACCGACCAGCAGATCACCGATGTTGGTGACGGGATTCACAGCCACCAATGCCGCCGCATCGATTGTTGAGACGGTATTGCCGACTTCCAGCTTGCGCTGGCTGCCCGTCGCCGTCGTGATCACCGCGTCGAGCTGCGTGGCGGCGGCGGTCAGCGCGAAGTCGAGCGTCGCGCTCTGCCCCGCCGCGAGGGTGATCGGACGCTTCATCGACTGAAAGCCGATGAACTGGACACGCACCTCCACCACACCGGTCGGCATCCCGATGATCGTGTAGCGACCATCTGCGTTGGTCCCAACGGCCAGTTGTGTCCCAACCACGGTCACGCGCACGCCCTGCAGCGGTCGGCCGTTCGCGACGTCGGTCACGCGACCGCCAAGGCGAGCCGTGGGGCGTTGCGCCAGCGCATGGCGCGCGACGCCGCTGCTGGCGAGCAGAATCAAGCTTAGGGTCCGCAGTACTCGGACGAATCCAGAGCGCATCGGCAGAAGACCTCAGGCGGAGTGAATGCAGCAAGCAGAGGCCGACGATGCCTCGACAGAGGATGAATTGTAACGCCCGCCTGTGCGCAACGGTAGCAAAATCGTCATGACGCTCACTCCGCCCGCGACGCGCCCAGAAACGAGACGACAGAGCGGCGGCGACCCACCCAGGGATCACCGCCGCTCATCACGCCCACACCGCCCTTCGCGCCAGTCAGAGCGCCGTCGCCGACTCCGTCACCACCCGCACCGTGTTGTCGACGACCTGCAGAAACCCGCCCTCCACCTGAAAGCGCTGCACCGCGCCGGCACCGTCCAGACGCAGCACCCCGCGCCCCAACACCGTCATCAACGGCGCATGGCCCGGCAGAATGCCCAGCTCGCCGTCGTGACCAGGCGCCACCACACCACTCGCCTGGCCCTCGAAGAGCACCTTCTCGGGCGAGATCACGGAGACCGTCAGCATCACGCCTTCGCCATCGCGTCAGCCTTCGCCATCAGGTCTTCCACGCCGCCGCACATGAAGAACGCCTGCTCCGGCAGGTGATCGAACTCACCAGCGCACAAACGGTCGAAGCTGCTGATCGTCTCCTCGAGCTTCACGAACTTGCCCGAGATACCGGTGAACTGCTCGGCCACATGGAACGGCTGCGACATGAAGCGCTGAATGCGCCGCGCACGACCCACGATCTTCTTGTCGTCTTCGGACAGTTCGTCCATGCCAAGGATCGCGATGATGTCCTGCAGTTCCTTGTAGCGCTGCAGGATGCGCTGCGTCTCGATCGCCACACGATAATGGCGCTCGCCGATGTACTGCTTGTCGAGAATGCGGCTGGATGACGCCAGCGGATCGACGGCGGGATAGATGCCGAGTTCCGAGATCGGGCGCGAGAGCACGACCGTCGCGTCGAGGTGCGCGAATGCCGTGGCCGGTGCCGGGTCGGTGATGTCGTCAGCCGGCACGTAGATGGCCTGCACCGAGGTGATCGAGCCGTTGCGCGTGGAGGTGATGCGCTCCTGCAGGTCGCCCATCTCCGACGCCAGCGTCGGCTGGTAACCCACCGCGCTCGGCATGCGGCCAAGCAACGCCGACACTTCCGAACCGGCCTGCGTGAAGCGGAAGATGTTGTCCACGAACACCAGCACGTCGGCATTCTCGGTGTCGCGGAAATACTCGGCGACGGTGAGACCCGACAGCGCCACGCGCAGGCGCGCTCCCGGTGGCTCGTTCATCTGCCCGTACACGAGCGCTACCTTGTCGAGAATGTTCGCTTCCTGGAATTCCAGGTAGAGGTCATTCCCTTCGCGCGTGCGCTCACCCACGCCACAGAACACCGACTTGCCGCCGTGTGCCTTGGCGACGTTGTTGATCAGCTCCTGAATGACGACCGTCTTGCCCACGCCGGCGCCGCCGAACAACCCGATCTTGCCACCCTTCACGAACGGGGCGATCAGGTCGATGACCTTGATGCCCGTCTCGAAGATTTCCGTCTTCGGTTCGAGGTTGACGAAGTCGGGGCGCTTGCGATGAATCGGCCAGCGCGGCGAGTCGGCGGGAATGTCAGCGCCGTTGTCGACCGGATCACCGAGCACGTTCAGGATGCGGCCAAGCGCCGCGGCGCCAACCGGCACCATGATCGGGCTGCCCGTGTCCAGCACATCCATGCCGCGCACCACCGAGTCGGTGCTGCTCATCGCAACCGTACGCACCTGGTTCCGACCGATGTGCTGCTGCACTTCGAGTGTCACCTTGATCCGCGTGCCATCGGCAAGCGTCTCGTCGATGCGAAGTGCGTTGTACAACTCGGGAAGATGGTCCGCCTCGAACTCGACGTCGAGCACTGGGCCGATGACCTGCACCACCTTGCCGGTCACCGCCGCGGGAGTTGCTGTTGCTGCCATATGAAGATCCGTCTCGGGGTTCTGGTCGTGAATCAGCGGTGCGTACTAGCCCTGCAGTGCTGCGGCGCCGCCAACGATCTCGGCGATTTCCTGCGTGATCTGCGCCTGACGGGCGCGGTTGTACGTGCGTCGCAACGTGCTCAGCATGTCGGTCGCGTTGTCGGTCGCATTCTTCATCGCCGTGCGACGGGCGCCCTGTTCGGCGGCCACCGTCTCCACCAGCGCACGATACACCGAGTTGCTGACGTACGCCGGCAGCAGCTCGGTGAGAATCGCCTCTGCCGACGGTGACAACAGATAGTCGCGCTTGAGTGATCCACCCGAGGGTGGCTTCACCGGCAACACCTGCGTCGTCTGCGGTGGTGTCGAGATCGCCGAGTTGAATTTCGAGCTGGTGACGAACACCGCGTCGAGGTCGCCGGCGATGAACCGCGCCATCAGCGAATCCACCAGCGACGACGCATCGGCCGCCGTCGGCTTGTCGCTGATGTCGATCCGCTGCGCCGCCATCGCACGATTCACGTACTTGAAGTAGCCGATGCCCTTCTTGCCCACGACATGCAATTCCACCTGCAGCCCACGGCCCTCGAGTGCGGCCAGCTGCGTCCGCGCTTCCTTCACCAGATTGGCGTTGAACCCGCCACAGAGGCCGCGATTCGACGTCAGGATGATGTGCGCCACCCGACGCATCTGTGCCGGCTGCCGCAGCAACGGGAATTGCTCGGCCAGTTCCTCCGAATACAGATCACCGATGACCTCCGCCAGCGCCGCCGCATACGGCCGCGCCGCCGCCACCCGATCGACGGCACGCTTCATCTTCGACGTCGCCACCATTTCCATGGTGCGCGTGATCTTCTTCGTGTTCTCGACGGACTTGATCCGTCCCTTGAGCTCGCGACCCTTGGCCATGGTGCGTCAGGCTGCCGTGTTACGCGGAATCAGCGGGCAGCGGCAGGCGCCGCCACCTTCTTGTACAGCGCAATCGCGTCGCGCAGCGCCGCTTCGTTCGGCTTCGACAACACCTTCTCGCTGGCAATCGCGTCGCCGATCTGCGGGTGGCTGGCCTTCATGTACGCATGGAAGCCCGTCTCCCACTCCTTGACGGTGTTCGGGTTCACGTCATCCATCAGGCCGTTCGTCACGGCGTAGATGATCATCACCTGCTCTTCCACCAGCATCGGGGCGTACTGGCCCTGCTTCAGCACTTCCACCGTCAGCTTGCCGCGATCGAGCTGACGCTTGGTGGCGGCGTCGAGGTCGGAGGCGAAGCTCGAGAAGGCTTCCAGTTCGCGATACTGCGCCAGGTCGAGGCGCAGACGGCCGGCGACACCCTTCATCGCCTTCGTCTGTGCAGAACCACCCACGCGCGACACCGAGATACCGACGTTCACGGCCGGACGGACGCCTGAGTAGAACAGGTCGCCTTCGAGGAAGATCTGCCCGTCGGTGATCGAGATCACGTTGGTCGGGATGTACGCCGAGACGTCACCGGCCTGCGTTTCGATGATCGGCAGCGCGG
This sequence comes from Gemmatimonadaceae bacterium, assembly GCA_031374935.1. Lineage (GTDB taxonomy): Bacteria > Gemmatimonadota > Gemmatimonadetes > Gemmatimonadales > Gemmatimonadaceae > JACMLX01. The sequence continues at coordinate 15,560 of JANMHB010000073.1, read as the reverse complement.
TGAGTGAACCACCCGGCGCGAAGATCGTCTTGTTGTCGACCACGCTCGGATCACTCGACAGCTTGGCGGCGCGTTCGAGCAGGCGGCTGTGCAGATAGAACACGTCACCCGGATAGGCTTCGCGCCCCGGCGGACGACGCAGGATCAGCGAGATCTGACGGTATGCCGCGGCCTGCTTGGTGAGGTCGTCGTACACGCACAGCGTGGCCTTGCCCTCGTGATACATGAAGTACTCGGCCATCGAGCAGCCAGCGTACGGTGCGAGGAACTGCATCGGGGCCGGATCGGACGCCGTGGCAGCAACGACGATGGTGTATTCCATCGCGCCGGCCTGCGTCAGCTTCTCCACGATGCTCGACACGGTCGACGCCTTCTGACCGATGGCGACATAGACGCAGATGACGTCCTTGCCCTTCTGGTTGATGATCGTGTCGATCGCGATCGCCGTCTTGCCCGTGCCACGGTCACCGATGATCAGTTCGCGCTGGCCACGGCCGATCGGGATCATGGCGTCGATGGCCTTGATACCCGTCTGCAGCGGCTGCTTCACCGGCTCACGCTCGATGATGCCAGGCGCCGGGCTCTCGACCTTGCGCTTGGTGGTGGTGACGATCGGGCCGAGCCCGTCGATCGGGTTACCGAGCGGATCGACCACGCGGCCGATGAGGGCGTGACCGACCGGCACCTCGAGCACGCGGCCCGAGCGGCGGACTTCATCGCCTTCCTTCAGCTTGAGGTAGTCGCCGAGCACCACGGCGCCGATGTTGTCCTCTTCGAGGTTCAGCGCCTGGGCCACGATGATCTCGCCGGTCTCGCTGGCGCGGATCTCGAGCATTTCGCCGGCCATCGCCTTCGAGAGACCGTAAATACGGGCAACACCGTCCTTCACTTCGAGGACGGTGCCAACCTCATCGACATCGATCTCGTTCAGATCTGCCGCTTCGATTTCTCGCAGCAGAATGTCCTTGATCTCACCGGGGCGGAGTGTGGTTTCGGCAGCCATTGGGCAGACAGTCGGTAAACGTCGTGGGAGACGATCGGAGGCGGTTCTGGTAGAGCTTGTGAAAATTATCACAAAGCCCGGGATAGGCAACCCATCGTAACGTCGGGGGGACCGACGCCGCGGCGAACGTCACGAATGATCGGGATCGCCCGCCGGACGACCACGCGCCACGGCCTGGGCGATCAGCGTTTCCGGGGAGAGCGCCCCCCAGACACGGGGCGTCGTTCCGGTGGCCGCCTTGGCCGATCGGGCCAGATGGGAGACGGAACTGTACCCCAACCGGCGCGCCGCCAGCGCCACCGGCACCCCGGCCGCCAGCTGCGTCTGGACCACCAGCAGCCGCACCAGCTCGAGCAGCTGCTTCGGCCCCGGGGCACCGGCGGCCCGGAGCGTCCGGGCGAGGTGTTCCCGGCTCATCCCGAACTGTGTCGCGACCGCCGTCACCGAGGTCAGGCGGCCGACGTGCGACACCCCGGTGCGCCAGACGGCCTCCGCCAGCACGCCCACGCCATGCGAATCGAGCAGCACATCGGCACGGGCCGTGAAACGCGTGGCCAGCAGCGCGGGCTGCAACAGCACGCGGATCATGGCATCGTCGACACCATCGATCAGGATCGTCGCCACTCCAGCGGTGTGCAGGCGGGCCAGCAGCACTGGCTCCAGGGCACGCGGCGCAATCAGCGCCACGGCCGGAATCGGTGCGTGGCGCGTCGCGTGTTCGATGGCTCGCCAGCCACTCGCCGCCGCGACACCGGGCAGCAGATCGACCACGATCGCATCGACCAGCATGGTGTCGAGCGCGCCGGCGATGCCATCGGCATCACGAACCACATGGATCTGCGCACGGCCGCGCGGGAAGGCTCGCGCGAGCAGTTGTCGCGGTCGTTCGCGCGTCGAGCAGAGCAGCAGCGCCGTGGCTGGCGCCGATCCACCGCGCATCGGCAGCGCGAAGCCCCGCCGCGGCGCGCGCACGCCGGAAACGCTCAGCTCCCTTCGGACGCCGGCGGAGGACAGGGCACATCCCTGCTCACGCGACCCGCGATGATCTCGTGGGCGCGCTCGAGGACGATGCGCGCGTTTTCGTAGGCAAGCAGTGATCGTGCCTCGTCGTAGGGTGCCCATCGACAGGCCGTGATGCCTTCCTCGCGCTGCGGCAATGTCGCAGAGCAGTCGGTTTCCATCAGGAAGAAATGGCAGATCTTGTGCACCAGCTTGCCGCGGAAGCGGAAGAACCAGTCGATCGTGTCGATTTCGGCGCGGAGTGTGACCGTCGGCAAACCGGTTTCCTCCTGCACTTCGCGCACGGCGGCATCGGGCGCCGCCTCATCACACTCGAGATGCCCCTTCGGAAACCCCCAGTTGCGATAGCTGTCGCGAATCAGCAGGAACATGGGCACGTTGTCGACCACACGGTAGACGACACCGCCCGCGGAGACTTCGCGTCGTGCCTCGACAGGAGTGGTCATCGCGTCAGCGTCCGGGTCAGGCGGCGGGATCCATTTCGGCACGCCCTTCGATGAACTGGCGCACGACTGGATCGGTCGTGTGCTTGATCTCATCAACGGTGCCGACCTGACGCACCGTGCCCTCGTAGAGCATGGCGATGCGTGTGCCGACGCGATAGGCGCTGCGCATGTCATGTGTGATGACGATGCCCGTCACACCGAGCCGATCACGCATGCGCACCATCAATTCGTCGATGACGGCACTGGTGACGGGATCGAGGCCGGTGGTCGGCTCATCGTACAGGATGTACTTCGGCCGCAGGGCGATGGCGCGGGCAATGCCGACGCGCTTGCGCATGCCGCCGGACAGCTCCGCCGGAAAACGTGATTCGGTGCCCGGCAGATCGACCAGGTCGAGCGCTTCGGCAACGCGCGTGCTGATCTCAGCGTCGGTCAACAGCCCTTGCTTGCGCAGCCCCATCGCCACGTTGTCACCCACCGTGAGCGAATCGAACAGCGCGGCAAACTGAAACACGTAGCCGATCTGCGCGCGGAGCGCCGTCAGCTCCTTGCGGTTGAGCTTCGGCACCTCCTGCCCGTCGACCTTGACGCTGCCCGCATCAGGTCGGAGCAGGCCCACCATGTGCTTGATCGCCACCGACTTGCCGGTGCCGGAAAAGCCGATGATGACCATCGTCTCACCCTCCTGCACGGTGAGCGAGAAGCCGGCCAACACCCGCTTTGGGCCGAAAGCCTTGTGGACGTCCTTCAGTTCGATCATCGGGGCGCGAGGAACAGGGGCGGTGTGAGCTCAGGACAGAGAATACGACAGGGGGCAGCCGCAAACCACCGGCTGCCCCCTGTTGAGTGCTGCGGATCCAGCCGGGCGGGCGGGCCTACGCGGCGAACGACCCCAGCGCACGTCCCACGTCACCTTCGCGGAGGCGCTTCAGTGCGCGATCGCGCAGCTGCCGCACCCGTTCGCGCGTCACTCCGAGCATCGAGCCAATTTCCTCGAGAGTGTGTTCCCGTCCGCCTTCGAGGCCGAAATAGAGGCGAAGCACCTTGGCGTCGCGCGGCGGCAGGGTGTTGAGTGCCTGTTCGATTTCGTCGTTGAGGAAGCGATTCATCGCCTCTTCCTCGGTATCCGGCATCTCATCGGCGACGAAGCGCTCGATCAGCGAGCGATCACCCTCCGGATCCATGGGGGCATCGAGCCGGACGTCGCCGGTATTCAACGCGGCCAGTGACTGCACCACGTCAACCGAGAGGCCGGTGAGCTGCGCCAGTTCTTCCGGACTCGGCTCACGACGGAGCTTCTGCCGCAGGATCTCCGACGCCTTGATGATGCGAGACAGGTCGGCCGTGCGGTTGAGCGGCACGCGGACCGTGCGCCCCTGACGTGCGAGGGACGACAAGATGGCCTGCCGGATCCACCAGACGGCGTACGAAATGAACTTCACGCCCTGATCCGGATCGAACTTGCGGGCGGCTGTGAGCAGGCCGACGTTCCCCTCGCCGATCAGATCGATCAGCGGCAGGCCACGATTCTGGTACTTCTTGGCCACAGAGATGACGAAGCGGAGGTTTCGCTTCACCAATTCCTGAAGGGCGTCAGGGTCCCCGGCACGGATCTTTCGCGCCAACTCGATCTCTTCCGTTCCCTTGAGCAGCGGGTAGGTGCTGACTTCATAGAGATACTGATCGAGGATGTCGCGTTCGGGCTCCGTCGGGGCGATCCCCGCAGGCGTCGCCTTGCGGCGCCGGCGCTTCACGTCTGCCATGTGTATGAAAAAACCTCAGTCGGAACTCGCGAATTGGAAGCGTGGTTCGGGGGCGCGAGCGATCCCGAACCACGCGAGCGCCACGATCGGCGCTGAGTCGCAGCATCAGCAGTCCCGCAGTCAGTAGCAGGACATCATCCATACGCCGCAGGTGGCGTGATGGTTGCCGTACCGACTTCCCAGGGCCACCCAGCAGGTCTGGCGTAAGCGTTGCAATCTATGCGAATAGCGGGAAATCGCCAGTGATTACCTTGACATCGGTAGTACTCGCGGCTACCCTTTGCGGTTCCTGACGACTTGACGTGACGTCGCGCGGGAGAGCAGTCCCGGGGGTGTAGCTCAGTTGGTAGAGCGCTTGAATGGCATTCAAGAGGTCAGGGGTTCGATTCCCCTCACCTCCATGGAACGGGATGGTCCGGGGCGGCAGGCCGGATTGCGGGGCAGGACAGCGGGTGCAGGCGCGTTGCGGGAATAGCTCAGTTGGTAGAGCACAACCTTGCCAAGGTTGGGGTCGCGGGTTCGAGTCCCGTTTCCCGCTCTTGTGTTGGCGTGTTCGTCGGGCGGTTAGCTCAGTTGGTTAGAGCGCCACGTTGACATCGTGGAGGTCACAAGTTCGAGTCTTGTACCGCTCATCGGGCCCCGGGAAATCGGGGCCCGATTTTCGTTGCGGCACCTGGTATGCGCACTGTCACCGAATCTCCCGATTCGGGTTGACCTGCAAGGGAAACTGGCCTAGTTTGCTCGGCCTGCCCTAAAAATGCAGACTGCGCTCGTAGCTCAATTGGATAGAGCATCTGACTACGGATCAGAAGGTTGGGAGTTCGACTCTCTCCGGGCGCATGCGGTGAAAAAAGCTTACTGATTTCGGGGTGTAGCTTAGCCCGGTAGAGCGCCTGCTTCGGGAGCAGGAGGTCGCAGGTTCAAATCCTGTCACCCCGATCTAGTTGTGTTGCGTTCGATCAAGCCGAAGGGGGACCAGCGATCATCGCTGGTCCCCCTTGTGTTTGGTCCAGTGCGGGCGCTGCGCGCAGTGCAGTCCCTGGCACATCCGCGACCCACGGGGCGTCGCGCTGCGCATCGGGCGCTGGTCACGCCGCGCCGGGAGTCATGCCCCCGGCGCTGCGTGAGCTCACTCGATGCGACTGACGGTCCGGATCCGGACCGTCGTGACCATCCGTTGCGGCGGTTGTCCGGCGCTCGGCATGCGCTGGATACGGCGCACCACGTCCATCCCCTTGATCACGCGACCAAAGGCGGCGAACCCCTGCCCATCCGGATTCCGCTTCCCGCCGAAGTCCAGCGCCGGCTGGTCGTCGATCACGAAGAAAAACTCACTCGACGCGCTTCCGGGAGTACCGCGCGCCATGCTGATCACACCGTCCGTGTGCCGAATGCCGGACTTGTCGTTCGTTTCGTGCGGAATCGGCGGCAACCGCTTGGCTGAATCGCTGTCGATACCACCCTGAATGACTTCGATCTGCGGCTGCTGCGCCGCCGGGAGCTGGTTCTGGAGTGTCACCGCACGATAGAACGAGCCACCGTCGTACCGATGTTCATCCACATAGCGGAGAAAATTCGCGACCGTCAGCGGCGCTTTGTCGGGAGCCAACGCAACATCGATCGTTCCCGAGTCGGTCACGATGCGAACACGCACCGCCGACTGCGCGGTCAGCTCTGCCGGCACCATCACCGCCGCGACCGCCGCGGCGATGATGATGCCGCGATGGAACGCGCTCACCTGTCGAACCAGGTTGCAACGTTCTGCTGCGGTACCGGGTTCGGAGTATTCGGGTTCGACGTGATCTCCTCGTTGCGATAGAGCAGGCGTCGGACCAGACCACCGACCAGCGCCCCCTGCGGAACCTGCAGCGTGGGATACTCACTCCCTGCAGGACCACTCCGCCGCCACTGCACCCATGCTTCGAGCGGGCGCATGAAGAGATCCAGGTACTGCTGCCGATTCAGTTCGAGGCGGAAGTTCGCGGTCGTCAACGCGGGCAGGCCGGCGATGAACGCGTCGATCGCCGGTGTGGCAACCCCAAGGACACTCATCGACTCACGGACACCCGTCCGATAGCGTGCATCGGCCGCCGAGAGTCCACCGGTCCAGAAGCCGCGCGCAATCGCTTCGGCCTCGAGCAGCTGCTGCTCGGAAAGCGAGAAAGACACCTCGGGCAAGTCGGCCCGGAGCAGACCGAGATTGACCAGCGACGCCGTCTGCGTGAACGGCTCCACGGTGTTCAGCGACACGAACTGTCCGGGAGCCGCGCCGGGGCCTGGCTGATAAAAGATCGGGAGGCGTGGATCGCTGAACGGCAGCAGTTCGGCGAACATCACGTTCGAGGCGTACCAATCCTGCTGCACTCCACCGCGGAAGATCTGCGTGAAGGAGAAACGCGGGTTCTGCCGGCCGGCCTGATTGGTATACGGCACCTTCATCTCCTCAGCGCGTGCCGAGATCATCGGCAGGCCCTGCATCGGTCCGATCTGCGCCGCCTTCGTCGGATCCGCATCCACCATCGACATCAGAATGCGGAACTTGAGCGAGTTCGCGAACCGACGCCATTTCGCCATATCGCCGGCGTAATACAGATCGTTCGGCGCACCGATCTTGTTCGAGTTCGCATCGATCGACGCGATCGCCGCATCCAGCAGCGCGAGCGTGCCATTGAGCACGGTCTGCTGTGAATCGAACTTCGGCTTGTCGACGTCACCGGTGGCGGCTTCGGTGAACGGAATGTCACCCCAGAGGTACGTGGTCTGTGAAAACACGAACGCCGTATAGATCTTGAGTTGCGCAATGCTGTTGTTCGGCTTCGGCGTCTTCGCTTCAGCCTCGCGCGTCGCGATCAGGAGATTCTTCAGGACGTCGGTGTAGATCGACCCCCATGCGCTGCGAACGCGCGTCTGATCATACTGCGCCTGCGCCAGTCCCCACCGGGCACCGGACGCCCACATCTGAGTCGAGAGTGCCACCGGCCACGTCAGTTCGCCGACGCGGAGCAGCGAGAACTTGAGCGACGCACCGGAAAACAGCTGCGCGGCGTCCGCCGAGGTGGAGCGGTTGGGATCAACATTCAGGCTCCCGTCCTGAAAACACCCGACGAGGGACAGCGTCATCGCGCTGATCACGGTGCGGCGAACGAATTGGGATTTCATGAGTCGCATGAGTCAGTGCCTCAGAAGACGAGCCGAAGGTTCAAACCGAAAGTACGCGTGGACGGCAGCACATTGCGCTCAATGCCCTCACCAATCAGCCCGGTTCCCAGCACGTTGGCCTCGGGATCGACGTGGGGCACCTTGCTCGAGATCAACCAGAGATTGCGGCCTTCGAACGACCAGACACCCGACGCCGCGCCCAGCTTCGACACCCACTTCTCCGGCAGGCGGAATGACAGCGACGCTTCACGAAGCTTGGCAAAGGACGCATCGAAGATGTTGTTCTCGGGACTGATCGAGTTGTCGAGATTGCCCCAGTACTGCTGCACCGATGCCACCTGCACATCGTTCGGACGGGTGGTGCCATTGGCATCGCGGATCACACCGTCCTGCACGAACCGGTCACGATTCGCCGTCTCGGCTGCCAGACCGCTCGAGCGGAGCTGCGACGTGGTCTGCGACAGGAAGACGCCGCCCCTGCGCACATCGACAAGGAACGAGAGAGCCACCCGCTTCCAGCTCACGGAGTTCGTGACACCGCCGGTCCAGTCCGGGAAGATGTTGCCGAACAGCTTGCGGCCGCCCTGAATGCGCAGGCCGTTGGCCGGGTTGATCAGGTACTTGCCGGTGACGGTGTCACGGGCAAAACCAACACCCTGGATGTTGAACGTCGTGCCCGGACGGGCGGCTACGAAGATGCCGAACCCGTCGCCGGATGTGACGACGAATTCGCTCAGCCCTGGCGCCAGCTTGTCAACCACGTTGCGATTGCTGTTGTAGTTCAGGCCGATGTCCCACCGGAGCCCATCGGGTTTCGAGGATGCGATCGGCACACCGGTTACCTGGAACTCGACACCCTTGTTGGAGATCTGGCCGACGTTCAGCCGTCGTGCGGAAAAACCTGACGACTGCGGGACCGCGATCGAGACGATCTGATCGTAGTTCCGCGTCTGGTAGTAGGTCGCATCGATCCCGAGACGATCGTTGAAGAAGCGCGTTTCAGTTCCGACCTCGACCGAGTTCTGGCGCTGCGGACGGAGGTTCGACGGCGGAATGACGTTCGTGGCCGCGAACGCGGAGGCGCCGTTGAATGGAAACTGCTGGTTGAAGGTGTAGATGTCGGTCTGCTGCGTCAGCGGCGTGTAGGTGAACGCGAGCTGGTAGGGGTCTTCATCCGAGCCGACATTGGCCCAGTTCGCTCGCAGCTTGAGGAAGCTGACCCGCCCCTTGTCGAAGATCTTCGAACTCCGGAAAGCGTCTGACACGACAAAGCCAGAAGACACCGATGGGTAGAAGTACGAGTTGTTGTTCGTCGGAAGCGTCGAACTCCAGTCGTTGCGGCCGGTCACGTTGAGGAACAGATACTCACGCCAGGCGAGGCCGACGTCGCTGTAGACGCCGAAGAGCTGACGTTCGCTGCGGAAGTTCGTCGCGGCATTGACGAGCGCATTCGCCTGCGTGTACAGCCCGTCGATGTTCAGCCCCTGGCTGAACACCCGCTGCCGACGGAAGGTGCGCTTGTTGAAGTTGTGGCCAACGATCGTCTTCATCGCCAGATCGCCGGTCAGCTGGCGCTGGACGGTGCCGATCAGGTCCGTGTTGAGTTCGCGCTCGTTGAGATCCTGCGTGTCGAACTCACCGTCGAGGCGCCCGCGTGTTCCCTTGCGGGTGATGAAGCGCCGATTCTCGCCGGCCAGGTCGGTGCCGGCCCGGAACGAGACGTTGAACCAGCTCAGGGCATCGTACGACAGGTTGACGTTGCCGTAGAGTCGATCGACGGCGTTGTCGAGACCGTTGTTGTCGGTCACCCAGTACGGGTTGTTCGAGGTGCCGGTGCCATCGATCGACCCGGCGATGCCGCTTGCCGTCACCCGGTTGTCACGCAGGAATTCCGTCGACAGCGTGCGCGGAAGGCTCGACAGCAGCTGGATCGGAATGCTGGCCGTGTTCTGGCCCTGTTGCGCACGGCCGTCCGACGTCGTGCGGACATAATTCGCCGCCACGCGGGCGCTGAATTTCGGCGTGAACCGCTGCCCGGCGTTGAGCGCAATGGTGTAGCGCGCGAGTTCGGAACCGGGCACGATACCGGTCTGACCGAGCCACGTACCGCTCAGGCGATAATCGCTCTGCTCCGTGCCGCCGGCCACTGCCAGCGACTGGACGTTGGTCGCACCGGTGCGGAAGAAATCGGACACGTTGTTCGGATTGGCCTGCAGCGTCACCGTCTGGCCCAGCAGGTTCGGCTCCTGCTGGCCCGTGATGCGCGGCCCCCATCCATTCGCGAGGTCCTTGTTGTACACACCAAGGTTGCCCTGCGAGTATTCGTTCTGGAGATCGAAGAGCCGGAAGACCTGATCGGTGCGCACCGACGTGTTGTACGTGATCGTCGGCTTGCGGCCGGCGCGGCCACGCTTGGTGGTGACCACGATCACACCATTCCGCGCCCGCGATCCGTAGAGTGCCGATGCCGCAGCACCCTTCAGGATGCTCATGCTTTCGATATCGTCCGGGTTCAGGTCCTGAGCCCGATTTCCGACGTCCACGCCGCCGGTCACGATCTCCGTCTCGGTGCCGTAGAACGAGGAGTTCGAAATCGGCACGCCGTCCACCACGAACAGCGGCTCGCTGGCGCTGGCAATCGAGTTGACGCCGCGGATCACGACCTTGCTCGATCCGCCGATCGTCCCCGACTGTTGCGTGACACGCACACCGGAGACCTTGCCCGCCAGTGCATTCAGCACGTTGGTGCTCCGCGCGACGCCGAGCTGCTCCGCCTGCACCGTGGCGGTCGAATAGCCAAGCTCCTTGGTGTCGCGGATGATGGCGTTGGCGGTCACGACGACGTCCGTCAACGCCGTCGGACTGGGATCCAGCGCGACGTCGATCCTGGTGCGGCCGGCAATCGCAACATCACTCGGCTTGTAGCCGATCAACCGAAACGTGATGATCCCATCAGGCGGTGTCGCGGGAATCTGCAATCGAAAGTTGCCTTCGGCGGACGTGAGCGCACCGAAGCGAGTACCGCGCAACAGCACCGTCACGCCCTGCAGCGGACGGTTGCCATCGGTGGTCGTGACACGACCGGTGATGATGCGTGGCGGCGCCGCCTGCGCCGCGAGGGTGGAGGGTGCCACGAGCGCGCTGCACGTGAGTGCAGCGGACGCGACGACCCGCGCGAACCAGGGAGTAGTCATGCGCATCTCGTACCAGGGAGAGTGGATTCCGTCGCGACGCAGCGACGAGACAACCGGGGCCGCGGGCGTCTTCGCTCGGCGGAGTCCGAAACTGCACAGCAGCAAACGGCACACACGCGGTCCGGTGCAGTGGCAACCGGATCGTCCATCTGACGCACATACGAAGCGCAGCACCTCGCGGGAGGGCCGACCCGCTGCCGGCGGCAGCGGTCGCTGCGCCCCGTGACTCGAGTGCGAGTAAGCATGCACTTGCGATACCTGTCAAGTGCATGCGGCCCGTCTCGAGTTACAGCGCTCTCATCTGCAACTGCCGCGTCACGTTTCGTTCAGTGATTGCAAACGCCGTCGCAACGCGAATCGCTGGGGAGCATACTTAACGAGCCCGGCAATCCGGCGCATCTATGTGAGGGAGCTTCGAATCAGGCTCACCTATTCGGAGTTACAAATCGACGCGATTTTCTGGCGTCGATCGCCGGGACGTCCGACTGTCGGCGCGCAGCCATGCGTCGATATGTCATCGCGACGCGCCGGCGGCGGCGGCTGGACGACGGGGCGGGCGGACGGCTGGCCACGCGCACACCTGTGACCGCGCGGAGCGACACACCCTGCGCACACCTCCTCGGGCCCGGGGCCGGTCAGCAGTGTCCCGGACCGCCGCGCTCGCACCGTCCAATCCTCGGTTGGTTCCGTACGGTCCCCCAGACGGTTATGCTTGTTCTTTGCCGACACATCGGCAACGCGTCTGTAGCTCAGCTGGATAGAGCGTCGGCCTCCGGAGCCGAAGGTCACAGGTTCGAATCCTGTCAGGCGCATCGCAGCACCGCTCGCCCCCGTCCGCCAGAGAGCCGGTCGGTGCGCTCCCTCCCGGATGCGCCGATTCGCCGCTCTTCGCCTTCCTCCCCGGCCGCGTCACTCACGCATGAACGCCGGTACCCGCGACGCCACCGACGCGACGCGCTCCCAACAAATGCCTCTCGAAACGTCGGAGCTGAAGAAGCTCCATTTTGAAGAACTGGTCGCCCGCGCGGATGCGCTCGGTGTCCCGAACGAGCCTGGGCTGCGCCTTCCCGACCTGATTCACCGCATCGAGCTGGCCATGCTCAAGCAGCGTGAACAGCTCGTGGCTGAAGGGGTGCTCGATCTCGAGAAGGGGGGCCACGGGTTCATCCGCTATCAGGACTGGAACTTCGCGCCGAGCCCGGACGACGTGTACGTGTCATCGGCGCAGGTGCGGCGGTTCAATCTTCGCGCTGGCGACTGGCTCCGGGGCTCCATCCGTCCGCCGCGGCAGTGGGAGAAGTTCCTCGCGCTCCTGCGCCTGGAGGAGATCAACGGCGCCGAACCGGAGATCGGGCCAACGCGCCCCGAGTTCGATGCCTTGCCGGTCAAGTATCCCGACGAGAGGCTCCGGCTCGAGTATCCCGATTGCCCTCTGTCCCTGCGCGTCGTGGATCTGGTGTCGCCCATCGGCAAGGGGCAGCGCGGTCTGATCGTGGCGCCGCCCCGGACGGGCAAGACGATCATGCTCCATCAGATGGCGACCGCCATCCGTCGCAACTATCCGGAGATCGCGGTGATCGTGCTGCTGATCGACGAGCGCCCCGAGGAAGTGACGGATTTCCGGGCGACCGTCCCGGGGGCACAGGTGATCAGCTCGACATTCGACGAGTCCCCGACGCGCCACGTCCACGTCGGCGACCTGGCCATCGAGCGCGCCAAACGACTGGTGGAGCAGGGGAAGGATGTGGTGCTGCTCCTCGATTCGATCACGCGGTTCGGTCGCGCGCACAACAACGTGCTGCCGAACAACGGTCGCATCATGAGTGGCGGTGTCGATGCGCGCGCGCTGCAGAAGCCGAAGAAATTCTTTGGGTCGGCGCGCCGGATCGCTGGCGGCGGCAGTCTCACGATCGTGGCGACCGCCCTCATTCACACGGGATCACGGATGGACGAAGTGATCTTCGAGGAATTCAAAGGCACCGGCAACATGGAAATCGTGCTCGACCGGGGCATCGCCGCCAGCCGTGTGTTCCCGGCGATCGACATCGGCAAGTCCGGCACCCGCCGCGACGAAATGCTGCTGGACCAGGTCGAGCAGAATCGCATCATGCTGCTGCGAAGCTTCCTTGGCGACATGGAGAAGGAGGACGCGATGGCGTTCCTCATCCAGCGACTCAAGCGCACCGCGTCGAATCGCGAGTTCTTCGCCGACATGGAGCGCTAGACACGCATGAGCCGTCTGCTGGCGATCGACTGGGGAGAGCGGCGCATCGGGATCGCGGCGAGTGATGAACTGCGCATGCTTGCCACACCGGCCGGCGTGATCGTGCGGCGTGCAGGGAAGCGTCCTCCCGTCGCCGAACTGCTCCGCCGGATGGACGAGATCGGTGATGTCGACGGCGTTGTGATGGGCCTGCCGCTGGATGGGGAGGGCAACGAGACAGCGCGGTGCGCCGAGGTACGGCAGGTCGCGGCCGCGATCAGTGCGCGCAGCGGTCGGCCGGTGGAGTTCGTGGACGAGCGCTACTCGACCGCACGGGCCCATCGCGCCCTCCACGAAGCCGGTGGCAAGGTCGGCGATCACCGGCACGATATTGACGCAATGACGGCCGCGATTCTATTGCAGGGAGTCCTCGACCGTGGACCGGTCGCGCAGCCCACGACGGAGTCTGGAGCGGAATAGCGATGCAGCGGCCGGCCGGAAGGCGCAGCAGGGCTGTTGGTGTGCTGCTGATTGCCAGCGCGTTGCTGGCCTCGGCTCTGTTCCTGCGCAATCGTACGACGACCGCGACGCCGACGCGCATCATGATCCCGCCGGGCGCGACACTGGCCAGCGCCGCCGACACGCTCGCGCGCACGGGTGTCGTCCAGTCGGCGTTTCTGTTTCGCACCATGGCGTGGATGTTCGGCCGCGGCGACGAGGTGCCGAAGCCCGGTCGCTACATCGTACCGCGCGGTGCACCGTACGCCACGCTGCTCGATCAGCTCATGAACGGGCGTGGCCAGTTCCGACGGCTGACCGTTCCCGAGGGTTGGTCGATCGTGCAGATCGCACGCCTCATGCAGGACTCGCTGCGCGTTCCGGTCGATTCCTTGCTCAGTGCCACCCGCGACTCGGCGCGCCGCGCGCGAATGCAGACGACGGCGGCCGATGTGGAGGGGTATCTGTTTCCCGCCACCTACGATTTCGTCGATGGCATCGCAGCCGGTGCGATTGTGGACAGCATGCTGATCACCTTTGACCGACGCTGGAAGCGTGCCTGGGATCCGGTGCTGCAGCAGGCGGGGCGCACTCGGCACGCCGTAGTGACCCTGGCGTCGATCGTCGAAAAGGAGGCGGGTCGCAGCAGTGATCGTGCCCTGATTGCCGCCGTGTACGTCAACAGATTGCGCGCAGGCATGCGGTTGCAGGCTGACCCGACCGTCGTGTACGCGATGGGAATGGTGTCGAAACAACGGGTGATGTATGACGATCTGAAGTTCGAGTCCCCGTACAACACGTACCGCGTGGGCGGATTGCCACCGGGTCCGATCGCATCACCTGGCACCGCGAGCATCGCTGCAGCAGTCGAACCGGCCGTGTCCGATGCGTTGTTCTTCGTGGCGTTCCCGGATGGACACTCGCAGTTCACGAAGTCTTTCGCTGAACACACGATTGCGGTCAAGGCGGCGCGCACGGCGCGGGCTTCCGCCGCGAACCGGTAAGTGCAGCTCAATCGAGCGTGAGATCCGGCCGGAGCACCTGAGTACCGTTCAGGTAGAGCGGCTTCAGGGGATCTGCACCGATTCCGCGCTCGACCAGCAACAGGGCCCGGATGCAGAACGGGAGATCATCCGTGGTCGGCATTTCCGCCAGGCAGAGCATCTGTGCGTGCTGCCAGCCTGCCATGCGCGCTGCGGCGGCGGGTTTGGCAGCGGTGAGATCCCTGGTCGCCGAGAAGAGGACGACCCGCACGCACGAGGCGCTGCAGTCGTTGCGTGCGTGAAAGGTCTCCACCAGTTCGGTGACGGCGCTGGCAATTGCCGCCGCGCTGTTCTCGCCGCAGCTTGTGGCGACGCGGACTGCAACGATCTGCGAGCGGTGCGGATCACTGGCGGCAGGGCCAAGCACTCCGGCAATCAGCATCGGCACGAGCTCGTCCACGGGTTCTCTCCCAAATGATGGAACATCACGATCCGCGTCTGAAACTCGTTGTCGTCACCGACGATCTGCGCGACGGGCGCGACGGGCTGGTGATGCGCGCGCTGGCGGCAGAACGTGGGGGGGCCACCATGCTGCTGCTCCGCCTCAAACATGTGGACGCCGGTACGCTGGTGGAAGTCGGGCGCGCGCTGGTGGCGTCTCTCGCGATGCCTGTGATTGTGAGTGAGCGTCTCGATGTCGCACTCGCGTGCGGAGCGTCGGGTGTGCAGTTGACGGCGTCGAGCATGCCGATTGCCGCGGTTCGTCTGCAGACCGCACCCTCATTTCTGATCGGAGGCTCGGTCTCGATCGCCGCGGATCTGCCCAGTGCGGCGCAGGCAGACTATGTCACGATCGGCCCGGTCTTCGGTGCAGAGGATGCTGCGCTCGGCGTCGAAGGGTTTCGACGGCTGGCGCTGGCGTGTGGGCGTCCGGTGGTGGCGATTGGCGGCATATCCTCTGCCTCGGCAGGTGAGATCTGCCGCGCGGGCGCGTCGGGTGTGGCGGTGATTCGGGAGGTGTTTGGCGCGGTGGATCCGGAGACTGCCGCTCGCGCAGTGCGAGGGGCTCTGCCGCCTGGATAGGCGACGGGACAGACCTGTGCACCGGAACGCAAAGGAGCCCCGGATCACGAGTTGTGATCCGGGGCTCCTTCAAAGGGTGCCGGCGACGGCCTACTCTCCCGCGACCTCGCGGCCGGAGTACCATCAGCGCTGTCGGGCTTAACGACCGTGTTCGGAATGGGAACGGGTGTGGCCCCGACGCTCTAGTCGCCAGCGAATTTTCAAGAAC
>JANMHB010000163.1:0-19369 GCA_031374935.1 Gemmatimonadaceae bacterium | reverse complement strand
ATCGAGCTTCGCCCGCAATGATTCGCCCTCGATGAAGGGCATGACGTAATACAACAGGCCGTCCGCCTCGCCCGAGTCGAACAGCGGAAGCAGATTCGGGTGTTGGAGATTGGCCGTGACCTCGATCTCGGCCAGGAACCGAACGACGCCCAGCACGGCTCCCAGCTCTGGATTCAGAACCTTCAGCGCGACGCGCCGATGATGCTTCTCGTCGCGCGCGAGGTACACGGTCGCCATTCCACCGCGCCCGATCTCGCGGTCGAGCTGGTAGCGGCCGAGGAGCAGCCGATTCAGATGGGCGAGCGCGTCCATGCGCACAAGGTCCGAGTGGGAGGGAAACCGCCCCGGGTTCTCAGGAGACTCGGTTCGTCGACTGCCAAGCATTCGGCCTGAGTCGCCTGAGTGCGGAGGTACGGCTTAAGCTCTGCCCGTGGAACGTAACCCAGCGGCTCCGGCAAACGCTTTGTGCTCGACCAGCGACGCATTCCAAGATGGTGTCTTCGACATCCTCAAGGCCGCGACTCGGCCCGGGGCAGCGAACCTCTTCCGGCGTGTACAGGCCGATCATCGACCCGGTGCGTATTTCGCTGATGCCGATCATTTGTTTCGGTCCAAGTCGATCAGGCGTCTCGCTCCATGTCGATCACCGGGTTCGGTCGATGCCGATCAGGGGTGACGTGGGGCCACAGACGCGGGGTTAGTCAGCGCAAGAGTTCAGGTGGTCGGGCGTGGCGAGGCCGCGGAGCGCGCCGCCCGTGACACGGGCGAAACTGCACGGCATGCAGCGGAACTCCCGGGCGATTCTCGAGACCATCGGAACACCGGAGGACATTACAGCACTCGCGGAAGCGCGCGAGAGTGAGGAGCCGTTGATCCGCGATCGTGGGGCGTGAGCACTCGTGCACATCGCCAACCACCGTTGCAGACCAGGACGCCGGGCACCAGTGGTCTACGCCGTAAGTGCCGCGCAGTCTAGGCCCCGAGCGCGTCCGGGGAGCGTTTGTACCCCCGTCAGCAGTGGAATCGCAAAACGGCAATACCAACACACCTCCCAAACCTGCTGCCGATGGAAACATGAAGTTTTCACGGGCGCTAGCTGGAGGATTCGCCATTTCGGGCGCAGGAGTTCGTTGCGGGCAAGGATGCGCGGACGCTTGCGCGCGATCGACTGATACTGTCGCAGGCGAAGTTCAGCGCCGCGTTCAATTACTCGCCGATGAAATGTGCGAAGCTGCGCGGCTAGGAGCGAAACGCCGAGATGGTTTTGGGCAATGTTGACACTGACGCGGCCTGCAACTGCTCGTGGCAATGCTGCAGCATGACCAGCCGTTGATGCGAGAACACGCGGCGTCGGCCATCACGCGCGTGCGACGGTCCGCTACCGGCGGCTCACCGTCACTGTCCGGCGACCAGCCGCTCGAAGCGCGGATCACCACGAAGCGATGCGAAGGTGGGGTCGATGCGCAGCCAGCCCGGCGAAAGGTAGTATGGCATCGCGAGCAGCCCCTCGAGCACGTCGAGCGCCTTGTCGGGCTCCCCTACGAGCAGGAAGATCCGCGCCTGCTGGTGCTGAACGTAGGCGCCAATGACTGCGTCACGACTCACCGGCAGCAGTTGCGCAGCGCGCTCGCCCGCGCCGACGGCCTCCGCCTTCCGGCCCAGATAGGCGAGGGCGAGTCCGCGGAACACCTGCAGCTGCGCGTCTGCGGGGGCTGCCCGGAGCTGCGTCTCGAAGGCCTGTCGGGCGGAGTCGGCGTAAACACGACTCCGGCCCGCATCGTCGCGCGCATGGTAGATTTGCGCGCGGACGAGTCCCCATTGGCCGCGGTCGTCGTCGAAGCGGCTTGGTGGCAGCGCCAGCACCTGCTGCTGCGCTGCATCGTCGAGCACCCAATACAGGTCGTCGTTGGTGGCGATGTAAGCGAAGAGCGCCATCCGCTCCACTGTGGCGGGCGCGGCCTGCAGCACCGCGCGGGCGCCGGCCAGGTCGCCCTGGCCAAGCGAGATCATCGCGCGGCGCAGCATGGTGTTGAGGTTAGCGGGCGCGAGCACCCGCGCGGTGTCCGCCGCGGCCGTCGCCTCGCGGTAGCGACGCAGATAGAGCAGGATCTCGGTCAATCGCAGCGCCGTCCCCATCGAGCGCGGATCAAGCGCGCGGGCCCGCTGGGCATGCTGGAGCGCGTCCTTCCATCGGCCGAGGGCCTGTTCGTTCTCCGCCGCGCTCGCGAGCAGCCCGACGTCGTTCGGCGCGGACCGCAAGGCGGTCTCGTAGACAGCGAATGCCCGCTTCGGATCCTTTTCCACGCTGTGGTAATAGGCGCCGAGCGCGTTCGCCCCGTCGGCCCGTCCGGGGGCGAGGGCCTCGGCCCGCTCAGCTGCCGCTCGTGCCTCTCTCGCCAGCTCGGGGGTCGGCGTGCTGTTGAGGTAGAGAGCTGACCTGACGCTGGCCAGACTGACCCATGCAAGGGCGAAGGCCGGGTCGAGCGCGACCGCCTGCGCATGGAGCGCCATCGCGCGCCGCAGGTTCGCCGGGTCATTGCCGCCCTGCGTGACGGCCCGCCCCTTGAGGTAGGCGTCGTAGGCGGCGAGGTTGGCCGTGGGTGCCCCACTGAGCACCCGCTTGACGCTGTCGACCAGCGCCACGTCCAGCGCACCGGCGACCCGGCTGGCGATGTCCGCCTGCACCTGGAAGACGTCGGTGAGCGCCGCGTCGAACGGCTCCTGCCACTTGGACGCCGCATCGCGCACCGTGATCAGCTCAGGGCGCACCTGCACGCGGCTCACACCGCCCGCGCTGCCTTTGTGCCAGCGCACCGTGGCGGTGAGCACGTACTGCACGCCCAGCTCGGCGCCGATCTCCTGAGGCGTCTTCGTCGAGGCGCGGTACTGATTCGAGCTGGCGCGGGCGATAACGCGGATGCCGGGCAGCTCGCCGAGCTTACCGCGCACGGCGTCGGTGACGCCGTCGGCAAAGTATGCGTCGGCCGAGTCGCCGAGGTTCTCGAACGGGAGCACCGCGATGCTGCGGTCGCTCGAGGGTACCGCGGTGGCCGCCTCGCGGGAGCGAAGCGCCTGCACGCCAACGACGGCCGCGGCGAGCCCCACGGCAACGACAACTCCAATGCCGGCGAGGGCGGCCGGCCGACGTCGTGCCGCGACAACTGGCCGGGCAGCGCCTCGGCCTGCGGTAGTCGCGACGCCGATCCGATCGAGCGCCGTGAGAACCTCACGGGCAGTCTGGGGCCGTGCGTCCGGATCTTTCGCGAGACAGCGCGCAACAAGTTGCGTCAGGTCAGGCGGCACATCTGCGCGGCGGATCCCGAGAAGAACAGGAATCTCGGTGCAATGCGCCGCCATGAGCTGCTGCGGTGAGGTCTTGTCCGCAAACGGGTGCGCCCCGGCGAGCAGTTCGTAGGCAACGACCCCCCACGCATACAGATCGGCACGGTGATCCGTCCCGGCGTCCCCGGCCACCTGCTCGGGGGCCATGTACGCCGGCGTCCCGACCGAGATGCCCCGCTGGGTCAGGGTCGCAGCTAGTACGGCAGAGCCGTCGGGTGCCTGGGTGCGTGATGCCTGAAGGGCCTTGGCGATACCGAAGTCCGCCACCACAGCGGTGCCTTCATTGAGCAGCACGTTCTCGGGCTTGATGTCGCGGTGCACAATCCCTTGCCGGTGGGCGTACGCCAGCGCCCGCGCGACATCGTGCAGGATGGCAATGGCCTCGGCTACAGGGACGGTGCCGTGCGTGAGGCGGGCGCGCAGGGACTCGCCACGCACGTACGGCATCGTGAAGTACGGCAGCCCGTTGATCGTCACGCCCGCGGTGAGCACCGGAACGATGTGCGGCTCCTGCAGTCCGGCGGCCAGGCGGATTTCGCGCGCGAAGCGGTCCGCGCTGAGCCCCTCCGCCAGTTCCGGCGCGAGCACCTTGACCACCACGTCCCTGCCCAGCGCCTCGTCTCGCGCAACGAAGACACGGCTCATGCCACCGCCGCCCAGCTCGCGGAGGACCGTGTAGCCGGCCCCCAGCGTCGTCTGGAGCTGATTCCGCAGCAGGTCGGGCACGGCGTGTAGGGCGAAGGACCGGGGCGCCACCAGGCGCGGAGTAGCGCCCGACACACCACGGAAACTATGTCCCGCGGCGGCCGTCACGCCAACATTGCCCAGAGCGTTCGTCCTCCTGTCGACAGGACGATCTCAAAACGCTCATACCGACACATCTCCCAGAGCGTGTGTCCGTGGAACGTGAAGTTCTCGCAGGAGTTGGCTGACGGGTCGCCGTTCCGGGCACGGGAGCTCATCGCGGGAAAGGACGCGGTGACGCTGGCGACGGACATCCTGGCGCTGGATCAGGAGCAGTTCAGCGCGGTCTTCCGGAAGTCGCCGATGAAGCGCGCGAAGATGGGCGGGCTGCAGCGAAACGCGACCGTCGTGCTGGGCAACGCAGGCATGCGCGATGAACGGCCAGTGCCGCAGCGACGTAGGGACACGTGATGGACGCCTCGCGACTTTTCAAACGTTGCCAGAACATGCTTCAGTGCCAGAGAGCGCGCGGCTTGGCAGTCCGGTCTGCCGGCCCCCCTCGCCGCGGGAAGGGCGGCCGTCAGCCCAGACCCAGTTGCTCGAGCACCTTCTGGAACGCTGCATTCTGCCGCAGTGGCTCAAATCCCGCCGTACGTGCCAGGATGGAACCGATGGCGTCGCGGACTGCTGTGCGTCTCGCAACCCTTCATCGAGACGCCTAGCTGTAGTTGACGGAGAGGTTGTTCACAGGGCGTAGCGGTTGAAAGCTGGGGTTGTCGAGACACTCAACCGGCAACCAGCCAGAGGCCCTGTGAACACGCACAAGAATGCACGATTGACCCCGGCGGGGCGACTCGCCGTCCTCCAACGCGTCCGCGCCGGGGTGCCGGTGGCGGAGGTGGCGCGGGGCGCCTGCGTCTCCGCGCGCACCGTCTGGAAGTGGTGGAAGCGTCTGCAGACGGACGGCGAGTCTCCGGTGTGCGCCGAAGTTGACGCGCTGCATCCCCAGGGTACCGATGGCCTCGGCGCACTCCGGATCGAGCGGATGGCACATTCGACGGTTGTCGCGACCAGCCGCGCATCCCTACGGCGGCGGCGATCGTCCGTCCCAGGCGCAAACCGCAATGCGTCAACGTGCAGGGCATGCGCGAGTGCCTGGTCTGGTTCCATCTCGATGGCGCGCTTGAAGGCGACGCAGAAACTTGTGCCAGCGCTCATCCGCTGCGGTGTGCGACCGGCATCGACTCAGTCACCGTATCGCACGCCACGCCACCAGCGATGCAGGGTGGCCGGTGATGCCGCGATCGCGCGCACGGCGCGTTGCACGCCCGATGCGTCACGGGATCGCACCAATCCTTCCTGCACCCTGACCAGCACGGCAATCACTTCAGTCGCGGACGCCGGTCGATCTGCGGCGCGCGGCGCGAGCAATCGTGTCACCAGGCGATCCAGTATCGGCGGAACGTCACGACGCGACGCCAGCCGCTCGGTTCTCCCCGCAAGCTGCGCGGTGAGCATCGTCTGACGGGTGTCGCCGCGGAACGGCAGCTGCCCCGACAGCATCTCGTATGCCACCACGCCAAAGGAGTAGAGATCGGCGCGAAGATCCACCGACCGCTCGCCGGTCCATTGCTCCGGGGCCATGTACCCCGGCGTGCCCATACCGACTCCGGTGGCGGTGCGGATCTGGTCCTCCGACCGTATGCGGCTGTCGGCACCCGCTGACGCGAGCACCGCCTTGGCTATTCCGAAGTCGGCAACAAGCGCCCGATCGCCGGCCATCAGCACGTTTCCAGGCTTGAGGTCGCGATGCACGACGCCGCGCTCGTGTGCATAACGAAGCGCCTCGGCGATGTCGCGCAACACGGGCATCGCCTTCTCGAGCGCGAGCGGTCCGTCGCGCCGCACGCGATCGCGCAGCGTGTCGCCCTCGACGAAAGGCATGGTGTACCACAATCGGTCGTCACATGCTCCCGCGTCGAGCACACCAACGATACCCGGATGCGTCAATTGTGACGCGAAGGCAATCTCGCGCCGGAAGCGCGCCGCACTGCTGCCGCTCGCGGTGGCCCGCAGCACCTTGAGCGCAACGGAACGATCGCCGTGCGTTTCACGAGCGCGGTACACAATCGCCATGCCACCGCGCCCTGCCTCTCCGTCAATCATGTACCGCTCGGCGATGCTCGCGATGAATCGCCCTTCATCCGGCTGCTCATCCCAAAACGACGCGAAGCGCGTCGCCGCCGCCCGATCAATGTCGTGCGCGCGTCGCGGCGGTTGCGTGCAGGCGTCGAGCAATTGTTCGACCTCGTGGCGCAACTTGACGTCATCGCCACAAGCAGACGCAAGCCACGCGTGCCGCGCCTCTGGTGCGAGCGCAAGCGCTTCGTCGAGCAGCGGCTCGATGAGATGCCAACGCTCTCCCGACGGGAGGCGCGCGTCGGTCGGGCGTTGCGTCACGGTGCCAGCGCGGCCGCGAGGAGCGCGCGGGCCTTGAGCCAGTCGCGTTGCAGCGTGCGCACGTTCACGCCGAGTTCCGCCGCCGTTTCCGCTTCCGTCAGTCCACCAAAAAATCGGAGCTCCACGAGTCGGGCGAGCCGCGGAGACACATCGGCCAGGCGGGTACACGCCTCATCGATGGCGAGCAGGGCTTCAGGCCCATCGTCGCGAGCGACGGCATGCTCGTCCAGCGTCACGCGCCACAGGCCGCCGCCGTTGCGTTCTGCGGCGCGCGAGCGGGCGCGGTCCACAAGGATGTGGCGCATCGCCACCGATGCCACGGCCCGAAAGTGCACGAGACTTTTCCACTGCTCCGTCGAGCCGGCGGCCAGCTTGAGATACGCTTCGTGCACCAGGGCCGTCGTGTCGATCGTACGATCGCCACCGGCGTATCCGTCTCGCGCCGACAGATGACGGTGCGCGACGCGGCGGAGTTCGTGGTATGCCACTTCCGTCATCGCATCGAGCGACAAGGGTGGGCGTGCAGGCAAGTCGTCGCTGCGTCCGGATACTGGCTCGGTCACCCGTGTCTCCTCCGCGCGTCCGCATCGGGTCGCGCACCGACGATGTCGTGTTTCGCGGCGGGTTCCCGTACTCGAGGGTAGCGGCCCGCGCCCATGCAGTTCCGGCCGGGCCACCGCCGTGAAGCTGCGGCGAGAACGCTCGAACGGCAACCGGCACGACTTGGCCTCCCTTACCCCATCTGCTCCGATGACACGCCGCATGCTCCTGCTGCGCCTTGCGATTCCGCTTGCATTTCCGCTCGTTGGTGTAGCCTGCACGGGAGGCGGTACCCGGTCGGCGCGCGCAGGCATCGTCGCCAACGACAAGACGTTCGAAGCGGCGTTCTTTCGTGGCGACGCGGCGGCGATTGCCCAGACGTACACCGAGGACGCCGAGTGGTATGTTCCTGATGAGCCGGTCATCAAAGGCCGCGAGGCAATTGCCCGCGCGTGGAAGGAACAGATTGGTGCCGGTGGAAATCGGTTGCGCATCGATGTGGGCGAGGTCGAGCAGCAGGGCGACCGGGCGTACGAAATCGGGCGCTTTGCCATAAGCGGCCCCGACGGTGGAGTCCTGGCGGCCGGTAAGTACATCGTGATCTGGGCTCGGCAGCGGGATGGCGAATGGAAGACCTCGCGCGACATCTTCAACTGGGATATTCCGCCGCGCCGGCCGGCCAGCGTCGCCGCGAAAATGCAATGACTCTCGTGAATCAGTTGCGGCAACTCGTGGCAACGGCGGAGCGCCCATGGACAACGGGATCGGAGGGATGAGCGCAAATGTGCCGGGGAATGCCGACCACGATGCACTTGGCGACTATGCAGCATACGTGGGAACGGTCATCGGTGGCCTGTATCGTGTCGATCGGCTCATCGCCGAGGGCGGCATGGCCACCGTGTACCTGGCGGAGGACCTGCGCCACGGTCGCATGGTTGCGGTGAAGGTGTTGCACGAATCACTGGCCCATTCCATTGGCGTGCAGCGCTTTCTGCGTGAGATCGAGGTGGTGGCGCGGCTGCAGCATCCGCACCTGCTCACGCTCATCGACTCGGGCACGGTGAACGAGCTGCCGTACTTCGTGATGCCGTATCTCGAGTCGCAGAGTTTGCGCGAAACCATCGCGCAGCGTGGCAAGCTCGCACTGACGGACGCGATCACCATCACGCGGGAGATTGCCGACGGCCTGGCATACGCCCACGAGCGCGGCGTGGTGCACCGCGACATCAAGCCATCCAACATTCTCATGAGCGATGGCCATGCCGTCGTCGCCGACTTCGGTATTGCCACCGCGATTCGCAAGTCGTCGGGCGGTCGCATTACCGTGACGGGGTCGTCGCTGGGCAGCCCCACGTACATGAGCCCAGAGCAGGCGGCAGGCGAGTTGGACATCGATGTGCGGAGCGATGTGTACTCGCTGGCGTGTGTGCTGTACGAAATGCTTACGGGGCAGCCGCCGTTTGATGCCCAGTCGATGCAGCAGATGCTCACGCACAAGCTCACTGGCGGCTACGCGAAGCTGCGGGCGCGGCGCCCCGAGTTGCCGGTGGCGCTGGAAGCAGTGTTGCATCGCGCGCTGGCACCGGAGCGGAGCGAGCGATTTGCCAGCGTGCACGAGTTTTCGCAGGCGATGTCGGCGGCACTGCCCGTCGCGAAGGGGTTGTCGAAGAGAACGCAGTGGACGCTCGCGGCCGCCGCGTTGGTGATGGTGGCCGGGGGCGCAGCGGTGGTGCAGCATCAGCGCCGCTTGGTGTGGGCGCAGCAGCAGATAGTCGAGATCGATCGGTTGGCAAAGAGGGGTAGCTTTCTCGCGGCGTTCCAACTGGACAAGCAGGTACGCCCGCTGCTGCCGAACGATTCGACGCTCAACGCGCTGCGTCCGTTGTTCACGGACTATCTGAAAGTGATCACGGTGCCGGTCGGCGCGCGCGTATCGATCCGGCGTCTCGCCGGGAGCGACACGTCGTGGACAACGGTAGGTGTCACGCCGATGGACAGCCTGTGGATGCCCAAGTTCATCAGCGAGGTGGGCTATCGGATGCGCATCGAACGCGACGGTTACGAGACGGTGGACGTTCACGCTAATCTTTTCACCGATATGCGCTGGATTGGGGGCGGACTACCGATTGATACGATGTTTCTTGACCGAAAAGGCGCCCCGACTGCAGGCATGGCGCACATTCGCGGCCGTCGGTTGGTCGAGGGTCGAGACACGGTTCGAGTTGCCGACTATCACATCGGAAAGCGTGAGGTCAGCAACCGGGAATACGCGCGATTCGTCGCCGCTGGCGGGTATGAAGAGCGCGAGTACTGGACCGAGCCGATGGTGCGCGACGGGAAAGCGCTGACGTGGGAGCAGGGCATCGCCGAGCTGCGCGATAAGACTGGCAAGCCCGGTCCGAGTACCTGGAACAACGGCACGTTTCCGCCTGGGCAGGACGACTTTCCCGTAGGCGGCGTGAGTTGGTTTGAAGCAGCCGCCTACGCCCGCTTCACAGGAATGCAGCTTCCCACGTCACAGCACTGGCGGAATGCCGCATTTCGCGGCGCGCGGGAAGCCGGATGGATGTACACCCCAACGAGCAACCTGAATGGCACTGGAGCACGACTGACAGGCCTCGGAATGATGAGTGTGTACGGCCTGTATGATGTGGCGGGAAACGTGCGCGAGTGGACAGTGAATCCTGCCGATCCGGGACGATTGACGCAGGGAGGATCGTGGGAAGACTCGCCTTTTCAGGTGGGGCATCTGATTGGTCGGCCAGCATTCGATCGATCGCCACTCAACGGCTTTCGCGTTGCGTACATCACCGATTCGGCATCAATCGTCGCCCGCCTTTCGACACCCATTCTGCGGAATGTGAATCCGCGGGACTTCCGGAACTTTGTCGCAGTATCCGACGCCGAGTTTGCCGGCTTTCGGCGCATGTATGACTACGACAAGCGGCCGCTCGAAGCTCGTCTCGAGGGGGAGGGAGAGCTTCCGGACGCACGCTGGCAGAAAGTATCGTTCACGGCGGCGTACAATGGCCCGCGCATGGTGGCGCTGCTGCTCTACCCCAAGACCTCGAACGGTCCCTTCGAGCCGGTGATTCTCTGGGGTGCATCGAACGCGCTCACGGATCGTCGGCTGAACCCGCAGGATGGTTTTGTCGAGCTCTTTGCCAGCTTCGTTCCCCGCAGCGGCCGCATGCTGGTGGTGCCGCTGTACATGGGGACCTACGAGCGTCGTGACAGCACCTTCGGCAGGCCACGGGGGGGGGTGCCGGACAGTACCACCGGGTTTCGCGATCTTACGGTGACGTGGATCAAGGACCTGCGCCGCACCATCGACTTTCTCGAAACACGGCAGGACGTGCGCGCGGACCGCGTGGGCTTCTACGGCGTGAGTTGGGGCGGATTGGTGGCACCGCTGGCACTGTCCATGGAGCCGCGCATCAAGGCGGCCGTGCTGTACTCGGCGGGTTACGCCTCAGGCCCGAACCAGCAGGCGCGGACTGAGGTGCTCGTCGCAAACTATGCGCCGCGCGTCCGCACACCCACGCTCATGTTGAGCGGCATATACGATGCCGTCTTCGCATACGAGACATCGGCGGTGCCCTTCTTCGATCAGCTAGGAACACCGTCGCCTGACAAAAAACTGATCGCCAACGACGGCGGGCACGCGCTTGGGCCGGACGTCGGCAAGCGGGAAGCGCTTGCGTGGTTTGACCAGTATCTCAGCGGGCGCGCGCCTGCGCCGCCGCGGCAGCCGTAGTACCGACACACACGATTGCCCGTCTCCATCCTCGCACGAGAGGCACTGATGGATCACAGCGCAGCGACCTCGCTTCGCGAAGAGCAATTCGGGCGTACGCCAAGAGCGAATGGCTCAGGCTACGGCGCGGACGGGCAATACGGCCCCGGCTTCGATGCCAATGCCCGGAATGCATTCCGACCGAACGAGGCGCTGTAGACGATGAAATACTCGAGGGTGTCGTCACCGTCGTTGATGAACCCGTGCGTCGTACCGGCTGGCGTGTAGGTCACTGACCCCGCTTCCACGGCGGTGGTATCTGCACCGATGAACGCCCGACCGCGGCCGTGCGTGATCAACACCACCTCGTCCCAAACGGGATGCGTGCCGACCTCCATTCCTCGGCGCAGCGAGCCCGCGGCCGCAGTCAGCCGCGTCGCGGGAACGCTCGTCGTATCCACCTTCGTGGTGATCACCAAGGGGAAGAGACAGTAGCTGATCCGCGGGCCCTCGTCCGGCGGAATCACGGTGGTCCGCCGCGAGGGCGTATCTGGCGGCGGCATCGGCGGCACCGCTGGAGGCGATGCCTCGCCGGGGGCCGACGCCGGCCCGGGGGTGCACCAACGAGCGGCGGCGCGGCGCACCGCCGTACTCGGCGCGCCTGGCCCGACGACGGTGTGCAGGCGCATGGGCGCCGAGCCCGTGCTCACGATGCGGTGCCTCGTGCCGAGCGGGATGTGCACCACCGACCCGGGCCAGAGGGGCGTCGAATCGGCACCGAACGCAGCGTAGCCCTGCCCCGAGATGACGAACAGGATCTCGTCGCCCATGTCCTGCTGTCCTTCACCGGTGCCGCCGCGGACTTCGCCGATGCCCGCAATGAGCCGAGTCGTGGGCGCGGTCACGGAGTCGATCTTGAGCGTGATCGTCAGCGGCCGCTCGCAGTTCGTGAGGCGCGTGCCCACGCCCGGCGCGAGCACCAGGCCCGGCCTTGCATTGGTCACCGGACCGTGAGCCTCAGCTGCACGGCCGACGACGACGTCAGCGGGCGCGATCGATGTGGAAGGCGACTCCGGCGTCCGACGGGAGCCGCTGCCCGTGCAGGCGGCGAACAACAGCACGACAGGAAGCGATGGCGAACACTTCATACGGACGCTCCGCGTGACGGTATGCCGCGATGACAGGTGCGCGTGCAGTTCGCGGACATGTCTGGTGTGACATAGTGCAGTGCACGGCCGTTATGCGCCAGCGTCGTGGGCCGGAGCGGACTGCGTCGCCTCCGCGGGTTGCCGGTTGACTTGGACACGGCGCCGCGCGACCACACGCATGCCCGCGTATCCACGGCCATGGCGCGCCGTCAGCGTCCGGCGATCAGCCGCTCGAAGCGCGGGTCGCCACGGAGCGATGCAAAGGTGGGGTCGATTCGCAGCCAGCCGGGGGACAGGAAGTACGGTATCGCGAGCAACCCCTCGAGCACGTCTAGCGCCTTGTCGCGCTCGCCGGTGAGCAAGTAGATCCGCGCTCGCTGGTGCTGAAAGTACGGACCATTCGTAGCGTCACGACTCACGGGCATGAGCTGCCCGCCGCGCTCGCCAGCGGTGATCGCGTCAGCCTTTCGACTCAGGAAGGCCAGAGCCAGGCCCTTCAGCACGTGCAGCTGCGCGTCGTCGGGGGTCTCCCTAATCTGCGCCTCGAACGCCAGTCGGGCGGAGTCCGCGTAGACACGACTCCGGGCCGAATCGCCGCGCAGATGGTAGGTCTGCGCGCGGACGAGGCCCCACGTTCCGCGGTCGTCGTCGAAGTCGCTCGGCGGCAGCGCCAGCACCTGTTGCTGCGCCGCGTCGTCGAGGACCCAGTAGAGGTCGTAGTAGGAGGCCATGTAGGCGACGAGCGCCGCCCGTTCGACCGTGTCCGACGCCGACTGCAGCAGCGCGCGGGCACCGGCGAGATCCCCTTGGCCGAGCGAGATCATCACTCTCTGGTGGATGATTCTGATAGCGGTCGGCGCGAGCGCCCTCGCGTTGTCGGCCTCGGCCGTCGCCTCAGGGTAGCGGCGCAAAAAGATGAGGATATCGGCCAATCGATCCGCTGACTCTGGCGCGCGTGGGTCGAGCGCGCGGGCCCGCTGAGCATGCTGGAGTGCATCTTCCCACCGGCCGAGGGCCTGCTCGCTTGCCGCCACGTTTCTGAGCAGCCGTGTGTCGTTCGGCGCGGTCCGCAAGCCAGTCTCGTAGGCAGCGACCGACCTCGCGTTGTCGATTTCCACGATGCTGTAATACGTGCCGAGCGCGTTCGCCCCATCGGCCCGTCCAGGGGCGAGCGCCTCTGCCCGCTCGGCCGCCGATCTCGCCTGCTGGGCCAGCTCTGGGGTCGGCGTGCTGGTGAGGTAGAGAACTGACCTCGCGACGGCCAGGCCGGCCCACGCGGGGGCATAGGCCGGATCGAGACCGACCGCCTGCTCGTAAAGCGCAATCGAGCGCCTGAGGCTTGCCGGGTCGCCGCTTGTGTACGACCGCGCCGCCTTGAGGAAAGCGTCGTAGGCGGCCAGGTTCGACGTAGGTGCGGTGTTGAGCACCCGCCGGACGCTCTCGCCCAGTGCCACGTCGAGCTTGGCCGCGACCCGGCTCGCAATGTCCGCCTGCATCTGAAAGACGTCGGTGAGCGCGGCGTCGAACGGCTCCTGCCACTTGGACGCCGCGTCGCGCACCGTCACTAGTTCCGGACGTACTTGCACGCGGCTCAGGCCGCCTGCGCCGCTCCCACCGCTCTTCTGCCAGCGCACCGTGGCAGTAAGCAGATACTCCACGCCCAGCTCGGCGCCAATCTGTTGCGGCGTCTTAGTCGAGGCGCGGTACTGGCTGGAGCTGGCGCGGGCGATCACGCGCATCCCCGGCAGCTCACCCAGCTTGCCGCGCACGGCGTCAGTTACACCGTCAGCAAAATAGGCGTCCGCCGAGTCACCCAAGTTCTCGAAGGGAAGCACCGCGATGCTTCGTTCAGCAGGCACTCGCGTCTCGACGAGTGAGATCAGTGTGCGGCCCCAAGTGACCGCCACGGCGAGCCCCGTCGCAACGAGTAACCCAACGGCCGCGAGTACCGCCGTCCGACGTTCCGCTCGGCCAGCGAATGCGGCGACGCGAGGACCGGACGGCGTCGCGAAGCTAAAGCCGTCAAGCGCCGCGAGGACTTCCCTGGCACTCTGGGGCCGTGCATCCGGATCCTTCTCGAGACAGCGCGCCACCAGCCGCACGAGTTCGAGCGGGACATCCGGGCGCCGGCCGTCGAGCGACGCGGGCACTTCCGTCAGGTGCGCGGCGAGAAGCTGACGCGGCGCACGGTGGGCGAACGGCGCCGCGCCTGACAGGAGCTCGTACGCGACGCAGCCCAGCGCGTAGAGGTCGGCGCGATGGTCCGTCGCCGGATCACCCGCCGCCTGCTCGGGCGCCATGTACGCCGGCGTGCCGATGCTCGTCCCGGTCTGGGTCAGCGTGCCGTCGGACGCCTGCGTCTTCGACGCGGCGAGCGCCTTGGCGATGCCGAAGTCGGTGACCACCGCGGCATCACCGGATATCAGAATGTTTTCGGGCTTGATGTCGCGGTGGACAATTCCATGTTCGTGCGCGTAGGCGAGCGCGCGCGTGACGTCGCGCAGGACAGAGATTGTCTCGCCCACGGGTAGTGCGGCGTTCCGCTCGAGCCGCGCACGTAGTGAGAGGCCCTCGATGAACGGCATCGTATAATACGGGAGCCCGTCGGTCGCGCCGGCCGCAAGGAGCGGGACAATGTTCGCCTGCTGGAGCCTGGCGGCGAGCTTGATCTCGCGCGTGAAGCGCTCGGTTGAGACTGCGGCGGCCAGGTCGGGGCTCAGTACCTTCACGACCACATCACGCTCTAACGCCGCGTCGCGCGCCACGAAGATGCGGCTCATCCCGCCGCCACCAAGCTCCCGCGTGAGCGTGTACGCCGTCCCGAGCGTCAGTTGCAGCCGGTCGTGTAGGGAGTCGATCGTCATGGCGCCTGACGGGGAGGGAGGCAGTCTGCGCTAATATCATGGCTCGCGCGACCTCGGGCAACGCGCCGAGGTGCGCGCGTCATTCGTCAGCGCCCCGGGCGGCGAGCCCGCAATCAATCACGGAGTGCCTGTACACCTGAGCGTTCGCCCGCCCGTCGTCCGTACCAGCTCAAAACGGTTATACCGACACATCTCCCAGACCTGCTGTCCATGGAATGTGAAATTCTCGCAGGAGTCGGCGGAGGGTTCGCCGTTCCGGGCGCGGGAGTTCATTGCCGGCAAGGACGCGCAAACACTGGCAACTGACATCATGGCGCTCGATCAGGAGCAGTTCAGCGCCGCGTTCCGGAACTCACCGATGAAGCGGGCGAAGCTCGCTGGACTCAGGCGGAATGCGGAGTTGGTGCTACGGAGCGCTGAAAACTCCGCCGCCACCCATGTCCTATTGCCGGAGTCGTCCTTCGCCTCACCGAAATCAACAGCAGCACTCGAGTCACAGCTCACCGTCGAGCCGGAGGAAGTCGCCCGCACACCGGCGCCGTAGCTGGAGCGCTCGTGACCTGATCGGGTGTGCGGAATCGTTTGCCACTGCTCTCTCCCGTTTCGCGCACTTCGGTTTGACGACGCCGGCCGTACACATCCAGTCCTTGTAATCGTCCGGCGCTCGCAGTCGCCGCGGCACTCACATACGGCTACAGTACCCACCTGCCGCGTCGTAGCAAGATCGAAAGACTTGATCAGTCAAAGCCTCGTTAGCACGGTCGTGCCCTCCAAGAGGTCATCCATGATCTCGGCTGCCCGCGTACGCGCGGTCCGCACCGACGTGGCGCGAACGCGCACGTTGACACCAGCAGGAACGCCCTCGACGAGCGTACACACGGTGCAATTGTAGACGCGAATCCGTTTCGCGCCTGAGCGGGTCTTGCCCTTCGTCTGATCGGGTGATGCCATAGCCCTCCTTGGGTGGGCAGGTAAATGACGCATGGGGCGTCAGATCCCAGTGTACAGTGGCAGGGGCGCTGGCTGCCGAACGCCGACGCGGCCTCGCCGCGGGAGGCATGCCGATGGCGCCTAAAGCGGTTAACCCGTTGATTTTCAGAGGGTTAAGCATCCAGTCAGCAGCGGAATCTCAAAACGGTTATACCGACACATCTCCCAGAGCGTGTGCCCGTGGAATGTGAAGTTCTCGCAGGAGTTGGCTGACGATTCGCCGTTCCGGGCGCGGGAGCTCATCGCGGAGAAGGATGCGGTGACGCTGGCAACGGACATCCTGACGCTGGATCAGGAGACGTTCAGCGCGGCGTTCCGGAAGTCACCGATGAAGCGGGCGAAACTGGCCTCCCTCCGACGCAACGCGGCAATCGTGCTCGAGAACGCTGGCCCGTAGCACTCGATTTCACGCAGCCCTCGCGACAACACGCCACGGCCGCTGCTCGTGACCGACCAGGCGCCGTACCGCACGCGTGTTACGGTTTCGCCGCCTGCGCCCGTCCCGATCACCATGCCAGAAGCTCGAGGCCGGCGATGTCGCGGAAGTCATCGGCGTTCATCGTCACCAATGTGGCCCGATGCACCAACGCGTGTGCGGCGATCATCCGGTCGAGCAGCTTCCGCCGCGAGTAGCCGGCGCTGGCGACGATCGCCGCATACGCTTCCGCCGCCGCGTCATCGAAGGCGAGCACCGGGATCGCGCGTAGGAGCGTATCGAGCCGCGCGCGTCGCGCCGGCGCGTCGGCGGCATCGCGGTGCACGCCCCCTTCGAGTTCGACGCGCGTCACGATCGACAGCAGGATCGCATCATTGAGGGCGGCAACCTTCGCGCTGATCCTCGGGTCACCGTCGCGCAGGTGGATCGCGACGTTCGTGTCGAGCAGATAGGCCACGCGTTACAGGCCGTCGCGTTCGGGCAGCGGCTCGTCGTCGCGACGCTCGATCGCGCGCGGGCGCGGCAGTGCCTGCAGCCGCTGCAGCATCGTCAGGATCGTCATCCCGGCCGGGTACATCGTGATCACATCGCCGGAGCGGACGAGGACGAGTTCGACGTCGTCACCGAAGGCCACGTCCTTGGGGAGGCGGACCGCTTCACTGTTGCCGCTGCGGAAGGTCCGAGTGCGCGCGATAGTCATGGCGGGTTTCCGGAAAAGATATACGTGTAGATACGTGCAGTCTGGCCTGACCGCAAGGCGTCAGTCCGTTACGCCGGGCCGAAAGGCGCGACGCGACGCACCGATTCTCGCTGCACAGTCCCGAGGCCGGTATCGAGCTCAACCACAAAGCGGTTATACCGACACATCTCCCAGGACGTCTGTCCGTGGAATGTGAAATTCTCGCAGGAGTTGGCGCAGGGCTCGTTGTTCCGGGCGCGACCGTTTCTGGACGGGAAGGACGCGGTGACGCTGGCGACGGATATCCTGGCGCTGGATCAGGAGCAGTTCAGTGCGGCGTTCCGGAAGTCGCCGATGAAGCGGGCGAAGTTGGGTGGGTTGCATCGGAATGCAGGGGTGGTGCTGGCGAACCTCAGGGAGCGCTAGTTTCCGGACATGTCCCCGACCATCCTCCGCGAGGGTCCGTTCCGGCGCTTCTTTTTCTCCCGGGAGGAGCCACGTATGCATGTGCACGTTCCGCATCCCGACGGTGAGGCGAAGTTCTGGATCGAGCCGGAGCTGTCAGCCAGCGTGGTCGTGAGGCTCTCACCCCGGCAGGTCGCCGACGCAGAGGATATCGTCCGACGTCATCAGCAGGAGATTCGTGATGCCTGGGTCCGCCATTTCGGCCGCTGAAGTCTCCCACGTGTTGCGATACGGGTTCTGGCTGCTCCTGGGCAGCGAAGAGCTGCATGTTCCCTTCGCGGAATTCCCGTGGTTCCGTACCGCGACCATTGAGCAGATCACCACGGTGGAGTGGCCATCGGTGGACCATCTGTACTGGCCACTGCTCGACGTGGATCTCGCGGTGACGTCAATCAGGACGCCGGCAGCCTTTCCGCTCGTGTCGCAGAGCCCCCCGGCCGCCTAGTGTGAGTGCCGCGCGAGCGTGCGCCTTCCGGTCGCGAGGGAGAGCGCGGTACGGGTCTACCGACACATCTCCCAGAGCGTGTGTCCGTGGAACGTGAAGTTCTCGCAGGCGCTGGCTGACGATTCGCCGTTCCGGGGGGCGCGCGATTTCATCGCTGGGAAGGACGCGGTGACGCTGGCGTCGGAAATCCTGGTACTCGATCAGGAGCAGTTCAGTGCGGCGTTCCGGAAGTCGCCGATGAAGCGGGCGAAGCGGGCGGGAATGCAGCGGAATGCGGCGGTGGCGCTCGAGAACGCGTCCTGAGGTCAGAGTCCACGAACGCGGACGGACTCTGCCTCGGGAGCCAACGCGCATGGACTCTGCCCCAATGAACCGGATCGACGCTGGAACGAAGGCAATCCGTCGCACAACGACTCGGGACTGTGGCCCGGCTCTGAAAGGACGACAGATCGGATGGTTCTGCGCTCCGCACGGCCGGCGCACTCCCCACTGACGCGAACAACCATTTATGGCACTCGAACGCGTGCACGAATCGACCGCAGATCACAACACCGACCGTGCCAGCCCACTAAAACGTCGCGCAGCTCGCCGGTGGCGTGGAATCGTTCGGGAATCGCGCGAGGCATGCACTGATGTCTCGCACCACGCGCGACAGCGCCGCATCGAGGCCGGTCACGAGACCGGCATAGTCACCCACGCGAAACGCGCCGCCACGATCGTCAGTGCTGCCCCGCACCATCACGGTACCGTCGAAGGGCCGAATGATGTCCCAGTCCGCCTTCACGTGGACGCGACCATCACGCGCCACGGAGTCGGCGACGACGCCCTCGAAGCGCGTGACGTGCAGCTGCACCAGCAGGTCGTGCCGCGCGCGCGCTGTCCATGGCGCGACGTCCACGGAGCGTACCCGTGGCGATCCCGCGAGGTACGCCGCGACCGCGCGGTTGACGCCCTGCTCGAGATCCCCGCCCCATCGATGAAACTGCGACACGATCAGCTCATTCGCGCCGCGCCGCATCATCACGCTCGGCACGGACAGGTACGACGCCATCTCGACGCGGCGCAGGCCGATACGGAATGCCTCACGACCCGCCGACGGCGCGCCGGCCGGCGTCGTCGGCAGTCCACTCGCTGTCCCATCGCCGAGCACGTACAACTGCAGCTTCGGCGACTCGCGCGCCAGCTTGACGCATCCGGTGAGTGCGACGGGAACGACGAGCATCAGCAAGCAGGCAATTCGGGCGTGGGTTCGCATGGTCATCTCGGGCTCATCGGTTCTGTGGCGGCTTCTTGCCGCGGAGCAGCATATCGGGGTTCTGTTCAAGCGCGGTGATGAGGACCTTCAGTGCATCCGCGGCCTCGCGCAGACTCTTCAGCGCGCCGGTGAGCTCATAGCCAGGCCCGGTGTCGGCCGAGAGCAGTCCGTGTGTCTCGTCGAGCGTCTTGCGCAGCGCTTGCAGCGTGGAGATCGCCTCCGTGGACACACCCGTGACCTGGGTCTGCATCGGGTCGATCGCCCGCGTGGCGCGCTCGGCCAACTTCTGCGCCTCGGCCATCGTGCTGTTGAGCTGCGCCGTGGC
>JANMHB010000051.1:0-4647 GCA_031374935.1 Gemmatimonadaceae bacterium | reverse complement strand
CCGATGATGCAATCGATGTTCACGATGTCCGATCGCACTGACCCCGTGAGCGTCGTCAGCGGCAGATGGTACCCGCCCGTGTGACAGTACGCGTTGATCCCCTGCGCCCGCAGCGCGCGGACTCCCGCCACCAGCTCCGCCGTGCTCCGCGTCACGTCATCGGTGCCGAGCACCCCCACTACCGTCGTCACGCCCGCCGCACGATACGACTCAGCCAGCGGCGCCGGCACCTTGCTCGCCGGCCCCGCCTCGCCGCCGCCACCCGTGATGTGGCAATGCCCGTCGATCAACCCCGGGATCACCCGACGCCCCTCGAGATCGATCTCCTCCACCCCCAGATACTTCGGAAACGACGGACGCTCCGTTCCGATGTACAGAATCGTCCCGCCACCAATCAGAATGTGCTGGTGGCCCAGGTGCTCAGGCGCGTACACATCGCCGTTGAGCAGCAGTGTCATCGGACTGGCCGGTGAACTCGTCGTCGTCATGCGCCCAAGCCTACCGCCCCCCGCCCGCCAGCACCACCATCGAGAAGGCACCTCCGGCTCAGCATCGCAGGCATGCGCCGGTGCGCGTCTGTGTTGCACACACCGACGCTATCGCTCAGAACCACTATGCACGTGCGCCATCGCCTGATCGGGTAACCGACAACGGCCCGTGGCATGGCTTGGCTGCCGTTGCCGGGCCGCTCCGAAACAGGCTGCTACACTGTACTGCACTATACTATACCGAAGTTCGCTCGACAGCGCGCCGAGGATCGGTTCGGCACTCACTTGCTACAGTATAACGCACTATAGTACACTGTAGTAAAATGTCCTGCGGACGTTTGCCCCACCGAGGCCTCGGAAATGATCGGACGAACAGAGGAGTGGGCTCGGCTGACCGCCTTCGCCGCAGATACCAGCGCCCATGCCAGCCTCGGCATCGTCTGGGGCCGCCGCCGTGTCGGGAAATCGCTCCTGCTCGAAACCTTGGTCGCCGAACACAACGGCTTCTACCACCATGCGATCCGCGGATCCAGCGGAGAAGCGCTCCGCGCACTCGGCGAAGAGATCGGCGCGTACTTGCAGCTCCCGGCACCGTTGGCGCTCGACTCGTGGGAGCAGGCGATGAGCGCGCTTCTGTCACTGGGACGCGACCGCGAGACGCTCGTGGTGCTGGACGAGTTCCCCTATTTGCTGGAGCACACGCCGGAGCTGGAGTCGATCATTCAGCGGCTCTACGGTCCGCTGCAAACAACCAGGCTGACGAACCGCACGCGACTCATCCTGTGCGGCTCAGCGATCAGCGTGATGAGCAAGCTCCTGACCGGCACAGCACCGCTGCGTGGTCGCGCCGGCCTCGACCTGCGTGTCGCACCCTTTGATTTTCGGGTCGCCCGGACGCTGCATGGCATCACGGATCTTCCGACCGCCGTGTCGACCTACGCTGTCATAGGCGGCGTCGCGGCATACGCGCGCGAAATGACGGGCAATGATCTGCCCACGTCCGCCGCCGACTTCGACCGCTGGATCTGCCAGCGCGTCCTCTCCCCCGCGGCACCGCTCCTCGGCGAGATCGATCTCATGCTCGCTGAAGATCCCACGATGTCCAGAACGCGAAAGCTCAATCTGTACCACGCCGTCCTGGCCGCAGTCGCGGAGGGAAATCATGCGTGGAGTGCCATCTGCAACGCCGCACAAACCCAGGCATCGTCATTGCAAGCGGTGATGAACACGCTGGTGGCCTCGGAACTGGTCGACCGCGTGCTCGACCCCATTCGTGACAACCGACCGGTGTATCACCCACGTGATCCATTGCTGCGGTTTCACTACGCGATCATTCGCCGCCGCCAGCAGCAGTTGTCACGTGCCTCGACTGACACGCCGACACTGTGGCAGACGCTTGTCCCGACATTCCGGTCGCAGATTCTCGGACCGTGCTTTGAGGCGATGGCGCGGGACTGGACCACACATCTGGCCAACCCGCGCACACTGGGAGGCGCAGCAGAACGTGTCGGCACGTCAGTGCTTGCCGCCGCTGGTGCGGTCGAGCAGGAGCTGGACGTGGTCGTCGCAGCGGACGACGGAGGCGAGCATCCGGAGAAACGGACGGTTCGCGCGCTCGGCGAGGCGAAGGTCGCGGAAACCCTGACACAGGCGCACATCAAACGTCTCGAGGGCGCCCGTGCACGCATTGGCCGGCGCGCGGCCGACGCGAAACTCCTGCTCTTTGGTCAGCGATTTGACCCGGACGTTCGGGCCGCCGCGAAACACCGTTCCGATATTGAACTCATCGACCTCGAGCGGCTGTACGCAGGATCGTAGTGCCACCGGACGGCCATACCAGCCGCCGAACGCACCCGGCTGACGAGCGCTCGAGTGCCTCGTCAAGGAAGGGACGAGAGCGGTCGCGGGTGACAGACCCGTAAAGCGAATCTGGAGCCCGCCGGACAGCAGTTGGCTCGCCGATACTCACCGGTTCAGCCTCCCCGATCAACCCCGCCCCCCGTACCTTGAACCATGCCTCCGACCCCCAACCGTAAAGGCTGGCTCATCCCCATCGGCGGGAAACTGACCGACGCCTCCATCCTCGCCCGATTCGTCGAGCTCTGTGGACGCCGCAACCCGGTCATCGCCATCCTCCCCACGGCCTCCGAAGAGTCGGACATGGGCGCCTGGTACGAGAAGCAGTTCGCCAAACACGGCGTCAAATACGCCCGCGCCCTGAACTTCCAGCGCCGCTCCGACTGCGATGACCGCGACTGGGTCAGACAACTCGAAGACGCCGACGGGGTCTTCATCACCGGCGGCAACCAGCTCCGCCTGACGACCATCATGGGCGGCACCCCGGCGGCGCAGATCCTCCACGATCGCTTCTACTCCGGCATGCCGGTCGCCGGCACCAGCGCCGGCGCAGCGGTCATGTCCGCCCACATGATCGCCGGCGGCGACGAAGGCCCGACGCCACGCGCAGGTATGGTGACCATGGCACCAGGCTTCGGCCTCACGCGCGACATCGTCATCGATCAGCACTTCCGCCAGCGTGATCGCCTCGGCCGACTGCTCACCGCACTCTCCTACAACCCGGCCCTCCTCGGCCTGGGCGTCGACGAAGACACCGCCGCCTTCATCAGCCCCGATGACGAAATCGATGTCATGGGCACCAGCGCGGTCACGGTGATCGACACGGCCGAGTGCGAGTTCTCCTCGATGCACGCCGCCGAACCGCAGGACACCATCACGCTGATCGGCATCCGCATGCATCAGCTCGCGGAAGGCGCCGGCTACAGCCTCCGTACCGGCAAGGCACACGGCAAGAACGTCGTCACTCTCCAGCACACGACACCGACTGTATGAAGATCCTCGATCGCAACGTCTACGTCGGCCCCAGCCACTACGCCCACTTCCCGGTCATCCGCCTCGAAGTGGACCTCGGTGAACTGGAGAACTGGCCGACGATGCGATTGGGGCACCCGTTCATCGACACCCTCGTCGAACGCCTGCCCGGCCTGAAGGAACACGGCTGCAGCTACGGCGAACCGGGCGGCTTCATCCGACGCATGACCGAAGACGAGGGCACCTGGCTCGGCCATGTCTTCGAACATGTCGTGATCGAGATGCAGAACACCGCCGGCATCGCGGTCACCTTCGGCAAGACGCGCTCCGCGGGTCGCCATGGCGTCTACGACGTGGCCTTCGAGTACGAGCAGGAAGATGTTGGCATCGAAGCGGCCGACATCTCGCTCAACCTGCTGCACTCGCTGCTGCCGGCCGAACTGCGCCCCGCCGACCACGACGCCGATTTCGACTGGGACGAAAGCCGCGACACCTTCATTCGCTACGCGCAACGCCGCGCCCTGGGACCGAGCACTGCCAGCATCGTGCACGCGGCCGAAAAGCGTGGCATCCCATGGATACGGCTCAACGAACAGTCGCTCATCCAGCTCGGCTACGGTGTGCATCAGCAGCGCATTCAGGCCACGGTCACCGGTCGCACCTCGCACATCGCCGTCGAACTGGCGGGCGACAAGGAAGAGACCAACAAGATCCTCGCCAACCTCGGCCTTCCGGTGCCGAAACAGCGCCTCGTGCAGACCGCCGAACGGGCGGTGAATGCAGCCGAGCGTCTTGGATTTCCGGTGGTGCTCAAGCCGTACAACGGCAATCACGGCCGCGGTGTCTCGATCAACCTCAGTGACAAGGACGAGATCCGCGCCGCCTTCGCCCGCGCCGCCGAACACTCGCGCAGTGTGATCGTCGAGACCTACATCACCGGCCACGATCATCGTATGGTGGTGATCGACGGGGAACTGGTCGCCGTCTCCAAGCGTGAGCCGGGCCATGTGGTTGGCGACGGAACACACACCATCGAACAACTCATCGCCATCGTCAACTCCGATCCGCGTCGCGGCATCGGGCACGAAAAGGTGCTGACGCGCATCGAACTGGATGAGCAGGCGAATACCTTGCTCGCGAAGCTCGGCGACACCGCGCAGACCGTGCCCCCGAAAGACGAAGTGGTGTATCTCCGCCTCACCGCCAACCTCAGCACCGGCGGCACCGCGCGCGACATGACCGACCTGGTGCACCCCGACAATGCCGAGATGGCCGTCAGGGCGATCAAGGCGATCGGGCTCGATATCGGTGGCGTCGATTTCCTCACGCC
>JANMHB010000031.1:0-16708 GCA_031374935.1 Gemmatimonadaceae bacterium | reverse complement strand
GCTGGTGGAGCACGGCGCGCAGCTGGTGCTGTGCGGGCAGACGGCGGGCGTGCGCGGGATTCGTCGTGACGAACTGCTGCCCGGTGTGAAGGTCGCCATATCGGCGATGAGCGCGATGCAGGTGTTGCAGTCGCAGGGGTATGCCTTTGTTGCATGGTGAGGTGCGCCATCGACATACTCACACATCGCCAGACGACCCGGTCATCGAACGTCGTCGCTGCCACTCCGGGGAATCATGACTGACACAACTCGTACGCAGCTGGCGATCATCCCGTGCGGCAGCTGCGGCAAGATGAATCGGCTCGACCTCGCGCGCACTGATGCGGTCGCCAGATGCGGATCATGCCGGACGGAGATCGGTCTCGGTGTGCCGATCACACTCAGCGACGCCTCATTCGACACGGTCGTGAACGCGAGTGCGGTTCCGGTAATCGTCGACTTCTACGCGGACTGGTGTGGGCCGTGCAAGCAGATGGCGCCGGTGTTCGCGGAGCTCGCCCGCCGCCAGCGCGGTCAGGCGATCGTGGCCAAGGTCGACACCGATCGCAGCCCCGCCGTCGCATCCCGATTCGGAATTCGCAGCATTCCCACCATTGTCGTCATGCGCCAGGGCACGGAGGTTGCGCGGCAGGTCGGCGCGGCACCGATGGCGGCGCTGGAGCAGCTGTTGCGCGCGTGAGGGCGCTATGGTTCGCCGTCCAGATGGAACGGTGGATAGGTGTCGTGCAGCAACAGCAGGTACGCCTCCACGCGAATGTTCCAGCGCAGCACGCCGCGCGAGAATCGCTCGAGGCTCTCCGGATACGCGCCGGTGATCAGAATCGCGAACCAGGCGACGACGGTGGTGACTGCCCACGCCACGCTCAGGAAACAGAGCGCGACGAGATGTGGCAGGATGAGAAAGATCCGGAACGCCACCGACACGCGGTCGCGCGCAGCGTCCTGCGAATCCATGACCAGGGCTGCGGGATAAGATGCATCGCCGAACGGCGGATACTCGTCGCGGAGCAGCGTGACGTAGGCGGTCGCACGCACACGCCAGCGGAGATAGAAGGCGGCGAGGCTGCGCAATCCTTCGGGGTGATTGCCCGTGAACACGATCGCGAACCACGAGAGCATCGCAGTCACCGCCGCGACCGCGCCGAGCACCCCGCCTCCCGCACTCCATTCGTGCCTGACTCCCGGCTCGGTTTGCCACGACCAGCCAAGCGCGAGGGCGATCGGTCCGCCGACGAGGAGCAGGTGTGGAATTGCGAGAATCGGTCGGAAGGCCACTGTCAGCCTGTTGCGTGGCGCAGGCGTGTGACCGATCTCGACGTCGACAGGGTGACGGATGCTCGTGCCCAGGTCGTGCGCAACGGTGTGCATCGTGCGTCTCCGGATGAATGCGGGTGCAGCGCCAGCGTCAGCGGGAGCCTGTGTGGAAACCAGCTCCCGCCGACGCCCGAGTGTCTTCCGATCAGAGCGCTGCGACGGTCTCCTGTTCGTGTGTCACGGCCTTCTTTGGCGCGTGCACCCGAAGGACACCGTTCTTCAGCTCCGCCTTCACGCCATCGGCGTTCACATCAGCGGGCAGGGTGAAGCGGCGGTACACCTCATTTGATCCGAACTCGCTCCACACCAGTCGATCGGTCTCGCCGTTGCGCTGATGTTTCCGTTCCGCGTGCAGGATGAGTTCGTTCGATGTCGCCGTCAGTTCGACGTCGTCCGCCTTGAAGCCCGGCAGTGCGACATCCACTTCGAACTCATCCGGACGCTCCGTCATTTCCGCCGCCGACCAACCCATCAGCTCCCGCTCGGCGGTGATCCAGTCGTCCACATCGCGACCCTGACGACCCCCGCGTCCGGCGAACAGATCAAACGCGCGCTGACGTACCGCGTCAATCTTCCGTTCCAGTTCTGCGAACACCGGCAGGGTGCGCTCACCGTCGGTTTCGCATTTGATCTTCACGTCTGACATCCGTCCTCCAGGCAACGTCGGATCCGGACTCTGGCACCGCGATGCGTCGCGCCGGATCCGACGAAGGAGCGCAACCGCATCGCACGCGCGACGATGGGTTCTCCGGCGGATTGCTGCAATAGGGTGAATGCCTGACGTGTGTGTCGGGCGTGTCACGATGTGTGTCGCGGAATTCTGCGGCGCAGTCCGGCATCGTGTGTCGCATGTCGCAATGGCAGAGGCGGCTCGTCTGCGCGCGGCTCAGCATTGTCTGGTGAACGACGACACGCTGTATCGTTCCACGCGCGTACAATGATATGCGGCCGCTCGTTCGGCAACGGCATTCACTCAGTCTCACGCAGACTCGACCGTCATGCGCAGCGAACCGGCAGGCTCCAGTGCGACGCTTCGGACAACCGGCGAGGGCGTGAGTGCGAGTGATCGGTCGCAGCCGACGCGCGGACTCGACACCGTTCTGGTCGCCAAGGATCTGGTGAAGACATATCAGATGGGCGACGTGGCGATCCATGCTCTGCGCGGTGCGAACCTGAGTCTGTCAGAGGGCGAGTTCGTGGTACTGCTCGGGGCCTCGGGCAGCGGCAAGTCGACCCTCCTGAACATCCTCGGCGGACTCGACGTGCCCACATCGGGGACCATTCGCTATCGCGATCAC
Source organism: Gemmatimonadaceae bacterium (assembly GCA_031374935.1). Taxonomy (GTDB): domain Bacteria; phylum Gemmatimonadota; class Gemmatimonadetes; order Gemmatimonadales; family Gemmatimonadaceae; genus JACMLX01. Next base: position 14,096 of record JANMHB010000031.1, on the reverse strand, counting down.
GACCTGAGTGCAGCGTCCGACAGAGACCTGACGCGATACCGCAGGGAGCATGTGGGATTCGTCTTCCAGTTCTACAACCTCATTCCAAGTCTCACCGCCCGCGAGAACGTGGCGCTGGTCACTGATCTGGCGGCCGAGCCGTACGCGCCGGAAGATGTGCTGGCACTGGTGGGGCTGAGCGACCGCCTCGATCACTTTCCGGCACAGCTTTCCGGCGGCGAACAGCAGCGCGTTGCGATCGCACGGGCGGTGGCCAAGCGGCCCGATCTGCTGCTGTGTGATGAACCGACGGGCGCCCTCGACTTCTCCACCGGTCGACTGGTGCTCGCCACGATCGAACTGATCGCCCGCGAACTTGGTACGACGACGGTGATCATCACGCACAACGCACCTGTCGCTGCCATCGCTGATCGCGTGCTGACGCTGGATCACCGATGCCTGGGTGATGAACGCGACGATGCGCATCGCGCCGTGGCGCGCGCATGGTCCGTCCCCGAACTCCGTCCCCAAACTCCCCCTGGCGACCTCACCCGGAAAGAAGCGTCTTTCGGTGCGACACGAGTGCGGCCATCGTCGCGGAAGCGACTACGCCTATCCGGTCTGAGTTCCGTCCGGAAGCATTCCCGCGGTTCACATGTGCTTCCCGGGAGAGAAGATGACACGTTCGACGCTTGCAGCTCTTTCGTTCGGAATGTTCGCGATGCTTCCACTCGCGAGCGGTTTCGCGCCGCCGCAGTAGCATCCCATTGTCGGCGGGGGAGGCGGGTCGGGGTTCACGCGCAGTTGCGGCGCAGGCAAGGTTCTCACCGGGATCTGGTTCAAGGAGGGCCAGCTCGTCGATGCGGTCGGCGTTCTTTGCCGGTCAGTCTCCGCGACTGGCGCGCTCGGCGCGCAGTCAACCGTCGGCTCGCAGGCCGGCGGAGGTGGCGGCATTTCCTGCACAGCGATCTGTGATCCGGGAACGGTCGTGTCGCGAGTGAGAATCGCGTACGGCACCTACATAGATGGAATCGCCATCGAGTACCAGCCGTGGAACGCGGGCGCGCGAAAGTTCGAGGGGGCCATATTCCCCGTGAGTTCAGTCGCCGGGCCGCTAAACCCAGTCGGTGCCAAGACGACTCAGGTCTGCGAACTGGCAACACAACCAGTCAATGGAATTCGCGGACGGGCGTCGTCGCTCGTAGACGCGCTCGGTGTCAGCTGCGACGAGCCATGATCCCGAAACAGGACCCGTGCTTCGATCGGCCGGGGGAATCCGTCGCTATGGCTTCGCGCAGATCAGACCTACCGCGTCGACGATGGAGCCCTGCCGTCCATGGATGCCGACGGCGGGTGAGTCCGGGTTAGGGCAGGTTCTGTCCGTTGCTGAAATCACCCCACCGAATCGCACCGTGACCCCAGACGTCGCTTGTCCTCCGCCGAAGATGCGCGGCTCCTTGTACCAGGGGCGGCAACTGAAAACGAGAAGGGCGAGCCCGACGCCTGAGCCGCCTGCTTGCTGCTCCACGATGATCGGGAAAGGCTGATCCGCGGAATGGTGCCGGCAGGATCCCGAGCCAAACTGGCCACCGCTTCCCCCGACCATGGTACCAACAGTGATCTCGGCCCCAAGGGCTCCGTCGGATCCCACCGGCCTGCACTTGATGCCAATGGCGTCCACGACCAACCCCTGTCGCCAGCGCAGACCGGACAGTACATGGCCCGCCGGGCATCGTCGCGTGAAGGCTGTGCCGCCCCCGGAGCCGACCGCAGGGAGAATCGTATCGGCGAGCAATGGGGATCGATGTGCCCCGAGCGTGCCGACGGTAGCGAGGACGAAACTCCCGCTCAACATGTAAGTACGCAGTCGCATGATCGGAATCTCCTGAGGAGGCGCGAGACGTCAAACACGCGTCAGCCGGGTGGTAGCGGCTCAAAAAGAGTGCGACTGATCGCCGACACACGACCGCAGGCGAATATGCCCAATTTTCTATTGCTGTCAACGAATTGATCTGAGCCGGTGCTCGGCGTCGAGCGCGGGTTTAATGGAGGAGCCGGCCCAGCGAGCCGGTGTGCACTCGAGCGCTAGATCGAAGCGGTCGATTCCCTCATCCGCCAACTGCTATAGCACGTCGGGATGGGAATTTCGATCGGGGTCGGTTGCGTATCCGGCGCGATCGGCGCCCCCGCGAGCGCCGACAGTCGGGCGGCGGCGTGCCGGCTGACTCGGTCGCGCGCCGTGTGGGCCTTGCGACCGGCTGTTCCAGTGGGGGGGACGAGGCCAACGGGACCGGTATGACGCACCGTCGGGACGGCCGCCCACGCCACAGGTCCCCGCCGCGTGGTGGCGGGGACCTGTGGCCGTGCTCAGGGAGCGGTCGGGGCGCCGGCGGAGGCGCGCGCGGTGCGGATGCGGCGGCGACCGTCGTGCGGGCGCCGATGGATGGCGTGGTGCTGCGCGTGTTGCAGGAAGACGAAGGCGTCGTGGGTGCCGGCTCTTCGCTCCTCGAACTCGGTGATCTGACGTCGATGGAAGTGCTGACCGACGTGCTCAGCGACGATGCCGCGCGATTGCGCGCGAATGCCCCCGCCTCGATTGCGATCAGCACCGATACCATTCGTGCAACCGTCGTGCGGATCGAGCCGAAGCCGTGCTCGAGGACGCCACAGGCGAGGAACTTCTCGGCGATCCGCGCGACGACGGGCCGCCACGGGCCGTACTCGCGCGTGAAGCGCTCGTCGTAGACCGTTTGCAGTCGGTGCAGGTGATCCGACACCAACCGAAACAGCGGCGACGCTTGCGGACGTCGGGGCTTGTAGACGCCGCGCGCCATCGGCGCCGCGTCGGGCATGCGCGCTCGGGGTCCGGGGAGCGCCGAGCATACGCCCACCGACCGCGCCACCTGTCACCGTTTCGTTGCGCGGCGGGATGTTTCGACGCAACGTCTGCGTGGTGCGGGCCTAATGATTCTTGCTGTTGCCGAGCGAACCGACTATCCGCGCATCACGAAACCTCGCGCGGTCCGCTCGCAGCAGAAGCCAGCGTTGAGGACCTTGATGGCGACGTCACGATCGTGCTTCAGGTCGTGCGCGAGGTACACCGTCGCCATGCCGCCCTGGCCGAGTTCTCGCTCGAGGGTGTAGCGGTCGGCGAGGGCGGCGGCGAGACGGTCGGTTATGGTCATGCGGATAAGGTCGCCCCCGCTAAAATATGACGCCAGCGACGCGCGTCATGGGGCGGCTTACGAGTGCGCCGCAGACCTACACCTCACGGCCGCGGTGCCACCACGCAGATCGGCTGCTGCGCAAGCAGCCTGCCCGAGTCGACCGACTGCAATGTCGCGCAAACTGCAGAAAAGCAACGGAATGAACCTTCCAAGCTTGATGTCGCGGGTTCGAGTCCCGTCTCCCGCTCTTGTTGCGGCACAACGAATTCCAACGGTAGAGCCCGGCCCTTCTGGGTTGGGCTTTTCCGTTGCCAGGTGCGAAAGAAAGTAGAACGAGCCCGGATCAGCGGCGTCGCCATCATCGACTGGAGTACCAGCGGGGCCGGGCGCGGTACTCGCCGGGAAGACAGGCCTCGATCCGACCGTGACGACGGGCAGAACGCTTTTCACGCTTCCACCCCACGCACTGCGGCGCCAAGGGGGCATGATGGGCATGATGCAGGAAAGCGGAACGTACTCGACCTTGCTGCGCGCCGGTCGCGACAACGGCTGCCAAGAACGAAGGCCCCGGAAGAGTCCGTCAAAGATTGCCCCGCTTCAATACGAAATGTACTGTAGGTCTTCCAGGCAAAGACTCCGTACTACCCCTGCTGCGAGTCGTCGATCAGAGGGGCCGCGTCGGTCGATGCTCCTTGCTGCCATTCACCGGTTTTCGGGGGAGTCATGTCGCCATACGCTGCGCCGAACAAGATGAAGTACGGTCGAACCGCCATTGTCTGTCTGGCGCAGGATCTTGACCCAGCGGCTGCCAGCAGGGAAGTCAAGCGCCAGCTGGCGGGAGAAGACGCGGAAGACGTCACGCTCATTCTTGCAGGCGCCCCGATCAACTTGAGCGAATTCTTCAGTGTCCTGGTCAACGGGAAGTCAAACCGATTGATCATCGTCGCGCACGGTGACACAAAGTCGACCGGATTGTTCGATGGCGCGACGAACACGGCGAAAAAATGGGATGCGAAGACACTTGCCACCCTGGTATTTCAGTGGGTTGGCGGCTATTCGATCGGTACGGTGAGCCTCGATGCGTGTTACAGCGGTGGTAACCGGGCGGGTGCCGCCGGAACCGACTTCGCGAACTGGACAGTGCGCCCCAGGAATTCTTTCGCGTTCGAATTCGCGTGCCATTTCGGGATTGCCGAACGGGTCACCGGCCGCACCGACTACGGCACCACCCACTTTCTGGTGGGTAATACGGCGACGGCGGGCGACAGGCCGTCGTACAACACCGTCGGCGCTGGAGAACGCTACCACGAGCTCTGGGACAAGATCATCATCACTCCCAACTCGAACGCGCGACCCAGCAATCGTGTCGAGGCATCGACAGACATCGACACCAAGGGCAAGGTCGGCGCGAAGCCGCCACAGCCGCTTCCGAAGCCGAAGTGACGGCTGAGTCCTCGGCGCCACCGCGCAGGCACACTGAACAACACTGTGCCTGCGCGGGCACGATCCGATCCTTGTATCCCGCCATAACCGCTGACGGTGTGGAATGCGGCTCGTCAGCCGTCCTTGCGGGACCTGCTCAAGTCACTTGCTCCACGGCGGCACCACGCTGTTGCTCCGCGCATACGCGATCGATTGGCCGAGGTGCTCATCCTCGCAACCACGCATCCCACCGACGCAATGCTTCGGCTCGGCGACGGCTTCCGGGTCGACGTCGTGCTGGAAGCGGCGCGCACCAGCGATTCGGTCGTGACGGTTGCCCCCGGCGCATTGCTCCGACAGGGGCAGGGGTGGCGAGTATACACGATCCGTGATGGCGCGGCGCGACTGACGCCGGTCAACGTCGGGCTCCGATCCACCACCACCGCCGAAGTGCGATCGGGGCTTACGCCCGGCGATCGTGTGATCTTGTTTCCATCGGATCAGGTGCGTAATGGTGGGCGCGTGGCCGTGCGCGTGGCGCGCGCAGGCGCCGTCAGATGATCCCGCGCCGGCGTCTCAGCGCGATACGGCGGGAATGATTCAGCACATACCGAGGAAATAATCGATGCCATCCCGCACCGGACGACGCGTCGCCGGATTGCCTCGTGCACCGGCACACGCCGCACCGCCGATGCGTGTCGCCATGTACGACAGCAAGCCCTATGACCGCGAGTACTTCGACAAGGCATCCGGGCCGTTGCACGTCGCCCTCGAGTATCACGACTTCCGGCTCACGGCGGGTACCGCGAGTACCGTCAAGGGCGCGCAGGCAGTGTGCATCTTCGTGAATGACCACGCCGACCGCGCCTGCCTGACGGCGTTGGACGCCCTTGGTGTGCGACTGGTGGCGCTGCGCTGCGCGGGCTTCAACAACGTGGATCGCGCAGCGGCGGGCGAACTGGGAATCACCATCGTCCGCGTGCCCGCGTACTCTCCGCATGCGGTCGCAGAGCACGCGGTGGCGCTGCTGCTGGCACTGAACCGCAAGCTGCACCGGGCGTACAACCGGGTGCGTGAGCAGAATTTTTCGCTCACCGGCCTCGTGGGGTTCGATCTGTTCGGCAAGACCGTCGGCATCGTTGGCACGGGCAGGATCGGCCGGGTGACGGCACAGATCTTCCGCGGGTTCGGCTGCCGGGTGCTGGCGTATGACCCGTTCCCGACGGCCGAGTGGGCAGCGCGGCACGACATCGAATACGTCGACACGGCCACGCTGCTGACCGGCAGTGATGTGGTCAGTCTGCATCTGCCGCTGACACCGGACACGCATCACATGATGAATGCCGCAACGGTGGCGCAGATGAAGCGCGGGGCATATCTGATCAACACCAGCCGCGGCAAGCTGGTCGACACGTCGGCCGTGATTCGCGCACTGAAGTCGGGCCGCCTTGGCGGCGTGGCGCTGGACGTCTACGAAGAAGAAGAGGGCATCTTCTTCGAGGATCACTCGGACCGGGTGCTGCAGGATGACGAGCTGGCGCGACTGATGACGTTCCCCAATGTGCTGATCACCGCCCACCAGGGGTTCCTGACCCACGAGGCGCTGGCGGAGATTGCGCGCGTCACGCTCGAGAGTGTGTGTCGCTTCCGCGACGGGCTGCCACCCGTTCAGGACCGCGTCGTGATGTGAGGGGATTCTGCCGGCACTCGTCGGCGTCACCACCAGGAGAATGAGGAAGACCACTGTGCCGAAGCCATCCAGCACCGTCGCCGCGCCGATGAACACGCCCACGCGCTCTCCGACGCGCTCTCCGACGCGGCCACACCACGCGCGCGGCCAGCTGGCCCACAGGAACGGTCGCTGCCGAATCGTGCTCACCGGTGGGCCCGGCGGCGGCAAAACCACGGCGGCTGACCTCTTTCGTCGCGAGATCGGCGAGCGCGTGGTTCTCGTTGCCGAGGCCGCCACGATGATGTTCTCGGGCGGATTTCCGCGCTCCACCGCAAAGGACGGCATCCTCGCCGCGCAGCACGCGATCTACCATGTGCAGCGCAATCTGGAGGACGTGCAATCCGCGCTCTATCCCGAGCGAATCCTCCTCTGTGACCGTGGCACGGTGGATGGCGCTGCCTATTGGCCGGGTGCGCAGCACGCGTTCTTTGCCGGGCTTGGCACAACGCTGGAACAGGAGCTGGCGCGTTATGACGGTGTGATCTTCTTCGAAAGCGCCGCAGTCGGTGGGATCAGCATCGAAGGCGGCAATCCGGTGCGCACCGAATCCATGGAGCAGGCGGCGGCGCTCGACGGGCGGCTGCGCCGCCTCTGGGCGCGCCATCCGCGCTTCGTGCTGGTGCGGCACGATGACTCCTTCTTCAGAAAGATCAGCTTCGGCCTCGCGGAACTCGATGCAATGGTCAGCGAACTGGCCGTGAAGCGAGGCCGGAGCGCCGCTCGCACTCGAAAGGGGTCGTGACCGCTCCTGCCTGGGCTCGGGAGCACTCCGCCGGGTGATCCTTGCCGATGCCGCGCGTGAGGGGGACGTGCTCAACCGCGGCACGCGCCACCTGAAGCGAGCTCGGCACAGCGTGTCGGGTGAACGACTACACGTTCGGAATGCAGAAGGACTTAGTATCTGCAAGAACCCCATGTGTCGCCGTCGTCACCTCGATGAAACCAGTGATACCTGGCGTTGAATCCCGGAGCTGGTCCGATAAATGATTCCGCTCGAGATCGCGCCGATTCATGCGCCGGCAGTTGCACCGGCGCAGGATACAGTGATCGCCATGGCGCTGTCCGCCGCGATCTCGCGGGGCGAGGACAGCGCACTGCGGTGGCCGGAGTTCTCCGACATGGCACCCATACTGGTCGAGGCCTACGGCGAAGCGCAGTGGACGCCGCTCTGGTCGCGCGGGGGGCACCCCACACCGACGGCACTCCGTCTGCTCACCGCGCTGCAGGACGTCGCGGCCCGTGGACTTGATCCGAGAGATCATGACGTCAGTCGTCTCAGCGCACTCGTCGACAGCGGCCTCGCGACGCCCGCGCGACAGGTGGCCTTCGATGTGACGATGAGTGTCGCCGCTGTGCGCGTCCTGTACTCGCTTCGCTTCGGCCGTATTGATCCCATCGACGCCCACGCCCACCTGCGCCTGCCGCAGGACGCAGTCGACCTGTGCGCTGAGTTCCGGTCCCTCGTCACGTCGTCAGCGCCTGACGCCCAGCTCGACGCCGCCGAACCGCCGTACGTGCACTACGCGCTGCTCAAGCGGGCGCTCGGTGTGTACCGGACGCGCGCGGGCACTGACACGTGGGCGAGCGCACTGGTCGAAATGCTCGTGCTCACGCTCGTGCGCTGGCGCTGGCTGCCACATCAATTCACGACGGCGCCGATCATCGTGAACATTCCTGCATTCCGGCTCTATGCCCTGTCGGCGAACAGCGATCGCGAAGGGGATATGCTGCGCATGGATGTGGTGGTTGGCAGTGCCTACGATCATCGCACGCCAGTGTTCAGCGACGTGCTGGAACATATCGTCTTCGCGCCCTACTGGGACGTCCCCCCGAGTATTGCAGAAGCAGAGCTGATCCCAGTCGCGCGTCGCGATCCACGCATTCTCACGGTCAACAACTACGAGATCGTCAACGCCGCGGGCAGGGTGCTCTCACCGACGGCCGCGGCCGTCCGTGCGGTGAGCGCGGGGACCGCACGCATCCGTCAGCGGCCGGGCGGCAGCAATGCGCTTGGCCGTGTGAAGTTCGTGTTCCCGAACGAATTCAACGTGTATATGCACGACACTCCAGTGCAGACTGCGTTCGAGCGCGGGAGGCGCGACCTCAGCCACGGCTGCATCCGGCTCGCGAATCCCTTTGCACTGGCGCAACTGCTGCTGCGGTCGGTGCCAGGGTGGGACTCGACGGCGATTGCCGTCGCGATGCGGCAGACAACGCCGCAGCGCGTCGACCTGCCGATCCCAGTCCCGGTGCACATTCTCTACGCCACTGCGGCGGCCCGCGAGGATGGCACGGTGCTGTTCTACGACGACATCTATGGTCTCGATGCCGAGTTGGCTCAGCTGCTGAGTCGCGGGTATCCGTACCGGCCGTCGCTCCTTTGAGATTTCGTGCCGGGTACACCAATGCATGCGCGTGCCGAGTGGGCATTCCCCGGAGACACCGCCATGCGTGGCTGGGGGCCATGGAGCGTTGTTGCGTGCGATCAGTCAACGTCCACTGACGGCGTACTTCATGCTGGCGTTCGAGATCCCCGGGTGTGGAGGTCTCGCCTACGCGTACACAGGCGTAGCTGCAGGAATTCGTTTGCAGGAACTCACGCACGACCAACGGAGACCAAGTGCGAATTGCCTTCGCGATCCTGATCGCACTCCATGGCCTGATCCACCTCATCGGCCCAGCCAAGGCCTTCGGCTGGGGCAACATCACGCAGCTCAAGCAACCGATATCCCCGACCGGCGGCGCCATCTGGCTGATCGCCGCGCTGCTGCTGATTGGCTGCGCCGCGGGTGTGGCGACCAGTGCACGCTGGTGGTGGTACCTGGCCCTGCCAGGCGCGCTGCTCTCCCAGTACCTGATCATGCAGGCGTGGGGCGACGCGAAATTCGGCACCCTCGCCAACATCGTCATCGCGGTGCCGCTGCTGCTGCTGGCGCTCGATGCGCGCGCCGGAAGTTTTCGTTCGCGCTTCGCCAGTGATCGCGCCGCGCTCCTCGCCCGACCGGTGCGACCGACGCCGATCGTGACCGAAACCGACATCACAGGGCTCCCACCGTTGATGCAGACCTACCTGCGTCGCGTCGGGGCCGTTGGTCGGCCACGGGTGCGCAACATGCGCGTCGCCTTCGATGCCCTCATGCGCAGCAGCGCCACCTCGCCGTGGATGACATCGACCGTCTCGCAGTACGAGTTCTTTGACCCGCCCGCGCGCCTGTTTTACATGAACGCCACCCGCGCCGGTGTACCGTTCGACATCTACCACCGCTACGTCGACACCGCGGCCACGTTTCAGGTCCGCGTCGCCAGCCTGATTCCGATGGTCGATCAGAAGGGGCCGGAGATGACGAAGGCGGAGACTGTCACGCTGATGAACGACATCGTCGTGATGGCGCCGGCTGCGGTGCTCGATCTGCCATTCACGTGGCAGCCGGTCAGCGATCGCTCAGTCCGCGCGACCTTCACCAACGCCGGCTACATCGTCTCTGCAGAGCTGACCTTCGATGCGGCAGGTGATCTCGTTGGATTCATCTCCAATGACCGATGGCAGGTCACCGCGACCGCCACCACGAAGTTCCCCTGGTCGACGCCCATCTCCGGCTACGCGGAAGTGAACGGCATTCGGATCGGCACCAAGGGCGATGCGAACTGGATCGAGCCAAGCGGTGAGTGGACGTATGGCCGATTCACCATCAGGGAGATCGAGTACAACGTCGTGAAGTGAACAGGCCCGATCACTCACCTGCCTGTCGCCCAGACCCAGCCGGCACGCCCAGTGTGGCACCGACGTGCCGAGGGGTCAGGACGTGCCACCCGCCGGCTCAACGATCATCGCGTGCTGGCGCCCATCATCAACCAACTCGATCGTTCCACCGGGTATCGTGCGGCCATCGAGTGTGACCCGAGTGCCGCGTGAACGCATTGCGTGCGGCTCACGCACGTCGATCAGGTAATGCGCCGTGCCGTAGCGATAGGTGATCCGATAGTCCGGCCACGACGCCGGTACGCATGGCAGGATCTGCAGCGTGGTACCGACCTTCGTGAAACCCAGCAGCGTTTCGACTCCCACGCGATACATCCAACTGGCTGAGCCGGTGTACCACGTCCAGCCGCCGCGCCCCAGATGCGATGGTGACGTATACACATCGGCGGCAACCACATACGGCTCCACCTTGTATCGCGCCACCGCCTCGGCTGACGCCGTGTGCGTGAGTGGGTTGAGCATCTGGAACAACTCGAACGCCCGATCGCCATCGCCTCGCATCGCCGTCGCCAGTACGGCCCAGAACGCGGCGTGGGTGTACTGGCCCCCGTTCTCGCGCACACCGGGCAGGTACCCCTTGATGTAGCCGGGGTCGGAGTCGTGGCCATCAAACGGTGGCGTCAGCAGCTCGATCAGTCGCGCATCCTCACGCACGAGTTGTGCGTCGAAGGCAGCCATCGCCATCGCCTGCCGGTCGGGGCGACCCGCGCCGGAAATCACGCTCCAGCTCTGCGCGATCGAGTCGATCTTGCACTCGATGCTCGACGCCGAGCCGATCGGGAGCCCGGTGTCGTAGTAGGCGCGACGGTACCAGGCGCCGTCCCAGCCTGCGGCCTCGGCGGCCAGCGTGTAGCGATCGCCCCAGTAGCGCATGTGGGCTGCCTCTGCATCATCGCGACGCGCGTCGGCGTGCACGGCAAAGGAGCGGAGCGTGCTGGTGAGGAACCACGCGAGCCAGACGCTTTCACCTTTTCCCTCCGCGCCGACGCGACTCATGCCGTCGTTCCAGTCACCGGTGCCGATCAGTGGCAGGCCATGCTGCCCTTCCGTGCAGGCACGGCGCAGCGCACGCCGACAGTGCTCGTAGATGCTTCCGTGTTCATCCGTCACTGCGGGCAGATCGTAGATCTCGTGTTCGTGCGGTGCCAGTTGCCGCATGGTGATGAACGGGACGTAGACGTCGAGGATGGCCCGGTCACCGGTGACGGTGATGTACCGGTCCACCACGAAGGGCAGCCAGATCAGATCGTCGGAGAACTTCGTCCGGACGCCACGCCCGCTGTGCGCATGCCACCAGTGCTGCACGTCGCCCTCGACGAACTGCCGTGCTGCAGCGCGCAGGATGTGTTCACGCGCCAAGGCGGGTTCGGCGTACAGGAACGCCATGCAGTCCTGCAACTGATCGCGGAACCCGTACGCGCCGCTGCTCTGGTACAGCCCCGTTCGCGCCCACATGCGACACGACAGTGCCTGGTAGAGTGACCACTTGTTGACCATTGCATCGAATGTGGCGTCGGGAGTGCTGACCGTGATCACACCGAGGCGGCCCTCCCAGGCGACGACCGACCGGGAGACGGCGCTGTCGGCAGCGGATGCGTTCCGCAACAACCCGAGAGCAAGCCTCGCCTCGGTTTCGCTCGGCGAGGCGCCAAGCAGGACCGTGATGAGACGCGACTCGCCCGGCGCGAGGGTCAGGCGCATCTGCAGCGCCGCGCAGGGATCGAGATCCACGCCCGCGATGCCATTGAGGTCATCATCGCGCAACGCCTCTGGTGCGGCATGATGGCCGTTACGGCCAAGAAAGCTGAGCCGATCAGCCGTGAAGCTCGTCACTGGTTCGCTGGTCGCCAGATAAGCCGTCCAGTCGCGGAACATCGGATCGAAGTGATTCTGCGCGAAGATCGCCCCGTGCTCGGCCACGAACCGGGTGTGTACCTGAAACTGCGTCTCGTCACGCCGCGCACCGAGCGTCCATTCAGCGAATGCCGTCAGGCGCAGTCGACGCGGACGAGCCGACGCGTTGGTGACTCGCAGCACGGAGATCTTGGCGGCCAGCTGCTCGGGAACACCGAGCCGCAGGTGTGTCCGGATCCCGTTGTGCTCGTGCGTGAACGTGGAGAACCCCGCCCCGTGCGTGACACGATAGGCAGCGTTGCCATCCACCGGCGCCGGTGTGGCTGACCAGAGCTCGTCATTTTCCTCATCCTGCAGGTAGATCGCGTCGCCGACCGGATCGGTGATCGGATCGTTCGACCATGGCGTGAGCCGGTAGAAGTACGCGTTCTCGGCCCAGGTGCACCCCGATCCGCGCTCGGACACGAGGAATCCTCCGTGGGGGTTTGCGATCACGTTGGCCCACGGTGCCGGCGGCAGCTGGCCGTCAACCAGTTCGATGCGATAGTTGGAGTCTGCATCGAGGCCTCCGAAGCCGTTGGCCAGGCGCAGCGGGCGTGCATCGTCGGTGCCCGGCGTGTTTCGAGGGTGCGAGCTCCGCGGTCGTGACAGCAGCGGGGCGACGAAGGGAAGCAGCGCGGAGACGATGGTGGCGAGCGGTCCGCTACGTTCCGGCACCTCAGGCACCGGCGGCGCGGTTTGCTCACTGGCCCGCGTCGTCACGCGCGTTGGTGTCTCCCCTTGCGTGCCGATCGCGCGCGACTCGGCGTATGCCAGTACCCGCGACAGTGACCGTCCGTCACAGGTGATCTGCACGCGAGCCGTCGCCGAAAGCATCAGGAAGTCCTCGACGCCGAACTGTTCGCGCCGGCGGATGAAGGTGCCACCGGAGCGGTCGATGAACGATGCGTCGTTGGCAGCCACCATCGCCTCCATGATGCCGTCACGCAGCTCCTGCAGGTAGTCATGCGGCCCCGCGTTGATGACCACCAGATCCACCGTCAGCCCGCGACGCTGCCAGTATCGGTGTGCGGCGAACAGCTCGCGCAGTGTCGGGAGTCCATCGATGCTGTCGATGGACGCCAGCACGATGGGGTTGTCACCTGAGATACCGTGCGCCCAGAGCAGTGGCTGCGACCCGCGATTGCGCCGCAGTTCATCCTGCGGTGGTGCGAGTGACCCGCCGAGGTAGAGGAGTTGTGCCGCAATCTCCTGAAAGACGGCGGCATTGGCTTGTGAGATCCCCAGTTCACGCAACTCGATCTGGGTGGACGTCCAGGCAAAGTCGAGTGCGCGCTGTGCCGCATGGGAATCGTGGTAGCGGCCGGCCAGCTCGAACGCCGACTCGCGCGTGGTGGCGACGAGCGTCGTGAACGCGACCGTCACACTTTGTCCCGGCGCGACGCTGACCCGTGTGCGCAATGCGAAGATCGGATCGAGCACCGGCCCGGTGGTGCCGGACAGTGCGCCGCTGGATGTCATGACCTCCGGATCGCGCACGCTGCGACCGCGGCCGATGAAGCGCGCCCGGTCGGTTTCGCAGCTCACGCTGCCGATGCGATCACGGCCCGCGTCCACGACGTGCACGCACCAGAGTCGCGCATCGGTGGGCGAGCGGGGACGTCGCGTGGCCGTGATGGCGGTGCACCAGCCGTGCCACTCCGTTTCGACGAAGAGATTGGAGAACGCCGGATGTGCCAAATCGGCGCCCTGTGAAGTCATCGCGACTTCACCATAGCTCGTGAGTTCGATCTGGTGCGGCTCACGGCCGGTGTTGGTGAGGGTGATGCGGCGCACCTCGGCCGAGTCTGCGGGAACCACCGCGATCTCCGTTCGCGTCTCGATATCGCCGTCCTTGCGGTGCAGCGTGACGCGGTCGGAGGCGAGCCAGGCGCGCCCCTGCACCGCGGGGGCTCCAACGGGCTGGAACGACGATGACCACGTCTGTCCGGATGTCAGGTCATGCAGATAACAGAACTGCCCGGAGATATCGCGCGTACTGTCTGCCCGCCAGCGCGTCACGGCCATCGATTCGTATCGACTGTAGCCACTGCCATTGTGATTGATCATCACGGTGTACGGATTCGAGCCGAGCAGGGCGATGCGTGGCGCTGATGGCAGTTCGGTGTTCACCTCACGAACC
>JANMHB010000024.1:0-26355 GCA_031374935.1 Gemmatimonadaceae bacterium | reverse complement strand
ATGGAGGCGCCGGGAATCGAACCCGGGTCCGAAAATGCTTCCGCTACGGCTTCTACGTGTGTGTCCCACCGATTGAGGTCTCCCGCCGCTGGCCAGTGGGCCGCCCACGTCGAGACAAGTCACCTTGAGTTTCGCACACCGACCGGCAACACATCGGCGCACTATCCCGGATTTGCGATACGTAGGCAGCCGCCCCGGGCGGGCTTCCATCTACGCACTGCTGGTCTAACTAGAAGTTAGGCAGCCAGGGCCAAGTTGTTGTTGGCGATTGTGTTTTCCCGAATGGATTAACGAGGAGTCCGAGAACCTCGACACGCTACCGTAACTGCTACATCCCCGTCGAAGCCAAGTCGCCCCCGACACGGTCAAGTCTAACGGAACGCGCCGGCAAACGCGCTACCGGCTACGCTCCCTCCTCTTCACCACCCTCTTCCATACCCTCGCCGTCCGTCTCGTGTTCCGAGTTCAGCGGGCGGGCGAACCGAACGCAGTTCCGGCCTTCACGCTTCGCCGCGTACAGCGCCTTGTCGGCGGCGGGAAAGAGCTCGTCGCCCAGCCTGGCCGTTTCGGGGTACGACGCGACGCCGAAAGAGGCCGTGACGTGCACCAGGTGCTCGCCCACCCCAATCGACTTCCCTTCGATGGCTGCGCGCATCCGCTCCGCCACTTCCCACGCCATCGCAACGTCCGCCTTGCCCAGGAGCATCACGATCTCCTCGCCGCCGTAGCGGGCGACCAGATCGACGCCACGGACCCCCGTGGACAGCGAGGCGGCGATGGAGCGCAGCACGTGATCGCCCACTTCGTGCCCATAGAGATCGTTCACGCGCTTGAAGTTGTCCACGTCACACACGACCAGACCGACGTTATGCCCGAAGCGATCGGCCTCGGCGACGGCGCGAGCCAGGGCTTCGTCAAATGCGCGGCGGTTGGCGAGTCCTGTCAACGCGTCCGTGCGGGCACGGCGCGTCGCTTCCTCGATCTGCCACACCGTTTCCAGGGACACCGAGGCAACAGCGCCCAGCAGCCGCACGTTGCGCATGTCGCGCACGAGCACCCCGCCAACCGAGTCACTCTCCACGACGATCGCGCCGGTGACCGCGCTGCCCTGCTTCATCGGCACCACACTCAGACTGCCAAGATTGGCAACGACGTGCGCAGCACTGTACACGGGCGTGATCTGCTCCAGCAGCGTCGCATCTTCCCAGACTTGCGGCATGCCGACCTGACAGAGCTGCCCGATCAGCGACGCTGCCGACACCGGGGCGCCACGCTGCAGGTGATGTCCGGACGTCACGCTCTGCACGACACCGGTGGACGTTTCGGGATACCAGCGGACCAGCGTCGCGCGCGTCGCTCCACTCACGCTCAGTGCGGCATCACAGATTGACTGGCCCAACGTGTCGATCGTTCGCTGCTGCTGAAAGACCTGCGACGCCTGCAGGAGCGATTGTGACTGCCGATTCTGTCGGCTGTACTCTGCTTGTGTTTCCAGCAGTTGTGCCAGCAGGCCGAGGTTGTCGGCAAACCGCGGCAGCCATCGTGCCAGTAGCTCATGCGATACACTGAGGCGCGATGCGTGCAGCGAGAGCACACCGCAGGCATTGGCCGGTCCCGGCACGACGACGGCAGCCATCATGCCGTCGCCAGCGCGGTCGAAGAGCGCGACGCGTGCGGCACTCTGCACGGTGAGCAACTCACCGCCGAGCATGTCGTGATTCGAGTTCCACGCGCCTGGAACGTTGCTCGCCCACGCTACCGGTGCCAGCGAACGCCCGCCGCGGGTCGTGCGCCAGAAGACGGCATCGGTCACGCCAAGTGTGTCTCGCACCTGCCGCAGATAACGCGCCAGCGCCTCTGAGCGCGTCTGTGATTCGGTGGCTTCGGAGTCCGCCACCGATCGCGCGTCGAGCAGCGGCCCAGGGAACTCGAGCGCCGATTCGATTGGCCCCGCCGCGAAGGCCGGGAGCTCCGACAGTGTGCGCAAGGTCCCGTGCTGCAAGGAGCGCATGATGTACGCCACCGGCAACAACGTCACCGTGACCAGAATCACCGAGCCGTAGGCGATCGCGTCGAGATCTGCGGGCGCGCCACCGAGTGCGGGCGCGAGAAAGGTGACCAGCACTGTGCCGATCGTTCCGACGAACACACCACGCCATCCCGTCGCGACGGTTGCGCCGAGGGCGCACACGCAGGCCGCCACGTATGCAAGCGAATGTGCGCCACCCGATTGTACGGCCAGCAACGCCGCGAACGGCGCCAGTAGCCCGGAGGAAAAACCGATGGCGCGTCGCTGTGCATCCGTCGTTCCTGATCGCATGAGCAACGCCGTGCCGCCGGCGATCAGGATCGCGATGACGGCGACACCCACGTATGTGAACGCTCCGGCGGGCGGCAGCGGATGCCGTGTGAGTTCAACGGCCGTACCCGACGCAACCAGCCACGGCGCGGCGAGCAGAATGTAGGCGGTGCGGGAGCGCGCGGGAGGATGCGTCACGGTGGCTGACTGGAGCGGTGCTCGATGTCGGGTGGCATCGAACGCGGGAGGTTCCTGATGCCAAGGGTCGGCTCCTGACGACGGGCGCATGACAGGAACTCCGGTACCCTCGGCATCCTGGCGGGCCCGAGCATATCACGCGAAGGACGACTCAACCGCTGGCAAGGCACGACCGGCACGCGCACCGGCGCAGGGCTGGATCAGCCGTGCTCCTGCTCCTGCAGTGCGGCATCGAGGACAGCGCTCCCGTCATCGTCAGGCAGCTGCGGGTCGAGATATCGATGCCGGTTCGCGAGATAGTCGGCGAAGATGTCCTCGACCTGCCCCAGGGAATCGACCTGGTGGAGCCGTGCCCGCAGTTTTGCGCTCCCGGGCAGCCCCTTGCAGTACCATCCCAGATGCTTCCGAAACTCGATCGCGGCGCCACGACGATCCGCCTCGTAGACATCGGCCATCCGTGCATGCTGGATGGCGATCGCAAACCGGACCTCGACCGATGGCGTCGGGGGGGGCATCCGGCCTTCGAGCAGCGCCCGCGCCTGATCGAAAATCCACGGCTGCCCGAACGAGCCCCGTGCGATCATCACGGCGTCACAGCCGGTCTCGACCCGCATCCGATAGGCGTCCTGGGGCGTCTTGATGTCACCGTTGCCAATCACAGGGATCGAGAGCGCCGCCTTCACCGCCGCGATCTCGTCCCAGTGTGCGTGACCGGTGTACATCTGCGTCCGGGTCCGCGGGTGCAGCGCCAGCGCGCGGGCACCGGCATCCTGGCAGCGGAGCGCGATCCTCACCGGATCCCGCATCTCCTCGCTCCATCCACTGCGGATCTTCACCGTCACCGGCAGGTGCGTGCTCTTCGCCACCGCCCGGATGACGCTCTGAACCAGATCGAGGTCCCGAAGGCATCCGGAGCCGCCGTTGCGCCGGACGACCTTTTTCACCGGGCAGCCGAAGTTGATGTCGACGAAATCCGGCTGAAAAACGTCGGTCACGAGCGCCGCTGCCTCCCCCATCGCGATGGGATCAGCGCCAAAAATCTGCACACCAATGGTGTGTTCTTCCGGGGTGAATCGCAGCTTGGCGATCGTCGCCTCATTCTCGCGTCGGATGCCCTCCGCCGAGAGGAACTCGGTCACGACGACGTCGGCCCCGTGATGCCGTCACAGCCGGCGGAACGGCGTTTCAGAGACGCCAGCCATCGGTGCCAGGATGAGTGGCACAGCGTGCCCAACCGGATACGGAAATTCCATGACCGGAAGATACCCGCGCCCCCCAAGTCCGTGCAGCTTTTTCGTTTGACACTCCCTCTGCCGACGGGTACCTTCGCCAGTTCCCCGGGGATTACCTGCATCCCCGCCACCTGTTTGTCGCGGCTCGGCGATGCTGGCCGACGCAAGGAACCCGATGGAACTGCGAGAGTTTTTTTCCCTGGACGCGGTACAGCTCGATCTGAAGGGTGCCACGAAGGACGACGTGCTCAAGGAGCTGATCGGGCTCCTGAAGCTCGATGAGAAGTCCGATGCGATGCTCTTCAAGATGCTGAAGCGTCGGGAAAATCTCGGTTCCACAGGCATTGGTCGCGGGATCGCCATTCCGCATTGCCGCTCTCTTGTCGTCAACAAGCTTCGGGTGGCGTTCGGCCGCAAGCCTGATGGCGTCGACTTCAAGGCGATGGACGACAAGCCTGTCCACTTCCTGTTCCTGATCGTCGCGCCGCCGCTCGAGGTGTCAAATCAGTACCTCCCGGTGCTCGGCAAGATCGCGCAATTCGGGAAGGAGCCCGACGTACCGGACAAGCTCGCGGCGCTGACATCGGCGGAGGATTTCATGCGGTTGCTGACGGAGAAGGATCTCTAGCCAGTTGCCCGACGGTCGCGCCCGACGGTCGCGTGACAGAGTCGCGGACGCACCGCGCCCGCGACACGCGCCCATCGACGTGACCTGATGCGGCTGGCCGGAGTCCTTCCCGGCATGCCCGCAACACCTTCTGCAGCGTACCGGCGAGACATCGATGGCCTTCGAGCCATCGCCGTCGTGCTGGTCATCGTCCATCACGTCGCACCTGACCTGCTTCCGGGTGGGTTCGTCGGCGTTGACGTCTTCTTCGTCATCTCGGGATATCTGATGACGGGGATTCTTGACGCGTCCATGCGCGATCGGTCATACCGATACGTTGATTTCCTCTGGAAACGGTGCCGCCGGATCGTGCCCGCGCTGGTCACCGTGCTCGTCGCGACGCTCATCATGGGCGCCTGCATCATGACCGGGCCGGAACTCGTGAACCTCGCGCGTCACGTCGCCGCCGGCAGCCTGTCGTCGTCGAACCTCCTGCTGTGGAGTGAGGTCGGGTACTTCGACACGTCGGCGGCCATCAAGCCGCTGCTGCATCTCTGGTCACTCGGCGTCGAGGAGCAGTTCTACCTTCTGTGGCCGCTGTTGCTGTTAGTGCTCCCCGCCGTCGGACGCACACGGCTGCTCGTCATCATCGCGCTCTCCGCAGTCTCGCTGATGATCAGCGAGAACCTGGCGTACGCCGATCCATCACAGGCATTCTACCTGCTGCACTCGCGTGCGTGGGAGCTGGGCGCCGGCGCGATCGTGGCACTGGTGTGGCCAATCAGCGAAAGCGTCTCGACACCATCCAGCGATCGCACCAAGCATGTCCGTGCGACCGTATCGGTGCTCGGTCTGGCGCTGATTCTCGCGGCTGCGTGGCAGACGCGCGCCACCGATGCGTGGCCGGGACTCGCCGCACTCGCTCCCGTTGTTGGCACGGCGCTGATACTCGCCGCCGGACCTCGCGCGGTTGCCAATCGCACTGCGCTCTCGAACGGCGTCGCGCGCTGGATCGGGCAACGTAGCTATGCACTCTATCTCTGGCACTGGCCGCCACTCGCATTTCTGCACATTCTCGCGGCCGAACGCGCGTGGTCCGCGAGTGCGCTACAATGGGCGAGCGTATTGCTGGTGATTCCCGTCGTCGTGCTGTCTCACGCCACGCTCACGCTGGTCGAACGGCCGGCCCGTGTCCACGCAGCGAGGGTCGCGGCATCGTCAACGGTTGCTGCCCGTCATCTGCTTCCATACGGCCTGATACTCGGTGCACTCGCGCTGACTTCCGGCGCGCTGGTGCGCGCGAACGGACTCCCGAACCGATATGGCACGGCGGGAACCGATGCGGTGGCGCTGCTCCGCGATGCATCGCCCGATTCCATCACCGCCTATGGCACGTACGCGACGCGATGTCGATTGGCTGACAAGGGGAACGCAACCTGGTGCTGGCGTACCGCGGGCGCTGGCAAGGGGATCGCCGTCTTCGGAGACAGTCACGCCGAAGTGCTGTTCGCCGGACTCGCCGATCTCAAGGGCCCACGACCGCTCCTGCTCACCGGCCGCAAGGGGTGCGCGCCGCTGCTGCAGCCGGATGTGATCGACAACCGGCTCTCGGAAATTTGTCGCCGCGCCTCGCAGCTCGCACACGCTGCCATCAGATCGGATACCGGCATCGGCACAGTCCTGCTGGTGTCGCGCGGCGCCGCATATAGCACAGGCATCGGTTTCGGCGTTGATACGCAACGTCCTGTTGTTCAAGTCACCGTGCAGCGTACACCTCACGACACCACGGAATTACACCGCGCGCTTGAAGCCGGACTGGAGCGGTCGATTCGATCCTTCCTCGCAGCAGGCAAGCGCGTCGTGCTGGTGATCGGCGTGCCGGAACTGGGCTTCCTCCCCGAGGAGTGCCTGATCGGCCGCCCATTCGGACTCCGATCGATTCGCACGCCATGCGCCGTTCCACGCACCAGTGTGAACCGTCGCAATCGCGAGTATCATGAACTCGTGCGCAGACTCTCCACGCGGATTCCGGAACTCGACGTCGTCGATGCCTCGGCCAGCTTCTGCGACGAACAGTTCTGTCACGCCCAGCGCAACGGTCGCTTGCTGTACCAGGACGGCAACCATCTCACGCTCACCGGCAGCCGCCTCGTGGTGGCGCAGCTTCGCGCCGTACTCTCGCTGCCAGCGGCGTCAGCGACAAGCGCGCGCGCTTCGGATCGTGATCGGCACTGACCGGCCGAGGACCGCCTCAGGTGTGCGGCGCCACGTCGTAGCGCATGGCACCAACACGATTCCCCTCGGTGTCGTTGAAATAAATCAGATCTCCGACAGTCGGGATCGTTGACCTGGGCATGACGACCGTTCCGCCGTGTGCAACCACCGCGGCAGCGATCGCGTCGACGTCCGCCACAGCGATCGTGCACTCGAAGCAGTTCGGGCCTCCGTCGCCAATCGGCGCCATCCGAGCGTGGAGCAGCCCCTGCACCCCGGGATGTGACTCGTCCCCGGTCTGGATGAGATAGAAATCGGGCGGACCCCACGGCTCGAAGCGCCACGCGAAGACGCCTTCGTAGAACTGTCGAGCCCGCTGTACGTCAGCGGCATGAATCGAGAAACTGGCGAGGTTGTTTGGCATGGCGCGACGATACGGCCGCGCTGGCGCCCGTCGCAACCCCGATGCTCTGTCATGCGACGTGGAACCTCTGCCATTCCGTCGCCGGGGCAACCACCGTCCGGGGCCGTCCCCCCTTGCTCGGCCGGCTCGGCGCGCGTCAACGCCGTACTGCGCGAGGCCTGTGGGTGATCTCCCGGCATCGCCGAGTCACTCCCATTCAATCGTTGCCGGCGGCTTCGAGCTCACGTCGTACACCACGCGATTCACGCCATCCACTTCATTGATGATGCGATTCGAGATGCGCCCGAGCACGTCATACGGGAACGGATACCAATCGGCGGTCATACCATCGGTGCTCGTCACCGCGCGCAGTGCAATCACGTGCTCATAGGTGCGTCCGTCACCCATCACGCCGACCGAGCGCACCGGCAGAAACACCGCGAATGCCTGCCAGATATCCGGATACAGACCGGCGGCGCGGATCTCCTCGAGATAGATCGCGTCGGACTTCCGGAGCACTTCCAGCGCATGCTCGTTCACCTCACCGAGAATACGGATCGCCAGTCCGGGGCCAGGGAACGGATGCCGTCCGACCATTTCATCAGGCAGGCCGAGCTCCCGCCCAACGTTGCGCACTTCATCCTTGAACAGCTCACGCAGCGGCTCGATGAGCTGGAACTGCATGTCGGGCTTCAGGCCCCCGACATTGTGGTGTGTCTTGATCGTCGCCGACGGGCCACCGGTTGCACTCACCGACTCGATCACATCCGGATAGAGGGTGCCCTGCACCAGGAACTTCGCGTCCTTGCCGGCGTCGGCACTTGCCTGTTCGAAGACGTCGATGAATGTGTGGCCGATGCGCTTCCGCTTGACCTCTGGCTCCGATTGGCCTGCCAGCGCATCCAGGAATTGTTTCTCCGCGCGTACGGTGATCAGTCGGATACCCATGCTCGCGACGAACGTCCGTTCGACCTGTTCACGTTCGTGCAGGCGCAGCAGCCCCGTGTCGACGAAGATGCAGGTGAGCTGCTCCCCGATCGCCTTGTGTACCAGCGCTGCTGCCACCGCGCTGTCGACGCCGCCTGACAGGCCACAGATGACCTGCGCGTCGCCAACACGCGCACGGATGCTTTCCACCTGCTGATCGATGAAGTGCCCAGGCGTCCAGTCGGGCGAGCAGTGACACACTTCGAAGAGGAAGTTCTGCAGCATCTCGGCCCCACGCACGCTGTGCATCACTTCGGCGTGGAACTGTACCGCATGAATCGGTTTCGAGTGATGCCGGAATCCGGCGACGGTCGTCCCGCTGCGGGCCGTCTGCACATACCCTGGCGGTACCGTCTCGACATGATCGCCATGACTCATCCACACCTGCGAGCGATCTCCCACACCAAACCCGGCGAACATGCCGGCTGACTCCAAGACCTCCACTTCGGCGCGCCCATACTCGCGCCGTCCGCCGCCGATCACGCTGCCACCCTGCAGATGTGCAATCAGTTGCATGCCGTAGCACACGCCCAGGACCGGTGCGACGTCGAGCAGGGCGGGATCGATGGTTGGCGCACCGACATCACTCACCGAACTCGGGCCACCACTGAGGATGATGCCGGTCGGCCTCCACTCACGGATCCACTCGAGGGACTTGGTATACGGATGAATTTCCGAGAAGACTCGCGCCTCACGCACGCGGCGGGCGATCAGTTGCGTGAACTGCGATCCGCAGTCGAGAATCAGGATGCGACTGCTCACCGTGTGCTCCAGTTCCCTTCGGTCAACTTGAGAATCTCCACCTGTCGGGTGTCGAGATCGAGGATGGCCGCCGTCGGCGACCCGTACAGCCAGCCGCAGGCTTCGCCGGGATTGACGATCAGCGTCTTCCCGCGAGTCTTCATCTCTTCGCGATGGGTGAACCCGTGCACCACGATGTCGTGCGCTTCCAGCGATCGCGACGCCGCCTCGTTGATGTCGTGGACGACCAGAATGCTCTTCCCCATCAGGTCGAAGCTGTGTGGCGACTCGAACAGTTCCGATCCCAGCCCCGACATCGCCATCGCGCGCAGTGCTTCATGGTCGCCATCGTTTCGTCCGAACACGCCGTTCAGCGCCAGTTGCAGATCCTGGATCGGCTTGAGACTGAAGGGTGCACAGAAGTCGCCAGCATGAATCACGTAGCCCACGCCGCCGGCGGCCATCCGTTTCGCCAACTCCGCCACTGCATCGACGCGATCGTGTGTATCGGCCAGCAGACCAATGCGCATCAGGATGATCTCCAGTCTGGATTGAGGTGTTCGTTGCGTACGAGATCATCGAACGTCTCGCGCACGGTCACGACGCCCCATCGATCGCCATCCACCAGCACCTCGGCCGGACGCGGGCGGGAGTTGTAGGACGAGCTCATCACGTAGCCGTAGGCGCCGGCATTCCGTACGGCCAGCAGTGTGCCGTTGCCGACATCCGGCATTTGTCGATCGCGCGCCAGGAAATCACCGGTCTCGCAGACAGGACCCACCACGTCGACGGTCTGGTGCGCGGCACCCGTCGGCACGACCGTCTCGATCTCATGGTGCGCCGCATAGTGCGACGGACGCAACAGATCGTTCATGCCGGCATCGACGATCATGAATTGCTTTGCCCCGCTCTGCTTGCGATACAACACGCGCGTCAGCAGCACACCAGCCTCGGCCACCAGAAAGCGGCCTGGCTCGACGATGATTTCCACACCGGCATCGCCGAACGTGTCGCGCAGCACGCGTGCGAAGGCGTCGAGATCAGCCATCGGCTCACCGTCACTGTACGCCACCGGAAACCCGCCACCGACATCGATGATCCGAATGCTGTCGATTCCGGCGTCACGCACCGCGTTGAGCAATCCGCGCAGCCGCTCCTGCGCATCGGCGAACGCCGCGACATCGGCGATCTGTGACCCGATGTGCATGTCGAGGCCGATCAGCGCGATCCCGGGCAGCGATGCAGCACGCTGTGCCGCTGCGAGGCCGCGCCCGATCGGAATGCCGAACTTCGATCCTTCCTCACCCGTCGCGATGTAGGCATGGCCCGCCGTGACGTCCACGACCCCCGGGTTGATGCGCAGCGAGACTGGCGCCACTGCGCCCCGGGCTGAGGCCACGTCGGACAGCAATTCGAGCTCTTCTTCGCTCTCGACATTCACGCACTGAACGCCGGCATCCAGCGCGTACTCGAGGTCGAGCCGCGTCTTGCCGACACCGGCAAAGACGATGTCCCCGCCCGCGAATCCCGCCAGGCGCGCCCGGTGCAGTTCCCCGGACGACACGACGTCGACACCGCCCCCGCACTCCCGCACGACCGTGAGCAGCGCCAGGTTCGAGTTCGCCTTCATCGCATAGTGAATGTGCACCGGCAATCCAACGAGAGCCGACGCCAGCCGGGCGAACGCCGCACGCACGGACGCGGCCGAATAGACGTAGGTCGGCGTGCCCACGGCATCGGCGATCGTCGTGAGCGCAACCTCATCGCAGACCAGTTCGCCGTCACGTCGACGGAGGCCTGGGATCAGTACGCCTTCGCCCATATGACCTCATACTTCGCCGGCTCACCCGTCACCATGCACCGCGTTGGCGCCTCTGGCGAACGGAACTCGGGATCAGGAATGCAGCGGATAGTGGCCTTCGTCTCCTCCTTCACCCGTGCCTCGACCGCCGGGTCACCGTTCCAGCCGGCATACACGAAACCGCCCGGGCCATCGACGATCTCCTTGAACCGGTCGTAGGTGATCTCCCCCCGATACGAGTTCGCCTCTCGCCGCGCGACCGCCGCCGCGAACATGTCGGACTGCATCGTATCGAGCAGCTGATGAATCGTGGCCAGCACACCGTCCAGCGACACCGGATGCTTGCCCTTCACGTCGCGACGCACGAGCACACACTGATTGGCTGCCACGTCGCGCGGCCCGATCTCCATCCGGATCGGGATGCCGCGCAATTCCCAGTGATAGTACTTCGCACCCGGCTTGATCCCGACCCGGTCATCGACATGCGCCGTCACCCGGCCCACCAGGCCGCGCTCGCGCCCGCTGATCTCGGCTTTCACCTTGTGCGCCATCTCGAAGACTGTCGCGCGCTCTTCGTCGGTCTTCCAGATCGGCACGATCACCACTTCGATCGGCGCCAGGCGTGGTGGAATCTGCAGCCCGTTGTCGTCGCCATGCGTCATCACCAGCCCGCCGATCATGCGCGTGCTCACGCCCCAGCTGGTGTTCCACGCATGCTCGATCCCGCCCGCTTCCGTCTGGAACGTCAGATCGAACGCCTTCGAGAAGTTCTGGCCGAGGTTGTGCGACGTGCCCGCCTGCAGCGCCCGATTGTCCTGCATCATGGCTTCACAGGAGTAGGTGCGCAGCGCGCCGGCGAAGCGTTCACTGTCGGTCTTCAATCCGGTGATGACGGGCATCGCCATCCACTCTTCCATGAACGTGCGGTAGACGCCCAGCATCTGGCGCGTCTCGAGCTCCGCTTCGTCGTGCGTCGCATGGGCCGTGTGCCCTTCCTGCCACAGGAACTCCGTCGTGCGCAGAAAGAGCCGCGTGCGCATTTCCCAGCGCACCACGTTGGCCCACTGATTGTACAGGAACGGCAGGTCGCGGTAGCTCTGCAGCCACTTGGCGAACATGTGGTAGATGATCGTTTCGGACGTCGGACGCACCACCAGCGGCTCTTCGAGTTTCGAGCCGCCACCATGGGTGACAACCGCCAGCTCCGGCGCGAACCCTTCCACATGGCTCGCTTCCTTCTTCAGGAAGCTTTCCGGGATGAAGAGCGGGAAGTAGGCATTCCTGTGCCCGGTGGCCTTGAACATCTGGTCGAGTGCCAGTTGCATGCGCTCCCAGATGCCATAGCCATCGGGGCGGATCACCATGCAACCGCGCACCGGCGAGTAGTCTGCCAGTTCGGCTTTCAGCACGAGTTCATTGTACCACGCACTGAAATCCTCGGCGCGGGTCGGAAGCTTCTTGTCGTCGCTCATGCTTTCTCGATTTGAGATGTGTCTGACGAAGTCTGCGATATGTATCGGATCCTTGGATCGCATGCGATCTCCCAGATCCTTGCAGGCGAAGGCCTCCCGTGGAGCCGAATTTCTTCGCGGATTCTCTCGAAGAAAATCGAATGCGATCGATGAGGCACGAGCTCACGAGTCTCGCAGTTGAACACTGCAGCTCTTTCGTCGATCCAGACGTGGAATCGCGCTGTGATCGACGGAGTGACTTGCAACCGAGTCTTGTTGCCGAGGCTCGCTGTGACGCTCCGCGCAGAGTATCCCATAGCTCGAAGCTCATGCGCGCACGTCGAGAGCGTCCGCTCTTTCGATGGTGAACCATATATCAGAAAATCAACAGATGGTGGCGTTGGTGGGAGCTTACCGAGCTCACGTAGCAACGATGCCAAAACGACGTCGCCCCAACCAAGTCCGATCGCTGGTGCACGAGGGCCTCCAAGGCTCTCTATCAACGCGTCATACCGCCCGCCACCACAGATAGCGCGATACTCGCCACGCGTATCAAACACTTCGAAGACCGTACCCGTGTAGTACCCCAAGCCTCTGACAATCGCCAGATCGAGTGTAATCCAACGCTTCGCGTCTGACACATGACCACCGAGCTCGTACCACATGTTTCGGAAGTCGCTACCCTTCTCGAACAGCGCCTCTACTTCCTCGTCGCTACTCGCATTCCGATACTTCTCAACAGCCTCGAATAGAGCGACAGCTGACGACTGGCTGATGCCAGCGTCAATGAGTCGTCGCATCGCCAAGTCGCGATCCTCGCGATCGTACTTATCGAGCACTGAGTATGCGACTGGCTGGAGTGACTCTCCAATCCCGATTTGATCGAGCAGAGTATTCAGCACTCGGCGGTCCGAGAGGCGAATCTGCACGTCATTCGGAGTAAGTTCGAAAGCCTCGAGCGCGCTGATGAGAAGCGCGAGTAACTCGGCCTCTGCTGCTACGCTGGCGTCTCCAAAGATGTCCGCGTTGAACTGAAAATGCTCCCTCAGTCTGCCCGCCTGTGGGCGTTCGTATCTGAACAACTGCGGGATTGAGAACCATCGAACGGGCTTCGGTAGTGCCTGCCAGCGCTCAGCCACCATCCTCGCAACAGATGGTGTCATTTCCGGGCGAAGTGCTACTTCTCGGCCGCCCTTGTCTACAAAGCTGTAGAGCTGACCGACGAGTTCGTCACCACTCTTGTGGCGATAGAGCTCGAGAGTCTCGAGCGGCGGAGCATCGTACTCCAGGAACCCAAAGCTTTTCGCGACCCGCCGCCAAGTGTCGGTGATGTACGCGCGCGTCGCGAAGTCTTCTGGATAGAAGTCGCGGAAACCCTTAAGGCTCTGGAACTTAGGCATTCTTTAAAGTTACCCGCCTAAGGGATTGATCTCCAACCGCTGCATCGCGTCGCCGACCGTATGGAATGAACCCGTCACCAGCACCGTTTCTGCGCCGGAGCGGGCACGCGCGAGTGCCGCGCCGAAATCCGGCTCGACCTCCACCGTGCAAGCCACGCCAGCGCGCTCGCGCACGTAGGCCGCGACCTCCTCCAACGGCCATCGACGCGACGCCGGCGCCGTCGGCGCGTCGGTCAGCCACCAGGCATCAACGACCGGCAGCAGCGTGTCGATCATCGCGCGCCAGTCCTTGTCCGAGAGGACGCAGAACACGGCGCCGAGCGGTCGCGGCAGCGGCACCGCCCGGATGGACTGCGCCACCGTCAGCATGCCGTCGGCATTGTGCGCCACATCGAAGAGCCAGGGGCCCACCCGCTGAAAGCGACCGGCAAGCCGTGTGCTCCGCACCCCGGCGGCCAGCGACGCGGCGGACGGCACCCAGACGCCCCCAGCCGCGCGAAGCGCACAGACCGCAGTGGCGACGTTCTGCGCCTGATGGACGCCCATCAGCGAACTGGTCAATACAAGCTCCCCTTCACGGTCAGCGAACCTGATCTCGGTACCCGACTCCATCAGCGCCACATCCCGAACCGGAAGCTCGTCCGACGCGATCACGACCTCCGACGCCCCCGCACGCACCGCAGCCTCCGTCAGCGTCGCCACCACCGCCGGATCCCGATCGCCGATGACCGCTGGCACCTCGCGCTTGAAGATGCCTGCCTTCTCCATGGCAATCTTCTCCACCGTATCGCCCAGAAACTCGCGATGATCGAGTCCGATCGATGTGACCGCCGCCACCAATGGTGTCAGCACATTGGTCGAGTCGAGCCGCCCGCCGAGTCCGACCTCGATCACGGCGACATCCACACTGGCGGCGGACAGAAGATCGAAGGCCATCGCGGTGGTGGCCTCGAAGAAGGTTGCGCCAAGCTGATCGATGTCGGATCGATGCGCGCCGAGCCACGCCATCACCTGTGCCTCATCCACCGCCACGCCATTGATCAGCACCCGCTCGCGGAAGTCGATCAGGTGCGGTGACGAGTATCGCCCGACCGTGAATCCCATCTGCTGGAGCACGGCGTCGAGCGTCGCGCAGGTGCTGCCCTTGCCGTTGGTGCCAGCCACATGAAAGGCTCGCAGCGACTGATGAGGATTGCCGCACCGATCGAGCAACGCGCGCGTACGATCGAGGCCAAGCCGGACGCCATGCGTCGTACGGGCGGCCAGTGCCGCGATGGCTGCGCGGTAGTCCGGAGACCCCGCGAAGCCATCCGTCATCCCGGTCAGACCGCCGACCAGCCTGAGGCGGCGGGCTTGCCGGTCATGTGCCGCAAAAGCCGCCCGACCGTCGCCTTCAATTCATGGCGATGGACGACGGCGTCGAGCATACCGTGCTCCATCAGAAACTCCGCCGTCTGGAATCCAGCCGGGAGCTCCTGCCCAATGGTCTGCTTGATCACGCGCGGTCCGGCGAAACCGATGACTGCTCCCGGTTCGGCGATGATCGCGTCACCCAGCATCGCATAGCTCGCGCTCACGCCACCGGTCGTTGGATTGGTGAGAATCGAGATGTACGGGATCCGGCGTTCGGCCAGCATTGACAACATGGCCGACACCTTCGCCATCTGCATCAGCGAGAGCACCCCCTCCTGCATGCGGGCCCCGCCGGAGGCCGACACGATCACCAGCGGGAATTTCTTCTCCAGCGAGTGCTGCCCAAGACGGGACAACTTCTCGCCGACGACTGACCCCATCGACCCGCCCATGAACGCGAAATCCATCGCGCCCACGTTCAGAGGCATGCCCGCGATCCGGCCGGTTGCCGTGATGACGGCGTCCTGGTCACCGGCATTCGCGATCGACTTCTTCAGCCGGGCTGGATAGTCGGGAAAACTGAGCGGATCGGTCGAGCGCAGGTCCGTCTCCGTCTCATCGATCGTCTCCTCGTCGAGGAGAATCGACAGATAGTCGCTCGCTCGGATGCGACGGTGGTAGTCGCAGTTCGGGCAGACGTTGAGATTCCGCTCGAAATTGTCGCGAATGTCGGTGTGACTGCATGCCTCACACTTGACCCACGCGTCTCGCGGGATCTCGAGCTTCTCGCGCCGGGGCTGCCGGGGCTTCTTTTCCTTGCGAAACCATGCCATCCGTCAATCTCGCTATTCCGGGGATGTCGGGCAATGCTTCGGGTTGCCACCATCCGCCGACTCACCACACCCGCCGGTCGTCAGATCGCGGCCAGATCGCCGCGGCCACGCCCTTCCTGCGAAATCCGCATCAGGACCCCGACCGACAGCCAGGAGGCCAGCATGAAGCTGCCCCCATAGCTGAAGAATGGCAGTGGAATTCCGGTGATGGGCATCAGGTTGAGCGTCATCCCGACGTTCTCGATCACGTGGACGAGCCAGCTGGCCAGCAACCCGAACGCAATCAGGCTCGCGAACGGGTCGTTGGCCCGGCTCGAGATCCGAATCGCCCGCATGAACAGGGCAAGGAACAGCGTCAGCGCCAGCGTCACCCCGATGAAACCGAGTTCCTCGCCGACCACCGCGAAGATGAAGTCCGTCTGCTGCTCCGGCACGAAGTTCAGTCGTTTCTGCGTACCCAGCGTGAATCCCTTGCCGAACCAGCCCCCGGAACCGATCGCCACCTGTGACTGAATGACGTGGTATCCCGAGGCCTTGGCATCGATGCTCGGATCGAGAAACACCAGCAGTCGCTTCTGCTGATAGGGCGCCAGTTTCTCCCAGAGAATCGGCGCGACCACGCCGGTCACGACGTTGATGCAGACGAGAGCGATCCCTTCCAGCAGGTACGGACGGTAGAACCAGACCAGCATCAGCAGCACCAGGAACCAGGCCCCCCACAGCCGCGTGCTGAACGCCAGCACCAGGCTGATGGCCGGACTCGCGATCAGCAGCAGCAGCCGCCCGTTGACGCCCGACCAGAACAGCATCGCGAAGAAGATGCCGATGAAGACGATGCCGGTGCCGAGATCCGGCTGCAGCATGATCAGCACCCACGGGATGCCCACCACCAGTGCCGGATGCCACAGTTCGAGCAACGACTCCGGCGGCTCGCGTCGGTTGGCGAGCACGCGCGCCAGCATCAACACCACCGTCAGCTTCGCCAGTTCGGCGGGTTGTCCGATCCGTACGCCGCCGATCACGAGCCAGCTCTTCGAACTCGCAGCCGTCCCCGCGCCGCCTCCGATCGCCAGCGTCAGCAGCAGCATCACCAGCGTCAGCACATAGGCGAACGGCGTGACCCAGTCCAGAAACCGCACCGATGCACGACTTGCGGCAAAGGCGGCGCACATGGCCACCACGAACCACACGCTCTGCGTCTTCCAGAGGTTCGCGATGAACGTCATCGTGTCCGTCTGGCCGGCCGAATACACCATGGAGATGCCGAAGACGCTGAGTGCAAAGGCAATCAGCACCAACGGAACATCGGGAATGCGGCGGGTCATTCGGTCGTCACCAGCGGCGCCGTGGTCGCCTTCAGGTATCGGGCCATCACCTTGGTGGCAATGCGCGCCGCGACATACCCATGCTCTCCGTATTCGACGAATACGCCGACGACGATCCGTGGCTTCTCCGCCGGTGCGAATCCCATGAACCACGCATGATCGGGATTCGGTGGATTCTGCGCCGTTCCGGTCTTTCCGGCCACCGTGATGCCTTCCACGCGGGCACTGCCTGCCGTCCCCCGGCTGCTCACCACACCCGCCATGGCCAGCCGGAGGCCCACCATCTGGGCCTCGGTCAGATTCATGATCTGCACCCGGTCCGGCTTGCGCGAGACGATCTCCGGCCGCGCCGCCTTGCCGTCCGTCGCCAGCGCCGTGTAGAAGCGCGCCATGTTGATCAGCGTCTGCGCATTCTCGCCCTGGCCGATCGAGAGGTTCAGCGACACCGATCCCGGCACCCAGCCGCGGGCGCCGTACCGCTCGTTGAAATAGTTCTGCGCATCCGGCGGGAACTGCGGCTGCGTCTCGTTCGGCAGGTCCACGCCGGACCGTTCACGCATCTTCAGCTTCAGGCCTCCCGCCACGAGTCGCGAGAGACCGAGCTTCAGACCGACCTGATAGAAGTACACATCGCAGCTCTGCTCGATGGCCCGACGCAGGTTGATGTCGCCATGCCCCTTCTTGTCCCAGCACTTGAAGTACCGGCCGTAGCGGTAGCCGCCGGTGCACGGCACTGGCATGTGATCGTCGAGTTGCACCAGCCCGGCCTCCATCGCCATCGCCGATGTCGCCAGCTTCCAGGTAGATGCCGGTGGATACCGCCCCTGAATCACCTTGTTGTACAAGGGACGGCGCGGATCGCTGTTCAGCTCGCGCCAGTAGTCCGCCGGAATGCCGCCGACGAATCGGTTCGGGTCATACGTCGGTGCGCTGTGCAGGGCGAGCACCGCGCCATCATTCGGATCGATCGCAACCACACCGGCACGCAACGAGTCGCCGAGCAGCGACATGACATACAACTGCAGATCCATGTCGATGTTCGTCCGCAGCGGCTCGGCAGCCACCGGCGCCTGCTCGGGACGCGCACCGGCGTCGCGCACCACCCGGCCGCGAGCATCGACTTCCACGTACCGTACCCCTTCCTTCCCACGCAACTCCCTTTCGTACGAACGCTCCAGTCCACCTTTGCCGATCTGCTGGCCGGGTTTGTAGTCGGAATGTGTCGTATCCGCCAGTTCGCGCTCGGTCACTTCGCCCGTGTATCCGACGAACGACGCGACCGCAGGGCCATCCGGGTAGTACCGCTTCGGCGTACTCTGAATGATCAGGCTCGGGTTCTCGACCCGCCGTTCTTCCAGCACCGCCACCACGTCGAAGGGCGCATCGGGCAGGATCACGGCGGGGCGCGTCGGATTCTTCCGCCAGCGTCGCACCGCCGCTTCCACCTGGTCGTCTGTGATCGGAATGATGTTCGACAAGCGCCGCATCGCGCTGCGCAGCGAATCAGCCGTGGGGCTCAGCAATGAAACGGCATAGCCAGGCAGGTTCTCGGCAATGATGCGACCGTTGCGGTCGTAGATGATGCCCCGCGGCGCCGCCAGCGGAACTTCCCGGAACCTGTTCTGCTCGGCCTGCGCGAGGTACTCCTGGTTCCGGAGCACCTGCGCACGAAAGAACGCCGTGGTGAGCGCCAGAAACCCAATCCCGAGCAGCACGCGCGCGACGGTGGCGCGCCGGGACACGTCGTTCGGATGATAGCTCACGCCGTGGCCGGCTTCAGCAGCGGGCGAAGGACGGCAAAGAGCACCGCGCCCGCGACGGCAGTTGCAGCCGCAGACAGCGGAGCCCACACCAGCGCCGAGACGGCGCCGCCTGCCTCAAAGCCACGGCCGGACAGAAAAAGTCGCAACAGGATGACGCCCCAGGCGCTGGCAAAGATCACGATGCCGTCGAGGATCGCGTTCTCGGCAAAGAACGCGGCCTTGAGCCAACTCGTGACATACCCCACCAGAGTCAATGCGAGCATGCCACTGCCGAACCCGGCAGGCGCTGCGGCGTCAGACGCCGCGCCCATCAGCAATCCCAGCAACGCACCGACGCCCGGCCGCACGCGGATCGAGAGCAGCAGCAGCGCCAGCACCAGAAAATCGATCTCGATCCGATCGCCGACCAGCGGCCGCAGGAGGAAGTGCGCCACGACGAGCACCAGCACAGCAACCATCAGGCGAATCCAGTCGTACAGGCCGCTCACTCACGCTCTCCCGCGGGTGGCAAGCGGAACGGATTCTCTGGTGCCGCCGTGGTATCGCGCTTCTTTCTCGCCGCGGTGGAATCGCGCCGCGGTCGCGACCGGATTCTCGCCGCCGCTGAATCGCGCCGGACCGGTGCCGTCACACCGGCCGCCGGGACCACCGGCCGTGGAGCACTGCGTACCACGGCCGGTGGGCTGACACTCACGCGCGGCACCTCCGTATTCGGGCGTACTGGGCTCGGGCGCGCCGGCGGTGCAACCGATGTCGTGGTTACTGGCGGCGGCGTCACGGCCCGCGCCGCAGTCGAATCCGACTCGATCCGGATGCCACTGTCGCCGCGGTAGATCGCAGCACGACGCAACGAATCGAGCAGCGCCAGCTTCTCCTGCACCTTGCGCACGGAGTCGCTAAGGATCGAGTCGCCGGCAGCCGCAATGGCTCGCTGCGTCCCTTCCGCCGCCGACGCGCTGCTCCAGGCGCCGGTCACCCCGGCCGCGGCCCGCGCGGACAGGAGTACCATTGCCGCAGTCGATGCATCAGGCGAGACGATCGGTCGAATGAGGTACGTCCGCGCCCACCCCTCGATCGTCTTCGTTTCACGTAACACGACACCAATCGGAATGCCGCGCGGAAACACGTTGCCGAGCCCAGAACTGACGATCATCGTGCCCGGCTTGAGTTCACTGCGAAAGGGGACGCCGCGCATCTCGAGCAGGAACCGGTCGGCACCGGAGCCCAGGTGCGCCGCCACGATCCCGAACGCCACACCGTCGGTCGTCGTGGCACTGGCGCGAAAGTCCGGATGCGTCCAGAGAATCGCCGTACTCGAGCTGGCGTCGACCATGGTGACCATGCCGATGAGTCCTTCCGGCACCACCAGCGGATCGAACGGACGCACGCCGGCAGCGCTGCCGGCTGCAAGCAGCACGGTGTGCTCGTCGCCACCGCGCGGCGGGTGCATCACTTCCGTTGCCACGAACCCCCACTGCAGCCGCTGGCCCAGCCCGAGCAGGCCGCGCAGTCTCTCGTTCTCGGCGCGCAGTGGTTCGGACGACTGCACACCCAGCGCCAGACTGTCGACACGATTGACCAGACGACCGTGATCTCCGATGGCGGATCGGCCGCGCTCGGCCCATGCCTGCGCCGCCACCAGCGGCGCCGCCACACTCGACCGCAGCGATCCCTGAATCCTGCCGCGGACCCCTGATGGCAGGATCAATGACACCAAAGCCACCGCGAGCGCCGAGCCGAGCAGCGCCAGGTCCGTGCGCGTTCCCGTGCGAGACGTACGCGCCATGATTACCTCAGGAGCTCAGGACAGAGCGATACTTCTCTTCATCATCCAGAATCCGGCCGCAACCGCGCACGACACACGTCAGCGGATCCTCATCGACATGAATCGGCAGGTTCGTCTCCTGACTGAGGAGCAGATCCAGGCCACGGATCAATGCACCGCCACCCGTCATCACGATGCCGCGGTCCACGATGTCACTTGCCAACTCCGGCGGCGTGATCTCGAGCGCACGCCGCACCGCATCCACGATCTGCTGAATGGGCTCCTGAATCGCCTCGCGGATTTCCGACGAATGCACGCGCACCGTCTTCGGAATGCCGCTCACCAGATCGCGTCCCTTCACTTCCATGTCGCGTTCTTCGCCGACGGGATAGGCGCTGCCGATCTGGATCTTGATCTGCTCGGCCGTCGGCTCGCCGATCAACAGGTTGTAGTTCTTCCGCATGAACTGCACGATCGACGTGTCGAGTTCGTCGCCGCCGGTGCGAATCGAGGTATCACTCACGATACCACTCAACGCGATCACGGCGATCTCCGTCGTGCCCCCACCGATGTCGATGACCATGTTGCCGGTCGGTGTTTCAACCGGCAGTCCGACGCCGATCGCCGCCGCCATCGGTTCAGCAACCATGAAGACTTCCTTCGCGCCGGCTCCGAGCGCGCTGTCACGCACGGCGCGCTTCTCCACCTCGGTGATGCCGCTCGGCACGCACACGATCACACGGGGCTTCACCTTGAAGACGTGATTCTCGATGATGAGCGTGAGAAAATAGCGCAGCATCTTCTCCGTCACATCGAAATCGGCAATGACGCCGTCCTTGAGCGGCCGCACGGCGATCACGCCGTCGGGAGTACGCCCAAGCATGCGCTTCGCCTCGAGGCCGACCCCCTTGATCTTCTTGGTGTCGCGGTCGATGGCCACCACCGAGGGTTCGTTCAACACGATCCCCTCACCCTTCACGTAGATGAGGGTGTTCGCCGTTCCGAGGTCTACGGCGATCGCGTTGGCCGGGAACAGCGATCCCGGCTTGAAGGGCCAGCGAAACGGCATCTATTGGACGGAAAGGGCCCGGACGGCGGGCCGGAAACAGGCGACGTGGACGGAACCAACGGCTTGTCGTACAACAACATACATGATGTGCCACAGCCGGTGAAGGGAGACCGGACGCCACCCGCTCACAGCAGTGTACACCCTGAAACGACGCAGGCGGCGATACCGCAACTGCGATACCGCCGCCTCCGAGTATCGGCTGCCCGAGCCGCGACGACCTAGCTCACGAACTGTGCGGGCTCGCTGAACGGAAGTCCGAACGATTCGGCCACCGCGCGGTACGTGGTCTGACCGGCCGTCATGTTCAGCCCCTTCAGCAGCGCGCCGTTCGCCGCCAGCGCCTTCCGCCAGCCATTGTTCGCCAGCAGCATCACGTAGGGGAAGGTCGCATTCGTGAGCGCCAGCGTCGATGTGCGCGGCACGCCGCCAGGCATGTTGGCAACCGCATAGTGAATGACGCCGTCCACGGTATACGTCGGATTCTCGTGGGTGGTCGCGTGAATCGTCTCCACACAGCCCCCTTGGTCAACCGCCACATCGACGATCACGGACCCTGGACGCATCCGCTTCAGATCCTCCTTGCGGATCAGCTTCGGGGCCTTCGCCCCAGGAATCAGCACCCCGCCAATCACCAGATCGGCCGTCGAGATCTGATCGAGGATGTTATGGCGGTTGGAGTGAATCAGCGAGACGTTGGCCGGCATCACATCGCTCAGGTAGCGGAGCCGCTCGAGTGACAGGTCCAGAATCGTGACCTTGGCCCCCATGCCAGCGGCGATCTTGGCGGCATTGGTGCCAACCACTCCGCCGCCGAGGATCACCACCTTGGCGGCCGGCACACCCGGCACACCGCCCAGCAACACCCCGCGGCCACCGTACAGCTTCTCCAGATACTTGGCCCCCTCCTGCACCGCCATACGCCCCGCCACCTCCGACATCGGTGTCAGCAAGGGCAGCTCCCGTGACGGCAATTCCACCGTCTCGTAGGCAATGCAGGTGGCGCCGCTGGCCAGATGTGCGCGGGTGAGCGCTTCGTCGGCCGCGAAATGGAGATACGTGAACAGCGTCAGGTCGGGGCGCAGATGTGGCCACTCGCGCTCGATCGGTTCCTTGACCTTCAACAGCAACTCGGCGCTCGCCCAGGTCGAGGCGGCGTCGGGCATGATGATGGCGCCGACGTCGGCGTAGTCGCTGTCCGCGAAGCCACTGCCGATCCCGGCGCCCGCCTCGACATGCACCGTGTGGCCGGCCGCGACCAGCGCTTCAGCGCCGGCCGGCACGAGCGCGACGCGGTTTTCGTTGGTCTTGATCTCTTTCGGAACGCCGATTTTCATGGCTTGTAGGATAGCGGTGATGAAACCGACCGGCGCGACTATGCCGCTGCTGCCGGTCCAAGACTGAGCACACTGCATTGCGCCGGGTCGAGATACGCAGCGCAGGCAGCACGAACCTGCGCCGGCGTCACCGCATCCAGCTCTGCCAGCAACGCGTCGATCGGGCGGTACGGCTCATCGTACAACGCCACTTCCGCGGCGCGGTACAACCGGGATGACACCCCTTCCAGCGACAGCACCAGCTGCCCCTTCAACTGACTCACGCCAGTCGCAATCTCCTCGTCCGACATCGCGCCGGCCGCCACACGAGTCATCAAGCCACACACCACCTCGTACGCGTCACGTGCCTGTTCCGGCGCCGTCGCGAGGTAGACGCCGTGCTGTCCGTTGTCGTGAAACGTGTTGTAGAACGAGTACACGCTGTACGCCAGTCCGAGCTCCTCGCGCACCTCCTGAAACAGCCGCGAGCTCATGCCACCGCCGAGCAGCGCCGAGGCCACGGCCAGCGCGTTGCGTTCCGTCGACGCGTGCTTCGGCGCATCACAGGCGAGCACGATGTGCGTCTGTGCAATGTCCTTCCGCTTCACGTGCGAATACCCCCGCATCACCACGCCGGGGGCCACCGGTGCCGGCAGCCAGTCGGCGATCCCGCGCGGTTGCGACACCCAGCCAGTCTGCTCGAGCACTTCCAGCAGGTGCTCGTGAGTGATGTTGCCGGCGGCGGCCAGCACGATCTGCGGCGGATGATAGGTGCGTGCATGCCAGTCACGCAGTGCCGCGACTGACAGGCGCTTCACGGTCGCCGGCGTCCCGAGAATGGCATGCCCGTACGGGTGTTCGGGGTACATCCTGGCCGCATGGAACTCGAACACCACATCGTCCGGTGTGTCATCCACCATGGCGATCTCTTCCAGGATCACCTTGCGTTCGAGACGCAGGTCCTCGTCGCGCAGCAAGGGCCGGAAGCACAGCTCGAACAGCACGTCAGCGGCCTCGCTGATGTGCTCATCGAGCACCCGCGCCTGAAACGAGGTGTGCTCGCGCGTTGTATAGGCGTCCAGCGAACCGCCCAGCACTTCCAGCGAGAGCGCCAGCGCCTTGGCGCTGTACTTCTCCGTGCCCTTGAAGACCATGTGCTCGAGCAGGTGCGCCATGCCCATCTGATCCGCCCGCTCGTGCATCGAACCGGAGCGCACCCAGGCTCCGATGGCAACAGACCGCACTCCCGGAACGAATTCCGAGAGCACGGTCAGGCCATTCGGCAGCACCGTGCGCGAGACGCCCGTCTCAAGCGGCGTCGCGAGTGCGATCATTACCGGCGGCGTGGTCCGCCGCGTGACCCGCCACGATCACCACGATCCTCACCGCCCGACGACTCACGCGGCGCCGATGGCTCGCGCTCGACGTGTCCCTCTGGCTTCGGCAGCAGCGCCTTCATCGACAGGCGCAACCGACCACGCTCGTCGCGATCAACGAGCTTCACCGTCACACGCTCGCCCTTCTTCAACACATCTTCCGTCTTGTCGACACGCTCCCACTTGATCTCGGAGACGTGCAGCAGCGCTTCCGTGCCCGGCATGATTTCGACGAAGGCCCCGAACGCGGTGATGCTCTTCACGGTGCCCTCGTAGGTGTCGCCGACCACCGGCTCGGCCGTAATCGCCTTGACCATCTGCTTGGCACGCTCCATCGCCTCCGAGCCCACGGCGGCAATCGTCACCATGCCCGAGTCATCCACCGCCAGCTCGGCACCCGTCTCATCCTGAATGCCGCGGATGGTCTTGCCCTTCGGGCCGATCAGTTCGCCGATCTTCTCGGGGCTGATCATGATCGTCACGATCCGCGGTGCGTACTGCGACAGATCGGCACTCGGCGCCGCCTTGGCCTTCGCCATCTCGCCGAGAATGTGCAGACGCCCTTCCTTGGCCTGCGCCAGCGCCTCGGTCATGATCTTCAGATCCAGCCCATCGATCTTGATGTCCATCTGGATCGACGTGATGCCGTGCTCGGTACCCGCCACCTTGAAATCCATGTCGCCGAGGTGGTCTTCGGTGCCGAGAATGTCGGTCAGGATCGCGTACTTCTTCCCTTCCTTGATCAGGCCCATCGCCACGCCAGCCACCGCTGCCTTGATCGGCACGCCGGCATCGTACAGCGACAGCGAGCTGCCACACACCGACGCCATCGAGCTCGAACCATTCGACTCCAGAATCTCAGAGACGATGCGAACCGTGTACGGGAACTCCTCGAACGGCGGGAGTACCGCCTGAATCGCACGCTCAGCCAGGTTGCCGTGGCCGATTTCGCGACGGCTCGTGCCGCGCATCGGCTTCGCTTCACCCGTGCTGAAGGGCGGGAAATTGTAGTGGAGCATGAACGACTTCGTCTGCTCCTGCGGCTCGTCGATCGAGTCGAGGCGCTGCACGTCGTTCGCGGTACCAAGCGTCACCGCAACCAGCGCCTGAGTTTGCCCGCGCGTGAAGAGCGATGACCCGTGAACCCGCGGCAAAAGACCGGTCTCGATGCTGATCTGGCGCACCTCGTTCACGGCCCGTCCGTCCACGCGCTTCTTGGTGTCGAGCACCTGTGCGCGCAGCGCGTCGTACTCCATGCCGTCCAGGATACTGCCAGCGTCCTTGCCCATGTCGGGCGTTTCAGCGACGATCTGCGCAGCGACCTCGCGCTTGACCATCTCGATGGCACGCACACGGCTGGCCTTGTCGGCCTGATTCAGTGCCTTGGCAATCCTCTCCGACGCCAGATCACCCACACGCTTGACCAGCTCAGCGGCCGGCTCGTGCTTCGTCCACGGCATCTGCTCCTTGGAACCCGCCGTCTTCAGCAGCTCCTCCTGCATCACGATCAGTTCCTTGATGCCCTTGTGCGCGACCGTGATCGCTTCCACGACGTCATCTTCGCTCACTTCCAGCGCGCCACCCTCGACCATCATGATCGAATCGGCAGAGCCGGCGACCATCATGTCGATGTCGCTGTACTCGAGCTGCTGGAACGTCGGGTTGAGCACCCACTTGTCCTGGATCCGACCGACGCGCACACCGGCAATCGGCTTGTTCCACGGCGCCTGCGATGACGCCAGCGCGTAGCTGGTCGCCAGCAGTGCCAGCGTGTCCGGCTTGTTCTCCTGATCGGCCGAGATCACGTAGATCACGACCTGCACTTCGTTCTGGAACCCTTCCGGGAAGAGCGGACGGATCGAGCGATCGACGATCCGGCAGGTCAGGATCTCGTTGTCGGACGGGCGACCTTCGCGCTTGATATAGCCGCCTGGGATCTTGCCAGCCGCGTAGGTCTTCTCCTTGTACTCGACC
The DNA here is from genome assembly GCA_031374935.1 of Gemmatimonadaceae bacterium. GTDB lineage: Bacteria > Gemmatimonadota > Gemmatimonadetes > Gemmatimonadales > Gemmatimonadaceae > JACMLX01. The sequence continues at coordinate 251 of JANMHB010000024.1, read as the reverse complement.
GTCAGCGGGAAGAACGGGAGTGAACTCTTGTTCTCGCTCACCGTCACGGCGGCCAGCACCATCGTCTCGCCGTAGGTGACGAGGGCAGACCCAGCGGCCTGCTTTGCCATGCGGCCCGTCTCGATGACGAGCTTACGGCCGGCGAACATCTTTTCAATGCGTTGCATCACGTGTGGGAATCGGCTGCGGGAAACGCAAAACGCGCGGGACGTCCGATGACGCCCGCGCGATTGCCATTGAGGCCCGGATTA
>JANMHB010000022.1:0-21186 GCA_031374935.1 Gemmatimonadaceae bacterium | reverse complement strand
TGATGCGCTTGCCCACCTTCTCGTCCACGAACATGCGACCGCCACCGGCGCCGCAGCAGAGCCCGCGGTCCTTGGTGCGTGCCGGCTCCACCAGGTTCAACACCGGCAGCGCGCGCTTGAGCGTCTCGCGCGGGGCGCTGTAGACGTCGTTGTAGCGGCCCAGATAGCACGAATCATGGTACGTCATCGTGAGCGTCTTGCCATGCTCGGTGGTGAGCGGCACCAGGTTCGCTTCCAGCAGCCGCTCGATGTACGTGCTGTGGTGGATCACTTCGTAGTTGCCACCGAGCTGCGGAAACTCGTTGCCCATCTGGTGGAAGCAGTGCGGGCAGAAGGTGACGATGGTCTTCACCTCGTAACGGTCGAGCGTCTCGATCGTGCCCTTGGCCAGCATCTGGTAGAGATACTCGTTGCCGAGTCGGCGCGCCGGGTCGCCGTGGCAGGTCTCTTCCTGGCCGAGGATGGCGAAGTCGATGTTCGCCGCCTGCAGAATTCGCGCGAACGCCACGGTGATCTTCTTGGCACGATCATCGAAGCTGCCCATGCAGCCCACCCAGAACAGGATGTCCGGACGCCGGCCCTCGGCGAACGCTTCAGCGTACGTCGGGATGTCGAGCCCTTCGCTCCACTGGGCACGATCGGCCGGGCTGAAGGCCCACGGCGAAGCATTGGTCTCGAGCGACTCGAACGTCGGCTGCACTTCCTCGGGGAAGCGGCCTTCATTCAGGACCAGCCCGCGACGCAACTCGTTGATGATGTCGAGCTGGTCGATGCTCACCGGGCACTCCGTCACACAGGCGCGACAGCTGGTGCAGGCCCACAGCTCGTCTTCGGTGATGTAGTTGTCGAGCAGCACGTTGTCGAGCGCCGCCTTGCCACCGTTGGCGCTGAGCAGCAGCGCGGCGCTGCCCGGCACATCCAGTTCGCCCACCAGCAGCGGCGCCTTCTCCATCAGGCGCTTGCGCGTGTCGACCACGATCTTGCGGGGGCTGAGCGGCTTGCCAGTGATGTTCGCGGGACAGGCCGCCGTGCAGCGGCCACACTCGGTGCAGCTGTAGCCATCGAGCAGGTTCTTCCACGACAGGTGATCCACGTCCGTGGCGCCGAACTGCTCGACCTCGGCCTCGAGATCCATCGCCCGCATCACGCCGACCTTCGCCGGGCCGCTGGTGTCGCTGAACCAGACGTTGATCAGCGAGCTGACCACATGCAGGTGCTTGGAGTACGGCAGGAAGTTGAGGAACCCCAACACCAGCAGTGCGTGCGCCCACCAACTGATGTCACGGGCCGTCGAGGTGCCGGCCATTCCGACGCTGGCGATGCCGGCGCCGAGTGCGGTCGAGATGGGCCGGAACCAGCCGAACTCGGTCGCACGCACGCGTGGATCCGACGCGTATTCGAGCGCTCCGGTCGTGTAGAGCGTGATCATCAGCGAGGCAATCACGCAGAGGATGATCACCGCCTCGGTGCCATGAATCTCCTTGCCCTGCAGTCGCTTCGGTGGTGCCATCAGTCGACGCCAGATCAACCAGCTGACGGCGACCAGCACCACGACGGCGAACAGTTCCTGGCTGAGCATGAACAGTTGCCACAGCGGGCGAGGCAGGATGCGCTCATAGCTGAATCCCGGCCACACGCCGTGCAGCAGGATCTCGGCCGTGCCGGCGGTCAGCACCAGAAAGCCCCAGAACACCGACGCGTGTGACAGCCCGGCGCCCCACTCGCGCAGAATCTTCGTTTGTGCAAAGCCGATGGTGAGCAGGTTCCACGTGCGCTTGCCAGGCTCGTTGATGCGATTCTCGGGCTTGCCGAGGCGCAGGTAGCTGACCAGTCGCTGGATGTTGTAGCTGAAGAAGCCCAGCGCCGCGGTGAGGACGATCAGAAACGCGATGTTCTGCCCGGACATGGCAATCCCGATTCAGTGAAAGCTGCGTTGCCACGACGTGCGCACACGTCGACTGGATACCCACAAACTAGCGGCGGGCACAGTCATCGCGACCGCGCCCGCCGTTCACTCTCGCCAATCGGCCGCTATTGCTGCGCCCGCGCCGCCTTCACGGCGGCAGTCAGCGCCGGCACGATCTCGAATGCATCACCCACGATGCCGTAGTCGGCCACCTTGAAGATCGGCGCGTCCTTGTCCTTGTTGATGGCGACGATCGTCTTCGAATTCCGCATGCCGGCAATGTGCTGGATGGCGCCGCTGATGCCGACCGCCACATACAGATCCGGCGAGACCTGCCGACCCGTCTGGCCGATCTGATCGCTGTGCGGACGCCAGCCATCGTCGGTCACGGCGCGCGTGGCGCCAACGGCGGCGTTCCCGAACGCCGCCGCCAGATCTTCCACCAGCGAGAAGTGTTCGGCGGCCTTCAACCCCCGACCACCGCTCACGATCACCGGCGCTTCCGCCAGATCGAGCTTGGCGCCGCCTCCCATCGCGACGCCCGTCACCTTCACGCGACCGGCCGATGGTTCCATCGCTGCGGCGACTGATTGCACGGCACCGGCCTTCGCGCTGCTGCCAACGCTCACCGCACCGGGCCGAACGCTCACCAGTGCCGGCGTGGCCGACAGCACCATGGTGGCGATCACCTTGTTGGTGTTCATCGGGTGACGCACCACCACCGCGCCGCCTTCGGCACTCACTGCCACCACATCGGCCGCCACACCCACACGCAGCTTGGCGCCGATCCGTGGCGCCAGGTCCTGCCCCATCGCACTCGCGCCGAACAGCGCCGCCCGATAGCCCCCGGCGGTGATCTGCGCCGCCACCGTCGCCGCCACGGCCTCCGCGTTGTAGGTCGCGAAGCCCTCGTGCTCGACCACCAGCACTGCATCCGCGCCGACAGCACCAAGCTTCGGCGCGACACTCGCGATGCCCGATGCGCCGAAGACTATCGCGTGCACCTCACCACCAAGTCCGTCGGCCAGTGCGCGAGCCGCCGTCACGACTTCGAGCGCCACCTTGCGCACGTCACCACCGCGCGCCTCCGCCACCACCAGAATATTGTTCGCCATCTCAGAGCACCTTCGCTTCAGTCTGGAGAAGTCGGATCAGTTCAGGAACCGCAGCAGCACCTTCGCCCACAATGCGACCGGCCGACCGCTCCGGCGGCAGTTCCATCTTGCTCACCTTGACCGAGACCGCGCCGAGTTGCGCCGGCCTGCTCTCGAGCGGCTTCTTCTTCGCGGCCATGATGCCCTTCAGGCTCGGATACCGTGCCTGCGTCACGAGGCCCTGATCGATCGTGCACAGTGCCGGCAGCGGGAACGACAGCGTCTCGACGCCACCCTCCACCTGCCGTTCGGCCGTGCCACTGCTGCCATTCACGTCGAGCTTCGAGATCGCCGTGACACACGGCAGCCCAAGCAATTCGGCGACCATCGCACCGGTCACACCGGCGGCGCTGTCGACCGCGATACGACCGAAGAGAATCAGGTCGTAGCCACCATCCTTCAACTCGGCGGCCAGCGCCTGGGCGATGGCAAATCCATCGAACGGAATGGTGTCGGTGCTCAGGTGCACACCCTTGTCGGCACCCATCGCGAGCGCCTTGCGGATCGTTTCCTGCGCCGCAGTGGGGCCGAGGGAGATGACGGTGACCTCACCGCCGCCATGCTTTTCGTTCTGCTGCAGCGCCGCTTCGACTGCCCACTCATCGAAGTCGCTCATGTCGAACTTGATTCCGGTGTCGGACACCGAGGCGCCGTCGGCGCCTATCTGAAATCGCGCACCCATGTCGGCGACGCGCTTGATGCACACGGCGATCTTCACCGCTGGCACTCCAATGGCTGTGGAAAGGACTGGGGAGGAACGTCGAAAGGCCTGCAGTACAACTGATGCGGGGAAATTAGTCCGCCCGCCCCGGTCACGCTTGGGCTGCGGCGGTTCCGGCCTGCTATCGTTCGGGCATGACCATACGCCCTCTCGCTCTCGTGACCGGCGCCTCGTCCGGCATCGGCAAGACCTTCGCCACGGCACTGGCGCGCCGCGGCTACGATCTGGTGCTCGTCGCGCGCGACGCCGACCGGCTGCGCGCGCTATCGTCTGAACTGTCGGGCCTGGGCGTCAGTGCCACGCCCGTCGCCGCCGATCTGGGGACGGACGAGGGTCTGGCGGCAGCCGAGGAGGCCATCCGGACCGCCGGGCGCCTCGACCTGCTGGTCAACAACGCCGGCTTCGGGACGACGGGGACGCTGGCCGAGGCCCCCTTCGAGCGCCAGGAGCAGATGCTGAGGCTCCACGTGATCGCCGTCAACCGGCTGACACGGGCCGCCCTGCAGCTCATGCGACCGGCGCGCCGCGGTGGCATCATCACCGTCTCCAGCGTCGCCAGTTTTGCCAACAGCAGCGGCAACGTGAACTACTGCGCCACCAAGGCGTACCAGCGCAGCTTCAGCGAGGGCCTCGCCATCGAATGTGCACCCGAGGGCATCCGGGTGCAGGCACTCTGCCCTGGCTTCACCACGACGGAATTCCACGACCGGATGCAATTCGATCAGCGCGGCCGGGCGCCGGCGTGGATGTGGCTCAGCGCCAGCGAGGTGGTGGACACGTCACTCCGGCAGATCGAGGCGAACGGGCCGGTGGTCTGCGTGCCTGGCGTGCAGTACAAGGCGATCGTGTTCCTGGCCCGGCACCTGCCGCTGTGGGTGAAGCGGCTGCTGACGCAGCGGGTCTACAAGCGCGATTGAGCGCCATCAGCGCCGCGACGTGCTCAATCGCGCCAACCGCAGCGTCACACCTACATGAACATCGCCGGATTGATCTCGAGCGACACCTGCGAGATCCGGGTTGCCGGGATCCCGCTGCGGCGTGCATGTTCGAGCACTGCCTCCGCGTTCGGGGCGATGTACTCGCAGTAAATCTTGCCTTCGACGTCCGAGACATAGCTCTTCACCCAGACGACTTCGGGCATCTCTGCGAGCACCGAGTTCGACATCCGGCCGGCTGCCTGCAGTTGTTCCGCGTTCAGCTGACCAACTTCACGCTCAATGATGAAATGGGGCATCGGTTCTCACTGGTAAGGGGAGTGGAGCGGGTGAACGGAAGAGCGTAAGGTGGCGAACGCAGTGCTGAGCGTTGCGTCCTGCGTTTCGGACGCAGCTCGCTCGCCCTCGGAGATCGCCGCTGCAGCGGCAGCATACATGCCCTCGGCCCCGAGGACGCGGGCCAGGCGCTCGAGCAACCAGCCTTCGCCGCGGCGGTCACCGAGCTCGCGACGCAGCGCGAGCGACGCGTCGATGTGCGTCCGCGCCTCGGCGGCACGGCCGCTGTCGAGGCAGACATCGCCAAGCAACGCCAGTGCATGCGCCTGCAGCTGGCGCTCACCGGCGAGCCGGGTTACGCGGAGCGCATCCGACAGCACGGTTCGGGCTTCATCCCACCGTTTCACCTTGTGCAGCGTGGCGGCAAGGCTGTTGAGAATCAGCCCCTCATGGACCGTGTCACCGATGTCGCGACAAAGCCGAAGCGCGGCCTCGTACTGCCGGAGCGCCTCAGCGTATGCCTGTCGCTGCCAGTACACGATTCCAAGCGAATTGCGCACCGACAGCTCACGCGCACGATCGCGCTGTCGCATGGCGAGGGCGATCGCCTCCTCATAGTGGGCAATGACGTCGTCGGCCCGCGCCGGCAGCTGCCGCTCGGCACGGGCCATGCCCTCCGCGGCTTCGGCTTCACCGACATCATTCACCTGGTCGTGATGCAGCACGCGGAGCCGCAGCCACGCGGCGTACGCCTCTGTGGGAACCTGTAGCTGCTCATACACGCCGGCGAGACGCCGCAGCATCGTCACTTCGTTCTGGCGGTCTTGAAGCTGTGCATAGAGTCGCGTGGCATCCTGCAGGTACGGCAAGGCCTCCTCCGGTCGCTCGAGCCCGAGCAGCACCTCGCCCAGTGACCGATTCGCGTTCGCCGCGCCCTCCGCGTAGCGTGACTTCCGGGTCAGCTCAACCGCTTCGCGGTAGGTAGCCAACGCATCGTCCGTGCGCCCCTGCTGCAACAGGATGAACGCCACCGACGGCAACGTGAACGAGGCGTAGGTCGGCACGGTCATGTATTCCGCCGTACGCCGGTAGAAGTCGAGCGCGGCGTCGTTGTTCCCGAGATCGCGGTGCACGGCCGCAATCACGTTCAACAGGTACCCGTAGCGCGCCGGGTTCCACGCGACCTCCATCCGTTCCAGTGCCGCCGAGAGCACCGTCAGCGACCGCTCCGACTGCCCAAGTGCACGCAACACATTCCCCAATGTTGCGAGGTCGCCGGCCTCGGCCCGCGTGTCTCCGGCAGCACGGCCGAGCGCCAGCACCCGCTCGATCACCTCCAGTGCGTCCGCATGCCGTCCTTCGTGGGAACGCAGGAAGGCGATGCTGCGCAGCGCATTGCGCTCGCCCTGCGAATCGTCCCGCTCGTTCGCAATGCGCAATGCGGTGCTCAGCGAACGGTCGGCCGCCTCGAAACGATTGAGCAGCGTCAACGCATCGCCCTGACGGAGGTACACCTGCGCCAGCCGCGGCGAGGGACCGTCACGCGCGAGCAGCGCGATGAGCGTCTCGACCAGCTCGAGTTGTCGATCCCGAAGCCCGAGCATCTCGCTGAGCCGTTCCTTCCGCAGCAGCACGTCGGCAAGGAGGTCCCGTCGGTCACCGTCGTCGGGCAAGTGACGCACCCAGACTTCCACGCGGTCGAGGGTACTCAGGGCGTCGGCATTCTGACTGAGCTCGATCGCCCGATCAGCGGACAGCAAGCCGTAGTGCACGGCCTGCCGCCAGTCTTCGGCGCGGCTGAAGTGGTGCGCGAGCCGCTCCCCATGTTCGTCGAGCCGCGCCGAATAGCGCTGCTCGATCGCTCGACCCACTCGGGCATGCAACGCGGATCGTTGGTGCTCGAGAAGACTGTCGTACGCCACCTCCTGGGTCAACGCATGCTTGAATCGGTACACAGGCTCGGGAACGACGCCGAACTGCTGCACCAAGCCGGAGTGCTTCAGCACCTCGATCGTCGGGGTCAACTCGCCCGTCGAACCCGCCACATCCTCCAACACGCCGCGCGTGAACTCGCGACCGATGACCGACGCCACTCGGAGCAGCTCACGCGCATCCATCTGGAGCCGATCCATGCGGGTGCGCAACACCCCCTGCACGGTCTCGGGAACATGCAGGACGCCTGTCGCATCGGCGGCGGCTTCGCCGTCGGTGACGATCACGGCGCCGGCTTCCCGCAGCGCCTCGCAGACTTCCTCGAGGAAGAAGGGATTGCCGCCAGTCCGCTCGTGCAGTCGTGCGGCGAGGTCCGGATGGACGCGATCCGCTCCGAGCACCGCGCCTGCGATCGTTGCTGACGCCGCGGTGTCGAGTGGTGCCAGATGCATGAGGCGCTGATGCTCGGCGCTGCCCCATGTAGCCGTTTCATCCGGCCGCGTCGTCACCATCAGCATCAGTGGAAACTCCGCCACGATCTCCGACAGACTGTGCAACGCCACCCGCGATGCCTCATCGGCCCAGTGCCAGTCTTCGAGCATCACGAGCGTTGGCCTGACACGCAAGCCAAGCGAAAAGAGCGCAGCGAGCGCTTCGAGGATCGCCGCCTGAAACGGTTCGCCACGCACCTGTTCCGGCAGCGGGTGCACGTCACTCGGAATTGCAAGCAGCGCCAGATACAACGGCAGGTAGCCCTCGAGCGATGCGCCCATGCCGCGAACTGCGGCAACTACCATCTCGTGTCGCTCCGAGATGGTACCGCCTTCGATCAGACCGAAAGCATCCTGCACCGCATCGATGAACGGCAGGAACGGCATGCTGCCGCCATTGGTGTCGCACCGGCCCACCAGCACCCGCATGCCGCGCATCGCCGCCATCTCGCGCACTTCATAGAGCAGCCGACTCTTCCCGGTGCCGGCTTCGCCGAGCAACACGGTCACGCGTCCAACGCCACCACACGCCGACCCCAGTTGCTCCGCCAGGGCCGCACGTTCCTGCTCACGGCCGACGAACGGTGTCAGCCCAGCCAGGGCCGCCCCCTCCAACCGTGACCGCACGTCTGATGCTCCGATCACGCGGTGTGCGGTCATCGGGTCCGCATCGCCGCTCATCGCGACGGCGCCAGTCGCTTCCGTGCGGATGAAGGGCGCGACCAGCCGACGCGCGTCAGGGCTGAGCAGCACGGCATCGGCCTCGGCGGCTGAGGCGAGCCGCGACGCGACATCGGCCGGTGCGCCCGTGATGCGGAAACGCCGGTCACCCGTGCGCAGCTCCTGCGCGACCACCTGGCCAACATGAATGCCAGCACGCACATGCAGCCCCGCCGCCAGCCGCGCGTTCAGCGTTGAGGCAATGGCCGCCACGCGCTCGCGCAGCGCCAGTGACGAACGGACTGCACGGAGTGTGTCCTCCTCGTGCGCGACCGGCACGCCGAAGAGCAGCACGAGTTCGTCGCCAGTGAACCGATTGACGATTCCGCCGGCGGCGGCGGCCACTGCATCCGCAGCGTCGCGAAGCTGCCGAAGGATGTCCTCAGCGTTCTCCGGCGCCAGTCGCTCGAACAGCGCTTCGTGCCCATCGATCGTGACGGCGACCACCGTCACCTGACGTCGCTCGCCACCGCGAGTGATCGTGGGCTCGCGCGGCTCGCCTGCGCCCCACCCCTCGCCGTCCGTGGGTGCCGCGCGGTCGATACGCGCCCTGCCGCCTCCAGCCACCGCGTCGCTCCCCGGCGCGCATGCGGCAAGCGCCGTCAGGAGTTCCGCCGCATTCGCGAATCGGTCCTGCGCTCGCTTCGCCATCGCCCGTCGGATCAGCGAATCCACCTCTGCGGAAACGTCACTGCGGAGACGCAGCACCGACTCCGGCTCTGCCGAGAGGGCCGCGACCAGTACGGCCTGCTCACCCGGTCCGCGAAACGGGCGTTGGCCCGTCAGCATTTCGTACAGCACGACACCGAGTGACCACAGATCGGTGCGGTGATCCACCGTCTCGCCAAACGCCTGCTCCGGACTCATGTAGGCCACGGTGCCGAGCACACCCACGGTTTGCGTCACTGCCACATCGGTCAGTTTCGCAATGCCGAAGTCGAGGATCTTCACCACGCCATCACCAGTGATCATCACGTTCGCCGGCTTGATGTCGCGATGCACGATGCCGCGGTCATGCGCCTTCCCCAGCCCCCGCGCAATATCACCTGCGATGCGAAGCGCATCCTCGAGCAGCAGTGGACCACGGGCGATTCGGCGATCGAGCGTCTCACCCTCGTAGCAGGCCATGACGATATAGAGCCGACCATCCTCGGTATCGGCGATTTCGTGGACCGTGCAGATGTTCGGATGTTCAATGGCGGCGGCGGCGCGGGCCTCGACCAGAAAGCGCCGCTTCGCGACGTCGTCGCTGCTCAGGTGCGGCGACAGGAATTTCAGCGCTACATCGCGGTCGAGACGCTCGTCACGTGCGCGATACACGACCCCCATGCCGCCGCCACCGACGCGGTCCAGAATCCGGTAGCGCGAATTGGCTGGCAGGCACAACGTCGTGTCACTGACAGCCTCGCGCCGCGGCAGCATCGGCAGCATGACGTCGTCGAGCAGCTGGTCAAGGACGCCTCGGTTAACGTGCGCGGCCAGCAAGGTCTCGACCTCGGCACGCAGACTGGCGTCCGAACAGGCCTCCCGGAGGTACTTGCTCCGGGAGGCGGCTGGCTGCTCGAGCACATCGTGGAAGAGTGCCTCGACCGTCGCCCAGTGTGCCTGGACGCCGACATCACCGCTCGTATCCCGCAGTCGCCGCGAGTTCACGCGCTCAACTCGCGGTTCAACCAGGCGCGCGCTGCGGTCCAGTCGCGCTTGACGGTCGCCGGTGAGAGCTCGAGGGCCTGTGCGGTCTCCTCCACACTCAGGCCAACGAAGAACCGACACTCCACCACCTGACTCTGTCGCGGATTCAGTTCGGCAAGCCGCGCCAGTGCCTCATCGAGCGCGTGCAACTCCGAGGCGTGCGCATCGACAGCCACCGATGTTGCATCGGATGCATCGAGACTGACGGCCAGTTCGCCGCCCCCGCGCTTGGCGGCGCGCCGATGCTCGGCGTAATCGATCAGGACCCGGCGCATCGTCCGGGCCGCCATTGCAAGCAGGTGCTGCCGATCCCGCCACTGCATTCGATCGAGACCCGCAAGGCGCAGATAGGCCTCATGCACGAGACCATCCGTCTCCAGGGTGTGCCCCGTACCCTCGGCCACGAGCTGGCGGCGAGCCATGCTCCTGAGCGTACCGTTCAACAACGCGAGCACTTGCTCGAGCGCCCCGCGCTCACCGTCCGCCGCACGGTTGAGCAGCTGTGTCACGTCACCCTGCAGCTGCGGCACTTCGTGAGGCATGGCGATGATATCAGAGAGGGGGGCCGAGGTCTGGTCCCCGGCGGTAGTCTGTCGCCGGGCCCAGACCTCGTCCAGCCAGAGGGCAGGTAACGGCCGAACCGACTGGCGCATCTTCACCACCAGAAAGGCGGGAATGCGACCCTCAGCGGCTCATCGGGCGGGAATCGCTTGGTTGCCACGCGCCCGGCGGCCCCCTCGCACGCAGGGCGCACGGCTCACACGCGGCCGAACCCACAGAGCGGGCGCCGAATTCACTCGGCGCTGGTCACGAGTGATTCCGGCGTCCGATCGACACAGCGCTTGGCGCCGCGCCGGCTTACCTCACCGCAAACTGCGTGATCATTCCATGCTCGATGTGCATCTTCCCGTCCTTCGCATCCGGCAGGAAGCAGAAGAGTCCATACTCGCCTGGCTCGAGATCCACCGGCAGGTACACCACCCGGCCCTTCGCCATGCCTGAAGTGCCGCCGATCGGCTTGCCTGGCGGCGGGCCTTGCTGCTTATCGAGCCATGTTGCGAGATCGGCGGCCCGCTTGCCAGGCGCCAGCTGCGCGATGAACATCTCATGCGGCTGTGCAGCGTCGTTCTCGAGTCGGATGACATGCTTGCCGGCGGTGATCGCCGGAGTGACCTCCCACGCGTAGTCGGTCATCTTCACCGTGATGTCGGCGGTTGGGGCAGCGGCGGTTGCCCCCGTGGACGGTATCACCGTCAGCGCCTTCGTCATGCCTTTCATCGCATGCGGGACATGATCAGGGCTCGGAATCATGCAGACGATGATGTACTCGCCGGCAGTGAGTTCCTGCGTCAGGCTCTGCTCACCCCCCGGCACTGGCGTGTTGGGGCCGGCGACTTCGTGCGCCCATGGCGGCAACGGGTCGGTCGGCTTCATGCGCTGCATGCCTGCCAGGAATTCAGCGGCCGCATGGCCAGGATCCAGCTTGAGCAACTGCACATGGTGCAGCTCCGGTCCCTGATTCACCAATCGGAGCGTGACCATGCCCGCAGTGATGGTATCCGGCGCGTCGTAGGAGTAGTCCTTCGCCGTGATGGTGTAGACCGTCGGCACCAGTGTCGCTTCGGCAGTCGACATCGCCGACTCGGCGACAGGTGCGTCAGCCGACTTGGTCGCGCCACAGGCGCCGAGGACACCAACAGTGGATACGGCCCACAGGAATCGCATGCGCATGGGAACACTCCGGATCAGGGAACCATTACAGCCCAGCGAACGGCGGTAGGCTACCGGCCAATCCAGAGTTACGCAAGAGAACTGGTGTGGCGTTCGCTGCGCGCATTCCCGCACGCAGAACGATGCTGTGAAGATCAGGTCTCGCCTACACAACTGCGTGCGCGCGCGGCACGCGGAAAGGCGAGTGGCGCCGCCTATGCCCGTTTCGCTTCGACGCCCATCTCCGCCACTTCCAGATAGCTGCCGACGATCACAGGCGCCGCTGTCACGTGTACGGCCGTCACCTTGCGGAGCGTGTCCACGATGTCGTCGCTCGCGCCATCCCGGCAGTACACCTCGATCACCATGTCAAACCGATCCGTGCGGGCGTCTCCATCCTTCAGAAAGATCGCGCTGGCGGTCACATCCGCGTGCTGCAGCGCCGCGCGAACCGATGCCCGCGCCAGGTCGCGCTGACCCATCCGTGTCATCAGGAAGACGATCACTTTCGATTCGTGCCGCTGGCCGGCAGCCAGATCGACGCCCGCCGACTCGGCCAGCCGAAACCCTCCCGCCTGCAAGACACTGATCGGGCCAAGCCCGCCGCTGCCCCGCACGCCGTGCGGGAAGGCCCGCTCAAAGCGGCTTTCGTCCCACAAGTTGCGTGAGACGTAGTCGAACGACGCTTCCGTGGACCGCTCCGTGTTCTCGGAGAGCACGATCCGCTCGATACCGCGGGCGAGAAAGCCTGACGCAAACGGCTCCCACGCCAGCAGGAACTCAGCCTGCGGGAGGACGGTCGTAAAGCACACGAACTGCACGAGCGAACTCATCTGCAACTCCTGAGGGACGACGATGATCAGGGACAAAAAAACGGAGCGCCGCTGAGCCAGCGGACGCTCCGGAGTGGTGCGGGCGACACGCGTCAACGGCAAGACGACGGTGCACGGCCTGTGCCACAAAGCTAAGCGATCAGGGCCGCCGAAAGTGTTCTCGACGGTCGCGACGCCCTACTTGAACGCCTGCAGTCCCGTGATCGCGTTGCCGATGATCAGCGAATGCACGTCATGCGTGCCTTCGTACGTGTACACGCTTTCCAGGTTCGCCATGTGCCGCATGCTGTGATACTCGGCCAGAATGCCGTTGCCGCCAAGCAGGCGGCGCGCCTCACGCGCGATGTCGGTGGCGACGTTCACGTTGTTCCGCTTGGCAACGGACACCTGGTTCGAGTTGAACGTTCCAAGGTCCTTCATGCGGCCCAGGTGCAGCGACAGCAATTGCCCCTTGATGATCTCGGTGATCATGTTCGCCAGGCGCACCTGCTGGATCTGGAACGCCCCGATCGGCTTGTCGAACATCATGCGGGTCTTGCTGTACGACAGCGCCTCCTCGTAGCAGGCCATCGCCGCACCCATGGCGCCCCATGAGATGCCATAGCGCGCCTGTGTCAGGCAGCTCAGCGGCCCGCGCAGCCCCTGCACCTCGGGCAGCATCGCATCGGCCGGCACGTGCACATCGACCAGCACCAGTTCGCTGGTGTCGCTGGCTCGCAGCGAGAGCTTCCCCTTCTGATCCTTGGCCGTGAACCCGGGCGTGTTGGTCGGCACGATGAACCCGCGCACCGACTTGCCCGTCTCGTCCCCATCCGCCGTCTTGGCCCAGATGATCGAGACGTGCGCCTGCGACCCGTTGGTGATCCACATCTTGGCGCCATTGATGATCCACGAGCCGTCGGCCTGCTGACGGGCGCGGGTGATCATGCCACCGGGATTGGAGCCGGCGTCCGGTTCCGTCAGGCCGAAGCAGCCGATGACTTCGCCCTTCGCCATCTTCGGCAGGTACTGACGCTTCTGCGCCTCGCTGCCGAAGGCGAAGATCGGATACATGACCAGCGCTCCCTGCACGCTGGCGAAGCTGCGAATGCCGCTGTCGCCGCGCTCGAGCTCCTGCATGATCAGGCCGTACGCGACGCTGCTCAATCCGGCGCACCCGTATTCTTCCGGGAGATTGGCGCCGAACATGCCGAGTTCCGCCATCTCCGGAATCAGCTCCTTCGGAAAGCGTCCCTGCACGTAGCAGTCGCCGATGATCGGCAGAATGCGCTCATCCACGAATCGGCGCACCGAGTCGCGGATCGCGCGCTCCTCTTCGGTGAGTGCGGCGTCGATGTTGAACAGGTCGCCTTCGCGGGGCATCAGGTGCCCCGAGGGCAGCAGCGACGTCTCGGAATCGATATGCACGGCCATGGCTGGGTCTCCGCCAGGAAAAGTCGGTCGGGCGCGGCCGGATCGGCGCGTCCAGAGGATATAAGGCTAACCGACCCGCCGGAGTGCCGAAACGCAGTCGGGCGGTTCGATGGCTGGACGACCGAGGGCATCCCCGCGTCCCGGCGGCCGACCCTGGCCGGGCCAAGGCACAGTCGCGGACTCGTCCGGACGCGCCCCGTGCCCACTGCCGCAGCCGGCGCCAGTCGACCACGCAGCACACCGGCGCCCCCTCGCCCACCTCCGAGCCGGCAACGGCAGCGGCGAAAACTTGACGCAAAGCCGCAAAACCGCCAGAGCGCAACGCAGTCAGGCAGCGCGCGAGTGCTGTGGTGCTGGTGCGTGTCGTTCGCGCTCGACGAGACTGCGTGACGCGAGCGCAGTTCCCACAGCACGTGCCGTTCTCTGCGGCCCTGCGGCTCTGCGCCTCCTCCCAATGCTGTTTGTTGCTGTTCACGGCATGCTGTTGACCGTCCCATGTCAGCTGCGGCTCTGGTCCCAGCCGATTAGCCCGCGAAAGTCACCGCTGGTTGTGCGCGCAGCACCGCGGCCTGACGGATCGCTATCGCCGAAGCATTCGGGTTGCTGCAGGCGCGATACCAACCGCGCGGCACTTGGCGCGAAATCCGCGACCGTGATCGACGGCACGCCCGGTTTCATCCTGCCACTGGTGCACCATCTCGTGCAGCAGCGTGTGAATCGCCTCGGGCCATCCGTCACGGCGCACATGCCGGCGGGAAATGACGATCTCGCCGCGGCCGCCGGTATGCGCACGCAAGGTGTAGTGACCCAGTCGCCGGGCAAGGCGGCGCGAGACCTGAATCTCGAGCGGATCGAGCGTGCCACCAAAGTGTTCGAGATTCAGCTGCGCATGCAGCAGCGTCAATCGCGCCGCCATCGCGTCGTCGTCCGGGTGTTGCGCCGCCGGCCGCCGCGCCGGGGGCCTGACCGGAACCGGATACGCCACGATGATGTCGCGCGCCGCGCTGCGCTTCACACGGCTGCGTGAGGTCGCGAAGACGGCGATGGCTTCGTGGACCCTGCCCGGTGCCGTCGCGAATCCTTCGTGCACGCGCAGCACGCCGCTGGCGAGGCTGACCATGGTGCGCCGGTTGCGCGTCAACACCAACCGGTCCACGCCGCGCAAGCCATGCGCACGCAACCTGTGCAGCAAGGCTTCAGGATCAACGCGCATCTCGCACTGCTCGCTGGCGTCGGCCAGTGCAGTGGGCACCATCCGCACCGACGCTGGTGCGACGGGAGCGACACCTGAAACCAACGCTTCCGGCACCAGGTCCGGAAGCGGCGGCGGTTCGCGCATCGGACTCCGGGCCGGCGCCGTGGCCGCCAGTTCGAACAAACCCAGCTGTCCGGGATCACGGGAGAACTTCCGCGTCAGCCACGCTATCACCGCGCGAACACCTTCACCGGACCTGGACCGAAGCGACGCGCCGTCGGCTCCCAGATCCACGTCACGATGTGAATCTCATCGTCCGTGATGTCGATGCAGTTGACACTCGAGGGGCGCCCGCCACGCGACCGGCTGCTCACGGTGCCGGCCGTCGAGATGACCGTCCCCTTCCTCGTGTGCTCCACGAAATGGATCGCTTCCTGATGATCGTGGCCGCACAAGACCAGATCCACGCCCATCTCGGCAAACGCGCCGAGCACCTTCTTCGTGTGCTTCAAACCATGACGCTGACTCAGCTCGCCACGCACCGGGTTGTGATGCATCACCACCACCCGCGCCGCGTCGGATGGCGCCGCATTCAATCGATCGCGCAGTCGCTCGAGCTGTGAGCGTGTCACGTCGCCGATCACGCTCAGGTCGCGCATGTTCCACGTCAGGGTGCGCCGGGTGATGCCGTGACTGGTGTTCAGGCCCACGACGCGCGCGCCGGGCACATCCAGCACCGGCTCGATCTCGGGGTGAATGAACGTGCGATAGTCGGCATACAGCGCATCCCGATCACCAACGCCCATCGGCGCATTCCACCACGCCACATCGTGGTTCCCCGGCACCACGATGGTTTCGCTCACTTTGCGTGCATCGCGCAGGAACGCCGCCGCGCGCTGAAACTCTCCCGACCGCGCCCGCTGACTCACGTCACCGCTGATCGCCACGACATCGAAGAGCTCATCCTGGATCAGCGCTTCGATCGCATCGATCTGCAGCGGTACCGCCGGGCGTCCGAAGTGCAGGTCGGAAGCGTGCAGGATCCGGGTCACGCGGTGGCGCCTCTCACAGTCTGGCGATGATGGCGTCGGCGAACTGTGACGTCGTGGCCGACCCGCCCAGGTCGCGCGTCAGCACCTGCTTCTCGTCGATCACCGCATGCAGCGCCGTCCGAATCCGCTCGGCGCGCACCGTATCGCCAAGGTGGTCGAGCATCAGGCAGGCGGCCAGGATCAGCGCGCCGGGGTTGGCGACGCCCTTGCCCGCGATGTCCGGCGCCGTGCCGTGCACCGCTTCGAAGATGGCCGCCGTCGGGCCGATGTTCGCGCCCGGCGCCAGGCCCAGTCCTCCAACCAGCCCCGAGACCAGGTCCGACAGGATGTCCCCGAAGAGATTCGTCGTCACGATCACGTCGAAATTCTCCGGCTTCAACACCAGCTGCATCGCCATCGCATCGATGATGCGGTCCTCGAACTGCACGCGCCCCGCATACTCCTTGGCGATTTCACGGCCGACGTCGAGAAACAGCCCCTGCGTGTACTTCAGGATGTTCGCCTTGTGCACCAGCGTCACCTTCTTCCGCCCGTGCTTGACGGCGTATTCGAAGGCGTAGCGAATCGCCCGATCCGAGCCGTAGCGCGTGATCAGCGCCACACTCTCGGCCGCCGCCTTCGGATCGTCACCGATCCGGATGTAGTGCTCGGCCCCATAGTACAACCCTTCGAGATTCTCGCGGATGATGACGATATCCACCTTCTCGAACCGGCCGCCGTGCAGGATCACGTGCGCCGGCCGGACGTTTGCATACAGATCGAACGTCTTGCGCAGCGCCACGTTCACCGAGCGGTATCCTTCGCCAACCGGCGTCTCCAGCGGCCCTTTCAGCGCCACCCGATTCTTCTTGATCGAATCCAGCGTCGCTTCGGGAATCGGATCGTTGTAGCGGGCGGCCGCCGAGGCACCAGCCATCTGGCGATCCCACACCAGATCCGCGCCGACGGCGGCAAGGACACGGATCGTCGCCTCGGTGATGTCGGGGCCGATGCCGTCGCCGGGGATCAGAGTGACTGTGGTGGACATGGTGCGGAGGACGGAGTCAGGAGGAAGAAACGGAGTCGGCGAACGAATTGTCGGCCGACGCCTACGGAACGACGACCAGGTCAGCGAACTTCGTTGCGACCGACATCAGCGCGCCGCGCTCATCGGCGGCAGGCGCTCCGACCACATCGGGGAACGACAGCACGGTGGCCATCCGCCCGTCGAGGAACGCGATGCGCAGCGTCGCCTGCTTCATGCCGCCAGCGGTCGTCGCCACCCGGGCTTCGAGCGGCAGCAGCACCAGTCGCGACTCCGGCACCATCGCGATGATCGCGCGCAGTTGCGACGCCAGCGGCTCGCGCAAATCCTCGTCGTTCCGGCGCCGGCTTGGCACCAGGCCTGCCGTCGACAGGGCACGCGGATCGG
Organism: Gemmatimonadaceae bacterium; assembly: GCA_031374935.1. Taxonomy (GTDB): domain Bacteria; phylum Gemmatimonadota; class Gemmatimonadetes; order Gemmatimonadales; family Gemmatimonadaceae; genus JACMLX01. The sequence continues at coordinate 3,745 of JANMHB010000022.1, read as the reverse complement.
TCCGATTCATCACTTCTCGCTGCGCCACCCTGGACGTGTTCGGCGCCAGCGACCAGGTGGTCTCCAGCCCGCGATCGCGGAGCGCCGCCGTCAACGCCGAATCCAGCTGCGCCGCACGCGGGCGACCGGTGGCACTGGCGGCAGTCAGCCACCCCGAATCGCCTACCGCGAACTTCTGCAGCGGGAACACCACCACCATCCGTGAGCTGTACTCGCCGAACACCGGCGGGGCGGGCCGCGGCGCGGGCGTCGGTTCGCCGGAGCGCGCCGAATCGCGCGCGATCGCCGGTGCCGGCGTGGGTGTGTTCGCCGGCTTCGGTGGCCCGCCGCAGGCGCCGAAGAGCAGAGCCATGGCCGGCAGCACGGTCACGAGGGACCGCGGATGGAGTCGACGCTGTGTCATGCGCGGAAGATAGTCGGCTTCACGGGCAGGTTCAGCGTTGCGCCTTGCCGACTGGTGTCACCGCCGGGTACCGTCACCTCGCGCCGCTCAGAGCGTTTCTCCCCTTGTCCCTGCCCATGCGTTCTGCCCGCACCATCATCATCTGGGGCCTCGTGGCCGCCCTCGGCGCGGCTGCGCTCGGACGCATCGCACTCTCGCGCGGCGAAAGCATCAACGCCGCCTGGTTGCTGACGGCGGCAATCTGCACCTATCTGGTCGGCTACCGCTTCTACGCCCGCTTCATCGCGACCGCGATCTTCGCGCTCGACGGCGACCGCGCGACACCCGCGGTGCGCAAGGCCGACGGCCACGATTTCGTGCCGACGAACAAATGGGTCGTGTTCGGTCACCACTTCGCTGCCATCGCCGGACCCGGGCCACTGGTCGGTCCGACGCTGGCGGCGCAGTTCGGCTATCTCCCCGGTGCGCTCTGGATCATCATCGGTGTCGTCCTCGGCGGCGCCGTGCAGGATTTCGTGATCCTCTGTGCCTCGGTCCGCCGGGACGGGCGCTCGCTGGGCCAGATGGCCAAGGACGAGATCGGGCCAGTGGCCGGAATCACCGCACTGGTGGCCGTGCTCGGCATCATGGTGGTGCTGATTTCGGTGCTGGCGCTGGTGGTGGTCAATGCGCTCAAGTCGAGCCCGTGGGGCACGGTCACGATCAGTCTGACCGTGCCGATCGCGATGTTCATGGGCCTCTACCTGCGCTTCGTCCGACCCGACAAGGTGCTCGAGGCAAGCGCGATCGGCCTCGTGATGCTGGCCGGCGCGCTCTGGGCCGGCCAGTGGGTGGCGGCCAACCCGGCGCTGGCACCGATCTTCACGCTCACCGGCCCCACGCTCGCCCTGCTGATCATGGCCTATGGGTTCGCGGCCAGCGTGCTGCCGGTGTGGCTGCTGCTCGCCCCGCGCGACTACCTCAGCGCCTTCGTCAAGATCGGCGTGGTGGTTGCCCTCGCCGTCGGAATTCTGCTCGTGCTGCCGCCACTGGCGATGCCCGCCGTCACGCAGTTCGTGGACGGCACCGGACCGGTTTTCAGCGGCAAGGTGTTTCCGTTTGTCTTCATCACCATCGCCTGCGGCGCGATCAGCGGATTCCACGCCCTGATCGCCAGCGGCACCACGCCGAAGCTCCTGTCGCGTGAGCCCGACGCCAAACTCGTCGGCTACGGGGCGATGCTGACCGAGTCGCTGGTGGCGATCATGGCACTGATCGCCGCCTGCGTGCTGACGCCCGGTGTGTACTTCGCGATCAACGCGCCGGTGGCGGCATTGGGCACAACCGCGGAGAGCGCAGCGCTGGCCGTGCAACAGTGGGGCTTCGTCCTGCAACCCGGCGAGATGGATGCCCTGGCGAAGAGTGTGGGCGAGAGCTCGCTGCTCAGTCGCACGGGCGGTGCCCCGTCGCTGGCGGTCGGCATGGCGCATCTCTTCGACCGCGCGCTCGGTGGCGGCGGCATGGCACTCTGGTACCACTTTGCCATCATGTTCGAGGCGCTGTTCATCCTGACGACGCTCGACGCCGGCACCCGGGTGGGCCGCTTCATGCTGCAGGACCTGGGCGGTCAGCTGTGGCCGAAGTTCCGCGAAGTGACCTGGCAGCCCGCGGTCTGGATGGCCAGTGGCCTGTTCGTCGCCATGTGGGGCTATTTTCTCTATCAGGGCGTGACCGACCCGCTCGGCGGCATCAACTCGCTCTGGCCGCTGTTCGGCATGGCCAACCAGCTGCTGGCGGCGGTGGCGCTGTGTGTGGGCACCACGGTGATCATCCGGATGGGCAAGGCGCGGTATGCCTGGGTAACCATCCTGCCGCTGACCTGGCTGCTGATCGTGGTGATGACGGCCGGCTGGCAGAAGCTCTTCAGCGCCGATCCGCGGATCGGTTTCCTGGCGCACGCCGACAAGTTCAGCGCGCTGCACGCCGCCGGCAACCTGCCACCGGGCGTCCCGTCGCTGGCGGCGATGCCACGCATGGTGTTCAATGACCGGCTCGACGCGGCGGTGGCGGCGTTCTTTCTGATCTCGGTGCTGGTGATCGTGTTCGAATCGGTGCGGATCTGGATCAAGGTGGTTCGCGGCGCCGTGCCGGCGGGCAGCACCGAGGTGCCGGCCCAGTCCGCCACGCTGTTCGCGGCGGACTGATGCAGACGCTGCGACGGTGGGTTGGCATCCTGCGCACGATCATCGGCGTCCCGGACTATGACCGCTACCTGCGCCACATGAGGGTTCGGCATCCGGGCTGTGCCGTGCTGAGTAAGGATGAGTTCGCCAGAGAGCGCCTCGAGGCCCGATACAGCCGACCTGGCTCGCGCTGTTGCTGAGTGTCGGCGCACAAAGAAGAGCTCGGCAGCTTATTCGTGTCGCTCGCGCGGTGTTCCCGAGCGGGCGACGCCGGAATACCCGTGGCAGGTAACGGCAAATAGCTCGGTTTGTCAGGCGAGCCCGACGGGGCAAATGTGAAGTTTCGGTGGCGCCTTACCCGGCTGGTTGCGAAATGTTTCGCACGGCTGTAATCACAATAGTTGAACCATCGGTTCACCCAGGCCGACGCCGGTCTGGCACAGCGAGATCCACCCAGCAGTCGGAGGTCGGGATGCGACGTGTCGCGTGGGCAGGACGTATGCTGTTGGCAACTGGTCTGGCGGGAGGGGCAGCGCTTTGGGCTCCCTCCGCGGAGGCGCAGAACGCCACAGCGATCATTGAAGGGAAGGTGTCGGATGCAGCATCAACGCGAGGGCTCGAAGCCGTCTCGGTGTTCATCAGCGACACCAGGCTCGGTGGACTGACGAATGCACAAGGCACCTACCGCATCGCCGGTATTCCGGTCACCGGTGGCTCGCGTGTCGTCCTCGTGCGCGTGCGTGCCTTGGGCTACACACCGGCCTCCAAGTCGGTCACCCTCACCGGCGGCCAGACGGCGAAGGTGGATTTTGCGCTCTCGACGTCGGCGATTCAGCTGAACCAGGTCGTCGTCACGGGTTCAGGGCAGAAGACCGAGACGAAGCGTCTTGGTAACACGGTGGCCGTTATTGCTCCGCCTGCCAACGCGCCGATCAACGACATCTCCAACCTGCTCAGCGGTCGTGAGCCAGGTCTGGTTGGCGTCGTCGGCGGCGGGCTGACGGGTCAGGGCGCCCAGATCCGCATCCGCGGCAACTCCTCGCTCTCGCAGTCCAACGAGCCGATCATCTTCATCGACGGTGTGCGCATGAACAACGGCGCCAACGGCGGTGGCGGTGGCGGCGGTGCAGTCACCCGCCTCGACGACATCGATCCGAACACGATCGAGCGCGTCGAAGTG
>JANMHB010000027.1:0-49157 GCA_031374935.1 Gemmatimonadaceae bacterium | reverse complement strand
CAGCTACAAGCGACTGGTGCCCGGTTTTGAAGCGCCGATCAATGTCGCGTGGAGCATGCGCAACCGGTCGCCGATGCTGCGGATTCCGGCGCGTCGCGGCACGGGGACGCGGGTGGAGCACCGGTTGCCGGATCCGAGTGCCAATCCGTATCTGGCGCTGGCGGTGATGCTGGCGGCGGGGCTGGACGGCATCGAAGCCCAAGCTGATTCACGAGAGCCGGTGGATACCAACATCTTCGAGATGAGTCATCGCGAAAAGCGGCGGCTCAGGATCGACGACTTGCCGCGGGATTTGAACGAGGCGTGTGATGAGCTGGAGAGGAACGATGTGATCCGGGGGGCGCTGGGGGAGCACATCTTCGAGCATTTTCTGGCGGCGAAGCGGGCCGAGTGGAGTGAGTTTTCGGCGCAGGTGTCGAGTTGGGAGGTGGAGCGGTATCTGATGAAGTATTGACTCTGGCGCTATCGCATTGACGTGCACTGTCGCCGCGCTCGTTGGCACGCGACGCTGGTGGCCTGCAAGATTCATCCGTTTGTGGCGAGAGAGAGTGCAAAAAGGCGCCGGTAACACTGTTTCCGGATAAAGCAACAGTGTTACCATTCTTCGTTGATGGCGATTCCGACAGATCGAACGCCTGCCTGAGCCAAATCCACTCGTGACAGACGCCTTCGAAACGAGACCAGCCGACCGGAATGCCGAACGAGCGAGGCTGCGTTCAGACGTTTTACGGCATGCCGTCAGGCTCCTGTCCGAAGAGGGGGCGGCCGCACTGTCAGCCCGGACGCTGGCGCGAGCGGTTGGGACATCTACCAAACTCATCTACAGTCACTTCGGTGGCATGCCTGAGATTGTGGCGGGTGTGTACGGTTCCGGCTTTGCGGAGTTGAACCAGGTGCTGGCGCTCGGCGATGACCGCTCGCTCTCGCGCGTGGACCGGTTGTGGCGTGTGGCGCGAGGCTACCGGGAGTTTGCCCGAGGCAACCCAAACCTCTACCAGCTCATGTACGACCAAGGTGTTCGGCATCTGGCGCCGAGCGAGGCAGACCGGGGTGGCCCTGCAGAGCCGCTCAACCTCGTTGCCCGCATCATCGCGCCGCCAGACGCCGCGGTTCCGGCTCTGGACGCCGTTCGGCCGCTGGCGTATGCGTTCTGGTCTGCGATCCATGGTCCGGTGAGCCTCGAGGCGGCCGGCTGGCTTCGCGCGAATGCCGCAGACGTGTTCGCAAGCGTCGTGGGTCAGGCTGTCCGCGCGGCAATCAACCCGCCGGCCCGAGCGCTGCGCCCATAGCCGGTACTCCATTCGGAAACGCTGGTCGCAATATTCGTCACGGCGCTACCGCGAGCGGCTGGCCGAGGCGGGCCTGCTGGGCTCCATGTCACGCGCGGGCAATTCTTGCGACAATGCGCATACCGAGACCAATGTGCATGCCGAGAGCTTCATGAAGACGCTCAAGCACGAAGAGGTCCATCCGCGCGGTTACCGCACTATGGCGGACGTCAACGCGCACCTGCCGCACATCCTGGAGACCATCTACGACAACAATCGGCAGCACTCCGCCCTCGACTATCGGTCACCGAATGTGTTCGAGGCCGAGCACGCCCTCTCAATTTCGTCCGGTCACATCCCAGCTCCCTGAGTGTCCAGCCAAGCGGGGTCACTCCTCCCGGTCATGCGCCCCGTCGCCAGACGGTGAGCGCCTGATAATCGTGGAGCATGGGTAATCCCGGCAGCGGGCGTGAATGGTTCGAGTTGCCGTCGGGCATCGGTGGTCGCGATCGGAGATTGTGAGCGCGAGGGGGGTGCCACGGCACGTCCCTCGCCTCACGTATGCGGCGTGGCGCCCGACTGGGGCATCCTCGACGGCCCTCGCGTATGGGCGGAGCGGGTGATACTTCTCGATGTCGGGCTACGGTGGCGATCGCTACCACGTGGTCGACGCCTGCAGCGGAACGGCCGCGCCGCCGCGTCAGGCGCCCTTCCGTGGGTCGGACCAACGCACTACCCAGCCGACGGCGACTACGCGCCAGAGCTGTTCACCATGCTTGCAGGATATATGTCCGATTTCGTGAAACGTCATGACGCCGGGTCCGCCGCCGGCGCGCATGAAACTCGAGCAGGGGCACGGGACCAACCCGTGCCGAGCGGTGGGATCGAATGAGCGTCGAGGTGTCGGACCGCCTGACACGCGCGCTCGCCGACCGCTACCGTGTCGGGCGCGAAGTTGGCGCCGGCGGCATGGCCACCGTGTATCTGGCGCAGGACATCAAGCACGACCGGGACGTCGCGATCAAAGTGCTGCATCCTGACCTCGGCGCCGCACTTGGGTCCGACCGGTTCCTGAGCGAGATCAAGACCACGGCCAGGTTGCAGCATCCGCACATTCTGCCCCTCATCGATTCGGGCGAGGCGGACGGGCTGTTGTACTACGTCATGCCGTTCGTGCGCGGGGAGACGCTGCGCGCACGACTCGAGCGCGATCACCAACTGGCCATCGCCGACGCCCTGCGCATCGCGCGCGAGGTGGCGGCGGCGCTGGAACACGCCCACCAGCAAGGCATCATTCACCGCGACATCAAGCCGGAGAACATCCTCCTGCAGGATGGTGCCGCGGTCGTCGCGGACTTCGGCATCGCGCTCGCCGTGCAGCAGGCGGGCGGCCAGCGTATGACGCAAACAGGGCTCTCGCTCGGCACGCCACAGTACATGAGCCCCGAGCAGGCGATGGGTGAGAAGACCATCGACGCGCGCAGTGACATCTATGCGCTCGGTGCCGTGACCTACGAGATGCTGGCAGGTGAGCCGCCATTCACGGGCGCGAGCGTGCAGGCCATCGTCGCGCGAGTCCTGTCAGCCGAGCCGCAACCGCTCTCGATGCTGCGGAAGACGGTGCCACGGGCGGTGGAGGCGATCACGCTCGCGGCGCTGCAGAAGCTTCCAGCCGACCGACCGGCGACAGCCAAGGCGTTCGCCGATGGATTGATCGAATCCGCTGCCGCGCCCACGCGAGCCACTGCGACGCATCCGCAGGCCCGTGGGTCGCGCGCCGCCCGATGGCCATGGGCGGTGTCCGCTGCTCTGGCCATCGCACTCGCGCTGGTGACGCTCCGCACACGGCCGACGGCCGCACGGGCACCGCACGAATACGACGTGCTGCTGCCCAATACGTCAAGCTTCGACGACGCGCGCAGACTGGAGCTGACTCGCGACGGGCAGACGTTGCTCGTCAAACTGCGTGACAGTTCGGGTGGGGCCGTGTACCGCAAGTCGATCGGACGCGGCACGCTCGCGCGGGTCGGCACCGCCGGCGCGCTCGATCAGCTCGACGACAACATGATCCTGTCGCCAGACGGGAAATGGCTGGCGGTGTGCCAGGGCGGCAAGACGAAGAAGGTGGCGATGGACGGGAGTGCCCCGGCGGTGACGCTGGCGGATGCGGGAGCATGGTGCGTAGGCACATGGACGTCCGATGGTCACATCATCCATGCGCAATCGTACCAGTCCGGACTGTCCGACGTGCCGGAAGACGGCGGCGCAGTCACGGTGCTCACGACACCGAACCGCGGGGCCGGCGAACTGGGGCACTGGTGGCCGCATGTGCTGCCGGACGACGACCACGTGCTGTTCACCAACTACCGCAGCAATCTCGCGACAGCCTCCATCGATGTGGTGTCGCGGAAGTCCGGTGTACGAAAGCGGCTGGTCGAAGAGGCCACTGGTGCGCGGTACGTCGCCAGCGCGAAGCTGCTGTTCTTCGTCCGGGCAGGGACCCTGTTCGGCGTCCCGTTCGACGCAGACCGCGTCGAAGTCACCGGCAAGCCGGTTGCGCTGCTGAACGATGTGGCGGTCACCGACGGCACGGCCTCCGCATCGTACGCGATTGCCGACAACGGCACACTCGCCTACCTGCCCCTCGCCTCGGCGCAGGTTTCAAGCCTGCCCGTGCTGCTCGATCGGTCGGGCCGGGGTGGCGCCGCGATCGAGAACGCCGGCTTGTACGAGGGGCCGGCACTCGCTCCCGGCAAGGATCGCATTGCACTCAATGTCCGTGAGCCGAACGGCGTACACGAGATCTGGACCTTTCCAGTCGGGAGCGGGCCAGGCACACGCATCACCCGCTCCGCCGGAAACGACTGGGGCGCAGCCTGGACGCCGGATGGACGATCACTGGTGTACACCTCGGAAGTGCGCGGGTTCTACGCGTTGAGCGTGGTGCCGGTGGACGGTTCGCAACCGCCCCGCACGTTGTTGTCGACACCGTTCGATCATGACACGCCGCGCGTCAGTGCCGACGGGCGGCTCGTCATCTACACGCTCTCCCTCATCACGGGTACGAGGGTGGGGAGCATCGGCATGGCTGCGGGAGCACAGGACGGGACGTACGCCGACACGTCGCACAGTATCGCGCGGCCCGACCTCTCGCCCGACGGCAGGTGGATCACTGCGGTCGTCTACGAACAGGGACAGTACAGCGTCTACGTCCAGTCGTTTCCCGACCCGTCGTTGCGTCGAGTGCGCATCTCAGGCCCGCAGGGCGACGAGCCCCTCTTCACTCGTGGCGGGCGCGAGGTCGTGTATCGCGTCGCGGACTCGGTCTTCGCCGCTCCCTTCGATCCGGCGACCGGACAGGCTGGCCCCCCGGTGCGACTCTTCTTCGGCCCGTACGCGTCGAATCCGGGAGCCGTCAACTCGCGAAGCTGGGACGCGTCGCGGGACGGCGAATCATTCCTGATGCTCAAGCAGTCGCCGGATCGGTACCGCCGTCACGTGGTCGTGATTCTGGACTGGCTGGATGATGCGGTGCGGCGGATGAAGCCATGACGGTGTCGCAACGCCGACACTGATCGTGACGCCCGAAGGACGAGCAGCACGTTTGGAGACGCTGGCTTCATCAGATTGCGATACTCCTTCACATCGGGGCTACCCGGAGCGGGCAGCTCCTGCCAGGTAGGGCGCGTCGCACGCACGATCGCATCAAGGGGAATCTCAGACCGCGCGCGCAGACCGACTCGCAGCTCAAGCGTGAGACCGTCCACACTGATGGTCTCGCGACCAAGGCGCTGATAGTCGGCGGTGAGACATCCGAGCGTCAGGAGACTCCCGATCGTCACGCCCCACGCCCCAGCCGGATGCTGCGACTGAAGCCACAGGTGCAACACGACAGTCTCGATCGCGATGACGAGTCCGAGGCCCATGGTGAGACTGCCGGACCTGCAATTCCGGTAACTGAACGTCAAGCCTTCACCCTCGATAGCATGCCGTGGTCATCTCACGCTCGCGTTCTGCAGCGGCGGCCTTCAAGAGGTTGCGGCCAGCAAGCAGCCCGGACAAGGCCGCAATCCTTGAAAGCCGCCAACTGCCGTACCGCACTGCTCGGAGGCGGGCCTCCCGTCGCAGGGCGCGTGCATCTCGTGCTGATCCTGAAGGCGGCCGATAGCTTCAGCATGTACTTTTTCACGAACGCCGGCGCCGGGGTCACCTCGGTGAACTACACACGGCTGGCACCGCAGTGAACGCACAGGGCGTCCCGCAGGGGCTGTCGCACGCCACGCTCCATCGCTCGACCGGCGGCTTCAATGTCGTACCGGAACCGTCCACGTACGCGCTTCTCGCCGGCGGCATGCCGGGTCTCGCACTTTTCGCCCGTCGGCGCCGCGCCTGATCGCGTCAGCCGGTACGATACCGGTCCGCTCCAAATAGTCGAACGCCTCGGCCATCCAGGTTGGAGCGTTCGTGCGTCAGAGGGCGTGCACCGCGCAATTGCGGACAATGTCGAGGAAGCTGACCGGGCTACCGAGACTTCGCGCGACAACCTCGAAGTCGGGAAAGTGTGTGGGATGGCCGCCTGGCTCGAGCGAGGCCGAAGCCTTTCGGAAGTCCTGCTGACCCCCGCCGCTGTTCTCCCTCGCGCCCGCTGCGCGGTGCCTACACCGAGCATGAACTGCGGCGCTCGCACCATGTTTCATGACCTGACTGAGGCGTCCACGCCACAATATGTCTGAGCCTATTTCAGCGCGCTTCATATAGCTGAATGTAACCTCTTGCCTGACAACGACTTACAGTCTTGTATCTTCCATCGGCATGATGGCCGGATCTGGCACCGCCGTTGCGCTGGAGTCAATCGTCAAGTTGATCAAACCCTGTCTGTCTCCCGTTTCGGAGTTCTTCATGCGCCGTTCGCTCATTGCCACCGCCCTGCTCGCCGTCGCCGCAGTCGCCACACCGTCGGCCGCCCGCGCCGACCACCTCTACGGCCTGACTCGCACGCAGCCGATCTGCTCGGCGTTCGCTGCCACCGCGACGTTCAACTACACGTCGTGCCTCGGCTCGTACGCCGGCAACAACCTCAACCAGAACCTGACCGCTGCCCTCGCCTCGTTCGGCGCCGGCACGCTCGTCCTGCAGGGCTCATCGAACGAAGCGATCACGTTCGGCCCGTTCACCAGCGATCAGACCGGCACGACCGGCACGCTGACCTTCGACAGCGCCATCTCGGGCCCGTTCGTCCTGGTTCTGAAGGCCGGCGACCAGTTCAGCATGTATTACTTCATGAACGCTGGCTCGACCTCCAGCGTGACCTACAGCACGATCGGCACGAACGTGAATGTGAACGGCATCCCCAACGGCCTCTCGCACGCTTCGCTGTACCGCGCCGGTAACATGAACGTCGTGCCGGAGCCGTCGACCTACGCCCTGATGGCCACTGGCCTGATCGGCCTCGGCGCCGCAGCCCGTCGCCGTCGCAAGGCCTAAGGCCTTTAGGGACAGTGCGACACGCTGAACGCGTGCCGCTGCACAACGACTTGTCTGGCTAGCGCTCGCGTTCTGCTGCAGGGTGTGGCCAGCGAGCGCAGCGAGCAAGGTCGCTACTGTGAAGGCACTGTCAGCAGCAACGCAATGATGTTTTCAACGAGGCCCGCACGCGAATTGTCTCAAGGCGATCAGCTACGCCACGGTGAAGACCGATGCCGTGGATGCCGCCACGATGGCCCAGCTGCTGCGCGTACAGCTGATCCCGGCGGCCCACATGATTCGGGAGGGGGACCCGTGACGTGCGCGATCTGTTGCGCGCGCGCGTGCTCCTGGTGAGTCGCGGAGTACATGCCAACGGGCGAACGGCGCGATGCTCGAGAAGTACAACGTGGCGTCGTCCACCGACTGCTGCCGGAGCTGCCGCGGCTGCAGGCGGAACTGCAGCTCGCCCAGCACACGCAGCTCAAGACGCAGATCCGGTCCAACAGCAACTAGGCTGGTGCGACAACAACACTTCGCACGCACCCAGGATACGCGCGTGCCCTTGACACGAAACTCGTAAGGACGGTTCGGCCGCGACGGGATGCGGGGGAGGGCCGGGAATGGTGCCTACCCTTCTGGACCACGGGCTGCCGCGCTCCCCCGCGCGTCTGTGGTGACCCACGGCGACGGGCGCGCCGGGGAAGGCATTCACGTACGCGCAATCGCGCGGAGGGCCGCGACAAATTGCTGGATCTCCGCGCGTGAGGCGAACGGTTGCGGCGTGACGCGCACGGCATTGTCGTACGGCCGGTAGGGGCGCGCTGCCTTGTTCTGCACCACGATGTGAAACTCCTTGCGGAGGCGTTCCGCGACGACCTTCGATGGTACGTGGTCGAGCGCGAAGGCGCAGAAGCCAAAGCTTCGCTCGGCCGTCATCGGTGTCAGCACGCGAAACCCCTTGATGTCACGCGCCATGGCCTGCCACTCAAGGGCGAGGTGCATCAGCCGCGCGCGCTTGCGCGCCATTCCAATCCGCTCCAGCGCCGCGATGGCGTCGGGGATGCTGGCCTGTGCGGCGACATTGGCCGTGCCGCGCCATCCGTACTGGTCCACCGGATACTTGGAGAAGTCCCATGTGGGTGGGTGCAGCGGCTCGAGCTTGCCGAACCAATCCTTGCGCACGACGAGTGCACCGGTGGCGAGCGGCGCGCCGCGCCCCTTGTGCAGGGAGGTCGCCAGAAAATCGCAGCCCCAGTCGGCGAAGCGCACGTCGAGGTATCCTACACTCTGCGCCGCATCGACCAGCACCGCGATACCGTGAGCGCGCGCTTCCGCGCACAGCTCCGGCACTGGCAGGACTTCACCGTTCCACGCACTCACGTGCGAGACGAGCAGCAGCCTGGTGCGCGACGATGCGGCGGCGCGCAAGCGCGACACCAGCGCCAGTCGATCGTCGTCGATGTCCGGCACGGCGATCGTCCGCACCACGAGCCCCTCCCGCTTCGCGCGTCGATTGAGCGTCTCGACCATGTCGGGATACTCGTGATTGGTCACGATGATCTCGTCACCGCGTTCGAGCGGAAAGCCATGGAGGATCGCGTTGAGCCCGGCGGTGGCATTGAGCACCATTGCGACCTCGTCGACGGTGGTGTGCAGGAACGCCGCCGTCCGCGTGTACTGCGAATTGAGGTCGTCGCTGTTGAGGCGATCATAGTGAACGTTCGACGCCGCACAGAGCGATCGCGCGCGGCGAAGGTAGGCCGCGATGACCGTCGTGGTCGCCGCACCGCTGTTGGCATTGTCGAAATCGACGATGCCGGGATCGGGCGCGTACATGGCGCGCACCTGGCGCCAGAAGGATTCGCTGGGAGCAGCGCGCTCGGGGGACCACGGAGGCAGTTTTGCGAGGGACGGCGGCTCTGCAGCCGCGGCGGAGGCCAGCGCCGCGGGCGACATGGTCAATGCAGCGCCGGCGGCGCCGCCGAGTTGCAGAAACCTCCGTCGGTCCACCGGCTGCTTCATCATCGCACTCTCTCCATGCTGTGCTACGGGCCCCACGAACTTGAGGCGCTCAATGGGAGGCGTGGCAGGCGCCTACGCATCGTCGCCGCGCGTGAAGTTTACGGCGCTGGTTCCAGAAGTGCACGGCCGGCCTTCGACGCGTGGCGGAACCCCATTCAACACGCCGGGTGGGGAGTCGAGACATCAGCGCTTCGGCGCGAGCGGCCTAGAAAATGTGACTGGGCTGACCTCCCGGTTTCGCGTGGGTTAGCTCCTGAGTGCTACTTGCAGGAACCAGAGCCACCGGCGACGGTCGTGTCTGTCGCCCTTTGCGGAGGACCAACCCATGTCAGTATCCGCCCGAACGGTCGTGCCGTCCGAGCGTGCTCCCTCAACAATCTTTCTCGGACTCGATGTGCACATGGCGTCGGTGACCATTGCGGTCCTGCCGAGCGATGCGGCGGCGCCGACCCAGATTCGAGCAGATGCGTCGCAAAGGAGTGCCGCAGCGTGTGACAGCTCACACGCTGGTTCACCCGCTTCAAGCCGGCCGCCACTTTCACCGCACGCTTAAGGACCGTGGGCTCCACATGATACCGGCGAGGCTCCTGGTACTCCCACGATACATACGTCGAACTCCCGGGAAACACCCACTGCCACGCCCAGCTCCGGGCGGCCGATGCGCCTAGTTTCGCTCGCAGCGCGCCAGGTAGCCCCCCGCCCCCGCGGCCGCCGCCAGATCGGCTTCGTGCCTCAGCCGCATCGCATTCAGACGGGTACGCAACGGTGGCAGCAGGCCGGCCGGCTGCATGGTCACGCGATCCTTCTGCCCCTTGCTGCCCCGCACCCGCAACTCGCGTCGCGCGAAGTCCAGATCCTTGACCCGCAGGTGGCAGCACTCCAGCAACCGTAGCGCACTTCCGAAGAGCAACGAAGCCATCAACCGCGGCACACCGTCCATTTTACCATCACACGGACGACGTCTGCATGCGACAGGACATTCGGCAGTCGGCGCGGACGCTTGGCATGCATGTTCCCGATCGACGCCGACATTGGGAGCCGCAATTACCTCCCTATACATAAACAGCAGCGCGGCAAGTGCATGATTCTGTGTGCTCGCACTGACACGCGCGTCACGGGCCAGATGCGTCAGGAAGGCATGCACGTCGGCGGGTCCCAGGTCCCGTGGATGCCGCATCCGGAAATGCCGCACGAATCGACGCACCCAGTGGCGATACGCCTCCTCGGTTCGGGCACTGTAGTGTTTCGCCACGATGCGGTCATGCAACACCGTCAGCAGAGTCGGTCGTGTGGCCATGACGCATACACTGCGATAGGGTGTTGCAGATGCGCGCACCCGATTCATGCCGACAACAGCAAAACACCGCTGTGTACCCATGCCCTCGCGATACCCTGTCGCCACGGCAGACAGAACTCCGGCGCTGGCCTATCGACGATGAAAGGCGAGGCGCTGGTTGTGCGGCGGTCGTCGTGGCGAACGCGCCCGCCCGGTGGACCCGCCGACTGTCGCACGGGTGGCGGCGCTGTGTTCCGAGCCGCCCTCTCTGAGCACGAAACCGTCCAGCTGCGACGAGACTGTCCACGCACCTCGGGACGCGGAATCGAAGCTCATCTTACACCAACCGTACGTGGCGCCGTGATCGCACGTCGAACACCACAGCAATACCACCGCAGATCCGAACGTGCCTTGACGGCCAGCCAGGATGCTTCGACCGCCACTACTGCCTGAACTGAGTGTTCACGTCACTGGCCCCCGTCGGTTTCGCTGCCTGTGCTCTGTTCACGCCACTGGACACCAAGCCGTCTTCGCTTCTTTGCCTTGTTCATGCCACCGGACCGCCAGCCGTCTCCATCTCCGTCCCCATGCTCTGGCGGTCTCCGTCCCCATGCTGTTTCGCACTAGACCCCCAACCGTCTCAGCTCCTGCGCCTTGCTCCTGCTGACCGCCAGCTGATGTCCACCACGCATCTCGGCCGTCATGCCCCCCTTCCCGTGCCGTCGGAACGCGATCACCGCGTCGAGATTCACGATGTGCGCCCGGTGAATCCGCACGAAACGCTTCGGATCCAGCCGCGCCTCGAGCTGACCGAGGGAGACGGTCAACACGTGACGACCGCGATCCGTGTGCGCCGTGACGTAGTCTCCATCCGCCTCGAACCACGTTATCGACGAGACGGGCACCGGCACGATCGCTCCGCCAACCCGCACGAACAGCCGCGTCATCGGACCGGTGCCGAAGACATCGCCGATGCGTTCCAGGGCGGTGTGGGACGCGGGTTCACCGAGTGCAGCGCGGACCCGATCCAACGTGGTGGCGAGTCGTGTGGCGCCGAATGGCTTGAGCAGATAGTCGACGGCGCCGAGCTCGAATGCAGTGACGGCGTGTTGCGCATGGGCGGTGGTGAAGACGATCACTGGCTGATGCACGATGCGTGTGAGCACCTCGGTGCCGAGAAGGCCCGGCATCTGAATATCCAGAAAGACGAGCTCCGGCCGATGCGTGTTGATCGCCTGCACTGCATCCAGCCCGTGCACGGCTTCACCGACCACGTCGATCCAATCGTATCCGCTCAGCAGGCGTCGTAATCCTGATCGCGCCACCGGTTCATCGTCAGCGACGAGTGTACGGACACGCACGTCTGGCTTCATGTCAGTCGGCGTCCATCGGACTGATTGGCACGACGACGGAGGCGCTGAATCCGGGCCCGGACGCCCCAGAGAGTTCGAGACGGGCGCGACTGCCGAACAGGGCGTCGAGTCGCGCGCGAAGGCGATTCAATCCGGTCCCCGTGTCGAGTGCCGAAGCACCGCCACGCATGCCGACGCCGGTGTCGGTCACGGTCACCACCAGCTCAGCGCCAGTGCAGCGCGCCGTGATCGCGATCTGCGTGGCGTCCACTTGTGGCGCTGCCCCATGTCGTACGGAGTTTTCGACCAGTGTCTGCAGTGCGAACGCGGGCACTGGCACGTCGAGTGCGGACGGATCGACATCGAAACTGATCCGCAGACGATCGCCGAAGCGAATGTGTTCGAGCGCGAGATACCGCTCCACGAACGCCCGCTCTTCGCGAAATGGCACGACGTCGCGGTCCTCCTCCAGCGCGGTGCGAAGCAACGCCGCCAGCGCCTCGGCGGCATCAGAGGCTCGCTCGGGGTCGACCGGGATCAGCTGCACCACGGTGTGCAATGCGTTGAAGAGAAAGTGCGGGTTGAGCTGTGAGCGGAGGGCGGCAAGCTGCGACTCGACCGCCGCTGCCTCGGCTCGTCCGGCGCGCGCGGTCGCACGCACGGCGTAGAGGATTCCCGTGACCACGACGTAGAGCCAGAGACCCAGCACCAGAAACGGCCCCAGCCCCGCGGTCACGAAACGATAGAGCTGCCAGCTGAACAGCGTCTCGATCAACCCCGTCAACGCGACCCAGGCAGCGGAGAACAGCGCCGCTGCGGCCAGATGCGTCAGTACGAACGAGGCCGACACCTGGCGCGGCCATGGCAACCGGTCAACGAGTTTCAGAACGAGCGGGCCGAGCAGCGCCGCTGCGGCGATCGCGCGACCGCCGTGGACTGCCGCGCGCACCACCGGTCCGCCGTGCGCCGCCAAGATCAGGAAGGTGTACATCACCCAGACCGGCAGCCACCCGATGACGAATTGCAGCCAGACCCACGCGCGGCCTGCGCGTGGTGTGGCGTCAGCGAGAGGTGCCGGCAGGTTCATCGCGGCGCGACGGCGGCTACGCGACGTGCGTCGATCTTCAGCACGGAGGTGTCCCAGGTTCGCTCGCCGCTCATCATCCGATCCGTCTGGAAGCTGAAACTGGTCGGTGTGATGTCGAAGAATCGCGCCCGCTGCACGTACGACTTGCCCTCGGCGTCCTTGCCCACGCTGGTCATCACCAGCTCACTGCCCTTCATCTCGCCCACGGCACTCACGTATCGCGCGCGGTACACGTCGAGCGCGGTCTGTGTCCAGCGCGATTGCGCCGCGTCGTAGAAACGCATGGTGTGCGTGAGGTTGTTCGGGTTGCCGGAGCGATCCATGATACGCAGTTCGTCCTCGACGCCGAAGCGGTCGAAGGCCCACCACGCCTTCCAGGTGCCAACATACGTCGGTGACCCGTGAATCCGCGCCGCCAGGCTGTTGACCTTGGGTGTGACGGTCACCTCCCACTGGCCGACCAGAAACGCGAACTGCGCCGCCTCGGCCGGCGCGGTCGTCTGGGTGCGCGGCGCCGCGCCGCCACCGCCGCTGTGCTGCGCGAGCAGTGCGATGGGGAGCAGTGCGGCGATCGCGTGCAGTGCAAGTGAACGACGGAACATCGAAGACTCCTTCACGGCCGGGCCGCTGGGCGTGGGTCTATGAACACGACTGCAGCGCCGAATGCCAGCGCTGATGATATGACGGGAGCATAGAGGTATGAGATGCCACGACCGAGTGCCTGATCGCTGAACGGCAGTACGACCCCGGCGAACGGTACCCTCGAGGGTGCCAGCATTCCGTACGTTCCATCCATGACTCAGACCACACCGGGCGCCGCCGCGCCACTGATCCAGATTCGCAGCGTGAGCAAGCAGTATCCGACCGCCGCCGGCGCATTCACCGCGCTCGACGGCGTCTCCCTGACCATCGATCGCGGCGAGTTCGTGGCGGTGATCGGTGAATCAGGCAGTGGCAAGTCCACTCTGCTGAGCCTCATGGCCGGCATCGACCGTCCAAGCAGCGGCGAAGTGATCGTCGGTGACACGGCCGTGCATCAACTGGGTGAAGCCGCGATGTCGGAGTGGCGCGGCCGTACCGTGGGGATCGTGTTTCAGTTCTTCCAGCTGCTGCCCACGTTGTCGGCGGCCGAGAACGTGATGTTGCCGATGGATTTCTGTAATCGCTGGCCATCACATGAACGTCGTGCGCGCGCCATCGCGATTCTCGATTCACTCGGCGTGGCTGACCAGGCCGACAAGTTGCCGTCGCGCCTTTCTGGTGGGCAGCAGCAGCGGGTGGCCATTGCCCGGGCACTGGCCAACGATCCGCCGCTGCTGCTGGCCGACGAGCCCACCGGCAACCTAGACTCACGCACCTCCGAGGCGATGCTCGAACTCTTCGCCAATCTGGTGCGCGACGGCCGCACGCTGGTGCTGGTCACCCATGCGACGACCGCCCTGCGGTTTGCCGGACGCGCCATCACCATCGCCGACGGCCACATCCTCAGTGACGCGTCGACGCTGGCGCATGCTTAGCCCGCGGTGGCGGAAGGCAGCCGGCGACCTGCTGCTGCACAAGGGGCGCACTCTGCTCGTGATCGTTGCGATTGCCGTCGGATTGGCCGGCTCAGGAGTGATTCTGAATGCATGGGCGCTGGTGGAGGTCGCGACGACCGAAGGATTCCACGCCAGTGATCCGGCGGCCGCCACGTTGCGCCTGGATCTGGTCGACTCGGCGCTTATGGCCCGCGTGCGCGGTGTGCCTGGCGTGCGGGATGTGCAGGCGCGGCGGGTGACGTCAGCACGGGCGTCGGTTGGAGGGGCAAGTGTGTCGGCGGTGCTGTTCACTGTCGAAGACTTCACGGCCATCCGCATCGGACGGGTGCTGCCGAAGGTGGGTGAGTGGCCGCCGGCGGACGGCTCGCTCACGATCGAAACGTCGTCGGTTGCATTCTCTGGGGCATCGCTCGGCGAGGAGGTGCAGTTGGGAATCGGTGCAGGAAGTCTGGTGGCGGCGCGCGTGCGTGGCATCGTGCGCGACGTCACGCTCGCACCCGGCTGGATGGAACACGTGCTGTATGGCTTCGTGACGCAGGCGACGCTCGAGCGGATGGGCGCACCATCGGCGATGAACGAACTGCAGCTGGTCGTGTCGGATCATTCGCTCGATCAGGATGGTGTGCGTCGCATCGCCTACGCAGCCAGGGCCGCCGCCGAGGCGTCGGGGCGCAAAGTGTTCGACGTGGAGGTGCCGGTGCCAGGGGAACACATCCATGCGGCGCAGATGGATTCGCTGCTCTACACGCAGGGGGCGTTCGCGCTGATGGCGCTGGTGCTGAGTGCGTTTCTGGTGGTGAATCTCATCAGCGCCATGCTCGCCGGTCAGACGCGGGAGATCGGCGTGATGAAGGCAATCGGTGGGCGCTGGCAACAGATCGCAGCGATGTATCTGGTGGTGGCGGCGGTGCTTGGTGCCGCCGCGGTGGCGCTGGCGGTGCCGATTGCGCTCGTCGCCGGCCGGCAATACGCCGCCGTGAAGGCCGAGCTGCTCAACTTCGAGATCGCCGGCCATGCCGTGCCGGCGTGGGTCATCGCAGTGCAAGTGATGGCTGGGATTCTGCTGCCGGTGATGGCGGCGGCGTTTCCCGTCTGGCGCGGGTGCCGGATTCCGGTCAGCGATGCACTGCGGGACGTTGGTATTTCTGACGCCGGAAGCACGGACGGACTCGCGTACCGCGTGAGCGGGTTGTCGCGGCCGCTGCTCTTTTCTCTGCGGAATGCGTTTCGTCGCCGCCAACGGATGGCGCTGACGCTCCTGGCCCTGGCGAGCGGTGGCGCCGTGTTCCTCGGCGCACTCAACCTGCGTGCCTCGGTGCTTGGCGCCACCGGTGCCATCTTCGATACGCAGCACTACGACTTCTCGGTGCGTGTGACCGAGCCGCAGCAGGCCGACTCGCTCGAGGCGATGGTTCGGGCGGTGAGCGGCGTGGAGGCGGCGGAGGCATGGACGGGCGCCCGTGCCACGATCGATCACGGCGATGGGCTGAGCGGCAACTCGATTCCGGTCACCGCCGCGCCGGCCGGGACACAGATGCTGAGCCCCACGGTGCTCGAAGGGCGCTGGCTGCGTGCTGGTGACACCCGTTCGCTGGTGGTGAATCGTGGCGCGCAGCACGCCGACGGAACGTTGCAGGTGGGTGCCACGGTGCGTCTGACCATCGACGCGGTGACTCAACCGTGGACAGTCGTCGGACTGGTCGAATCGACGCCGGGGCCGACGGCGTATGCGCCACGTGAAGCGCTGGTGGCGCGCGGTGGCGGAGTGCGCACGGTCGTGGTGCGCAGCGCGATCCCGGGCGAAGTCGCGCAGCTCGACCTGATCCAGCGGCTGAGAGGTGCGCTCGCCGATCATGGCGTCAGTGTGTCATCGAGCATCATGCTCGCCGAGTCGCGCCGGAGCACCGAAGATCATTTGCTGATGGTGGTGGACTTCCTGGGGTCGATGGGATGGCTGATGCTGCTGGTGGGCGGACTTGGCCTGGCGTCGACGATGGGGCTCGCGGTGCTCGAACGCACGCGGGAGATCGGCGTGCTGCGTGCGATCGGCGCACGGCACTCGACCATCCTGACCATGATTCAGGTGGAAGGACTGACGGTGGCGCTGCTCAGCTGGGGGCTGGCAATTCCGCTGTCGATTCCGATGAGTGTGTTCCTGGCCAAGGCCTTCAGTCGGATCATGCTGCGTGTGCCGGTGACATACGTGCCGAACATGACGGGTGTCGGCATCTGGCTGGTGCTGGCGGTGGTGGTGTCGCTGGTGGCGTGTGCGTGGCCGGCGCGGCGCGCGATGCGGGTGCCGACGGCGGCGGCGCTGGCGTATGACTGAGTCAACGTCGCAGCCGTCGGGAGCGCCTATCGGCCGTCGGTTTCTGGTGCCGCGACCACTTCGATCTCACGCAGCATGCCAAGTTCCGCATGCGACTTGCCGCTGATCGGATCCCCAATCAGGCAGGAAAGGACGTAGCGGCCTGGGCTCAGCTCCACCTGCAGCAGCGCGCTCTGGCCCGGGCCGAGTCGTGCGACGCCCGTCACAGGATCACTGACAGTGACGGAGTCGTCACTCGTCATCCAGTCGAGGAGCGACTTTCCTGGTCGAAGGCGCTCGATCAGGATCAGGTGATCGGCGCGACCATCGTTGCGGAGCTCGAGCGTCCGCTTGCCGCTCCGCCATGGGGTTGGCACCACGTAGGCGAAGTCACGCAGCGATACGACGACGCCGTTCAAATCGCGCGCGAGCGGTGGCCCTGCGTTGCTTGTGGCGGCGCTCGAGTCGGCGATGACCAGTGCCCATTCGCCACGTGCGCCATGACGATGTTTGTCGTCACCACGACTCAGGCAGGTAACGAGCAGACGGCCTGGCGGCAGCTGCACCATCACCAGCGAGCCAACGGCAGCGCCTTCAGGCCCGCCGAGTGCCACGCCGCCGACCGGTGTGGTCTTCGTGGAATCGAGGGCCGCGATGAATGCGGCCGGATCCATGGTGTCGTCGATCCGGAAGGCGACCAGGTTGTGTCGGTTGGTTTCGCCTTCCAGTCGCATCGCTCGCCAGCCGGATTTCACGCGTGCCGGCGACACCATTCGCGAATCAGCCACCCGCACCACGAGTGAATCGGCAGCGACGGTCGCGGGCGTTTCAGCCGGGGTGCAGGCGGCGAGGATCAGCATCGCACCGCCGAGTATCGTCGTACGCATCGATCGATTCGGTGGAAGGAAGCACGGTACTGCGCGTTGAACAAAGGATGCAGGTTGCGACGGGATCATGAGACGATCATGAACTTCTCATGTGCATGAGAATCATTGATCAACGATCACGATCAGTTAAGCAGAACGCAATCAAGCGATACATCCTCACGCAATGCACCGGGTGAAAGATGGAGAGGTCAACGCTCGACCCTCATCCGACGCTCGGGAGACGGTGCATGCTCAATCAGCTGCTGGAGACGAAGCAGGTCACACAACGGAAGACGCGCGGGACGGTGCTGTCGGTGGTGTTGCATGTGCTGGTGATTGGTGTGGCGGTTCAGCTGACCCATCGCACGGTCATCGCGCTCGAACCGCCGGAGCAGGTTGCAGTGCAGCGGATCCCGCTCGAGCCGAAACCGGACGTGCCACACGAGCGGCGTACGGCGGAAACACCGGCCGCCACACGCCCGGCATTCGGGCATCAGGTGCTCATTGCACCAGCCGACATTCCGGTCGATATCCCGGCGGTGGATCTGTCCGTGGCGCCAACCGATCTTCGGAACTGGACCGGGGTCGGTGTTCCTGGCGGGCGGCACGACGGCGACAGCACCGTCAAGGCGCCATTCGCGGGCGACCAGCCGATGTTCATCTTCGAGGTCGACAAGGCGGCCGCCGCGCTGCCCGGTTCGCCGGGCCCGGCGTATCCCGACATCCTCAAGTCGTCTGGCGTGGAGGGGAGCGCGCTGGTGCAGTTCGTGGTGGATACCTTGGGCCGGGCCGAGCCGGGGTCGTTCAAGGTGTTGTCCAGCACGCATGATGCCTTTGGTATGGCCGTTCGGGTGGCGCTGCCCCGGATGCGATTTCTGCCGGCTGAGGCTGGCAAGGGAAAGGTGCGGATGCTGGTGCAACAGGAGTTTGCCTTTGCGCTGAATCGGTAGCGGCAGGGGGGATCCCGAAACCGGCGAGGGGCTGCGGCCGTATCACCACCGTCGCTCCCTGCCTGTGGAGGCACCTCATGCGCCGTTCAATTCCATTCGTTCTCTCCGCCGCCATCCTGGTGTCGGCTCCATTGCTCTCCGCACAGGCGCGAGCCGCTGCATCCGCGAACTCCGCGGCGCCGATTGCGCCACCGACCATGCCGGCTGGTCGCTACGAATTCACCAGCACCGACGATGACGGCGACGTGACCTCGGGTGCGGTGGCATGGACCGGGCAGCAGATGCGCATCGATCTCGATCGCGACCGGAATCGAGCGCGCCGCGACAACGGCCATGCGGTGAAGGTCTCAACTGGCAATCGCCGCGGCGAGTACATGCTGGTCGACTTCGCGACCAATACCGTTCGCACGGTGAAGCCGGCCGAGCGTGAGATCAGCGAGCTGCCGCTGGCGACGTTCGAGCAGATCATCGGCAAGGCACTCGGCATGGTAGGGAGCGTGGTGCAGTTGCAGGTGCGTGACGCTGGCATCATCGCGAAACAGGTCGGCCCTGGCGGCGAAGTCGCTGGTGTACCAACGACACAGTTCCGCATGATCGAGGAGTACAACGTGCGGATCGGTGTCTTCGGCATGAACGCCGAAGAGAAGCATCACCGCGTGGTCACCGACTACTGGGTGCCGACACAGGCGAGTGTCCCGCGCAACCCGCTGATCGAACTGATGATGCGCGGTGCGAGTGCGACGGCACAGCAGGACGCGACGCACCAGTCGAATGTGTCGCGTGCCCGTCGGGCGCTCTTCAGCGGGTTCCCGATGAAGGCGGTCGTGACGGTCACCGAGACAGGCGAGTCGCCGAAGCGTGCGATCGTCGAGATCACGTCGATGTCTTCCGCGCAACCGGATGCGGCGCTGTTCGTGGTGCCGTCGGGCTATCGCCTGAAGAAGAACGATTTGACGTTCTCGCTGTAGCGGGCCGCTGGATTGGTTGGGGCGGGCGGTTGAACCAACTGCTTTGCTTCTGAGGCGCAGAGGCGCAGAGAAGAGCAACTGCTTTTTGGGGGGTGCGGCGCGGGAAGTGAGGTTCGCGAAGTTGCGTTCCGCTCGGCACTTTACAACAACGCAGTTCCTCTGCGGCTCCGCGTCTCTGCGTCTCCCAAACAACGCAGTTTGTTTTCTGTGCCTGCACGACGCACCTACATCGCGTCTGGATCAGCGCCGCGGGTTTTAGCGTGCCCTCTCGAGCGCGTCGGCCAGGGTCCGGTCGTGGCCATAGACGTCGTTGAAGTAGCGCAGCGATCCATCGGGATCGGCAACCGCGGTCTGATACACGAGCAGCACCGGAATCGGGCGTGGTACTCGCACGAACTTCTCCACACCAGCGTTCATCGCTTCGGTGATCTTCGAGTCGGTCCAGGCGGGCTGGCTGCCGAGGACGTAGCGTGCCATCGCCATGGGGTTGCCGAGCCGCACGCAGCCGTGACTGAAGTCACGGCGGTTGCGTGAGAACAGGCTGCGCGACGGCGTGTCGTGCAAGTAGATGTCGTACGGGTTCGGCAACAGGAACTTCACCTTGCCGAGTGAATTGTCGTCGCCGGAGCGCTGACGGACCCAGACGGTGGTGCCGATGCTCGCGACGTTCTGCCTGGTGGTAGGCAGCAGCTTACCGCGAGGGGTGACGAGTTCGTAGTTGTGCGTAGCCAGATAACCCGTGTCACGCGTGGCGGCCGGGAGAATCTCGCCGAGCATGATCGATTTCGGCACATGCCACTTCGGGCTGAACACCACCTGCGTCATGTTGGCGGCGAACACCGGTGTGGCGTTGGAGTCGGCGCGACCAATGACGACGTTCATGCTCAGCGGATCGGCGGAATCACCCTGAAAGCGCCCGTAGGTATGGAGTCGGTACTCCGGCAGGTTCACGACCAGCGGGTCGTTGGAGAACGTGCGCGGCAGCCATCGCCAACGCTCGATGGCCATCGCGATCCGATCACCGCGCCCCTGATACTCGGCCAGCAATGTCGCGAGCACGGACGCACTCAGCTGCCCCCTGACGCTGCCCTTCTTGAGCTTGCGATTCTGCCATCGCGCGATCGCATCGGAGAGCGGCTTGGTGTATGTCGACCGAACTGACGTCAGCACGAACGACTGCGGCAGCTCGCCGAGGCGCAGGAGCACGCGGGCGAGCGCCGGGGCGTCGGCGTACCGGCTGCCGACAGTCAGCGGTCGTGAAGGAGCCTTGGGAAGATGTTCGCTGCGATCGAGCTCCTGCCGGCGGACTTCAGCCAGGGCCGACACCAGCATGGCGTAGGAGCGAGTCTCCGGTTCGAGGGCGCGAAACACTTCGGTCGGTGACGTTCCTGCCAACAGTGATTCTCGCACCGCGGTCAGGTCGAGTTCTGCCGCAGCCAATGACCATTCGGCGTGTACCCGCGATGGGTCGATTCGCCCCTGGCGGTGCACGAACGCGTGTCGGGCCAGCACGATGTCGAGGCCGATGTCGAACAGCCCGCGTTCGGTGGCCGAGGCCCGCGCGGCCTCGAACCGCGACGCAGCCGAATCGAGCCGCGCGATGTCGGCGCGTTCGCTGCGCGACGTTTCTCCATCCTGCCCGATGTGGGCCAGGACGGCGCGCGCGGCAGCGGTTGGCGTGCCGGACGCCGCGGTCCACCGGCGCTCCCCTTCGGCATCCCCCGACTGGACATCACGAACGACGCGTTGCACGTCGACGAATCGCCCGCCACCGCTGAACCAGGGGTGCGTGGCGAGCAGCAGCGTGCTGCTGACGGTGTCAGGCCGAGCCTGCGCACCGAGCGATGCGCCAAGCAGTGCGATGGCGAAGAGCGCCCTGACGCCGTGGCGCGAGCATGCCGAAGCGACGGAGCGCACGACGGGCACTTTGGGGAAGAAGGAAAGTTGGAACACGTTCATGGAATGATAAGGGCGGAGTGCCACCGCAGCAGCACTCCGCCCTCATCAGACGCACTTCAGCCCCTCAGGGTCATCACTCAGACCGGGAACAGGATCTCGCGGTACTTCGGGAGCGGCCACATCGCGTCGGAGACGACGAGCTCGAGCGCATCGCAGCGCTCCCTGACGGCCACCGCCGCGTCGGAGCCCTCGCTGGTGAGCAGCTTGGCCTGTGCGGTGGGGTCGTGGTGCAGCCCTTCGGCGCGTTCGATCACACTCGAGAGTGCGTCGCGGCGGGTCTGCAGCTCCTGGATCATGGTGCCGATGTGATTCGCCTGAGCCACCTGCGGGATCACGCTGATCCCGGCCGTCACGGCGTTGGCGGCGGCTTGGGAGAGCATGCCGAAGTAATTGAAGGCGGCTGGGAGAATCAGCGTGTCGACGATCTCCTTCAGCGTACTCACCTCGATCATCACATCCTTCACATAGCGCTCCATGCGCACGTGGAAGCGGCTTTCGAGTTCTGCGTCGGACAGGATGCCGAGCTCGGTGAGGGTCTTCCGTGACTGCGGCGTGATGAGCTGCTCGAGGGCTTCCGGCGTCTTGCGGAAGTTCGGCAGACCACGCCGCGCCGCTTCCTCGACCCACTCGGCCGAGTAGCCGTTCCCTTCGAAGCGGACGGCCTTGGTTTCACGGAACGCTTCGCTCACCACTGCGAGCACCGCGTCGTCGACCGGGACGCCCTCGGCGATGTGCTGCCGCAGTTTCACGGTCATTTCGGAGATCGCTTCGGCGGCGGCGGCGTTGAGCAGCATGACCGGGAATGCGATCGACTGCGAGGATCCCACCGCCCGGAATTCGAACTTCATGCCGGTAAAGGCGAAGGGCGACGTGCGGTTGCGATCGGTGTTGTCCTGCGCGACTTCCGGAAGCTTGTTGACCCCCAGATCGAGCATGCGCTGCGCGGCTGTCTTGCCACCGGTGCGGCCTTCTGCGATTTCGTCGATCACCTTGGTGAGCGTCTCGCCCATGAAGATGGAGATGATCGCAGGCGGCGCTTCGTTGGCGCCGAGGCGGTGTTCGTTGCCGCTGGTGGCGATGCCGGCGCGGAGCAGGCCGCTGTGCTTGAAGACGGCCTTCTGCACGGCCGCGAGGAACAGCAGGAAACGCACGTTCTGATGCGGCGTCTTGCCAGGCTTGAGCAGGTTGAAGCCGTTGAGCTCCGGGTTGCTGGCGGCAATCGCGAGCGACCAGTTGCAATGCTTGCCCGAACCGTTGATGCCAGCGAATGGCTTCTCGTGCAGCAGCGCCTGCAGGCCGTGGCGCAGTGCGACTTTCCTCAGCACCGACATCACCATCTGGTTGTGATCCACCGCGACGTCGGTCTCTTCGTAGTGCGGTGCCATCTCGAACTGGCAGGGTGCCACTTCGTTGTGGCGCGTCGTGATCGGCACGCCGAGCTTGTACAGCTCGTGTTCGACCTCAGCGATGCAGGCCTGCACCCGCTCGGGAATGCCACCGAAGTAGTGATCCTCGAGCTGTTGTCCGCGCGGCGGCGGTGCGCCGAGGAGCGTGCGGCCGCCCATGACGAGGTCCGGTCGCATGGCGAAGAAGGCGCGATCGATGAGGAAGTATTCCTGCTCCGTGCCCATCGTGGTGAACACGCGCTGCACCCCCTTGTCGCCGAGCACCTCGAGCAGTTCGATGGCCTTCTGCGAGAGGATGTCGGTGCTGCGCAGCAGCGGCGTCATCTCATCGAGCGCCTCACCATTGTAGCCGATGAAGACTGACGGCACGCAGAGCGTCTTGACGCCGGCGGTCTCGATGATGAAGACGGGGCTGGCGGGGTTCCAGGCGGTGTAGCCGCGGGCTTCCCAGGTGGCGCGGAGTCCACCGGACGGGAAGCTCGAGGCATCGGGTTCGGACTGGATGAGCTGCGCGGCGCTGAAGGTCTCGAGCGGCGTCATCGAGTCGTCGAAGCTCAGGAAAGCGTCGTGCTTCTCGGCGGTGAGGCCGGTCTGCGGCTGGAACCAGTGCGTGAAATGGGTCACGCCGAGCGACATCGCCCATTCCTTGATGGTCTGCGCGACGACCGGCGCGATGTCGGTATCGAGCTTCTTGCCGAGCCGGATGGAGGCCGAGAGCTTGGCGTAGACGTCGGGCGGGAGCTTGGCGCGCATCTGCTTGGCGCCGAAGGCGAGGCTCCCGAAGTACTCCGAGGTGCGTGGCGGCAGACCGGCATTCTCAGTTTGCGTCGGGCGTGTGGCGATGGCCCTCAGAGCTGACGTGCGCGGAGTGTTCGACGTGGGCATGATACCGATGGGGCAGGAAGGGAGAGATGAAGCGTTCGCGGCCGTGTTCGCCGATTTGTGCCAGAACTGCAAAACTAATCGATCATTGGCGCGATTTCCGCCCCCGAAATGCTGAAATCGCGGCCGTTTTGTGCCGATTCAGAAATCGCAACGTATTGTCGATCTCGGAACTGGAGACGTCGGTCAGCAGCGGCGGCTGGCACGGATTGGTGGGTCCGCCAGGCGTCGGCGGGCGTCCGGAATTCAGGAGGCGAAGCCGCCGGGCCAGAGCTCCGTCTGCGGGATTTCGGGCTCCAGCCGGCGGCGGACGCTGGCTGCGATCTCATCGATGGCGGCCGGGTCGCGCAGGAGGTCGTACTCACAGATGTCGAGCTGCAGCACTGGGCAGCGTCGGAACTGGCTGATCCAGGTGGCGTACCGACCGTGGAGCGCTTTCCAGTAGCTGGGCGGCATGTCGCGCTCGGCGTCGCGCCCACGTTGGCCGATGCGGGCCACCACCACGTCGAGCGAGCCGTGCAGATAGATCAGGAGTCGCGGCGGCCGGGCGGCCGGACCGGTCAGCAGTTCCGCATAGAGCCGGCCATACAGCTCGAACTCGTGCCGCGACATGACCCCCGACTCGAACAGGCCGCGGGCAAAGATTTCGGCATCCTCGTACCAGGTGCGGTCGAGAATCCAGCCCCCGCCCTGCGCGCGCATGCGGCGCATCGCATTGAAGCGCGTGGCGAGGAAGTGGAGTTGCAAGCGCAGCGCATACTCCTGTTGCGCGCTGGGCTCAGCGCCGTAGTACGGGGTCAGCCACGGATTTTCATCGTCCACCGATTCCAGCGCCATCTGCAGTCCGAAGCGCCGGGCGAGCGCACGCGTGAGCGTGGTTTTGCCGGTACCGACCATGCCGGCGACGGCGAGGAGCATGCTCTTCGGCGGCATGAAGGTCCGGACGGCATGGTGAAAGGGATGAACGCGCGCGGTGTGCGCGCGGAACAATATCGGTGAATTGCGAGGACGGTGCCCTTGTCGCACGGGCCGTGGCGGACCAGCTTTCCTGTCCACTGGAGAACAGGTGGACGACATGGCGCGGTAGCCAAGTGGTAAGGCAGCGGTCTGCAAAACCGCTAATCGCGGGTTCGATTCCCGCCCGCGCCTCTGTACGCAGTCACGAATGCAGAGCACCCGGCGGCATGGCCACGGGTGCTTTTTGCTGCGCGACACCCTGCGACACGCCGCAGGGTGGAGTCGTCGTCGGACTTACGGTGCCCGCGGCCGGCCACCGGGGATCACGGCGAGCGCCTCGACCTCGAAGACGACCGCCGGATCGTAGAGCGCCTGCACCACGATCAATGTGTTGGCCGGTGCCGGTCGATTGGCGAATCGTGTCGCGCGAAACTCGCGCAGCGCCGGAATGTCGGTGGCCCGGGTGAGGATCGTGGTGGTCTTCAGCACGTCGTCCCAGGTGGACCCGGCCGCACGGAGCGCGCGCTCGAGGTTGTCGTAGGCGACGCGCATCTGTTCCGAGGCGTCGGCCGAGACGATCCGGCCGGTGGAGTCGGCGCCGACCTGACCCGCGATCACCACCAGTCGGCTGCCGGGCGGCAGCTCCGAGGTGACAATGTGCGTGTAACGGCCACCGGTCGGCGGCAGCGAGGGTGGCGAGGTACGCGTCGGCTGCGCGTGCAGTTCGCCGGCGAGCAGTGTCGTCAGCACGACGATGATCGCCAGGATGGCGCGCGGGCGGTGCGTGAGCGGCTTCATGTTGCTCCCGGTGGAACGGTGGAGGAATCGGTGTGGTTGGCCCCGGCACCCATCGAACGGACGGATGTGAAGCGGACGGTTGCGTGACCGTGCCGGTTGACCTGTCTGCGCGACGCGGTTTCTGGTCTTCGCGCACAGCGACTATTGTGTGCAAGATACCTGCGTACTCAGAACCACACGATCGTCACGGACCATGGCTGCTCACTCTGACGTGCACTTCTCGCTGGCCGGCAGGACCGCGCTGATCACGGGTGCGTCGCGAGGCATCGGCCTCGCCATCGCGCGGACGTACGCGCGGGCCGGCGCCAACGTGGTGCTGAATGCGCGGAAGGTGGATGTGCTGACCGGTGCCGTCGATGAGCTGACGGCGGAGGGGCTCAGCGCCAAGGCGCTGGCCATGAATGCGGGCAAGGTGGAGGATGCGAAGCAGCTGATCGAGGCGGCAGTGGCACTGTTCGGCGGACTGGACATCCTGGTGAACAACGCGGCGGCCAATCCGATCTACGGGCCGGTGGAGCTGGCGACGCCCGAGATCTTCGCCAAGATCATGAATGTGAACCTGCACGCGCCGTTCGAACTGGCCAAGGCCGCGCGACCACACCTGCAGGCGCGCGGTGGCGGCAGCATCATCAACATGTCGAGCATCGGCGGCCGGAATCCTGAGCCGGGGCTCGGCATCTACAGCGTCAGCAAGGCGGCGCTGCTGAGCCTGACGCGTGTGCTGGCCAAGGAGTGGGGGCCGGATGGCATCACGGTCAACGCCATCTGTCCCGGTCTGATCAAGACCGATTTCAGCGCCGCGCTCTGGTCCGACGAGAAGACGATGCAGCACATGCTGCGGCAGCAGCCGGTGCAACGGATTGGTGAAGGGGACGACATCGCGGCAATGGCCCTTTACCTTGCCAGCGATGCCGCTCGCTTCACAACGGGCGCGACGTTCACCGTTGACGGCGGGTATCTGGCATGACGAATTCCGTGTCGCGTCGTGCCGAGGTGGACGCATTGGTCGCACGACTGCGCGCGCTGCTGGATGGCCCCGGACTGGTCGCGGAAGCGGTGATGCTGCGCGACGGGTGGCGGGCGGCACTGCCACAACTCCACACGCTGCGCGACGAAGTGAAGCGCATTGGGGCCTGGGTGCCGCATCTGCCGCCGGCACACGGGGGGCTGGGATTGACGCTGGTGGAGTTCGCGCGGGTCAGCGAAGTCCTCGGCCGCTCGCCGATCGGACACTGGCTCTGCAACGCGCAGGCGCCGGACATCGGCAACATGGAGCTGATGCACAGCCACGCCGACGCCGCGCTCCAGGCACGCTGGCTGACACCGCTGATGCGCGGGGAAATCCGCAGCTGTTTCGCGATGACCGAACCGGAACATGCGGGCTCCAACCCGGTGTTCATGTCGACGCGTGCAGTGAAGGACGGCGACAGCTATCTGATCGACGGCCACAAGTGGTTCACCACCGGCGCCGATGGCGCCGCGTTCACGATCGTGATGGCGGTGACGGACCCGGACGCGGCGCCGCACAAGCGGGCGACGATGATTCTGGTGCCACTCGACACGCCGGGATTTTCGATCGTGCAGAACATCATGGTGATGGGTGAACGCGGCGGGGATCATCACTCGCACGCCGAGGTACGGTTTGACGGTGTGCGAGTACCGATGGCGTTCCGCATCGGCAGCGAAGGGCAGGGGTTCGAGCTGGCGCAGACGCGACTCGGACCGGGGCGTGTGCATCATTGCATGCGCTGGATCGGAATCTGCGAGCGGGCCTTCGACCTGATGTGCACGCGTGCTGTGCGGCGTGAGCTGTCGCCGGGCGAGCCGCTCGCACGACGCGAAACGATTCAGCACTGGGTTGCCGAGTCGCGTGCGGAAATCGATTCGGCACGCCTGCTGGTGCTGGAGGCTGCCGAAGCGCTCGAGACCAAAGGGGCGCTCGGTGCGCGGGAGAAGATCTCGGCGATCAAGTTCCATACGGCGGCCGTGCTGCAACGCGTGCTCGATCGCGCGATTCAGGTGCACGGTGCGATGGGACTCACGGATGCCACGCCGCTGGCGCTCTGGTGGGCCCATGAGCGCGGTGCGCGCATCTACGACGGGCCGGATGAGGTGCACAAGCAGTCGCTCGGTCGCGCGATTCTCAAGCGGTACGCAGCGTCGTGACCGCACCGTCAGTCGAGGTGGATCTCGATCGGTTGCGTGGATGGCTGCAGGCAGAGGTGCCAGGACTCGACATCACCGCAGACACGCCGCTGACAGCGAAGCGCGTGGGTGGTGGGTACTCGAACCTGACCTTTGCCGTCACGATCGGCACCGACGCGACCGTGCAACAGGTGATTCTCCGGCGACCGCCGGTCGGCGTGCGTGCCGACCGCGGTGCGCATGACATGCGGCGCGAATTCCGGGTGCTGTCGGCGGTGCATGGTTCGCCGGTGCCGGTGCCGACGCCGATTGCGCTGTGCGAGAACGAGTCGGTACTCGGCGGCATGTTCTTCCTCATGTCGCTGGTGCCAGGCGTTGCGGTGCGCACGCTCGACGACGCGCCAGCGCTGAAGGAGCCGGCGGTGATGCGGCGGATGAGCGAGGCATGCGTCGATGGACTGGCGGCGTTGCACACGCTGCCCGTGACCGGCATGCCTCTGTACGACGCGGCGAAACTCGACGGCTTTGGTGCGCGACAGGTCAGCAACTGGGCTGCGCGCTGGACTGCGGTGCGTCCTCCCGACGTGAGAGACAGCGATGCGGCGGTGGTGTTCGCGTGGCTGGCGGAGAAGCTGCCGTCCCCGATTTCGGCGTCATTGCTGCACAACGACTGGAAGTTCGACAACCTGCTGGTGGATGCCGCCGATCCCGGGGTGATTCTCGGTGTGCTGGACTGGGAAATGGCGACGATCGGTGATCCGCGTTTCGATCTGGCAACGTCACTCGGCTACTGGGTGCAGGCGGACGACCCGCCGATGCTGCAGGCGCTGGCACTTGGCGTGACGACCGCACCGGGGTGCCTGACTCGCGCGGAGGTGGTTGAGCGGTATGCCGCGGCGCGTGGGATCATGATCGATGATCCGGTCTACTGGTGGGTGTTCGGCCTGGCGAAGGTTGCCGTGATCGTGTTGCAGTTGTATGCGCGCTACGTGGCCGGCGCGTCGCAGGACGCGCGATTCATGTTTCTGGGTGGTATGGCGGAGCTGCTGATGCAGACGGCGCGCACCGCGATTCGCCGGAATTCGCTGGCGCCACAGTGAGTCACGTGAGTGAACGCCGCAGTCCTTGATCCCGGCTGCGTGCTGGTGCACACAGCAAAGGGGCCGGTGTCACGTTGTCGTGACACCGGCCCCTTTCAGCATTGTGATCGCGCCACAGGCGCGATCAGGTCACGGCTTCGGCGCCTTGGCTTCGACTTCGATCTGCAGCGTCACATCGTCGGCGACCACGGCGACACCTTCGGTGACGCGGTCCCACATCAGGCCGAATTCCTTGCGCTTCACGGTGCCCGTCATGTTGATGGCGGCGAGCCAGCCTTCGGCCGTCTGACGCGTGCCGGCCAGTTCGGCGTCGAGCACCACCGGCTTGGTGACGCCACGGATGGTCAGATTGCCGGTCATCTTGTACTTGCTGCCGCTTCCCTTTTCGATCTTCGTCGAGACGAACGTCATCTTCGGGAAGCTGTCGGCGGCGAAGAAGTCGGCCGACTTCAGGTGACCATTGCGGCGCTCGTTCTCGGTGTTGACGCTGGCGACGTCGATCGAGAGCTGCGCGGCACCAGCCTGACCGGTGGCCGGGTCGAGCTGGAAGGTGCCGCTGAACGTGGCGAAGCGACCCGTCACGGTGCTGATCCCAAGGTGACGCACCTTGAACATCATCTGGCTGTGCACCGGATCGATCGTGAACGTGGTCATTGCCACAGGCGTCGCAGCGCTGAGGGGCGTGCTGTCGCGAAGTGCGAGGGGTGACGCGAGCGCGACGCCGAGGACGGAGGCGGAGACGAGCGTGCGGAGAATCATGGGTGTTGGATGCTGACTGTGAGACAGGAATCATCTGACCGTCAGGTGGTGCGTGACGGTCAGACATGGGCTGCCTAGAAGTTAGGGCCGTCTGCAACGGTCTAATGAATCCCGGCCCCATCGTTGCCGGACTCGACCGGAAAAGTCGCGGCGAGCTGCGCCGCGAGCGATGGTGCGGGCAGGCCGAGTCGAATCACTGCCGACGTCCCGGGCGCCGGCACCTCGAGACTCAGGGTGCAGCCGATCATCTCGCAGAGCGCCCGGGTCAGCGCGAGACCAACGCCCGTCGCCGCGCCCTGGCTTGAGTCGGCCTGGTGCGGTGCGTGTGCAAAGGGAGCGAAGACCTCGCCGGGCGCTACGGCGGCGGCACTACCGGAGGCGTACTCGACCTCAATGGAAATCGGTGAGCGTCGCTCGCCGCGTACGTACAGCGAGACGGTGATCGGACCCGCGTGGGTGACGGCCAGTGCATGCGCCACGAGGTGTGTCAGCGCCTGGCGCAGGCGCAGTCGATCCGTGAGCAGCGGGGCGGCCGCGTCGGGCAGCTGCACGCGCAGCGGCGTGTCGACGATGCGCGGATGATCGGCGAACGCAACCACGGTTTCGTGGAGCAGGGCGCCGACGTCCACCAGCGACTGATCGACCACGACATCCCCCGCCTCGATGGCCGAGAAGTCATGCAGGTCGGAGACCGTCTCGAGCAGACGCTGCCCGTGGTCGACGGCGCGGTCGAGGTGCGCGAGATCGCGCGCGGTGAGTCGACGGTCACGGTCGAGGCGCACTTCACTGGTGTAGCCCACGATCGCGTGCAGCGCCGTACGGAACTCGTCCGTCATCCGTGCCACGAACTCTCCCCGCATCCGGCTGGCCTGTTCAGCGGCGTCGCGCTCCGCCTGCAAGCGCA
This sequence comes from Gemmatimonadaceae bacterium, assembly GCA_031374935.1. Taxonomy (GTDB): domain Bacteria; phylum Gemmatimonadota; class Gemmatimonadetes; order Gemmatimonadales; family Gemmatimonadaceae; genus JACMLX01. The sequence continues at coordinate 19,146 of JANMHB010000027.1, read as the reverse complement.
GTTCGGTCTTCTTGCGTGCGCTGATGTCGGTGGCAATTCCCAGCAACAACAGTGGCGCGCCCGTTTCGCGACGGCTGAAGACGGTGGCGCGGGTCTGAATCCAGCGCCAGTTGGCGCCCCGCGTGCGCATCCGGACTTCGGCAGTGAGCATATCGTTGTCGCCATACGCCGACGCCATGCGTGTGGCAGTGGCGTGAAAGCGCGCTCGATCATCCCGGTGCACGAGGCGATGCATCTCGCTGCGGCTCACCGTGCGCGCATCACGCTCCTCGCCACCCAGAAAGGCGTGCGGGCAGCGATTCGTCCACACCACGCGCTCGTCGGCGGGATCGTAGAGGCAGATCAGATCCGGTGAGCTGCGGGCGATCATCTCGAACAGCCGCTGGCTCTCGCCGAGCCGTGCGGCGGCATGCCGTTCGATGCTCACATCCTGAATCACGATCGTGAACGTCGCCGGCATTCTGTTGCCGGCAGGCGTCGCGATCACGGTCTGCCGGGCAGGAAAGACTCGCCCGTCCACCGTCTGGAGTGCCGTGTCACCGGTCGCGCGACCATCGCGCAATGCGGCAGGCAGCACTTCATCGAGCAGCAGTTCGCGCGCCGCGAGCGTGTGCGTCGGAAAGAGGCATCCCTCCAGCGCCGAGTCGTCGCCGACGTGGCCCAGCAGATCGCGTCCGGCGCCGTTGAGGAAGAGCAGCGTGCCATCGAGCGTGGTGACGCAGATCACATCGGAGACGGCGTCGAAGACTGCGCAGGCCTCCAGAACCTCGTGCTTGGGATACTCCGAGACGACCGCCGCCGGCTCCAGCACATCGTGTTTCGGATACTCGGCGGCGACCGCAGCTGGCGCGGGAGCGACGGGTGCACCAGGGCCGGCCAGTGGGGCCGCGTGAGAGGGATTGGTGAGTGGGGTCACTACCCACGGAGTTTCGACCGCTTCGGTGCTGACTTGACCCGAACTGCCCCTCTGCGCGTAACGACGACGGATGATTCCCGGCGGTGGCAGGCGGCGTTCCGCGACGCGGAGTGGACCGAGCGATGCGGCGGTGGCGGAGTTGCCTGAATCAGGGGGACCGGCTTTCGTGTTCGTGTCCCGGGTTACCGGTCGGCGTGCATCTTCACATGGCGGAACAGCGATGGTCAACGAAATGACGACGACGGCCTTCTCGATCGAGGGCTACCGCGTGATCCGAACGCTCGGCATCGTCCGCGGCATTGTGGTCAGGTCGCGGTCGATCGTCGGACTGGGGCTGGGATCGCTGCAGACGATTCTGGGCGGCAACATCACGGTGTTCACACGGCTGTGCGAACAGACGCGCGGCGAGGCGTTCGACATGATGGTCAGTCATGCAGGGCATCTCGGCGGGAATGCCGTCATCGGGGTTCGGTATGACACGACCGAACTGATGAAGGGGGTGACGGAGGTGCTCTGTTATGGGACGGCGGTGTACGTGGAGACCGATGCGGGGGCGCAGCGGTGGTTGCCGGGGGCGTCGGATGCGCTCCAACAGCGCTGACGCGGCCTGGCCAAGGCTTGCTGCGGACCGGTGTGCCGTGCGCCGGGATTCAGCGCGCCATCAAATCGACAAGGGCGCTGGCGCCAGCTCCGGACTGTTCCGCCCACGCGCACCCACATGCCACCACGTCTCGACGATCTGACCCCGTACCCCGAGCATCGCATCGAACTGCTGCGTGACGATGCAGGCGTGATTGGGAACAATCCGCACCTGTTCCCCAACCTGCGGGCGCCAGAGTGAATCGCTGAGATCGAGAATGCCGTGCTCCTCGCTCATGCGCGCCACCGAGACTGCCGGATGATCGAGCACGGCGCCGTAGCCACCGCCTTCCTTGGCGCGGATCGGTTCGCGGCCGAGTGCCTTGACGCCGGCGTCGATCACCACCTGGCCAGGCACCGCGTCGCTGATGACGGTGGCCAGCACGGTGAGCGCGCAGTCTTCCCAGGCACAGGCGCCCATGGAGTAGGTGTCGCGATCGTTGAACACGTAGGTACCCGGACGGATCTCCGTCAGGCCGGGAATGTGATGCATCCGGAAGGCTGCGGGTGTCGAGCCGCCGCTGACGATCTCCGGCCGCAAGCCAGCGTGATCGAGGGTTTCGAGCACATTCTTCAGGTCGCCACAAAGGATGTCGATCAGCCCTTCCTGCTGATCGACCGGCTGACGGATGTGCCCGGGATAGAAGCAGAGCCCGCGATACCGCAGCCCAGGCTGACGACGCACCGCGCCGGCCAGCCGCACCACATCGTTCGGATCGGCGACACCCATCCGCTTCATGCCGAAGTCGACCTCGATCAGCACATCCACCGTCTGGTCGCGCTGCCTGCAGGCGGCGCCCAGCGATTCGATGGCGAGGTGTGAATCGAGCGAGACGCGCAGCTGCACGTCCTCGGCAAAGGTCAGCACGCGGCGGATCTTGGCACCCAGCGGGGGATGTGCGAGGAAGATGCTGTCGGTGACCTCACTCATGACCTGCAGTTCGCGCGGGGTGGCCACGGTGAGCCCGACGGCGCCAAGGCGCATCTGTTCGGCGGCGATGCGCGAGGACTTGTGGGTCTTGACGTGCGGGCGCAGGTCGAGCTGGTGCAGCGCAGCGTAGGCGGCCATGCGATCCAGATTCACCGCGAGGCGATCAAGATCGACAAGCGGGACCGGCGTCTCGATGTCGGTGAATCCATAGGGCATATCAGCTAACGTGCGGGTCGGCACAGCACTCGGCAAGGCGTCTGCAGCGGGCGGCACGTCCGCGAGAGTCCTGCCAAGGGACTGCCTCTCGAGGACGGGAAGGCGCCGCGTTGCTGCCATCCCATCTTCGCCGCGATTCCGCTACCGTTCCCACCATGAAGATTCGTCTCCGATTCCCATGGTATCTGCTGTTCAGCGCAGTCCTGCCTGCTGCGCCAGCCATTGGCTGTGTTGAAGCCCCGCCGGCGCGGCCAGCCGTCTCCGGCGATCCAGTGGAGCTCACCTTCGCTCCCTCGCTGAACGTGAAGCTCGACTCGACCGAACTCCGGCCGAGCGGACTGTACGTCCACGATCTGGTGGTTGGCACCGGACCGACGGCCGATTCCATGATGACGGCCGAAGTCCACTATACCGGATGGCTGGCCGACGGTACCAAGTTCGACAGCAGCCGCGATGGCAAGACGCCCTTCTACTTCACGGTTGGCATCGGTCAGGTGATCGCGGCCTGGGACGAAGGCGTGCGCGGGATGAAGGTCGGCGGCAAGCGTCAGCTGATCGTGCCGCCGAAGTTGGGCTACGGTGACGTCGGCATGCCGCCCGTGATTCCCCGGCTGGCGACGCTGGTGTTCGAAGTGGAACTGGTGGGCCTGCCACCCGCATCACCCACCGGACTGCGATGATGGACCACATTCCGATTCACGACCCGCATCAGGATGAATTGACGTTCGAGCGGCCGGCCACCGGTACCTTCGGCGCGTACTACGCGAAGTACATTGCGCTGGTGCCGGATGGCGACCTGCGCCGGCTGCTGCCGGTGATCTTCGATGCCAACTACCGCGCGATGCGAACCATCACGCAGGAACAGGAGCGTGACCGCTATGCGCCGGGCAAGTGGTCGATCCGTGAAGCGGTGGGCCACATTGCCGACACCGAACGGGTGATGAGCTACCGCGCGATGCGGATCGCGCGTGGTGATACCACACCGTTGCCGTCGTTCGACGAGAACGCCTTCACCGCGGCAGCGCGGTACGATGACATTCCGCTCGAACAGATTCTCAGTGAACTGATGGCGGTGCACGCTGCCACGATCCTGCTGTTCGAGAACATGGCCGACGAGGCCTGGGACCGCATGGGCACGGCGTCAAACAATCCGGTGAGCGTCCGGGCGCTGGCCTACATCATTGCCGGCCACGAGCTGCACCACATGAATGTGCTGCGCGAGCAGTATGGTGTGATGGATATCTGATCCGCGGCCGTGTTGTGGCATGACACACGGCAGGAAAGAGCAGCGGGCGTGATTCGACCTTCCGAATCGCGCCCGCTTTGTGTGACTGCTCATCGCCTGCGGCTGTGACAGCGCCTCAACAGCATCCACGCATGCTGCTGCTCAGTGTGACACCATCTTGCCGAGTTCCTTCGCGTGCGAGATCTAGGCGTTGACGGTCGCTTCAGACGGCACCGCACCGGTGAGTTTCAGCTTCGCATTCACCTCGGCCATCTTCGCCGTCAGGTTGGCGGCATTGCGCTGCGCCAGTTCAGGGACAGAGTCGACACCGGAACGTTCGAGCAGTTCGCCATACTCTTCACCAACGCCTTTCACGCGCTGCAGATCGGCCTGATTCACCCACTTCAGCAGCACGACTTCGCTGATGCCCGTGCCGGCAGCAACCGACTCGCGACCCTTCTTGTCCGCCGCCTTCTTGAGCAGGTCCTCCGTGCTCTTGATGCCGGCCGTACCAAGTTTTTCCGCGTACGCGTCGCCGATGCCCTCGATCTTCGTGATGTGCGCCATATGTGTCCGGGTTGGTGGCCAGAACTCCGTCCAACGTCGGTGCAGGACGGGGAGACGCGGCAAATAGCACTGGTGTCGCGCGGATTGGAAGGGGCCAATCTACTTCTTACGCTCGCGGCTCAGTCCGATGGATCAGGCGACGTGATCCACCACGCCTGCAACCGCTGCATCAGAGCGAATCGAGCAGTTCGTCGATGGCTTTCGTATCGGCCTCATCCAGTGGGCCGCCAACGATGATCTTCTGCAGAATGTCCACCGCTTCGGCGGCCAGATCATCGTTGTGCTTGCGGTCACTGTCGAAACGGACGATGTGGCCGAGGAGGACGGTTTCCATGCGGCTGCGCACGCCATCCTCGTCGGCATCGCCGAAGAGCTCGGCTTCGGAATCACCATCGTCCGTGGACCGGGACTGCTCGTAGCTGGGCACACTCTCCTTCCACGGCTCGTCAGCGGACTCGGAGTCCTTCAGCTTGTCGGGCGGCACCAGCGCAAAGAGGCGGCACTGCAGTCCTGGATCCTCTTCGTACGCAAACAGGCCAAGCGGCACGGGCTGCGAAAAGAGATCGAGACGGAGGAGGTGTTCGATGGCGTCGTTCGGCATGGCGCAGCGGGCGACCAGTCGTTCGCCGATGAATGCGCCGAGGCAGACACCGTCGGGGGCGCGTTCGTCATCCATGCGCTGCACCTTGATCGGAATCGCCGTCGTGGTCGTCACGAAGACCGCCGGACGATCATCGTCGCCGGCGTTCTCTCCCTCGAAGGACTCTGGCCCGTCCGGGCGCTCGTCTGCGTCGTCGTCGAACATGATGGAAGATAACCGCCTCTGACTCAGGGTTGTGCTGCCGGAATGTCGGACGGTTCGAGTCGATCCAGTGCCGATCCGAGCAGGCGGGCGAGCCCCAGCCACTCGAGCACGACGAGCGCCATCCCGGTGCCAAGCGCCAGTGCGGCCGTGACACCAACCGGGACCCCGGTCGGCAGCAGCAGTCGCCACAGCGCCCACATCGCCGCGCCGGGAGCGGCCAGCAGCAGCGAAAGCGATGCCAGAATGCCAAGCAGTGTGATGTACACCTGACCCACCACCGACGCTCCACCGGTGGAGGCACCACCCTGATTCAGTGGAACCCAGGCCGGCAGCCAGAGTGCCACGGCGTTGTAGAGGGTAATGTGGAGGAGGTTGATTCCGCCGAGGGCAATGCCCCCCCCGAGCACCGCCAGTGCGAGCTCAAGACGGCCGAGTGGTCCGCCGATGCCCCGCATCAGAAAGAACGCCGGGAGCCCGAACAACAGTGCCATGCCGACGGTGGTGATCATCGCGGCCGTCAGAATCTCGGTGGCGACGATGGTATGGGCCGGAAGCGGCGCCGTCTTGAGAAAGGCAAGGTGCGTGAGATCGTGCCGGAGGTCGAGGCGGAACCAGGCCGGCGCCGTGAGCACTGCCGCCACGAAGACACTGACGAAGGTGGTGACGAACGCCGACCGCATGGAGCTCCGCGCGAAATCCGCGCCCTCGGTGCCGCGCCCTGAGATCACCGCAATGATGATGACGATGAGGATCGCCAGGACCAGTGAACGGGGGCGGAAGGTGCGCACCGACGCCGTCACGTTCTTCCAGACCAGCGCCATGGCGGGATGACCCGAGAAGCCGAGGTCCCAGCGCAGCCGACCTGTCTTGAGACCGGTCAATGTCTCGCCGCGGCGTTGCCTCGCGACACGCTCGGCGAACCGTGCACTGGAGCCGACGGCGAGTTCCTCGAAGGGTTGCGGGTCGCGCAGGATCCAGAAGTAGTGCAGCACGAGCAGCAGCAATGCCCCAGGCATGGCAACCGCCCACCCTGAGCCGTCGCGCGCAAATGCCGGTGCGGTTGCGGCGCGAATGGGCCAGACCAGTGCGTGCACGACAGGGTCGTTCAGCATCGACTGGATGGCGACGCGCCCCGCCATCATGCGATCCACGAACTGCGAGGTGTCGTAGGACGTGAGGGCCAGGTAGCTGCGCCACGCGGCCATCGCCGCGGGTGCAGCATGGATGCAGGCGGCCAGCAGTGCGACAAGAAACAGCACCGCGATCGACTTGGCGATGGGTTTTCGGCGCGGCACATCCGGGGCATGGGTGCGCGCCAACGTCGCGCCGAGACGATGGAGCGAGATGGTGGTGAACAGCACCCACAGTCCGATCGCGCGAAACGCTCCGGGCAGGTCACCGGCGCCGCGGCGCAGTAGCAAGGTCCAGATCAGCACCTGCATCAGCAAGAGCGCCTGGACGCTGAACAGTCGTGCCTGGACCAGCGTGCGTCGCTTCACTGGTGCCGGAAACAGGAAATAGACCTCGGCGGGACTGAAGGCGAGCGCGTTGTCGCTTGGTGCGGCCAGCCACCAGGCACCCAGGGCCAGGCTCAGGCCCACGATCGAGAGCAGGTGGCGCATGTCGAGGAGCGATGCGTCGCCCGCCGCCGCGGACCGCGCCGATGGCGACAACAGCAGCGACGTGATGTAGGCGCCCATGGCCAGCGCGCCGACGATGTAGCGCGGCTGGCGCAATCGTCTGAGCTGCTGGAGCACTCGATTGCGCCAGCTTCGCGAGTAGAGGTACCAGAGCGCATTCCACGGCTGCGCCGTGTCGACCGTCACGCCGCGTGACCGGGAGCGGGTGCGTCGTCGGTCAGCGCGATGAACACGTCTTCGAGCGAGGCGGATGCGAACTCGGGGCGCAGCGCACGCAGGTCGGCGATCGTGCCAAGTGCCGCCACCGAACCGCGGCGCAGGAGCAGCACGCGGGTGCAGAGTTCCTCCACCAAATTCAGCAGATGCGAGCTGAGAATCACCGCCGTGCCGCGCTCGGCGCGCCGCCGGATGGTGTCCTTCATGCGCCGGATGCCTGAGGGATCGAGGCCGGTGAGCGGCTCGTCGAGAATGAGCACCGCGGGGTCGTGCAGCAGCGCCGACGCCACGGAGAGTTTCTGCTTCATTCCGCGCGAGAGTTCACTGGGCAGGACGCTGCGCTTCTCGGTGAGCTCCATTTCGCCGAGGAGTTCGGGAATCCTGGCGGCCGCGTCGGGCACACCGTACAGCCGCGCCGTGAAGCGGAGATGTTCCTCGACGGTGAGGTAGTCGAAGAGGTGCGGTTCGTCGGGGAGAAAGGCAAGCCGGCGTTTGGCCTCGACCGGAGAAATGGCGAGATCGTAGCCGGCGATGGCGAGGGTGCCCTCGGTTGGGCGCAGGATGCCAGCGAGGGCACGCAGGGTGGTGGTCTTGCCGGCACCGTTTGGGCCGACGAGCCCCAGGATCTCGCCCGGCGGCACCTCGAGACTGAGGCCGCTGACGGCGGTCACGCTGCCGTACCGCTTGCTGAAGTTGCGGACGAGGATGGCTGCCGGCTGCGGCGCGGGTGACGTGAGGCGGGAGGGATCGGCAGGGTCCATGCGGCGAACGGTGGTCGGACCGGGTGGCGCAGGCAAGCCCGCGGGCGGAGCGACCGATACTCGAAGACATCTCTCTCGTCGGACCCGCGCCCGCGCGGTGTCCGATGCGCCGTTCTTCCTGCCAATGCGATCATGTCCGACGCCATCGTTGCCCGCCAGCCGATCTTCGACGACCGACAGAAGCTGGTTGGGTTCGAATTGCTGTATCGCCACTCGGAGGATGCGACGTCGGCGCGCGGGACCACCCCGACGATCATGGCATCGAGCACCGTCGTGCAGGCGGTGCTTGGCATCGGCCTCGAGCGACTGACGGAGGGGGAGAAGGTGTGGATCAATCTCTCCCGCGATCTGATCGTGGAGCGTGCCTGGGAGTTGCTCGATCCGAAGGCGGTGGTGCTCGAGATTCTGGAGACGGTGGAACCGGACGCCGATGTGATTGCGGCCTGCACCGACGCGAAGAAGCGCGGCTACACGCTGGCGCTGGATGACTTCGTCTGGCATGAAAAGTGGATTCCGCTGCTCGAGCTGGCATCGACGGTGAAAGTCGACGTGCAGGGCAGGACGGTGGACGAGTTGAAGCCGCTGGTGGCCAAGCTGCAAACGTTCAAGGTGAAGCTGTTGGCCGAACGGGTGGAGACGGATGCGGTGCGGGCGGCCTGCTCGGCGATCGGCTTCACACTGTTTCAGGGGTATTTCTACTGCCAGCCTGAAACGGTGGTGAAGCGCGACCTGTCAGCGGCTGAAGCGAGTGCGCTCCAGTTGCTGAACCTGGTGCGCAACGAGAAAACGCCCACCAATCAGGTCGAGCAGGGGATCAAGCGTGATCCGGCAATGACCTTCAAGCTGCTGCGCATCGTGAACAGCGCCGCAATGGGATTCACCGGGATCGAGTCGATTCCGCATGCCCTCCGGCTGCTGGGGCGCACGCAACTCGAACGCTGGCTGACCCTGCTGGTGATGGCGAGCTTCTCGGCCGGCGGCGCGCGGCAGCGCGAACTCTTCAAGCTGAGCCTGACGCGGGCGCGATTGCTCGAGTTGATGAGCGATGCCGGCGACCGTGACCAGCGATTCCTGGTGGGAATGTTTTCGATGCTGCACGTGCTGCTGCAGGCGCCGATGAAGGACGTGATCGCGTCGCTGCAGCTGTCGGAGACGGTGTCGCAGGCGCTGCTCGAGCGCACGGGCCCGCACGGTGCGCTGCTGGCCGCACTCGAGGCGTACGAGGTGGGCGACTGGGATCGCGTGGAACTGGTGACCGGGAACGATGATCGTGCGTTGGTGCAGATCGCAGCGCACTATCCCGCCGCACTCGGCTGGGCGATCGAACAGGTGAAGACGACGGGGTGATGTGCAGTTTCGCCGATGCGGTCTCACGTTGGGTGTCCCCGGTACGATCGAGACCTGCCGCTGAAGGCCGAGTGGCCGCGGCCGCGATCAGCTCTTGAGTGCGGGCGAGGCGCCGGCGGTGGCGGCGGAGTCGGGGGCGTTCTCGTCGTCGAAGGCGCGGAACGGCAGGAAGAGCGAGATCCGGCGGTTGGTGGGATCGAAGGGGTTGTCGGGATTGCGGAGGTCACGATCGGCCAGGCCGCGCACCTGCACGAGGCGATTGTTGGGGATGCCGGCGGCACTCACCACGCGTCTGGCAGCGTTGGCGCGGTCGGCGCTCAACTCCCAGTTGGTGTACGAGCCGCCCTCGCCGAACGGTGCGCCGTCGGTATGGCCCTCGAGGATGATCGGATTCGAGAGGAGCGCAATCTCTTCGGCGATGAGGGCGATCGCGGTCACCGCCTTCGGACGCAGCACCGCCGATCCGGTGGGGAAGAAATCGTCGCCGCTGCCCTTCTCCACCAGTTCGATACGGAGGCCGTCCTTGGTGATGATGATCTCGATCGACCCCTTCAGCCCTTCGAGTGACGGATTGCTGTCGAGCCGCGAGGCGATGCGCTGCTTGAAATCGCGGAACTGCTGCTCCTCGACTTTGCGGACGATCAGCTTGAGCGCGTTCTTCGACACCCGGGCTGGTGATGAACCCGACGCCACGGGCGACGAGCCGCCGCTGTAGGCGTTCTTGTTGCCGACGGGATTGGCGAAGTAGCCCTCGACGGCCTTCTTGGTCTGATCGTCGAGCCCCACGATCCAGAGCACCATGAAGAACGCCATCATCGCGGTCACGAAGTCGGCGTAGGCCACCTTCCAGGCGCCGCCGTGGTGGCCACCGTGGCCACCACTCTTCTTCCTGACGATGACGATCTTCTTGCCGTCTTTCGCCACTATGCGGCCTTCGCCGCTTTCGCGAGCTCTTCGAGTTCGGCAAAGGTCGGGCGATCACCGGGTTCGATGTTGCGGCGCGCGAACTCGACCGCCGTCATCGGCGCATCGCCGCGCGCAAAGCTGAGCAGCGCAGTCTTGATGCACATCAGGTACGCATGCTCGCTCGAGTTGCGCATCTCGATCGATTTCGCGATGGGGCTGAACAAGCCGTAGGCGAGCAGGATGCCGATGAACGTGCCGACGAGTGCGGCGGCCACCTTGCCTCCGATCTCCGCTGGCGACCCGCCGATGGCACCCATGGTGATGATGACGCCGAGCACCGCAGCCACGATGCCGAAGGCCGGCATGGCGTCGCCGACGGTTGCGATGGCCCCGGGAACCAGACTGGCTTCGTGATGGTGCTGGTCGAGGTCCATGTCGAGGATCTCGGCCAGGTTGTGATCCTCGATGGTGCCGGTGAGCAGGACTTTCAGCGTGTCGGCGAGCAGCGCGACCGCATGCGGGTGATGCATGAAGCCCGGGTACTTGTTGAAGATGTCACTCGTGGACGGGTCCTCGATGTGTGCCTCGAGTCCGACCAGACCGTCCTTGCGCGCCTGGTTGAAGATCTGGACGAGCACCTGGAGCAACTCGCCGTACGCCTTCTTGTCGAACGGGTTCGGCTTCAGCAGCCCCATGACACCCGCGATGATATGCTTCAGGACCGCCGGCGGATTGCTGATGATCATCGAACCGATCCCGGCGCCGATGATGATGATGAATTCCGTGGGTTGCCAGAGCACGGCGAGCTTGCCATGGTGCATCACGTACCCGCCAATGACGGATCCGACGACGACCACGAGACCGATGATCAAGAACACGGCTGGTAAGTCCAGGCAAAGGGTCAGCGGACGACCATGGGTCGCCTTCCGTGTGGGAGTATCGGCCGGGATTGCCGCGGGCTGGACTGTTCCGTCGGGCCGGCGGTGGTGACGGCGTCAGGTGAGCGCCGTCGCGAGCCGGTGTGGAGCGACGTGCTGCTCTGGTTCGAGACGATCGACGCCATCGTGCGCGGGTTGGGACACGCGCTGAACAACCGCGCGCTGGCCCTCGGGGCGACGATCGAATCGCTGGATCCGAAGCGGCCGGTCGGGAAGTCGATTGCGAGCGGCTTGTCGCACGAAGCCGAACGCCTCACCGAACAGCTGCGGCAGTTCCGGGCGCTACCCTTTGCGATCGATCGCGAGCCGATGCCACTCTTGCTGCGCGATCTGCTCGCGTCGGCCATCCAGCTCCATCGCTCGCACGCCAGTGTCGGCGACATCCCGGTCTATCTCGAGGGGGCGCAGGACGCGCCGCCGGTGCTGGTGCCGGAATCGGCGCTTCTCCATGCGACGCTGGTGACGCTGACGGCGCTCAAAGGCTTTGCCGCGCCGGGTGGCCTGGTTCGTGTGACCTGTACCGGTTCGGTCGATCGGGCGGAGCTGTCGTTCCGCGCAGAGCGGGAGCCCGGTGAGGCCCCGCCCCCGGCCACCACACTGGCCGTGATTCCGCCGATGGCGCTGGCGGCGGCGCTTCTGGGGAGCTCGGCCATCGAGATCGAGCAGGTGCTGACGCCATCGTCGGCGACGATCGTCTGGACGTTGCCGAGCCTGAAGGCGATGCGTCGGATGGCACGCGAGGCGGCGGCCGTGGAGGCCGTATCGTGACAACTCCTTCTCTCGAAGTACCGTGAAAGTCGGGATAGTGTCGCAGTACTGGTTTGATCGTGGTGGCACCGAGGTGCTGGCCAGACACCTCGCCGGTGCGCTCGAACAGAGCGGGCATGAGGTGGCGCTTCGCTATCTCGATGTGGCCAATCGGGCCAGTGTTGAACGGCCCGGGATGCCAGGGACGGTGGTCGCGGCCTCCGCGTGGCGCGCGGCGCTGCAGGCGGTGGTGACGTGGGGCGCGCAGGAAGTGGTGTTCCTGCTGGACCTCCGGAATGGCCTGACGGACCCGATCAGCCGGTTCGAGGCGCCGTTTCGACGGACGATCTATGTCAACATCAACAATGCCGAGGGGCACGCATTGCGCGCGGCGCCGTCGCTGGCTGAGCAGCTGAAGGCGACGATTCGGCGATTCGAGCGTGTTGCCGTGTTCTTCGAGGGGTCGGTGGCGAGCCAGGTGCTCCGTGAGTGGGAGGTGCCGTATCGCGTGGCGGGGACCGGGATTCCGCCGGTCGGCGCAGTAGCGGCGAATGATTTCCGGCGCCGGCATGGTATCGCGCCGACGGAGACGGTGTTGCTCTGCGTCGGTCTGATCGCACCGCTCAAGTTCCAGGTCGAGATGCTGGCGCAGATGACGGCGCGAACCGGTCAGCGCCTGGTGTTCGTGGGCGACATCTACTCCGGCACGCCGGAGTACGGCATCGCCTTCGGCGACGCGATTCTGGCTCGCGGTGACTGCCTGTGGCTGGATGGCGTGCCTCGAGCGGAGGTGCTGGAGGCGATGGCGGCGTCGGATCTGCTGCTGTTTCCGTCGCAATCGGAGGGCGCGCCGCTGGTGCTGCTGGAGTCGATGGCACTGGGCCTGCCGTGGATCACCACGCCTGCAATCGAGTTCGCGCGTGAGCTGCAGGGTGGTGTGATCATCCCTCTGGCGGGATTTCAGCCGGCCGTCGATGCGCTGATGCAGGCGCCGGCACACCGCGCCCAGCTGGCTCGCGACGGGTGCGAGGCGCAGCAGTCAGAGTGGAATCTGATCGTGACGGCGGCACGGTTCGCGTCGTGGTTTGCGGAGCCGGAGCTCGCCGTGCCCGCGAAGGCCAAGGGCTCAGGACTGGCGTCACTTGCGGAAGCGGATACAGTGTGGGGTAACGTAGTTGATGCTGACTTGTTGATGGCCGAAGCAAACTCGATCAGCACACGGTCGGGTTCGGCATGGGTCGTCATCGCCAATGGTCCGACCGCACTGACCACCGCAGTGCGGACGCAATTCGCACGGCTGTCTTCCGACGATCACGAGGCGATTGTCCTCTTCCGGCAGCCGGCACCCGAGCCAGCCACACCGGTGGCGATCGGTGACTGGATTGCCGCAGGTGTGGTGGCGTTTTTCATGCGCAGCGACTGGTGCCACGCGCAACGGCCGACCGGGCGTGGTGTGCAGCCGCTGAATGAGTGGACGGCTGACATGGTGGTGCGGTTGTCCAACTCCGGGCGCTGCTACCTGGGCCAGGCTGACCGCTAGCTCGAGACTCGAACGCGTGCCGTGCCAGCCGTCGACGCGTGCGGCGGGTTACACGGCCGACTCGTCGGCGAGCCAGAGGATCGACCGGAGCGCAGCTCCTTCGCGAGTACGCTGCGCGGTGAGCCCTTCCTTCCAGTACGCCAGCGCCCAGTCCTGCAACAGGCCGTTGCTGTCGCCATGTGATGTCGTGAACGACGCGAGCCGTCGGCTGCTCTGCGATCCGACATTGTCGCTGTGGGCGAGCCGACCGAGGAGGCAGGCTTCGTCGTGTGTCGGGGTGTGCGTGAGGCGCGTCCACTCGTGTACGGCCTCTGCGACGCTCAGGCTGGCTTCGGCAGCGTCCAGCACCGCCGAGTGGTCGACGGCGTAGGCCGCGGCGCCATCGTGGATGCTCCGGATGGTCCGCGCGTGAGCGGCGTCGAATTCGTATGGCGCCAGCACGGGTGCGCCAGCAGTGCCGGTGAAGTGGAGCAGCGAGCCGTCGAATGACGAGCAGAGCACCTCGAGCAATTCGCGTCCGGTGGCAAGCGACCGCATGAGCGTTGACGACTGACCGGCATGGCAGAGAAAGCCGCTGGCAGACATGCCTGACGGCGCGCCCTCGGTGATGCCCGGCCACGTCGCGAGGTAACGTCCGATCCAGGCCGGATCGTGGCCATCGGCAGCGGCGACGACGCGATGCAACGCCTTCTGGATCGTGCCGTTCCAGCCGAGGTCCACCAGCATCGACGGTGATCCGGATCGCAGTCCGGCGGCGCTCAGCGCGTGCAGCAAGGCGTCGCGCTCGACTGTCGCACGCTCGCCCAGTGCACGGCTGATCTCCGGGATGGCGAGAAGCCGGAGGATCCGCTCGCCGTCAGTGGTCCGCCGTGCATCGACTGGCAGTGAGAGATCTGGCGCACCCGCGCGCGCGAGTGCCGCAGCGTGCTGCGCCGGTTGAAGGCCGAGCCGCGACAGATACTCACCGATGGGTCGCGGTCCGACACCGGCGAGCAGGCCGGGGAGCGCCCAGCGTGCATCGGAGAGTGTTGCCGGCAACAATGCGGCGCGACGTGAGGCCGGCAGCGCGCTGACGCTGACGTGCTCCGGCAGCGTGTTCGCCACGCGGCAGATGCGCTCGAAGATCAGGCCGTCGCGGAGCAGAAAGACGACGCGTTTGGCACCCGACACGCGTGCCTGCGCGCCAATCCAGTGTGCGAACCCGGTGAGCAGCGGGCCGAGTGTGCGGTAGCCGATCCGCCAGGCCATCTCGGCGGGGTGGTGGCGGGCTGCGGTGGTGAGGCCGATCCGTACCGATCCCGCGAGTGTGGCCTCTGGTGCTGGCGCGCTGCGCGCGCCGTCGAACGGCTGGAGCAGCGTGCAGATCCCACGCGTGCGCGGCGTCTGGTCGTCACTCACGGGATGGTCGCCGACGTGCAGCCATTCTGTTGTCGGCACGGCCACGTGCGGTTGTACGCGATCGAAAAGGCGCCCGTCCTGTTTCGTTGCACGCGCGTCAGCAGAGGTGAATATCTCGCCGAGCGGCAGGTCGATGCCCACGTGCGCGAGCAGCCCGTGAAGGTGCGCGGCCGAGTACCACGTATCGGAGATGACGAGTACGCGCCTGCCGGCGGCGCGCGCGGCAGCGAACCAGGGCACGACCCGTGGATTGACGCGCAGCAGCCGTCGCTCGACGGCCAGCTCAGCGGCGGCCAACGCCGCAGCGTCATCGAAGCCGAGACGCCTGGCAAGCACGCCATGAATTTCGAGCAGTGTCACTTCGGCGTCGGTGCCGGTACGATTGGCGCGTGTGCGGCGGGCTTCAGTTTCTGCCGCACGACGGTGTGCGGCGATCTCGGCGGCGGTGAACTCGAGCGCCGAGAACGGCGCTTCGAGCGAGAGAAAGCGGAAGACATCGCTTGGCGACGCGCAGGCGCGCGTCACGAGCGTATCGAAGACATCGAACGATACGACCTGCGCGGCGGTCAACGCGTCGGCGAAACGCGCGTCCGCGTCAGCCGGCGCGCAGACCGCACCACGCTGAATACGCTGCAGGTTTGCCGCGGCGCTGGACCATTGCGCAAACCAGCGATCGTCGGGAAGTGCCGCAGTCGCAGCCGACGCGTACGCGAGCGGATCTCCGGCGCGTCGCATTCCCGGACCTGTTCTCATCGCGGCGCGTCGACCTCGATGATGTCCGCGATCTCATTCGGCAACCACCGTCGCACGTCACCGATTGGTGGCAGGTCGGTGCGGGCCGTGAGACGCCGCGCCGAAGGTATGAACACACGCGGCTTGTCGGTGTGACCGTCGAGTGCGGCGGCAAATGCCGCCTGCATCACATCCGGCATGGCGTCGCGAATGCAGTGCTCCCGCGAGAAGGAGCATTGCCAGCCGCAGCCGAAACAGGCCAGTGGCAGGCAGGCGATGTGATCCTTCGGCGAGGCCGGGAGGAAGCGCCCGAAGTCGCCGCCGCCCATCAGGACGACGGTTGGGACACCGAGCGCGCTGGCCATGTTGGTGGTACCGGTTTCGGCGCCGACGACGATGCGTGCCATGGCGACGAAGGCCGCCAGCTCGCGCAGTGATGTCTGGCCGCTGAGATCCACCGCGATGTCGTCGAGCCCCGAGAGGTTGGCGGCGATCAATGCGGCGTCGTCGCTGGTGCCGACTGCGGCGACGCGGAGACCGTTCTGGCGGCAGAGCGCGCCGATGGCTGCGCCGTAGCTGGTCCAGACGCGGTGTGCACGGCCCACGCCGGCGACCAGAATCACCGTTTTCGATGGCACGAGGTCGTGGCGCTCGTACAGTGCCGCCGCGGCGGCAGTGTCGGCTGGCGTGACACGGACATCGGGCAGCAATGCGCCGGCCGGAATGCCCAGGGCTTCGAGAAAATGGCGATGCCGCCCCACCTCGTGCCGGGCATCGGCGGGTGGTGCCACCAGTTTCGTGTAGTGCGGATCGGCAAGCGCCTTCTCGCCGATCTGGTAGAGATTTTCGTTGCCGTCGTATCCGTAGACCGGGGCGCCCGCGCAACGGGCGATCACGTCGATCAGGTTCTCGCGCGAGAAATGGCTCACGAGCACCAGATCAAACCGTGCATCATGCACCGCCTGACAGAACGACTGGAAGTACGCCGGATCGCGGAAGGCCCGCGCCTTGTCGAGCACCATGCAGCGATTCACTGCCGGGTTGGTCTCGATCAGCGGATGTACCTGCGAATTGCAGACGACGGTGATGTCCGCCTGCGGCCAGTGCTGGTGCACGGCGGACAACATGCCGCTGGCCCAGACGTTGTCACCAACGGCGTCGGTGCGAATCCAGAGCAGGCGTCGCGGTGCCAGTTGCGCCGGCGAGAACCGCACGATGCCGAAACCGAACTTCTCGCCTGACTCGACCAGCACCGTGAACCGTGGATCGCGGCGAATGAAGGCCCAGCTCTTCTCGTGCTTCACGTGCCGGATGTCGTCGAGCGCAATCAGTGTGGGAGCGGTGAGGCGCTTGAGCAGATACTGGAATTCGACGAACCCCATGTGCCCGCCGCTGTCCAGCAGCACGAGGTCGGGAGCGTAGTCGACACACTGGAGCGCATACGCCAGCAGATCATCAGGAACGCCGGGATTGGCGGTCTCGGCGAGATACCGGGCCACGCGGTCGTGCTCATCGTGATCGACGATGACATTGCTCCCGGCGACATCATCGATGGTGGCCTTGGCGATGGCGGCCGGCGTCGGCAGCATGGCGCGCGGCACCGAGAGGCCGAGCAACGGCCGCACGACACCGAGGTGCCCGTCGCGCCGCAGGTGCTGCAGCGCGATGAAGTGGTGCCGCGGGTTGACTTCGATGCTGTAGCAGACGCCACCCGGCCCACCGGCTTCGAGTGCTCTGGCGATGGTGCGCGTGGTGCCGGTGCCGAAGTAGGTGCCGGTCTCGATGACACGGCGCACCTGATGCGTGGCAATCAGCGATGTGAGGGCGCGGCTGAACTCGGAGTCGGCCGAGACAGTGACGGCTTTCTCCGCCGCCACGATCGATGTGGTCGTTCGCGGCGCTCTCGGGCGCGGCCGTGCCGGAGCGGTCACGCGGCCTGCCGGTCCGCGAGGGTGTGTTGCGGGATGGTGACGATCAGCGAGCTGCCGATCACCTGTCCCTCCGGTACGAGCAGCACGCCTTCATCATCGGCGGCGACGACGAAGTGTGTACCACCCACTGACTCGAAGTAGCCGGCGAGATCGCGGGTGGCATCATCCGAGCCGAGTGTCCAGGCGATGGCGGCGACGCGACTGTCGCGCATGGCCGCGGTCAGTTCGCCGCGCATCTCCTCGAGATCGTCGGCAATGCCGGCGTGAATGACGATGCGTGATGCCTGCGTGACCGTGCGCTGCGAGAGCAACGATGCGAGTGATTGCGGACCTCCGGCGTGCGGGCCTTCGACATCGGCCGACAGCGGGCCGTTGATCTGGAACGCGTGCTGGAGAAACTCGGCATGGTCGGTATCGGCGGCGCGGGCGATCACTCCAATGTCGCCAACGGCATTCGTGGCGGCCGACAGGCTGGCGAAGCCGAAGCCCGGATCGCAGTCGACAAACACGTCGCCGGGCTCCAGGAACGCGCCGAGGAAGTTCCGCAGTTCAGCGTCGACACCATCACCATTCAGCTCCGTGGTGATCACCTGCATGACCTCGGGCTGTCCGGCGACGTCGGCAATCAGTGGGAGGATGAACCGCGGCATGCCGTCATCGGTGCGCTCGGCAGAGGGGAGCATGATGGTGCTGCCGCGCATCGTCCTGGCGGCAATCGACTCGTCGGTGGCGCTGATCTGCAACGCGCGCCGGCGGCCGGCGTCGGTGACGTCACGATCAGCGCCGGCAGTGGCGGCCATGGTGAAGAGCTGCGCCGAGGACTGTACCAGTCCGGCATCGAGAAAGGCCACGGCGACCTGCACCAGGGCTTCGGACGTCGGCAGGTCGGACGCCGCGGACGGAGCGCTCTGCGGCGCATGATCGAAGGCGAGTGTAGCCATTGGAGTTGGAGTTCCTTGAAGTCGGGTGAAGGCGGCGACGATCAGGCCTGGGATGGCTTGCGGGCCTTGAAGAAGATCCAGAACGGGTGGCCGTCCGAGAACGACGGGCGCAGCACGTACCGGAAATCGGTGAAGCCGGCGGCCTCGAGGTCCACGCGGAGCTGATCCGGGTCGGTGACCTTGGTGTCGTGGTGCGAGTTGGTGCCGAGGGCTTCGTAGTGATTGTCAGTGTACTCGGCCTTGCCCCACCCTTCGCCGAAGCCCATCTGGAGCGAGAGCAGGCCGCCTGGCGCCATGACGCGGTAGAACTCGTGGAAGTACTGCTTCCGGATCTCGTGCACGCAGATGTGCTGCAGCACGATGGTCGACATGAGGAAGTCGTACCGGCTGGAGGCGAGGGGCGCGAGATCGACGCCGCTGACTGCGGTGAGTCCGAAGCGGTGTGCCGGGCAGCCCTCCGCAAGGATGTTCTGCTTCGCGTGCTTCAGGTTCTCGGGCGAGATGTCCACACCGTCCATGCGGGCAAACCGGTACCAGAGATTCTGGATGTTGCGTCCGCAACCGCAGCCGAAATCCAGCGCGGTTCGATCGCGGAACCCCGATTCGGTGTCGGCCACCAGAATGTCCCAGTAGTCCTGGTTCGCGTTGTGGTGGCGATGGTTCACCTCGTTCATGATGTGCGCGGTGGTGTCGTAGTACTCGCGCTGCATGCGTGTGTACGAGTTCTCCGCCACGACGGCGTCCGGTGTC
>JANMHB010000189.1:0-4914 GCA_031374935.1 Gemmatimonadaceae bacterium | reverse complement strand
CGGGAGTCGCGTGAGCGATCGTGCGTTCGTGCCGTCGGCGTTCGCCACCCAGACGTTGTCGGAGCCGCTCTGGTCGCTGATGTACACGAGCCGAGTGCCATCGGGCGAGTAGCGGGGCTGCGATTGAAAGGCGCGCCCGGTGAGCAGTGGCTGTGCGCGTCCTCCGGCTACCGGCAGCGTGTAGATATCACCGAGCAGTTCGAAGACGAGGGTACGCCCGTCCGGGCTCGCGTCGAGCGAGACCCACGTGCCCTCCTTCGTGGTGAAGGCGACCGTGCGGGTTGGTGCGGCGGTGGATAGGGCGGTTGGTGGCGCGGTTGGTGGCGCGGCTTGCGTCAGTGCACGTTGTGAAGCAATCGAAAGCAGCGGGGCGGTGAACACGACAGTGCGCGCGACCGCGGGTACGACATTCAGTGCGACATTCAGTGCGACCGTAAGTGCCACATGGAGATGCCGCATCAGTTTCTCCCGGTCAGCCGGTGACGAGACGGCGCACCTGTTCGCGCGCGAACGCCTCCTGCCACGCGGCACTCGCCGTTGGCGACGTCATGACGACGTGGATGGACATCCCTTCCACGAACAACGCGAGTGCCTTTCCCATGCGAGCGACATCGGCATCACCCGGGATGTCGCCGGCGTCACGCAGCGGTGCCAAGGTATCGCGGTACAGATCGTACCAACGACCCATGCGCCGCTCCTGCACCCGTCGCAGCGCGGGCGTCGCCACCGCACTGCCCAGAAACGCCACCAGGAGTCGCCAGAGCGTGCGACGTTCGCGGTCGAGCGGCAGCACGGCCGTCACCACGGCGTACAGGCGCTCCATGCCGGGTGGCCCCACCGCCGCGGCGCGAGCGCGCTCGTAGGCGCGATCGAACGCGAGATCCTTGGTGTAGCGCAGCATGGCTTCCTTCGACGCGAAGTAGTGCGTGACGACGCCCGTCGTCACGCCAAGCTCCGCAGCGACGCTGCGCAGCGTCACCTGCTCGAGACCGTGTGTCGCAATCAGACGTGCTGCCGCCGCGGCAATCGCCTCGCGGCGCTCCTGATGGTCCCCGCGTGGGCGACTCACCGGCGGGGACACGGGCGGCGGGGGCGATGACTGGTTCTCATAACGAGTGTTACAGTAACTTTCGCCGCGCCCGGTGTCCATCACGGTCCCGCAGTACCGCTGCACCGCCCCTCCACCGCGAACACGCCAGCCGAGGGGCGTGTTCGCCTCTGCTCCAGCCGGCCTTCCCCGAGCCTGGTGCGGGTCTGTGCGTTGCTCGCTGCGGCTCGCCGCCGCCCTCAGCTCGGCGCCGCGACCACCCGTGGCGCGTACGTCTCCGACAAACGGGAGAGTGACTTCTCCAAGGAGGCCGGCCAGCACGAGGGCGATTTCAACATCGTTGAGTGCTCCGGCACTCTTTTCGCCGATCGCGCCCACTTCATGGCGTATTCGGCGAGGCTGGCGACGTCAAGGATCTGCCGGTCAATCGCCGCTGCAGCCGAGGTGCGACTCCTGCATCACGCGAGGCGCCACGGTCGTGATGTCCTCCGCGCTCATGGTCTTGGACAGTGTGATGGAGCCGAGCGCACCGCTGCTCTCCCGGACCAGGAGCACCACCACGACCGGCCCGATCGGCAGACTCCGATCGTATGGGCCGAACCAGAACTCCGGCTCGTGGAAGTAGCGGTCGAGCCCAAGTACGTCGGCGGACGTGCCGGGAGCCCACGTCCGGGCGGGCGACGGCGTGCACCAGCCCGTCGACGGCGCCGTCGGCATCGTGGCCATGACCCCGACGACCGATGCCGACTCCGTCCCGCTCGGCTCGCGCAGGCGGATCATCGGCATGTAGTTGTGGGTTCCTGGCGGCGAGTACGGGTCCACGAAGTCGAAGAGCGTGAAGCTCTCGACGACGAGCGCGCGCGTGGGTGGCGGGAGCGGGCCGGGGGGCACCGGCGGGGTGGCCGGTGGGGTGGCCGGTGGGGTCGCCGGTGGGGTCGCCGGTGGGGTGCGCGATGGGGAGGGCGGCCGGGTGGCCTCGTTCGGCGTTTGGGAGGTCGCCGGCGCGGTGGCCTCGCTCGGAATATCGGAGCAGGCGGTCATCGCCCAGGCGAGCACGACGACGAGGCGAAGGCTGCGATGCGTCATGGTGGGCCTCCCGGTCAGGTCCCTCAGGATCCGGACGTGCTGCGCATCCGGCGCGCGACCCGCAAATCGAAACTCACGCTACTGGGGTGGCGTCTTCAAACCGTCTAGAAGCCAGCAGAGCCACAGCGCGTGATTGTATGCGCGGTCAGTCGGGATGGGAAACTCAATCGGGTGGGCCGAGTAGGCGCCGTGGTCCCCTCTGCCACGCGGGCGGTGGTTGTACCCACCGGAGAACCGCGTCGTGACGTGGCCCGTGTGTTCAACACCACGCGATTGGTGGATTTACTCAGCTACCTGTAACCGGCGCAGTACGAAGCGCAGTACCACGCCGCAGACGACATGGATCTTGCCGAGCCGGTCCTCACATGACGACGTCTCCGAAAGACCTTGGGCGATTCGTTTCCTTGACAACATCAGCGGCCGTCGCCGCCGTGCATCACCCTCGTACGCCGCCTGCCACACGCGGCCACTGACCAAGTATCGTCGTGCGCGCACGATCGCCCGGTGAGACCGCCGTTCGTCGTGAAGGGTGGATACGTGCCCTGATCACTCCGCCACGGGCTGGTGTTGTCCTTCGAGTGGGACGGTGGCCGTTGCCTGGATTGCACCGCCGTAGTTCCGTTGCGCTCGTTTTCAACGCACGCCACTGATTTCCTCTGATCGATCTGGTGCGGCGCCAGCCGCCAGACGGTCAGAAGCCCTGTAAGAGCGCCGCATCGGCCGCGCTGCTTCAGGGCATCAGGGCTGACACAGCGACCACCGCTTGCTAGGGTGTGCTGACGAAGTCCACCACCAGCGCCTTCTCGATGAACGGCCCGGCCATCGCGACGAATGCCGTGTGCGCGGGGTGAGGCAAATACGCGTCGCGACCGGCAGCATCTGCGAACGACACGATGAAGCAGTGGGTGAATCCGTTTGCCAGATTCTCGGGGCTGACGTTCGTCCCCCATTCAAATCCACGGACGACCGGAATCCGCTTCGGCAGGGCGGCGAAAGCGGCCTTGAGCCTCGCAATGTCAGCCGGCGTCGCCGCGGCCTTGAACGCGAACAGTACGACGTGGCGCAACATCGGCGCCTGCGTCAGTTGCGTCGGGCGAACCACCTGACGTGGTGCGGCGGACGCATGGCGAGCGCTCGACGCGAGCGTCGCGGCCGCGCCAGCGAGGACGAGCGCAATGGTGCGCAGGGATCGCATGGATCTGGCGTTCGAGTGAAATCGCCGTGCATGCCCGATCGGGCGCGACGGGAACGGCGTCAAGATAGCGCACGTGTGGAGCGTGTGATGCGAACAGCGACCCGTGCGTGATTGCACAGGCGTCGCGGGCACACGCCCGGGGAGGTGCGCGGTACCATCTCCGCGACGGCACACATCGTATTGACATCATCTGAACCGGCCTGCAGTATGCATCGCTGGCCCTGTCACGATTCGCCCAGCCCCCCGGGCTGTGCCTGCGTCGTGCGGGCCAGCGCACCTCACCAGTCACCAGTGGAGTTTCGGTATGGTCCGATTCATGGCCGTCGCAGCCGTCGCGGGCAGTTTCTGGCTCGGTGCGGAGCGGGCGCCGGTGGCTGCCGCGCACTCGGCGAAGACCGGCACCGTCAAGGTGCACTGCGGCTCAGGAATCACTCCGGGGTTCGTGACGCCGGAGAAGATCACCATCAACGTTGGTGACGACATTGAATGGACGGCGGCCGGCAACGTCGATATCGAGTCTCTCGAGATCACCCTCAAGGACCCGACGCAGGTCTGGCCCTTTGCCGGCGAGCGGGCCAAGGGTGTCAACAGTGGCAAGTCAGGCGCGGCACGAACGAAGGGCACCTACGCCTACAACGTCCGCCTCACCTGCCGCGTCCGTGGCACCGAGGCCGTGCAAGAGGTCATCGATCCTGACATCATCATCCTCTAGGTCGCCGTGATGGAGCGGCTCCGCTCCACCTCCGCTCTCCGGCTGCGCGAGCGCTCGCTGTGGGCAGGGGCGGTCGATCACGGATCGCTCGCCGCTCAGCCGTTACCGATCGCCATATGGACCGTGCATGTCCACGACTGAGGGTCGTGCGGCATCGTCGGCGCCGCCACTGAGCATCCCGGCAGCCCCTGAGCACATCGGGCGCTATCGCATTCTCCACGAACTGGCGCAGGGGGGCATGGGGCTGGTCTACGTCGCGGAACAGACGGAGCCTGTTCGTCGGCGCGTGGCCCTGAAAGTCATCAAGGCGGGGATGGACACGCGAGCGGTCATCGGCCGGTTCGAGGCCGAACGGCAGGCGCTCGCCGTCATGGACCATCCCAACATCGCCAAGGTGCTCGATGGCGGCACGACGCCGGACGGGCTCCCCTATTTCGTGATGGAGTTGGTGAAGGGCTCACCGCTCACCGATTTCTGCGACGCGGAGCAACTCACGACGACTGAACGCCTCCGGGTCTTCATCGACGTCTGTCATGCGGTGCAGCACGCCCACCAGAAAGGGGTGATCCATCGCGACCTGAAGCCGTCGAACGTGCTGGTCGCGATCCAGGACGACAAGCCGGTGCCGAAGGTGATCGACTTCGGTATCGCCAAGGCGCTGGCGCAGTCGCTGACGGCGCAGACGATGGCGACCGAGTACGGGCACGCAGTCGGAACACCGGCCTACATGAGTCCCGAACAGGCCGATCCGACACTGTCGGACGTGGACACCCGCACCGACATCTATTCGCTCGGCGTCATGCTGTACGAGTTGCTCACCGATCGACTGCCGCTGGATCCCAGCGAGATCGGGATGCCGATGTTCATGATGCG
>JANMHB010000172.1:0-2206 GCA_031374935.1 Gemmatimonadaceae bacterium | reverse complement strand
ACCGCGGCAAACGACATGTCGTAGCGCGACGCGAGGGTCGAGACGGAGGCAGCGTCACCGGTCATCACCCGCGCGACGATGTCGCGTCGCGTGGCGTCGGCGAGTGCGCGGAACAGTCGATCGAGTTCCGCATCGGAGAGTGTGGCTCGTGCAACCATATGGTTGTATGTTATGTCCCTCCCCGCGCGCTGTCAACAGTCGCCGCCACGGGGCGGCCGTCAGCGGACGGTGTCATCTCTTTCGGCACGCACCGGGCGCGTCGCGGCCGGACTGTATGTTTCCCGCATCGCACGCTCGACGTGCGAGCTTTCATTCGGAAACCATGTCTGTCGTCCAGCCCGTCTTGCAGCACCACACCGTCGACGGCCCTCCTGCGCGGCGCCGCCAATCGGTTCGCCAGAGCGCCGTCTGTGTCGCGTGCGCCATCGCCGCTGCGGTCGCGCAGGCGCAGCCAGCTGTGGTCCCCGGGCGCGGCGCCCCCACCGTCCGTCCGCCACGCCTCGAGGATTCCCTGGTCATCGACGGCGTGCTGAGCGACGCCGCCTGGCAGAACGCCGCCCGGCTGACGGGATTCTCGCAGTATCAGCCGGTGGACCAGCGGCCGGCGGTGGACTCGACCGAGGTGCGCGTGGTCTACACCGCGCAGGCGATCTACTTCGGCATCATCGCCACTACCGCCGACCCGGCCACGGTGCGCGCAACGGTATCGAAGCGTGACAATATCACCAATGACGATCGCGTCACGATTTATCTCGACACCTTCAACGATCGCCGCCGCGCCTACCTCTTCGGCGCCAACGCGCTCGGCGTGCAGCTCGACGGCGTCCGTACGGAGGGCGCAGCGGCCGTCGGCAACATCTTTGGCGGCAGCGTCGATCTGAACCCTGACTTCGTCTTTCAGACATCTGGGCGCCGCACGAGCACCGGCTACGTGATCGAGATGAAGATCCCGTTCCGGAGCATCCGGTTCTCGGCCGATAAAGTCCAGTCGTGGGGGATTCAGGTCGTGCGCAACAGTCCGTCGCGCGCCGCCGAGGACACCTGGACCGACGCGCAACGCGGCGCGTCATCGTTCCTGGCGCAATCCGGCATCCTCGCCGGCATCGAGCGGGTCAACCGGGGCGTGGTGACCGACGTGCAGCCATTCGTCACCGGTGTCAGCGCGGGCGCGTTGAACGCATCCGGCCGATTCCGCCAGGGGCCGCTCACCGGAGACGGAGGCGTGAATCTTCGGCTCGGCTTTCCAGCGCTCGCGATCGACGGCACCATCAACCCCGACTTCTCGCAGGTCGAGGCCGACGCAGGGCTGGTGACGGTGAACGAGCGCTTCGCCCTCTTCCTGCCGGAGCGTCGCCCGTTCTTCCTCGAAGGGATCGAACTGTTCGCGACACCCAATCAACTCGTCTACTCGCGGACCATCGCCAACCCGATTGCGGGCGGCAAGGTGACGGGCAAGACCGGTCGCATCGGCGTGGCACTGCTCTCGGCCGTTGACGAACTGCGCGATCACAATGACGTGGTGAACATCGCCCGGCTGCGGAGTGACTACGGTACGAACTCTGTTGCTGGTGTCACGATCACCGATCGGCGCGGCAACGGTGCGTCGAATACCGTCGTTGCCGCGGATACCCGGTACGTGTTCCAGAACCTGTACTACCTGCAGGGGCAGTTCGGGCATTCGTTCACCACCCGCGCCGGCAACAGCACGACGGCACCGATCTGGGGCGCCGAGTTCGACCGCACTGGTCGCCGCTGGGGCTTCAACTTCGCCGCAACCGGGATCGGCGACGACTTCGAAACGGGGGCGGGATTCGTGCCGCGTGTCGGCTACCAGCAGGGGCGCGCCTTCCAGCGCGTGTCATTCCTGGGCAGCGAGCGCTCGCTCTTTCAGAACCTCAGCATCTTCGCCGGCCCGACGCGGCTCTGGCGTTACGGGTCGTTCGCGCCCTCGGCACAGATCGAAGGCAGCGAACAGGTCGGCACCTTCATCACGATGCGCGGCGGATGGGGACTCTCCCCCTCGATCCAGCGGAGTTTCGTCACGGTCAATCCGGCGTTCGCCTCGGGCATCTTTCAGCGTGACGGCTCGAATGCGTTGGTGCCATGGCGTCCGTCGAACCGTCTCTCCGACCTGTGGAGCATTTCCAACTCGATCTCCACGCCGGTGTACCAGCGCATGAACGCGTCGCTCCGCTTCGAATACGGT
>JANMHB010000159.1:0-11908 GCA_031374935.1 Gemmatimonadaceae bacterium | reverse complement strand
CTCCAGATAATGCTTGAGTAGCACGAGGGTATCCCTGGTGTACACCGACCTCCTCCCCGAAGGAAAGAGATCAAGATGACCGGAACGACCGGCAGGACCCCGCCGGTCAGGAACGCCCAGTGTGCAATTTCAATCGGCGCTTTTGTACAATCTCAGATCGGCACTGACATGAGTACCACCTGCCGGTGCGGCACTGGTGCGAGCAGTGTCGTGTCGAGCCACTGCGTCCAGATCGCGAGGCGCTTGGCGTGGCAGCTCGTACAGAAGTAGCGGCATTTACATGAGAACGCGAGCAGGTATTCGTGCGTGCAGGCATCGCAGTGGATGCGGGCAAAGCCGTGCTCGAGCACACCGCAGGCGAGAAACTTCTCAGCGACCCGCGCGACGACGGGCCGCCACGGGCCGTACTCGCGCGCGAAGCGGTCGTCGTAGACCGTCTGAAGGCGGTGCAGGTGATCCGACACCAACCGAAAGAGCGGCGACGCCAGGGGCCGCCGGGGTTTGTAGACGCCACGCGCCGCCGGTGCCGCGTCGGGCATGCGCGCTCCGGGACCGAGGAGCGCCGAGCATACGCCAGACTCCGGCACGGACTGTCACCGTTCCGTTGCGCGACGGGCTGTTTCGATCCAACCCTCCCGTGCGCGCGCCTACCGATGCTTGCTGTTGCCGAGCGGACCGACCATCAGCGCCACGCGACACATCGAGCGGTCCGCTCACAACAGAAGCTGGCGGGTTAGACCGCATCCCACCGTCTACATGCCGCAGCTGACCCTGTTCGCGCTGGACCGTGACACGGCTGACCGTCTCGCACGCGACCATGCGGTGTTTGCGCGTGAGCACGCCGTTGCGCTTGCGCCACACGAGACGACGACGATCGCCATCGCTTCGGGCACGGCTGCTATGCTTGCGGCGGCTCCAGTATCCATACCGTGGGTTGGGTACCTTGCGCTGGAAGGCACGTCGCGTCGCGTGGTAGGCACGTGCGGATTCAAGAGCGGACCGGATACGTCCGGCCGTGTGGAACTCGCGTACTTCACGTTCCCAGGCGAAGAAGGTCGTGGCGTCGCCAGCGCGATGGCGGCGGACTTCGTGCACGTGGCGACGTCGTGCGCCGCCGGCGCGGTGCGGCTCGTTGCGCATACGCTTCCGGAGCGCAGTGCGTCGTGTCGTGTGCTGGAGACGGTGGGATTTGCGTGCGTCGGCCCGGTAGTTGATCCGGACGACGGGCCCGTCTGGCGTTGGGAGCGATCGGTCTAGAGCACCGGCTCACGCACCTGAACAGCCGGGAACATGCTTGACACGTGGGTCAGCTCTGAATGATGTAATCGCGTTCGTCGAGTGTGGCCAGTAGGTCACTGTGGAAGTAGATCGACCAGAGGCCGTCGTCGGTTTCCTCCAAGCCGATGCGCTGATTGGTGAGGGCGTTGGCGAGGTACAGGAGGTGCTTGCCGAAGCGGAACGTGCCGCCGGTGGTGATCGTCTTCACCGTGAAGTGGCCGGGATACTCCGGCACTGGCAGGCGCGTCGGATATGGGCGCGGTGAGGGCGTGTAACGCGACGCCGGGGTGCGCTGGCCCAACGCTTCGTGTGGCCGCTCGTCGTTGTACTCACGGCGGAACGCGTCGAAGTTGCGTTGCTGGGCGGCACAGGTCTGCCGCTCGCCTGGCGCTTGAGCGTGCGATGCATGCGTTCATGCGCGCCGTTCTCTTGGGGCGACGGCGGTCGAATGCGCTGATGCGCAATGCCGAGCTGCATCCGGTAGACGTTCAGGAACGACAACCCGTGGATGGCCGCCGTCGCGAACGGCACCCCGTTGTCGGTGCGAATCGCCCACGGCAACCCGTACTCGAGAAACGCGCGCTCGAAGATCGACTTCGCGAGTTCGCATTTCGTCGACCGCAATCCGTGACAGGTGAGCAGAAACCGCGACGCGAGATCCGCGATCGTGAGCGGATAGCAGTAGGCATGATCGCCGGTGCGGAGCTGGCCTTTGAAGTCCGCCGTCCAGAGATCATTCGGGTCGTCCGCGGCGGCGGGGACGACGCCAGGATGGGTCGTCGGTCGGCGCGTGCGGCGGCGTTTGACGAGGCCGCGCCGCGCCAGCAGATCGGCGACCGTGCTCGCCGCCGGCCAGTCGCGGATGCGCGGATGCTTGCCCTGCAGGCTGGCGATCAGCTTGCGGGCGCCCCAGCACGGATGGGCCTCGCGGCACGCCACCAGGAGCTCGGTCATCGTCGCCGAGAGCACGTGCGGGCAGGTCAAGGGCGCGCGGCTCCGGTCCGCGAGCCCGCGCCGCCCCTCCTCCGCATGGCGCGCAATCCACTTGTACCCGGTCGGTCGGCTCACGCCGTAGCGGGCACACACTTCGGCCATGGTGAAGCGATCACTCAGGGCGTCCTGCACGAATTTCAGGCGTTCGTTCATGGCGTTGGTTTCCATCCAAGGCATTGCGACCTCGCGCAAAAGAGTGTCGCAATGCAGTGTAGAAGGAGTGTAAGCCATGTTGCCGGACTGCTCTGTAAACCATGTACCCGGGCTATACCCGCCTGCCCGCTAACACGGGTTCCCCCTGTGTCGGGATAGTTGTCGCATCACCGCTCCGGTGAAGTCGGGGAGGAGCAGGTTCCTGGTGGGGGCGTAGGAGCACGGGTACGATGACGCAGTATTCGACCGCATTCAAGGCGAGGGTCCTGCAGCGGTTGGTGGGCCCCCGCGCGATCAGTGCGAATCGGTTGGCGACCGAGGTGGGGGTGCCGCAGGTGACGCTCTCGCGATGGTTAGCCTCGGCGCGTAGCGTTCCGAGGATGACGACGCCGCAGAAGCAGTGGACGGGCGCGCAGAAGCTGCGCGTGGTGAACGAGGCGGGTGGCGTCGATGCGCTAGGCGACTATCTGCGTACACCCGGGCGTGGGATCCGAGAAGTACTTGCTCGACTCTTTCAGCGCCCTTGGGCGGAAATCGTGGTGGTCTGGCGAGAGCGCGTGGGTCGCATCGCGGCCACATAACTCGCGTTGCTACTGCCACTGGTCGGCGAGCAGGAGTACGATCGTACAGCCGCAGTGCAGCGTGACGCATTTCCGTTCGTTCGTTGGGCGGACCCCAGGGGGATCACGAGTGAAAGCGTTCGTCCGATTTGTGCAGCGCCAAGCAGAGCGCCAGCTTCGGGTTCGGGCCGACTACTTGCAGCAGCTGGGTGACACTTCGTTCTCGGGCTTCCTGAAGTTTCTGATGTTCCTTCCGGCAGCCGCGCACCGCCGCCGATCGGATCCAGTCCTCGTTCATGCCGTCAGGATTGTCGCCACCCAAGAGGAGGACTGCGGTCCCTGCGTCCAGATTGCCGTGAATGCCGCGATCGACGACGGGGTCGAGCCGGGCATCATCAGGGCGATCCTCGACCGGAACCACGACCAGTTGCCCAACGCAGTTGCACTCGTTCTGAAGTTCGCCGAGGGCGTCCTGGCCAAAGACGGTTCCGAGGAGGAACCCCGAAACGAGATCGTGAGGCAACTCGGGCAGACGGTCGTCACGGAGTTGTCGCTTGGCATCGCGACCGCCAGGGTGTTCCCCTCCTTGAAGCGTGGCCTTGGGTTCGCGCGTAGCTGTGCGTTGGTGGAGGTAAAGGTGGAGTCGCGGCGGAAGGGCCGCTCGACAATCGGATGAACCTGACAAGATCCGCGCCGCAGACGGAGCGCCGCGGCCCTTGCAGGTTATCTGCGTGTTAGGGAGCAGCCCCGCATTGGCGCATCGCGTCATCAGCCACGCGTGCATCTCGCGCCAACCCTGTCCGGCCATCAACTGTCACCGCTTCGTATTCTGCTCGTAGCTCATGCCCAGCGCCCCAATATCGCCCGTCACCTTGATCGCGACCGTGGCCGGCCGAGTGGACGAAGTGTTCATAAAGATTGCCATGGCAGACTTCGGGAACCGTGCGTCGACGGGCGCGCCGGGCGCCAGGGTGAGCACGCGATCCCGCTTTCCGTCGAGTTCCGAGAACACGACGATCGCGACTGGCCCGGTATTCGTTCCGCGGACGTCAAAAGCACCAGCCTGCCCGCCCCCCAGCCGGAACGCCTTTCCGGGTTCGATGGTGGTGGTGCTGGTCAGCGACGCGCAGGCCGTCATCACGGCGATGATCGCGAAGCCAAGTACACGGGGGATCGACTGAACACGCATGGCGAACTCCAAACGAAGGGAAATGGCACCCGAGACCTGCGAAGCCTTCGCGTCCAACCAGCGCGTGGATGCACGGAGCATGCGGCAGGCCTGTCGCCAGACGCCACACGCTTCGCGGCTCTTGTGCGGCAGTTGAGCGGCGAGGTGCCGCGCTGATACAGCTTGTGAATGATCGGGAACATCCTTGACACTTCAGTCCGGCAACATCCTCCACACGTGAGTCAGCTCTGGATGATGTGATCGCGTTCATCGAGCGTCACCAGCCCGACTGAATCGAAGTAGCTCGACCACCGGCCGTCGTCAGTCTCTTCGATGCCGATGCGTTGGTTCGTGAGGGCGTTTCGACGTACACGAGCCGCCTGCCGAAGCGGAATGTGCCCGCCGTCGTGATCGGATCGATGAGGAAGTGGCCGTGGGCATTCCGGTGTGGGGACGCGCGTCGGACAGGGCCGGAAGGACCTCGTGCAGCGTGAGGCGAGCGTGGTCTGCACCAATGCTTCATGCGGTCGCTTGATGTTGTACTCGCGCCGGAATGCATCGAAGTTGCGCTGCAGCGCGGCGCAGGTCTGGCGCACCGGTTCAATGGCCTGCCGCTTGAGCGTGTGGTGCATCCGCTCGTGCGCCGCGTCGTCCTGCGGCGACGACGGCGACGACGGCGACGACGGCGCACGCCGGTCAATGGCGATCATCCGCCGCAGCATCATCCGGGCGTTCGGGTACAACGCGGTCGGTGTTGGCCTCGCGATAACCGGCTACCTTTCTTTGCTCGTCGCCGCGCTCCTCATGCTCGCCAGTTCGCGGACGGTGTCACTGGCGAGTTGGTTCGGCACGACCTTCAACCCGGACCCCCATGGAGCGTGCTGTTCATCGTCGTATGCTTGCTCCTCATGCCGATCGGCGTCGCACTGTCGGGCTACCTGTGGGCCGTGCGCAGCGGGCCGATGGACGACTCGAGACCACCGGGCTTCGGATGATCCGGGACGACGAATAGCTCCGCCGGGAGGTGTCACCCTTCGGCCTGCCGGATCGTCTTGCTGACATGTGTCCGACTGCCGAGTCCCAGCCGAATGCCGCCGAGATGCCCGTTGGCGAATTCGACGCCAGAACCTGGCGAAAGGACGAGCTGATCGCGTTTGCGAAAGCGCTCAGCATTCCGACCAAGGGCACCAAGGCCGAGCTCGGGGATCGGATCCGCATCACCCTCATTCGACGCTCGATCACCACGGCCGTCGAAGTTCACACGGGGGTGACAGTCGGCGGCGCGCCAATGGAAGACCTCCCGCGCACCGGCACGTCAGCACCGCCCGCGCCCCGCGCCGACGACAGGCTGTCGCGAGGGGTCGCCGACACGGACTTCTTCCGCGAGACGCCGCACGAATCACGTGCAAAGGGGCTGGCCGAATGGTTTGCGCGCCGCACGGCACGTCGAAACGGTAAAGACGACTGATCCAGTTGGAGTGTCGCCGCGCCGGTGTGCCTCGCGGGTCGTGGAATGTCGTCACATGCGACGACGGTTTGGACGACGGTTTGGATGACGGTTTAAATGAGCCCGGCAGTTTTGCTTCCGAACCGCGAGCGTGAGGACATGCCGATGTCGGCGGTGTAATCGCGCGCGGCCTTGATACCCGCCGAGCACTACGAGTAGCGGTCGCCCGGCTGGGCTGCAGAAGACCGTGAAAAGACGCGACAGAACGGACCTGCCGCGGAGCCGGAGGCAGGAGCCGGCACCCGCCTTCATTGTCACGATTCTGTGACGGCCCGCCTAGGCGCGGTGCTGGCCGTGCCGCCGTTCCGAGGGACGAATCCCGGAGGCTGGTCGCTGTGGGATTGTAACGGTCTCGGGTGGGCTCCGAACCGCAACGGGTCTGGCGCCGAAACCTCCCTGAGGTAACTGCCTCCTTCGTCTTCGATCCCCGGACTTCACGTGCGTCGTTCGCTCTCCACGCGGCTCAGCGGCATACTCGCCGTGGCTGTCGCCGTCGTCGTCATGACCATTCTGGCTGTCGTGGAACACCTCGACAGCACCGGACGAGCGTATGACTCGCTCCTCACCACGGACGTGCGCGCCGCATTGCTCGCGCGTGAATCACAGATTGCCTTCAAGACGCAGGTGCAGGAGTGGAAGAACGTACTGTTGCGCGGTCGAGATGACGCGAGCCTCGACAAGTATCGCACGCAGTTCTCGAGCGAGGCAGCGCACGTGCGCAGTCTGACGGATTCGCTGTCACTCCTGCTGCGTGAACCCGGTGAACGACTGCTCCTGGCGCGGTTTCGTGCCGCGCACGATACCCTCGGCGTGCGCTATCTCGCCGCGATGACGGTGTTCAAGGACGATACGACCCGAAGTCCGTACAGCGCCGACCGGGCCGTGAAGGGCATGGATCGTGCGCCGACTCAGACACTCGACTCACTGGTGACGCTGGTTGCCACGCATGTGGACGACGCGCGCAAGGTGCAGCGCGCCGCCATGGATCGTGACCTCCTCGTCCTGCTCGCCGTGAGCGCGGTCGTGGGGGCGGCGCTCATCATCGGTGGCTGGCTGACAGTGCGTGGGCTCACGCAGCCGATCGTGCGGATCGCCGCCTACCTGGACGAGATCCGAGCGGGTCCGGCGATCGAGCTGGCGCGGCGCAGCGCAGCGATCTCGCGCGGTGAATTGAGCCTGTCGAAGTTTCCGTCACTGGTGCCTCTGCACACGGGACGAACCGATGAAATCGGCATGATCGGCGACGCCAGTGACGCAATTCGAACGCAGGTCGAGCAGGTGGCAGCCGATCTCGCACAGGCGACGAGCACCCTCGATGGTGTGCTGCGCGACACCCATCGGAAAGTCAGCCGACTTCGTGCGGGAGATCTCGGCACTGAAGCCGACGGCCCCCGCGACGGAGTGTATGGCACACTCGCCAGCGCGATGACGGAGGCGGTTGACGCGGTGCGTGAGCCGCTGACGGATGCACGCACGGTGCTCGAAGCCAGCGCGGGGGGCGATCTCACCCAGCGCATGGCTGAGACGCATCAAGGGGAGTTCGCACGGCTGGCGCTCGCCGTCAATGCCGCACTCGAGATGCTCGACGTGTCGATGCGCGACATTGCCTCCGCGGCACAGCAGACGCGACGTCACGCCGCCGGAATGGCGACGGAAAACACCGCGTTGAGCGCACGAACGCGCACTCAGGCCGGTGAAATCGATCGCGTGACGTCGGCGCTGACCGAGACTGCGGCCGGGATCGAGACGAACGCTCGTGTGATGCGTGCGCTGCGGGACGAAGCCTCGGGCGTCGCGAACGCGATGAGCGATGGGTCGGATCAGGTGAGTGCACTTGCGGCACAGATGGCGACTGTCCGGCAACACGCTGCCGAGAGCGCGAACATCGTCCGGACCATTGCAGAGATCGCGTTTCAGACGAACCTGCTCGCGCTCAACGCCGCCGTCGAGGCCGCGCGCGCGGGAGACGCCGGACTTGGCTTCGCTGTCGTTGCGAGCGAAGTGAGGGCGCTCGCCATCCGCACGGCGGCCGCATCACAACAGACCGGTGCGTTGATTGAAGCCTCGGCGACCAGCGCCACCGCCAGCGCGGCACAGGCCGATGTCGTGAGTGAGCGATTCCACGCCCTCCGTGATACGGTAGCCGCACTCAGCTCCAGAACCGCCGAACAGGCATCGCAAGTGGACACTGCGTCGCACAGCGTGGGGCAAGTGGCACGCGACCTCGCGACCCTCCGCGCGAGTCTCGGCGACACCGCACGCATCACGGCACAGACGGCGGAGGATGCCGGTGCACTCGTCGGTGATGCCGAGCGCGTGCTGCAGGAGGTCTCACGTTTTGAAGTCAGGAGTACACGCGCCAACGGAAAGGGTGGCTTACGGGAGCAGAGTGTCCGACGCGCCTGACCGCGGGATGCCTGCGGGACCGGAGCGCCGTGGGCGGACGACATTGCTGGCGTTCGCTGCCGCTGCCGCGTGGATGTTCGTCTACGAGGCCACCAAGCAGGCGCTCCTGCCCGACCTGTCGCTCTGGGAATCGCACGCGATCACCATCGTTGTCTCGGCATGCACGGCGGCCGCCGTCACCTACGCGGCAATCGTCCAGCAATCACGAATTCTCGAGAGTCTCGCGCGGGAGAAGGCGCGCAGCGAGGGTCTGATACTCCGCCAAACCGCGCTCGCCGAGAGTGAAGCACAGTACCGACTCCTCGTGGAAGCGAGTCCGGAAGCCATTGCCGTGCATCGACACGGGAAGCTCCTGTACGTCAACGCGGCGGCCGCGCGGTTGATCGGAGTGGAAAACGGTGCCTCGTTGACCGGCCTTCAGGCGCAGGAATTCGTCATCGAGACTGATGGCGCACGCGTCCCGGCACGAGAACCCGGAAACGCCGACCGGGCAGAGTATCGGCTCGTACGCCGCGACGGCGACCTGATCGACGTCGAAGCGGTCTCGGTCGTGATCACCTACGAGTCGGCGCCGGCCGTCCAGACAGTGCTGCGTGACGTGACGCTGCGGCGACGTCTCGAAGCACGGCTGGTTCATGATGCATTTCACGATCCGCTCACTGGCCTCCCGAACCGTGCGCTCTTCCGCGATCGGGTGCAACATGCCCTCGCTCGACTGGTGCGTTCGGACTCCAGCTGCGCGTTGGCGGTGCTCTTTCTCGATCTCGATGATTTCAAGGCGGTCAACGACACCCTGGGGCATGCAGCTGGCGACCGCCTCCTGATTGCGGTCGGCGAACGACTGCGCGAGGTGACGCGCACCTACGATACGGTGGCGCGGCTGGGCGGGGATGAGTTCGCGATCCTGCTGGAGGAACTGGTGGACCATGACGAGGCGATCCCGATTCTGGAGCGCATCCATGAGACACTGCAGAAGCCGCTGCACATCGACGGCCGCGACATGCGGGTCTCGGCCAGCATCGGCGTGGCCTACGCATTGCCGGCAGACGATGCGGATCTGCTCCTGCGGAATGCGGATGTGGCGATGTATGAGGCGAAGGAGACAGGGAAGATGCGGCACACGGTGTATGCACCGGCCATGTACGACGCGATCGTGCAGCGACTCGTGCTCGAGAGCGAGCTGCGCGGCGCCGAAACCGATCCAGTGGCGGCGGGTTTCTCGCTCATGTTTCAACCGATCGTGGAGCTTGCAAGTGGTATGGTGCACGGTACCGAAGCACTGCTCCGTTGGGCACACCCGACGCGTGGCTTCACCACCCCGGATCACTTCATTCCCCTCGCTGAACAAACTGGCATGATCGTGTCGCTCGGGCGGTGGGTGTTGGAGCAGGCGTGTCGGCAACTCGAGGTGTGGCGCGTGCTCTGGGAGCAGGAAGGGCTCGATCCGGACACGCTCCCGGGCGTCAGCGTCAACATCTCCGGCAGGCAGCTGCAGGAAGCGGATTTCGTGGACATGGTCGCGGGAGCGATCGGTCTCACCGCGGCACCTACCCGATGCATCACCCTCGAGATCACTGAAACGGTGATCATGAGCCGATCCGCTGATACGCTCGAAACGCTGCGACGACTCAAGGAACTCGGCGTGCGCCTTGCCATCGACGACTTTGGGACCGGATACTCGAGCCTGAGCTATCTGCAGAAATTTCCGGTTGACGTTCTCAAGATTGACCGCGCCTTCGTGGAAGGCGTCGCGCGTGGCGGGTCCGACGCCGCGCTCGCACGAACGATCATCACCCTCGGTCGCACCCTTGGCTTGCGCACCGTGGCAGAAGGCATCGAGAATGAATCGCAACGTGACGAGTTGCGGACGATGGGCTGCCATCTGGGCCAAGGCTATCTGTTTGCCCGACCGATGCCAGCGGCGGAGATTGCCATGTGGCTGCTGCACGCTGGAGGAGTCCCGATGACGATGGCGTAGCCTCGGCCCCTCTGCCGAGGTCCGATTCGTATGAGTGTCGGATGCCGCTGGCCCGTGATCTGCCGGGTTCCCTGACTCGCCAACACGGCATGACGTGGGTCACCCATGTTTGCGCGTCAGCCACCGGCCCCCTGGCCGATGATGCCGAGCGTGAGCGCCGAAGTGATGCGCTGCCGCCGCAGCGTGTCAGTGGCACTGCGCGTCAGGCGAAGCTGCTTGGTGCCGGCGTATGGATGATCGCCGCGTAGGATGCCGGACGCCTTCAGGTCGCTGGGCGTGTAACCGTCATCCTCATAGGCGATGCCGATACGCGAGACACCGCCCCGTGGCGCGATCAGCGCGCGCGTCAGGGGCAGGCGTGCCGAGCGCGGATCCAGCACCTCGAGCACGATGCCCTGTGTGAAGTCGCGATCGGTGGCGGCGAAAAAGTCGTTGTCGTAGGCCAGCCGCCAGAGGTGTGACTGCCCTGCGTCACGTTCGACGCCAGCGGTACTGATGGCCTGGCCGGCGAGCGGCGAGGCAAGGAGGAGCATGGGGAACAGTGGGCGCAGGATCATGCGCTACCTACGCCGCCGGCCGTCCACCGGATCGCACGCGCCACACGCAATGCCACCAGGTGCGCCGGACGGTCATCACGATTCGCTCAGGTACGTGCGCGACGCATCAGGGTCGAAGGCCCCCAGACGCCAGTGATCACGACCGCCGCGAAAGCCGTGACAACGCTGCCGTAGCGCATGTCGAAGTGCGATCCGTTGACGGGAAACAACATGTACGACAGGTTGAGCGTCGCGTGAAACAGTGCCACGGCGAAGACACTCCCGGACGTGTTGTTGTAGAGCCAGACGACCAGGACACGCGCGGCCACCGTGTACAGACACCACCACGCAATCCAGGTCCAGGACCGGTGGAGCAGCAGCAGTGGAATGA
This sequence comes from Gemmatimonadaceae bacterium, assembly GCA_031374935.1. Classification (GTDB taxonomy): domain Bacteria; phylum Gemmatimonadota; class Gemmatimonadetes; order Gemmatimonadales; family Gemmatimonadaceae; genus JACMLX01. The sequence continues at coordinate 938 of JANMHB010000159.1, read as the reverse complement.
GATGCCAGCTGATCGCTGCGAGCCCGAGAAGGACACCGGCCTTCGCGGCGTTCCACCGCTCCTGCATCGGATCGAGTGCATATCCCGACCACCCCAGCTCTTCGCCGATCGCACCGATCAGGAATGCCAGGAACATGAGCAGCGACGGCAGGGCCGCAACCTGCGGAGCCGGGACTGGCATGCCCTGCCACCGCAGCAGGCCGTAGACGACGAGACTGACGCACGGCATCAGGAGCAGCACTGGCACGTACCATTCATGGTATCGGATCCGTGGCCAATCGCACGCTCGGCGCAACAGAGCCATGACGCCGTCAGCGGAGTGCTCACGCGCCACCAGGATCAGCGCCGCGATCGCGGGGCAGAACGTCATCAGCGCACTCACGGAGAGCCCCGGCATCAGGTGCGCGTCGCTCACGGCACCCAGCAGCCAGAAGGGGACTGACAGGCCGAGCACCAGTGCAAAGAACGTCAGTGGAGATCTGCGCACGCGCATCGGCATCGGCAATCGTCGTCAGCGAGGGAATCCGGCGTGCAGTACCCGGGAACCCGGACGCCAGCAGACGGCGGTCGCGAGCTACGCCGTGCGCCCCCTTCTGGACGCCAGGACGGCAGCGCCGCCAGCGGCAAACAGCGCGGCGCCGGCAACGGCCCATGCAGCTGAAGGACCTTGCACAGAAGCGCAATCCGCAAAGCAGAGCAGCGGCCGCAGATGCACGATTCCCAGGCCCTGGAGGACCCAGAGCGCCCCCAGCGGGACCGCCATGAGCCCGACAATGAGCAGCGCTATTCTTTTCACATGAACCGTCCTGTCCGGATGAGCGCACCTGAACTGCGCGGCGGCTGGCGCGCATACCGCACCAGTGAGGCTTGCTGCTGCTCCAGGAACAATACCCTTGCAAGCATCGTGCAGCCTGCTGAGAACGACAGCGGATCTGTCG
>JANMHB010000019.1:0-2106 GCA_031374935.1 Gemmatimonadaceae bacterium | reverse complement strand
CCGCAGCCCCGGTGGCACCGCTGGCGTCATCCGGCTGAATGACCTCCGGTGCCTCGACATCGAGAATCGAACTGGTGCTGCAGCCGAGCAATCCCGCCATGCTTGCCACCAGTACGGCGGCCCGACCCGCGCGAGCGCGGGTATTTCCAGTACCGATCATGACTAGAGGCCCAGGTTGAAGCGGATGGTGTAGTAGGTCGGCGGCGGCTGCGTCTGGAAATCGCTCACAGTGCCTCGCGCTCCTCCGAAATAGTTGCTCTCCGGATCGATGCCCTTGTACGCGGACCAGAGCTTCAGGTTGCGCGCCGTAAAGACCAGCGTCGCCGTGCTGCCGCCGCGGACCCGCTTCATGAAGCGATCCGGAATGGTGAATGCGGCCGACACCTCGCGCAGGCGCCAGAAGTCGGCCTCCTGCATGAACCCGTCTTGCGTGCGCGCCGAGTTGACGCGAACCGCCACCGCCGCCGCCTGGTCTTCGAGTGAGGCGGTCGGGTCCACGGCGCCACGGCAGTTCAGTCGCGTCTCACAGCGGATGCGGTCGGTGCCGTTGAGCAGAAAGTGACCACTCTTGCGATCGACGAGCGCGGACAGTCGCAGCTTGCCCTCGAAGAGCTGAATCACGTTCTGCAGTGACACCTCATTGATCGGCACCGAGGGACCAACATACGAGAACGTGTCCGCCACGGTGACCTCCGATCCCACCAGGATGCCATCATTGTTCGCGTCATTGACGCTCGTGATGCGGCGCTGCCAGTAGCCATCGAGCGGGTATCCCGGCACCTGACGGTTGGTTGTGCCGATGATCGGCGGAATGTTGCCCAGCGACACCAGCTTGTTGATGTTGCGCGACCCGTTGACCGTGGCATCCCACGAGAAACGACGCTTGTCGATCAGCCGCATGTTCAGCAGCAACTCGAACCCGCGGTTCTGCACCGCGGCAATGTTCTCGAGACGTGTCGCCGGTCCACCGGTTGACGGCGGCAAGGTGCGCGAAAGCAATCCATCGCGGCTCTGGCGATCGTAGGCCGTCGCTTCGACTGAGACACGATCATTCACCAGCGAGGCATCGACACCAAACTCGAATTCCCGCACCCGTTCCGGCTTCAGTGCCGTGTTGCCGAGCGCCGAGAAGATCAGCGCCGGCACGTCGACCGCCTGATCAGTGACCGTGGTGGTGCCGAAGAACTGCAGCGCGTCCGTCACGCCTGGCTGGGTGGCGGCCTCACCGCGGGCCCCGCGCAACCGAACGGAGGAGATCAGGTCGCCCTTCGGAAACCACGACTCCTCGGAAATGACATAGGACAGCGAGTACTTCGGCAGCAGCAACGCGCCGAACTCAGCGCCGAACGCGCTGTTCTGGTCGCGGCGCAACGCGGCATTGAGAAACACCCGATCGCGCCAGGAGATCGTCTGGTCCCCGAAGAGGCCCAGCGTCCGGCTCTCATTCTGGAGCTGATTGACGCTCGGGATGGCGCCCTGCCCCGCCAGTGTGGCGCCCGGCGGCAGGTTTTCGCCGTTCGCGCCGTTGCGCTCGAACCGACGACCGACATACTGCGCCCCAACGGCCGTCCGCGACTCGAAGTCCTTGAAGAACTTGAACGTGGCCGTGCTGCCGAAATCACCGGTGTACTGGAAGAACTCCGAACGATTGTTCGTCGCGTACCCGATGCCAAGGTTGAACACGTTCGCCGTCACGCCCAAACCGCATTCATTGCGCTTGCAGAGCGAGTAGTCGTTACGACCCGTGTAGTCCACACCCACGGTCGCGCGACCACTCAGCCAGCTGACCGGCCGATAGTTGGCCTGGAGGCTGCCGATGTACCGCGCAACCTTCTGCTGCGTGATGTTTGCGAAGGAGTCCTGCGGACGGAACTGACGGTAGCCGATGCGCAACGTGTCAAAGTTGCCCATACCCGAGGTTGCATTGGACAGCAGGCCGGTGGCGTTGTTGTCCGTCTGCGGCAGGCGCTGATCACTCTGCAGGTAGGTCGACGAGAACGCGACGTCGCTCTTGCTGCTCGGTGTGAAGTTCAGGTTGGCGCGGATGTTCGTGCGCTGATACTCGTTCGGCCGCAGCTGGTTCGACTGCAGTGCCGTGCCGGTGCG
>JANMHB010000016.1:0-34269 GCA_031374935.1 Gemmatimonadaceae bacterium | reverse complement strand
GCCGAAGGCGAGCATCATGACTGGGGCGAAGTCGTAACAAGGTAGCCGTAGGGGAACCTGCGGCTGGATCACCTCCTTAACGGAGTCCACGAGTAGACCCGGATGGCAACATCCTCGGGCTGAAAGTGACTCAGTAGTCGCATCACCACGCGCTCTTCTCTCGATTGCCAGTATATGGAACACCTCGCCCCCGGCGCTCTCACGAGTGTCGGGGGCGTTGTGCGCTCCCCAGCGACGTCTCGCGTTTTCGTGTATCGCTGAGCGCAATCCCCGAGCGCAGCCATCGAGCGCCACGCACGTTGCCGCGACCCCACGCACCATCGCTCGCGCCACGCCATCCCCAGTGACCGGGAAACGCCGACGTGCACTGCAGCACACGCCGTCGAGGCTGTTTGTCCGGGTGATCGACACAACCAGCGACGCCAGCCACGTGTTGCGCAGTGTGCCGCTGCACGTGAACGATGTTCCGCGCATTTGATGCGCCGTCACCTGTCCGCTGACCGCACGGTGAGGAAAGAGCCATACGTGGCAAGGCGTCGTGGCATGACCGGCACGACGTGTGCCTTTCTGATGGCATGCACGACGAGCACGGGACGTACTCGTGCCCGGCTTTATTTCCTCGCAGGAGAGTCTGACATGACCCGTACTACTTTCACACTGTCTGCCGCTGCATTGCTGATGGCAATCGCGCTGCCGGTGTCTCAGGCACGTGCACAGCAGGATAGCGCTGGCGGACGCAGTCGTGCCGGCGCCTACGACCCGGCAAAGAGTATCGCGCTGACCGGCGTGACCGTTTTGCGCATCGACACCGTCAAGCAGGGCGAAGGCTCGAGCGTCAATGCACTGCTGGCTGTCGGCAAGGATTCGGTGACCGCCTGGCTGGCACCGGCCGAGTTCCTGTCGTCGAAGTCGCTCACGCTGGCCGCGGGCGATGTGATCGATGTGACCGGCTCGACGCTGATCGTGGCTGGCCAGCAGTCGCTGATTGCGACCGAGATCAAAAAGGGTGAGACGAAGGTGATGCTGCGCGACAAGACGACCGGGGCACCGGCCTGGCCCTGACTGCGCTGGTAGGGCAGGGCGGCACGCGCGGGTGCACACTGGGGACGGAATCGGGCGGGCTCGGGGGCGATGCAGCTCCCGGGGTCGGGCCGAGGTTCCGGCCGCCGTTCGCGTTGCGGAACGGAGCGGGCGGGCATAGGTTGTACGGTTCTTGGGGCCTGTAGCTCAGGTGGTTAGAGCGCACGCCTGATAAGCGTGAGGTCCGAGGTTCAACTCCTCGCAGGCCCATTCCCCCAATGCTCGCCCCGCAACGATTCCTTCGTTGTGGGGCTTTGCGTTTCTGGGGCTGGCTTGGAGCGCAGCGTCAACCCCAGGTAAAAATCGTGCTGCGCTGCGTGGCGCGAAAGCGTCGCAGCACACTGTGCGTCAGGCGTCTGGGCAACCGTCACCGATACCATACTGATTTCTGGGCCTTTGCCGACGTCGGAGGTGACCGTGAGGCGTTGAGGACGCGAGGGGCCGAATCAGCCACCTCTGACGAGCAACATGGCAGACGCTCCTGAGCTGTTGCCTAGCCGAGCTCGAGGGATTCCGGCGCAAGCAGGAGCGAGCATCGTTGCCACTCCTGGCGCGCGCGAGTGGACGCATGAGGATCTCTTGCCCACTCACCCCGCCGCCGCCAGCACCTCGAGCAGCCGCCCCACCCCGATGTTCTGCCCGCACGAGATCGCGACACGCGTCGCGCCCGCGAAGCGCGCATCAGCGCCCGCGTGCGTGACGAGCGCCGCGAACGCCACCCCCGCCGACCCCTCCACCAGCTGATGCAGATCGTTGATATGATCGCGCATCGCGCGCGCGATCTCCTCTTCGCTCACGAGCAGCCATTCATCCACCAGCGTCTGGCAGTAGCCGAAGGTGATCGTGTCCGCATCGACGCCGCCCGCGGTGCCGTCGGAGAACGTCGGCAGCGATTCGAGATCGAGCATGCGACCGGCCCGCACCGACTCGTGCATCACGCACGAGTTGGCGGGCGAGCAGCCGACGATGTGAATGCCGGGCCTGGCGGACTTGAGCGCGGCCGCGATGCCGGAGATGAGTCCGCCTCCACCGACGCTGACGTAGACCACGTCAATCCGGTCGAGTTGCCGCAGCAGTTCGAGGCCGATCGTGCCCTGGCCGGCAATCACATCAGGATCGTTGTATGGCGAGAGGTAGTGCCAGCCTTCGAGTGCCGAGACGCGTTGCGCTTCCTTCTCGGTGTCGTTGCTGTCGATCCCGAACAGTTCAACGCGCACGCCGGTGCGGCGCACGGCATCGAGCTTGGCGGGGGCGACACTCTCGGGAAGAAACACGACGCCGTTCTGGCCCGCCGCGCGCAAGGCATGTGACACACCAAGGCCGTGATTGCCCGAACTGGCAGTCGCAATGGTCTTCCCCAGCGGGATCGCCTGCAAGACAGCGTTGGTCGCGCCGCGCAGCTTGAACGATCCGGTGCGCTGCAGGTGCTCGGCCTTGACGAACACCGGCCCGCCGGTGCGTTCGGCATACTGCGGCCACGGCACCACCGGCGTCTCGAGGACGGTGGGGCGAATGGCGGCGTCGGCGCGATGAATGGCGGCGGCGAGGATCGGGTCAACGCTCGGGTTGACGCTCGGTGGTGTCATGAAGCGCTGTGGGACGTAGGTTCGAGGCAGGGTGCAACGCGCACGATATCGTCTGGCCGCGGCACGCTACAAGACCGCCTGTGCGACGGCCGTCGCGATCGCGATATCCTGCACCGCAACACCGGTCAGGTCGGCAATCACGATCTGCGCGGCACTGGTCCGACCGCGCCTGCGGTCTTCGATCACGGCGCCGAGTTCGACGACCGTGTCGGCAGTGCGGGTACCGGCGGCGATCGCATGGTGCAGCTCGCCGCGCGTGAGGCACTGCGAAACGCTGTCGGCCACGTAGACGTCCGCACGACCGACCAGCGCCGATGTCAATTCGCGCTTCTCCGGTGTGTCTGATCCCATCGCAATGATCAGTGACCCCGCAGTCACCTGTCCGTCGTCGAGCAGGGCGGCTGTACTCGCTGTCGTCGTCACGATGACCTGTGCACCGCGCGCCGCCTCACCCGCATCCAGGGTCGTCTGGACGGAAAAACCTGCGGCTTCCATGTCGGAGCGATAGACATCCAGCGACTCCTGGCGCCGGCCCCATACTGTGGCGGTGCGACAGTTCACGGCCCGGGCAATTGCCTCGAGCTGCATCCGCGCCTGAACACCGGTGCCGAACACCGCGATGCGATCGACCCGCGCCGGTGCCAGATACGTCGCCGCAACCGCGCCGGCGATCGCGGTGCGCACGTTCGTCAGGTGACCGCCGTCCAGCAGGACGGTTTCGAGCATGCCGGTGCGCGCGCTGAAGACCAGCATCACCCCGGAGTAGCTCGGCAGACCGAGCGCGGGGTTTCCTCCGAAGCCCGTCGCGACCTTGATCACGAAGGTGTGGCTGCCATGAAGGAAACCGTACTTGATGTGTGCATCGCCCGGCGGCGTCGTGAACAGGAGTTCACCGACCGGGGGAACGGTGGCTTGGCCCCTCGAGTAAGCAACGAACGCCGCCTCGATCGCGGGCTGCAGGTCCAACGCAGGCAGCACCGAGAGCATCTGTTCCAGCGTGATGACGCGCGCGGCGGGTGCCGAAGTGAGTGCGGACATATCGAAGCGTACGGAAGGGCAGTGACGAGCGCCAGCCCGGTGGCGCCCTTTCAGTGGCGCCCTTTCAGTGGCGACTACCGCTCGACTCGGCCGCACAGGCCAACACGTTCGACGTCGGTGGACTGCTGGTGCCCGCGCGGAGCGATGCGGGACTGGCGGCCCGTGCCGTCGCCGAGACATCTTCGACGGATGCCGACTCTCGACGCTCTCGCGCGACACTGCACTCGGACTGTCGCGAGCGCGCTGCTCTGCGCCGTGCCCGTGCTCAGTCAATCGTCGCTTCCGAACTACGCCGCCGCGTGGACTCCCGTCAGTGGGAGTATTCATGCCTCATCCACACTTGTCGCCGAAGGTCGTGTGGCGCGGACATCGTCGATTGCGAAGCTGGGAACTGATGCCGCACCCCTCCGCATCGGCATCGTCGGCCTGACCCACGACCACGTGCACTGGCTGCTCGGCCGCAAGAATCAGGGCGACATCGAAATCGTCGGCATCGTCGAGCCGAACCGGGCGCTGGTGCAGCGCTATGCCGCGCAATACGGCTTCAGCATGGACATCGTCTTCACGTCGATGACTGAGATGCTCGACAAGACCCGGCCGGCCTCGCTGGCGGCGTTCGGCAGTATTTTCGAGCACCTCGCCGTGGTCGAAGCGGCGGCACCCCGTGGCATTCACGTGATGGTCGAAAAGCCGCTGGCGGTGAGCCTCGATCACGCAACACGCATGAAGGCGCTGGCTGACAAGCACCACATCACGCTGATGGTCAACTACGAGACCACCTGGTACCCGACGCTGCACGAGGCAAACGCCATCCTGCGTGCCGGTGGCATCGGTGCCTTGCGGAAGGTGGTGGTGCACGATGGGCACAAGGGCCCGCAGAAGATCGGCGTGAGCCAGGAATTCCTGCACTGGCTCCGCGATCCGGTGCAGAACGGCGGTGGCGCGGTGACCGATTTCGGCTGCTACGGCGCCAACCTGATGACCTTCCTCATGCGCGGCGAACGTCCCACGGCGGTGACGGCGGTGCTCCGGCAGTTCCAGCCGACCGACTACCCGAAGGTCGATGACGAAGCGACCATCATCCTGACGTATCCCGGCGCGCAGGCCATCATCCAGGCGTCGTGGAACTGGCCGATCGGGCGCAAGGACATGGAGCTCTACGGCGTGCAGGGGGCGGTGGTGGCGGAGAATCGCAACACACTCCGCACCCGACTCTCCGAAGCGGCAGAAGAGTCGCGACGGACACTGCCCGAGCGTGCGTCGCCGGACAACGATCCCTTCGCCTGGTTCAAGGCGCTGATCCAAGGGCGGATCACACCGGCGAGCTACGATCCGTCGTCGCTCGACAACAACATGATCGTGATGGAAATCCTGGACGCCGCCGTCCGCAGCGCTCGCGAGGGCAGGACGATTCAGCTGGCGCCGAAGTAGTCGTCAGCAGCCGGCATTCTCGGGGTCGCGCAGGTGTGATGCCGCACGTGGTATGCCACGCCTGCCGCCACCGGATGGGCTGCGAATGCTGTCACTGCCGAGTCGAGAGCACGCATCTCCCCGCCGCATGAGGGGACTCGCGCTACTGATACTGGATGTAGCTCAATGACGGACGCAGTCGCAGCAGCTCTGCCGGCAGCAGCAACGCATCACCCTTCTTGGTGTCGTTGTGATAGAAGAGCTTGAAGCCGGTGAACTGCACGGGATGCTTCACGATGTAGTCACGGAACGAATCGAACTTGAGCCAGGGCGGGCCCCATCCGTCCATGTGCATCACCACCTGGACGTTGCGCGTCGGCCGGATGCTCTCGGCATCGGGCACCATCTTGCGGGTGAAGCGGTGCACGACCAGCACCTTGGGCGGCAGCTTCTTGTCCGTCACCAGCTTGTCGAGCGTGCGGATGACGTAGTTGATGTCGCTGGCCATCATCGTGCCGATCTTGCTGCTGGGGCGCGCTCCTTCCTTGTCATAGTGCATGTAGAACTCGGGGTCCACGCCGAGGTGCACGTCGGGGCGCTCGAGATACGGCAGCAGCGCGGGCAGCTCCTGCTGCAACGTGCTGTGCGACGCCTGAATGTCGAGGAAGAGAATCCCTTTCCGGCTCTTCGCCCAGGCGTAGGTCTTCTCGATCATCGACGCATCCTCGCGCCGGCGCCACATGCCGTCGGCGCCGGGTGCACCCTGCGCCACCACCGTCACCAGATGGATCGCGGGCATCACCGGTGTCGACGGGTCGGCCGTGTTCCACTCTGCCACGGTACGGTCGAACATCGCCAGCATCTCAGTCTCGGGATACTCACCGATCACACCCATCTTCTTCGAGTGCGGGTTCCCGTAGTAGGCGATGATGCGTTTGCCTGGCAGCAGGGCACCGGGCGCGGCATCGGGCTGTGGCCACGTGCCCGCGGTCGCATCACCGGCGCGGATGACTGCGGCGTAGGATCGCTGGTCCATGCCGGAGCGTCCGTCGCGCAGGGTGCCTGGTGCCGGCGGTGCGGTGTCGCGACGGATCGGAGCCGCCGGTTGTGCGGTGCTGACGGCGACGGTGTCCGTGGAGTCCGCGGGCTTCGCATCACCGCCGCTGCAGGCGGATGCGACCATGACCAGCGCCACGCTGACGGCGAAGCGGACAAACGGGGTGGCGTCCTTCGACGACATGATCCTTTCGGGTAGTTCGTGAGGGGAGGGCGCAGGCCAGCCGACGTCGAGGTGACGCAGGCTGGTCGCGACCGCAGCGATGTGTTCCTGTGCCGGGACGCCGCTACGGTGCGATCGTCACCGCCACCAGATCGTTGGCGCCGGCGCTTCCGATGACGCGCAGAATCCCCGATCGTGCCGTCGTGCCGTTGGTGAACGAGATCGTTGCCGTGGCTCCGGCCGCACCGGCCACCGCCCGCTGGATCAGTGACCCCGCGGTGTTCCGCAATTCGATCTCGACCGGGAAGCTCGATGCGGTGGCCGTGATGCGCACCACCTGGCGCGCGGCAATCGGCGGCAGGATGCGAATGTCGCGTGACGCACAGGTCGGCGTGATGGCGGTGTTGAAGGCGACATCCGTCGAGACATCGGTGGTCACGCAGGTGGTGCGCGGATCGGGATTCAGCTCGGTGGTGACCGTGTAGGTGCCCGGCGTCTGCGCCGGCGCCGTCACCAGCACTCCGAATGTGCCGGCGCGAATCACACCCAGTGCGCGCACCGCCGTGTCGGCGACCGGCAATCCGTACAGCGCGCTGTTGACCACCAGCGGCACCAGCGCCGTCGGAATCGTCGACGTCAGCCGAATGGCGTAGTACGTCTGCGCCGCAGCCGTCAGCGAGTACTGGTTGGCGACCCGATAGCCAAGGAAGTTCTCGCAGGTGGACGCGTCGATGCTGGCGGTGAAGGTGGTGCCGATCTGAATCGGTCGCACCAGGCTGCAGGCGGTGACGATCAGGATGCGCACCGTGTCGCGCAGCGAATCGGCCCCCGCACCGGGCGTGGACGCGACGATGCTGGCGGTGCCGGCAGCAATCGCACTCACCGAGCCCGTGCCGCTGACGGTGGCGAGGTTTGGCGTCAGCGATCGCCAGACGACGGGCGCTGCTGCGATGACCGTGTTGCGCTGGTCGCGCACGGTGGCCGTCAGCACGCGGGTGCCGAGCGGTGAGAGGGTGTCGACGTCCGGCCGCGCATCGAGCGTCGTCGCGACGCGCGCGCGCACGGTCACCGGAATCGACACGCGGGCCTTGTTGTCGAATGCCGTCGCCGTGACCGTCGCACTTCCACCACCCGCCGCCGTCACCTTGCCTCGCGCGTCGACGGTGGCGACCTGCGCATTGCTGGTGGCCCACTCCACGGCTCGGCTGTCGCTGGCACAGCCGCCGGACAGGCTGACGGCCACCAGCGTGTCGGCGCCGACATCGAGCGTCAGCGACGCCGGCGACGGCGTCAGGACACGCACCGGCTCGATGATGCCACCACAGCTGTTCTCATCGCCGCCGGAGCAGCCTGCGATCGCTGCCGCGGCAAGCAGGACACCGGTCAACAGCGTGTGGCGCCGGTGAACCAGTGCGTCAGGCCGGAACGTGGTCAGGAGATTCATCGCGTGAAACCCATGCTGAGGCCGATTTTCGCCGTGTAGGTCGTGAACGGCCTGAAGGTGAGAACGCCGATCGTTCCGAACTGTTGCCGCACCAGTTGCACGCCGGCGTCGAGATTGCTGCGCCGCGTCAGCTTGATGGCCAGTCCGCCACCGGCGCCGAACGCGCTGCCCCAGGTACTGCCGCCTTCAGCGAACTGAAAGACACCGGTCAGCCGTTGTACCGCGAGCCTGGCCGAAAGATACGGGAAGAGCGTCGTCGATCCGGTCGCGGGAACCCATCGCGGTTCCGCAAACAGTCCGGCGATCCTGAGACGATCACGAACCTTGGCGTGCACCGTGTACTGCCCGCCGATGCCGAGCGACAGCGCCCCGAACGACTCCGTCGCGTAGAGGCGACTGAAGCGCGGCTGCACCTCGATGCCGGCGCCGGAGACACTGCTGTTTCCGGCGGTGATCGTCGTGAACAGCGCCGACACCTGCACGGCGTAGGGTTGCGCCGATTGCGCGTGGCCAACGCCGGGGTTGCCGCACACCAGAGCGCACGCCACGGCCACTCGCGACGCGACGCTGCGGGGGTGCGAGCGTGATGAAACAGGCACATTCATGAGATCAGTCGGGCAGGGAGATGTCGAGCAGCGTCGATCATTGCCGGCGGAGCGCACCGATGGTGATGGCGGAAGAGGTGACCGCACTCTCCCGCTTGTCGACGGTGAGTGACACTGGCGCCACACGCGCCACCGGACGACCGCCGCCGTCGAACTTGGTGAGCCGAAGATCAAAGGAGACGCGCACCGTGTTGTTGCCGGCGTTACTCGAGGCTGGCGTGCCGATCACGGCGACTCGGTGACCGTCGCCATCGGCAAAGAACTCCATGATCTGGGCGTTCCGTCCACCGCTGCGCCGCACGTCGTTCACCACCCGATCGACGGCGATGCGAATGTCGGCATCGTTCGGCATCTCATCGCGGCGTGCATCGCGCGCTGTCGTTGGCGTTGGCGGCGAAGGCGCGGCGGGCGGCGCCGCGACGACGGGTGCAGGCGGTGTCGCGATCACTGACGTCGAGCGCGCGGCCTCGCTGCGTGCCTGTGGCGTCTCGGTCGATGCCGGGAGCACGACCGCCACCGTTGCCGGCGGTCGCACGATCAACGAAACCGTGGTGTCGCGCCCGCTGCCTGCGTCCACGATGATCCGCACCCGCCCGGGCCTCCGCGCCGACACCATGCCGGTGCGACGATCCACCGAGGCCACGCTGGCGTCGGTGCTGGTGAACTCCATGTCGGCCTTCGCGGCACGACCGGTCGAGGGGTCCTGCACACTCCAGCGAAGCTGCAGCAGCTCGCCAGGCCGCAGCGAATCGGAGACCAGCGGGGTGAGCTTGAGTACCGGTAACGCGACCAGGGCGCGCGGTGCCGCAGGTGCGGTGGCGACGAGTGCCGTCCGCGCTGAAGCGGGTGGCGTGACGGGCCGAGGGGCAGACGCGACGGAACGAGGCGCCGGGGGTACCGCAAGTGATGCTGGCGCCCTGCCCGGTGTGGCTGATGCGACCGATGGTGCGACGGGGCGTGAAGGCACGCTGGTCGGCTTCCTGACCGGTGCCGGTGGCTCGGCGGCCGGCAGTGGCGTGGACGCCGATGGGACGAACGCCGGAATCGGCTCCAGCGCCGGTTCGGCCGGTACGTCGATTTGGACCGGGGCAGTCGTGGCCGCAGCCGTCGATGCCGGCTGGGGCGAGGGCGTGGTCGCGGCGGCCGACGGCAGCGGCACCGAGGCAGGCGGTGTGCTGTCAATGAGCTCGGCCGGCAGCCCGGTGGTGCCGGTGGCGTACAGCAGGGCCGGTTCCTCAGGCTCACTGGCCGACGTGAGATAGAGTGCGCCGAAGAGCGCCGCAATGCCAACTGCTGTGCCCCCCACGATCCTGACCGGGGAGATCCGACGGCGTACCTCATCTTCACTCAGGGCCGGATTGCCCGGCAGAATCAGCGGCGTGCGCCCGACCCCGGGCCATAGACTCACGTCAGCGCCGCACTGACCGCAGGCCCGGTCAGCATCACTGATATTGGCCTGGCACGTTGGGCAGATCGCAGAAAACGCAGGTTGCATGTCGAACGGTAAGGATTCAGAGTGACTGTCCGCCAGTCGCAGATCGATGCCCTCCCGATCTGACGCCGCAAGGTACAGGAAATTCCTCTGCGGGGATCGTGCCGCGGACGCTGCTTGCGGCCTCAGCCATTGAGGGGGAAGACGTTCCGCTCGCGCAATCATCTGCGGAGCACGATGTCGACCACGGTTGGCCGTCGCCACACCGCTGCCTCGCACCGGCACGTGAGTGATGGCCGACAGTCGATGCCCGGCCGCAAGCCGCACGTCCGATTACATACGTTCCGATGTGATACGTACGCGGCACATTGAGCAAGTCCACTGCACCACGCCCACTGCACCACGCCCACCGCACCACTCCCACCGCACCCTGATCTGCCATGTTCTCTCGCACAGGTCCGCTGCAGGCCTCGATGCAGCCGCTGCTTCTCGCCACGATGCTCGCGGCGTGCGACCGGGTCGCGCCGGCCACATCGGTCGACTGGCCCGTGTATGGTGGAAATTCGGACCACTCCCACTTCACCACCTTGGGCCAGATCACGCCGGCCAATGTGCAGAAGCTCAAGGTGGCGTGGACGTACGAGACCCACGACGAATTCAAGGGATCGGAAATGCAGGCCAATCCGATCGTGCTCGATGGCGTGATGTATGCCACCACACCGAAGCTGCATGTCTTTGCGCTCGATGCGGCAACCGGCAAGGAACTGTGGCGGTTCGACCCGAACAATGGACAGCCGCCATCCTCGCGTATTCGGCACCGCGGTGTCGTCGTGACCGCCGACAGGGTGATCTTCAACTATCGCTTCCGCTTGTTCGCGCTCGATCGCAAGACGGGACGGAAAATCCCTGGCTGGGGCAACGACAGCGGGTGGGTTGACCTGCGGGAAGGCCTGGGCCGGCCGGCCAAGGAGATCTCCGTCAGCGCCAGCACACCAGGCGTGGTCTTCGAGGACCTGCTGATCATCGGCAGCACGGTGCCGGAACAGTTGCCCAGTGCACCCGGCGACATCCGCGCCTACGAGCTGGCGACGGGCAAGCTCCGCTGGAGTTTTCACACCATTCCGCACCCAGGTGAGCCGGGTTACGAGACCTGGCCGCCTGACGCGTGGAAGATTGCCGGTGGCGCGAACGCCTGGTCCGGCGTGACGGTCGATACCAGGCGGGCCATGCTGTTCGCCGCCACCGGCTCGGCATCCTACGACTTCTACGGTGCCAACCGACTGGGCGACAATCTCTACGCCAACAGCGTCATTGCACTCGACGCCCGCACCGGCAAGTACATCTGGCACTATCAGACGCTCCGGCACGACCTCTGGGATCGGGACCTTCCTGCGGCGCCGATGCTGGTGACGGTGCAGCGAGACGGGAAGCCGGTCGATGCGGTGGCGCAGATCACCAAGACCGGCCACGTCTGGCTGTTCGAGCGCGAGAAGGGGGCGCCGATGTTTCCGGTCGAGGAGCGGCGCATGCCGACGCTGGCCCTCGATGGCGAACGCCCCGCGGAGTCGCAGCGCTTCCCGACGCTGCCACTCCCGTTTGCGCGGCAGCAGCTGACGAAGGATGATCTCACGCAGCGCACGCCCGAAGCACACGCTGCGGCGCTCAAGACGTTCACCGAGTACGGCCCGACCGATCCGTACGAAGCGCCCAACGTCACCAAGGGGACGATCATCTTCCCTGGCGTGGATGGCGGCGGCGAGTGGGGTGGCCCGGCCTACGATCCCACGACAGGGCTGCTGTACGTGAACTCGAACGAGATGGCCTGGCTGCTCAAGCTCGTGCCGCGAACCGACAAGTCACTGTATGCCGCCAATTGTGCCGGCTGTCATGGCGACAACCGGCAGGGTGGGGCCGGTGGTCCATCGCTGGTGGACATCGCGCAGCGACGCACCGCCGAACAGGTCACGCAGATGATCAGCGAAGGCAACGGTCGCATGCCGGCGTTCGGTGGTGCCATGGATGGTGCGGCGGTGAAGGAGATCGTCGAGTACCTGATGACCGGCAAGGTCGAGACGGTGCGGGAGGTACAGAAGAGTCCCTACTTCCTCAAGTATCGCACCGCCTTCTTCGACATCTTCCTCGATCATGAGGGCTACCCCGGCATCAAGCCGCCGTGGGGGACGCTGAATGCGATCAACCTCAATACGGGCAAGCTCGCCTGGTCGATTCCCTTCGGTGAGTACCCGAAGCTGGCGGCGCAGGGCATCAGCAACACGGGCACCGACAGCTATGGCGGTGCGATCGTGACGGAGAACGGGCTGCTGATGATCGCAGCGACGACCTACGACAACAAGTTCCGGATCTACGACAAGGCCACCGGTCGGCTGCTCTGGCAGACGCTGCTGCCCGCCGCCGGCAATGCGACGCCGTCGACGTACATGGTGAACGGCAGGCAGTACATCGTGATTGCCTGCGGCGGCGGCAAGAACGGGGCACCGAGCGGCGGCACATACGTCGCCTTCTCGCTGGATCAGTGAGAGCTGAATCCACGGCCTGCTCTCACTCACGGTCGTCGGCCCATAGACGGCGCGGGGGGGCATATCGGCGTGGTGCCGCTGCTCACCGCCCTGATCGGCAGCTGTCCAGTGTACTCAGTGCTCGGATTCTCCACCTGTCCGGCCAAGCGCGCCTGATGCACGATGCCGCGCTGCTGCGCGCGGCGGCTTCGCGGTGCCCAGCGCACTCCCGGAGGAGACGGCCGCGCGCCTCCATGCGCGAGTGGCGGAGACGATGCGCGAATAGCTGAGCCCGGACTGCCGTGAGAGCGACCACGGCGTCGTGGCGTCGGTGCAGATGTACCTGCCAGACTCCATTTGCCGCGCCCCCCCACGCCGAGTCGACCATGGAATTCCTGAGCTCCGACATCAACCGTCGCGTCTTCGTGAAGGGCCTGGGCTTCGTGACCGTCGGACTGCTGATGGGCACGCTCGGCGGCTGCGAGGAGCTTGCCGCTGCGATTCGGAACCGGCCGATGCGCCGCCGCCTGCGGACCGGATCGGCGGCGGTCGATGCGGACATCGCCACCTATCGCCAGGCCGTCGAGCTGATGAAGGCGCTGCCGGCGAGTGATCCACGCAGTTGGACGTCGCAAGCGGCAATTCATGGCACGGCCACAGGTTTTGCGTTCTGCCAGCATGGTACGCAGCACTTCTTCGACTGGCACCGCGCGTATCTCTTTTACTTCGAGAAGATCTGCCAGAAGCTCACCGGCAATGCCAGTTTCGGATTGCCATACTGGAACTGGAATCAGAACGCCGCCATCCATCCGGCGTTTCTCGTTGCATCCAGCGCACTGTTTCTGGCGCGCACCCGCACCAGCATGGCGGGCAACACGGCCGTGAGCACCGGCACACTCGACGGCATGCTGTCCGACACGAACTTCTTCACCTTCCAGCAGCAGGTGGAAGGCACTCCACACAACTCGGTGCATGGGTTCATCGGCGCCACGATGGGTACCGGGGCATCGGCGCTCGATCCCTTGTTCTGGACGCACCACTGCATGGTGGACTACATGTGGGCGAAGTGGAACATCGACCTCGAGAACGACAACACCAGCGATGCCGCGTGGACGAACACGCCGAATCAGCACTTCGTCGACGCCAATGGCACCGTGGCCGAGATGACGGCTGGGATCACCACGATTCTGCCGCTGCTGAGCTACCAGTACGAAAGCAGCGCGGTCGGCAGTTCTCCGGCGACCTTCGCCATCGTGAAGAAGCGCGAGTTCCAGAAGCTCGAGGCGCGAATCCGGAAAGGCGCCGACATCCGGTTCGATGTGCGGCAGCGGGTGCGGATCGCCGACAAGGCGGCGGTCAGCATCGCCCGCCCGATCACGCGGCAGACGACCCTGTCACCGGCCGACTTCGCCGCCATCATCAAGGGAGATGCCGCCGCACAGCGCGTGTTCCTGACCATCGGATTCGCCAGGCTTCCGGTCGCGAGCGACTACGCCGTGCGCGTCTTCATCAACCTCCCCGATGCCAGCCGGACGACACCGATCGAAGACCCGCACTACGCCGGCAGCTTTGCGTTCTTCGGCACGGCGCCCGCTCCGGAGTCGCCGGCGGCGGCAGCCACGCACTCGCATCAGCCGCGATTCCTGGTCAACATCACCGAGACGCTCCGGCGGCTGACACAGCGTGACGAGCTCAGGGAGACGGTCCCCTTCACGGTGCAACTCGTCGCGGTGCCGTTCGGTGATGGCTTCGAGGCGCCGGAAACACAGCTCCTGCTCGAGGACATCGACATCATCACGACCCCGGTCATCGTGCGATCCGCGAAGTAGACTTGAGGCATGACAACCGGAGTGACGCCGCACTGGACGAACCGTGGACGCCATGGCGTGGTGGCACTGCTGCTATCGCTCTGTGCGGCGTGTGGCGCCGGCACCCCTCTTCCCGCGCCCGGTGACTCGCCGCGCGTGAGCAGCGTGATGACAGCCCAGTCCAGCACCGACAGTTCCAGCACCGACAGTCTCTACCAGATCACGCTGCGCGCGCCAACGGTCGTGGAGCCGGTCGCATCAGTGACCGGCGACCGCGTGCGCCCGCGCTTCGTGCGGATCGATGTCACGGCCGTCACGAATCCGGCGCGGGTGGCGTTGTCGCTCGAACTGCGCCACCGACTGGCCGACGGGGAGACGCTGCTGGGCAGCGTGAGCCTCTTCCCGGCGGACAATCCGGGACGCTTCATCGTGCCGACGCTGGGCCGCGTGGGAAGTGGCGGACAGCTGGTGCTGACCCTCGTCAGCCCTGATTCGGGCGCGGGCCGCGGCGACGTCCGGGTCACGGTTCGCCGGCTGGACTTCGTGGACCAGTGATGCCGCGTTATCGTCCGACGAGATGCGGACATCCGCAGCGATGACGACTCCACTCGGTCGGCCGACCGCTCCCCGACCCTCAACCGACCACCGTGACCACTGACCCACGCGACGACGACGTGCCACACGTCGACCAGGAGAACCTCGGATTCGGCCGCGTGGTGGCGCAGGAAGTCCGGGGCCGCTTTCTCTCCCGCGACGGTTCGCCGAACAGCCGCAAGTACGGCCTCGGGCCCCAGCGGCTCGAACGCCTCTACCTCGGGGCCCTGAACGCGACCTGGCTGGCGTTTCTGAGCTGGTCGCTCGCCGGGATCATGCTGCTCAACGGCTGCTTCACGCTGGCCTACATCGCGCTTGGGTCATCGGCGATCGCGGGACAGTCGCAGGCAGGAATGACCGACCCGTTCCTGTCGGCGTTCAGTTTCAGTCTGGCCGTCTTCACCACGTCGGACACCACGCCGATGTACGCGGTGGGCGCCACCGCGCACTGGCTGGTGATCTTCGAGTCGCTGCTCGGCCCCCTGACGGTGGTGGTGGCGGCGGGATTGCTGATCGCGCGACTGATCCGGCCGCACATGCAGCTGCGCTACAGTGAGTCGGCGGTGGTGGCACCCTACGAGAATGGCCGCGCGCTGATGTTCCGCATCGTCAACACGCAGCGCAGCGAGCTGAGTGATGTGCAGGTGCGGGTGAACCTGGCGATGTTCGAGACGCACAACGGTGTGCGCAATCGTGAGTTCTACCAGCTGGAGCTGGAGCTCGACGCGGTGCAGTTCTTCTCGCTGCACTGGACGCTGGTGCATCCCATCGCGACCAGCAGTCCGCTGCGCGGCTACACGCCCGCCATGCTGCGCGAGGCCGAAGCGGAGCTGTTCGTATCGGTGAATGCACACGAAGCGACGTTCTCCACGCGCGTCATCTCGCGGAGCTCGTACCTCTGGGATGAGATTCGCTGGGATGCGAAGTTCGCCAACATGTTCGTCAGCACGCCGGACGGCGTGATCGCGATCGATGTCGAGCGACTGGACCGTCTCGAGGCACTGCCAGAGGGCGCGACCAGCGTGCCGTCGGCGATCGAGCAGGTCGGTGCCGATGCGGGTGAAAACGTGGCGGGCCGACTGTAGTCCACGCCCGATATGCGTGGCGCATTCCGTGGCGGAGGGCGCCGCGCGTCAGCGAGAACCCGTCGCCCGCCGGCGGCGCCTGCTCACCGCTCGTCGCCCGCGCCCACGCGCACCGATTCGTGGTCGAGCTCCTCTTCGAGTTCCCGCAGCGTCTCGTCGGAAATTGCCCCTTCGTTCCGCAGGCGCACCAGCATCCGGCGCTCGGCACGCAGCACACCGACACGCAGGCGGCGATGCGCGTCGTGATTGCGCCCCTGCTGCTGATCGTTCTGAATCCGGTCGCGAAGCTCGTGCCGGAGCCGCTCGACTTCCGCCGGATCGGCCCATGTTTCACGCGAGAGATCTTCCAGAGCCTCCGCACCACGGCGGAGCGCCTCGCGGCGGGCGTGGCGCTCCTCGGCACGGTGCCCCACCTCGGGCGCAAAGTTGAACGCCTTGATGATGGGCGTCAGTGTCAGGCCCTGCACCACCAGCGTGATCATGATCACACACATCGTGATCAGGATGATCTCGGCGCGATAGGGGAAGGGCTGCCCGGTGCCCAACGCCAGCGGCAGCGCCAGCGCGGAGGCCAGCGACACGATGCCGCGCATGCCAGTCCACGCGACGAGTGCGACCGCCTTCGGATTCGGCTCCGGTTCGCGCCGTCGGATGGCGGCGCTGAATTTCCGCGGCAGCACCGTCGCGATCGGCACCCAGACCAGTCGCAGCACGATGGTGACCAGGCTCACGATCACGCCCGCCACGAGCACGCTGCCGAGGGTGTCGCGCGGCACCTGTTCGAGAATCGGGCCAACTTCCAGCCCCAGAATCAGGAAGACCAGCGCGTTGACGATGAAAATGATCAGATCCCAGACCGCACGCGACTGAAGGCGCGACGTGGGTGAGACCACGGTGGAGAAATGCTGGCGCAGGAAGATGCCGCCTGCCACGCAGGCCAACACCGCCGACACATGAATTGATTCGGCGGCGACCCACGCCAGATACGGTGCCGCGATCGTGAGCAGTGTTTCTGCCAGCGCGTCCTTCGTGATCTTGAGCACCTGCACCACGCACCACGCCACCACGATGCCGATCAATGCACCCACCGCCGCGTCGATGAAGAAGCGCACGATCGATGCACCGAGGCTGAAGACCCCGGTGACCGCCGCCACCACGGCGGTGCGATAGAGCACCAGCGCCGCGGCATCATTGACCAGGCTTTCGCCCTCGAGGATCACGATCACGCGGCGCGGCACCGGCAGCCGCGAGACGACGGCCGCCGCGGCCACTGCATCGGGCGGCGACACGATCGCACCGATGGCGACCGCGATCGCCCATGGCAGGTCGGGGAGCAGCATCCGCGAGACGATCGCCACCACGGCGGTGGTGGCGAACACCAGCCCGACGGCCAGCAGGCCGATCGGTCGCGTGTTCTGCTTGAATTCGCGCAGCGACGTGAAGAACGCCGCGGCCCAGAGAATCGGCGGCAGGAAGACGAAGAAGACCAGGTCCGGCTCGAGTTCCGGGACGGTGATGCCCGGCAGCACGCCAAGCGCCACGCCGGCCAGCACCTGCAGGATCGGTGACGGAATCGGCAGACGACGCGCCAGCGCCGTGAGCGCGACCACCAGCGCCACGACGGCGATAGCGAGCAGAATCGGCTGAAACGGTGACATGCGATTCCGTGTGGTTCAGGCGGCGCTGGGCTGCAACGCCTCGCGCACGATCGGCGCGACCTGCGTGCCGAGAATCTCGATCGCGCGCAGCATCATGTCGTGCGGCAGGGTGGAGACTCCCATCTGGAAGGTGAAGCGCGAGATACCGCCGAGATCCTCGTTGATGCGCAGCAGCTTCGTGGCGACGGTCGCCGTGTCGCCGATCACCAGCGCGCCGGTGGGGCCACGCAGCGCGTCGAACTGTGCGCGCGTCGTGGGCGGCCAGCCCCGTTCCTTGCCGATTTCGGTGAAGGTGCGGGCGTACCCGGGGTAGAACGCGTCGGCGGCAGCATCGTTGGTGTCGCCGAGAAAGCCGATCGAATGGACGCCGACGCTGAGCTGGTCGTGCGGGTGGCCGGCACGGCGGCCCGCGTCGCGATAGAGATCGATCAGCGGTCGGAAGCGGCGGTGCTCGCCACCGATGATGGCCACCATCAGTGGCAGCCCGAGGGTGCCGGCGCGCACGAATGACGCTGGTGTGCCGCCGACACCAACCCAGATCGGCAGCTTCTCCTGCAACGGTCGCGGATACACCGCCTGTCCGGTCAGCGCCGCGCGATGCCTGCCGGACCAGTGCACCCGTGTGTTGTCGCGGATCGCGAGCAGCAACCCGAGCTTTTCGGCAAAGAGCGAGTCGTAGTCGTCGAGTTGCAGGCCGAACAACGGGTATGACTCGACGAAGCTGCCGCGTCCCGCCACGATCTCGGCGCGGCCCTCGGAGATCAGATCGAGCGTGGCGAATTCCTGGAAGACGCGCACCGGATCCGCCGCGCTGAGTACGGTCACTGCGCTGGTGAGCGCGATGCGCGACGTTCGCGTTGCGGCGGCCGCCAGAATCACGACCGGCGCGGAATCGAGAAACTCGGGCCGGTGATGTTCGCCGATGCCGAACACATCGAGGCCCACCCGATCGGCGAGTTCGATTTCGGCGAGGAGTGTCTGCATGCGCTCGACCGGAGTCAGCGCGAGCCCGGTGACCGGGTCGGGGATGGACGCGGCGAAACTGTCGATGCCGATCTGCACGCTTGATGATCCCTGCGCTGCGGAGGGGGGCAGGGCGCACCCGTCCGGAGGCACAATCCTGAGGAGTTGGCGGGCACCGGTTCGGGTGCCGTGGCTGTCCGGAAGGTACCGGGGCGGGGAACACATCGCCCCGGACATTGGTCCGGTTGACGGTCGTGGTCGAGGCCTTCCGCCCGCTGCACGCAGACCGCATCCTCCACCGATGCCAGCCACCGCGAACCGCCTCAACGTCTTCTCCGAGTCCGTCATCCGCAGCACCACGCGGATGTCGAACCAGTACGGCGCCATCAACCTCTCGCAGGGGTTCCCCGACTTCGATCCACCAGAGGAAATGCTGGCCGCGCTGGAGCGGGCGACGCGCGGCCCGTTTCACCAGTACGCGGTGACCTGGGGCGCGCCGCGGTTCCGTCAGGCGCTGGCCGCCAAGATTCAGCGGTTCACCGGACTCGAGGTCGATCCGGATCGCCATCTCGTCGTCACCTGTGGCAGCACCGAGGCGATGGCGGTGGCGATGATGACCGCCTGCAATCCCGGCGACAAGGTGGTGGTCTTCTCGCCGTTCTACGAGAACTACGCAGCGGATGCGATTCTGGCGGGCGCCGAGCCGATCTACGTGCCGCTGCGGCCACCAGAGTTCGGGTTTGATCCCGACGAACTGGCGCGAGCCTTTGCACACAAGCCAAAGGCGATCGTACTCTGCAATCCGTCCAATCCCACGGGCAAGGTGTTCACCCGCGCGGAGTTGCTCCTGATTCTGCGGCTGGCGGAGCAGTACGATTGCTTCGTGATCACGGACGAACCGTACGAGCACATCGTCTATGCACCGCACGTGCATACGTACTTCGCGGCGCTGCCGGGCGCATTTGAGCGCACCATCACCTGCAACTCGCTGTCGAAGACGTACTCGATCACCGGCTGGCGGCTGGGCTACGTGCATGCGGCGCCGGCGGTCATCGCGCAGGCGCGGAAGGTGCACGATTTTCTCACGGTGGGTGCCGCCGCGCCGTTGCAGGAAGCGGCGGTGGCGGGGCTCGAACTGCCGGACAGCTACTACACCGGTCTGACGGCGCTCTATACGCGCAAGCGCGAGATCTTCCTCGAGTATCTGCGGCAGTCAGGACTGCCCTTCAGTGAGCCGCAGGGCGCATACTACGTGATGGTGGACATCGCGTCACTCGGCTTCACCACCGACACCGAGGCCAGTGAATGGTTCATCCGCACGGTGGGAGTGGCGGGAGTGGCGGGATCGAGCTTCTTCCGCGAGCCGGTGCAGCACTTCATGCGCTTTCACTTTGCGAAGCAGGAAGAGACGCTGCATGCGGCAGGGAAACGATTGGTGAGGACGACGGAACTTCGGCAGCGGCCCCGTCCCGGCTGAGACGCCGGCGTCGTGATGTTCGTTGAGGGTGCCGTGGGGTGAGTAGCCGAGCCGGTGCGCGGCGCGGGTCAGAACTCGCCCACCGCGTCAGTGAAGACGGCGCTTGACAGTAAACTGTCATGTCTGCATAATCGTGGCGTGACTACCTCCGTCCACCCCACACCGCTCTCGCTCCGGGAGCGACAGACCGCCGCCACCAGGGCGATCATCCTCGATGCGGCGTTCCAGATCCTGACTGGAGAAGCGCGCGAGGTGATCTCCCACGAGCTCGTTGCCGCTCGTGCGGGCGCCAGTGCGAGGACGATCTACCGTCACTTTCCGACCCAGGGCGACCTCTATCGGGCCCTGTGGGAAGAACGGCTTCGCGACTTCATCCCACCGGGCTTCCCGACGAGCCCGGACGATATCGCCACGAAGGCAGTCGAAGCCTTTGCGCGATTCGACGCGCACGAGCCGGTGATTCGCACCCTGATGGCATCGCCGGCCGGCATGCGGGTTCGCGACCGCGGCGGCGTCGAGGGGCGCGCCGCATTCGACGCCGCCTTGGCCCCATTGCTCGGCCACCTCGATGCCGAACAGCGGCGGCTGGTGGTGGCGGTCTTCGTCGCGGTGTTCTCGTCCCCGTACTGGCAGGTGTTGCGCGATCGCGCCGCACTCACCGGTCCCGAAGCGCAGCGTGCGGTGCATTGGGCACTGCAGGCGCTGCTTGCCGCACTCACACATCTGCCTGAGGTTGCGCCATGATCACGCTGTCATCCACACTCGAGACGCCGGCTGCAGCGTCGGTCCGCTCCTTCGTGCTGTCGGCCGCCGAGTCGCGCACTGCCGCGCCGCTGAACATCGTCGGCGAGGAAACGCTGGTGAAGGTGAGTGCGGCGGACTCGGATGGTCTGCTCGCGTTCTTTCACCTCGAAGCGCCGCCGATGTCGGGTCCGCCGCGGCATGTGCATTCGCGCGAGGACGAACTGTTCTATGTGCTGGACGGCGAGCTGGTGTTCGAACTCGATGGTGTATCGCACACCATCACGGCGGGAGGGACGGTGTACCTCAAGCGTGGCGTGGTGCACGCCTACCAGAACTTCACCGATCGCACCGCACGTCTGCTGATCGCGACCACACCTGGTGATTTTTCTTCCTTCTTCGAAGAGATGTCCGCGATGACGCCCGCTGGCGGAATGCCGGAGATGGAGCCACTGCTGGCACTGCATGCGCGTTACGGCATCACCATCGTGGGGCCACCGATGACGGCGTGACGACAGCGATGCTGTTACACTGACCGCCTGCGTGCGCCGACGGCCGTCTGCAGGGTCGCGGCCAGTCGTTCGGCGGTGAATGGCTTGCTGATCAGCGTGATATCCTCGAGACCGGTCACGGATTCGTGGCCGCCCGCATCGTACCCCGAGACGAAGACGATCGGGAAGTCGGCGACGCGGCTGCGGATTTCTGTCGCCAGCTGCACACCGTCCATGCCGGGCATGCGAATGTCGGTGAGCACCACTGCCAGCGTCGCGCGCTCGTCATCGAAGAGTCGCAGCGCCTCGGCGCTGTCGGCCGCTTCGCGGACGGTGAACTTGAGTCGCTGCAGCAGGCGTCGCGTCGTGCTTCGAACCGCGTCGTCGTCATCGACCAGCAACACCGTCACGCTCGAGGGGGCGGTTGCGAGTGGCGTTTCTGCCGCGCCAGTGGTCCGCGCGGCGCAAGGCGGCAATGCGACCTCGATGCGCGTGCCAGATCCCGGCGCAGTGTCGATCCGCACGGTGCCGCCGGTCTGCGTCACCACACCATAGACCACGGCGAGACCAAGGCCGGTGCCTGTCCCGACGGACTTCGTCGTGAAGAAGGGTTCGAACACCCGGTCTCGCGTCGCGTCGTCCATCCCGATGCCGGTGTCGCTCACCGTGAGCATCGACGCTCCGGTGACCGGATCACGGCTGACGCCAATGGTCAGCGTGCCTCCGCCCGGCATCGCGTCGCGTGCGTTGAGCACCAGGTTCAGCACCACTTGCTCGATCTGACTGCGATCCGCCGTGACGCAGACCTCGACGTCGGAGGTACTGACCACCAACGCGACATCCGGTGGAATCGAGGTCCGCACCAGCGGGACGATGTTGCGCACCAGTGCGCCCAGCTCGATGCACTCGGTCACGCGCGGTTGCCGTCGACTGAAGGCGAGCAGTTGCCCCGTCAGCCGCGCCGCGCTTTCCGTGCCCTGCACCGCAACCGCGAGATCGGTCGCTCCCGGCGAGTCGCTGGGGATGTCGTGCGCTGCCAGCTCGATGGAGTTCCGGATGGTGGCCAGCAGGTTGTTGAAGTCGTGCGCGATGCCGCCCGCCAATTGGCCCACCGCTTCCATCTTGTGCGCGATGCTCAGTCGATTCTCCACCTCGGCGCGCTCACGCTCCAGCTCCCGCCGACGCGACTGATCGCGCCAGGCCACCACGGACACGCGACGCCCACCGAGCATGGCGTGTCGCACACTGACTTCGACCGGAAGCTCGGTTCCGTCGCGGCGTGCGTGCACCCAGTCGAAGGTGTAGGCACCGCGTTCGAGCGTGAGCGCGCCGAGCTGTCGCGACTTCTCGTCGGACAGGGTGCCATCCGGTTGGCGTTCCGGCGAGAATTCCGACGGGCGCCGACCCACGAGTGCACTCTTGTCGGTGAGACCGAGCATCTCGAGTGCGGCCGGATTGCAGTCGACGACGCCCGAAGCGTCCGAGATCAGCAACCCATCGGATGCATTCTCGAAGACGAGGCGGAAGCGTTCCTCCGCTTCCTTGCGCTCGGTGATGTCCTGCCCGGTTGCGACGATCCCGATCGGCAGACCGACGTCGTCGACGACACGACTGACATTCCAGATGAGCGTCCGACGCGTGCCATCGGGCAGAATCGAATCATCTTCGAAATTGAGCGTCCGTTTGCCTGCCAGCACCTGCTGGATGTCGGCGGCGACCGCTGCTTGGTGCTCAGGCACCAGAAAGGTGGCGACGTAGTCCAGACCGATCGCGCGATCGCGCGAGGTCTGGTAGAGCTGTTCGGCCGCGCGATTCCAGGCGAAGATGCGGTGGTCCGGCGAAAGCCCGATGATCACGCTGCCCGCCGTTTCCACGATGGCGGCCAGCATCGCGCTGTCGGCGGCGTGCCCGGAGGGTGCGGGTGGATCAGTTGGCATGGTCGCGTGGACGCAGGGGGAAAGGGCTCGTCCTCGAAGGCGATGGCCGAAACAGAGCAGTGTAAGGTATCGGCTGGCGAACGGAGGGAGTGCAGGAGCGAAACGCGGTCCCCGGCCGACCGGCTGTGTGGGACCGCCGGCTCCCTGCGCCTGTCGCGACAAACAGGCGTTTCGCGGCTTGTGGGGCGTCAGGTCACCGCATCTGCGACAGCATGAACTGCACGGCCAGATCGGTCGTGCTCCAGAGCTGGATGTCTGCCCCGCTGCCATATCGCATCGCCCCGAGCTGCCCGCGATCGAAACCGTAGCTCCAGAGTTCCGTGTGAAAGCCCGACTGCTCGACGGCCGTGCGCACCTTGTCGAGTGATGCGCGCAATTCGGTGACATACGCCGCAGTCGATGAAGGTGCGAGCTGTCGTGCGCGGGCGATCCGGTCGGCGACACCGAGCAGGAAGAGATTCACCTCGCGTCCCCAGACGACGCGCGGACCGTGATACGGATCCTTCACAAACGCCTCCCACACCGCCGGCGTGGCGTAGGCATCGTTCGCCACGACGGGTCCGATGCGATCGACGAACAGTCCGGCAGGATACGGTCGCGCGAAGAGGCGCACATCGCGCAGCGTACCTGCCATTTCGTCAGCCGTCGAGGCGGTGGTTCGCCCTTCGCCGTCGCCCAGAAACAGTTGCGTGGCCGGATCGGTGTTGGCGACGCCGATGGGCGCACCGCTGGCATCGAGTGCCACGGCCAGGAACGTCAGCGAGTCGGCCAGCGCCGACGGTGTGGAGGCGCGGGACTGCCACCAGGCTCGCTCCGCCTCGGGCATTGCGGCCAGTCGGATCAGCGTCGCGGCGCGGACGTCGTCGGCGCTGTGGCGCACCAGGAAGTGCCGTGACGCAGCGCGCCACGTGACGATCGCGCGCTGCAGCGCCGCACGATCGCGTGCGTAGACGGCCAGTGGTGAGTCGCCGGTGGTGGCCGGCGTGGTCGAGATGCCGAGTTCGCGCATGGCGTCGAGAATCTGGCCCACCGATTCGAGCGCATGCGGTACCCAGATCGCATTGATGTCCATCGCGTACCGGCCACCGGCGTACCCGGCGCCGCTGTCGCGCCAGCTGGCGGTGGCCCAGCCGGATGGTTCACGCGGCGCGAATGCAATGAGGTTCGCCGGCACCGGTGCGGCGGCGTAGGGCGCGGTGAGCTTCGTCACCAGCGCCAGTTCGCGCAGCATGCGATCGGCGCGGGTGCCGCCGCCATCGCGGGTGTCGAGCAGGAACGCGCGCTTGGCGCTGGCAGACACCGCTGGATCAGTGATCCAGCGCGCCACGACGATCGGCAGCTGATACTCGTCGTCGATCATGTGGTAGTTCTCGCGCACCACGCGCAGGCGCCGAAGCACCGTATCGGCGCGTGCCACCAGCGAATCGGCGGCGCGCCGGTCGCCGCGCTGCATGCGATCGAGATGGGCGGTGATCAGGTCTGCATACTCGGCTGCCGATTCGCGCACCGCCTGATCGCCGAGCGCTTCCTCGTGGCTCACATCACCAGCAGGGGCCAGCTTGCGCAGTGCCGTGGCAATGACGGCCTCCAGCGTTTCATGCTGCCAGATGGGGCGCATCATGAGCGCCGTCATCAGCATGTCGCGCCCGAAGTAGGTGGCGTAGGTGGGCAGGCCGGCCATCAGCTTTTCGCGCGAGACCAGCAGCTCGACGCCACTGACCTGTCGCTCCATCCGCCGGGCGCGAAGGGCGGCGGTATCGCTTGGCGCCGCGGCGGCGCCGCGCGCGCGAGTCGCCTCGAGAAATGCGAGAAACTGCGGCGTGAATATCTGTTCGCGCGAGAGTGGCGTGAGTGTCTTCGCAGTGGTCGTGACCCGCACGGCGAACTCGATGGCGCTGCCGGTGCGTGCCGCAAGCGACAGCGAGTCGCCGGCGACCGTGGCGGCGACCGTGGCCTGCGGCGCGCGGATTTCGAGTGTCAGCGTGTCGCGTGCATCGAGCGTGACCTGCTGCACGCGGGCGATCCAGGTGCCGCGCACGGCGCGCAGCGAGGTGCCGGGATACATCCGCGACCGCAGGACGGCGATCGACGGGGCGTTGAGTTGACGCAGGTGCCGCGCCCGTGTTGTGACCGGCAGCCGCTCGAGGGCGGCGATCAGGCGATCGACTTCCGGGATGGCATAGGGTGCGGCGTCAAACGCGTCCTTCGCCTTCTCGAAGTACTGAAAGTCGCGCTCCACCCGCATCGAGCCGAGGAGAAACCAGCCGAGGTGCAGGCGTGGTGTTGCCGCACGCAACGACTGTTGGAAGACGCGGGTGCGTCCCGTCTGGCTGACGGTGGCCTCGGTCGCTCCCCATGCGATCTCCGCGGTCTTTCCGGCCGCGTCGCGCGCCGTGAAGCCGACGCTGGCGTTGTCGGCGTCGGCGAGCAGATGCACCACGCGCGCGCTGCGCTGATCGATGTACGTCTGCAGGGTATTGCGGGCTGCGTCACGAAAGAAGCGCGTCTGATAGCCGCGGTAGGCGCTGGTGTCGTCCAGCCCGGCGTCGGGGAAGCTGAGCACCGGCTGGATGGTGCGCGGCGGGGCGCCGAGCTGCGCGAGAAGGGCGAGAGCGAGGAGGGGCATCGGTCGACGGGGCGGATCGGGCGTGACGCCGGGCTTCGCGGCGGGGGGGACGCTCTGGCGGCGAATCAGCGCGACCGAGAGAGGCCATTGGCACTGGCGAATCCTACCGTGTGGCCTCGAAATGGGCGAACCGATCGCTGAATGTGCAGGTTCGTGCAGAAAAGACAGCCATTCAGTGCCGACAGATGCCGAAGTGTGGTCAAATACGCACCGTCCAACATATGTAACTGTCTATAGCAGCCTTAGCGCATACTTTCGGTGCTGCTGTCTCCTTTGGTACGGCATCTTGACAGGGCACGTGCCGACGGCGAGCATCTCCCCCAACAATTCCCCGGCAAAAGAGCGTTGAACCGGTTCGTTCCGGTGAGACGCCGCTTGCCATGTCAGTCCCCTGCGCCTGAGGTACACCGCATTCCATCGTGATCGGTTGTGTGACGCACGCCACCGGGGTGATGTGAGTTGCGAATCCTTGCAACTCGGCATGCCGAAATCTGACGGATGGTGCGTATCAACTCGCGTTCGTTCCACTTCCGTGCAGGAAGCGGGCCGCGCGACGTTTGGTCAGGAAGGCCTGCTGGAGAGCGGCGCGCCGAGGCGCTGCGGTGAGGTGTGCGGTGCGACGACGGCGCGCGGCGTCGCAACGCACTCCAAATGAATGATGGCAGACTCAGGGTGCAGGCAACAGTTTCAGGAATAGTCTGGTGTGTGATGAGGTCCGCTGGTGCAGGTGCTGTCTCGACGTTCGATCTCCCGACCTCCCCGCGTCAGGAGCGAGCCCGTATGACAAAACCCTCCGCTTGATTCAGGAGAGCAGACGAATGAAGGTGATCAGAGGTCTGATGGCCGCAGCAGTGGGCGGTCTGATTTTGGTGAATCCGCTCCAGGCACAGGGTGCCCGCGGTGCGATTTCCGGGCGGGTCGTCGATTCGACGAGCCAGCTCCCGATGCAAAGTGTGACGGTGACGATCGAGGGTACCCAGCGTGGCGCTGTGACCCGCGTGGATGGTGGTTTCAACCTGAACGATCTGCCGGCCGGAACGGCGCGCCTCCGGGTGACACGTATCGGCTACACCCCGCAGGTCAAGGATGTTGCAGTGGTGCCCGGCCAGACCGCGACCGTGCGGTTTTCGATGCAGGCCGTGGCCGCGAACCTCGGCGCCGTCGTGGTGACGGGTTACGGGTCGCAGCGCAAGGAAGCGGTGACGGGGTCGGTGGCCACCATTCGTGCCGATGAAGCCAACGTCGGTGTGATCGCCAACCCGACCCAGTTGCTCGCCGGTCGCGCGGCTGGTGTGAACGTGACGCTGAACAGCGGTGAGCCGGGTGCCGGTGCACAGATTCGTGTGCGTGGCGGTACCTCGATCAGCGCCAGCAACGACCCGCTCTACGTCGTTGACGGCGTGCCGCTGCAGAACAACGAGTCGGAAGCCCGAGGCTTCGGCATCGGTGGTTCGCCGGCACTCGGTCGTAACCCGCTGAACGCGATCAACCCGTCCGACATCGCGTCGGTCACGGTCCTCAAGGACGCCGCTGCCACGGCCATTTATGGCAGCCGCGGTGCAAACGGTGTGGTGCTCATCGAGACCAAGAAGGGTCGTCCGGGCGCCGCGACGATGGAGTACGAGACCTACGCTGCCTTCAGCCAGGCCGCGAATCAGCTCGACTTCCTGACCGGCAACGAGTACCGCTCCTTCATTCAGCGGGAGATCGCGAAGGGCACGCTGCCTGCCGCACGTCTGGCCGCCCAGGGCACCGCGAATACGAACTGGGAAAAGGAGACGCAGCGCACCTCGCTGACCCAGAACCACAACATCGCGTTCGCCGGCGGCAACCAGTCCACGACGTTCCGAGCCTCGCTGAACTTCTCTGACCAGCAGGGCGTCGTGATCTCGAACGGCTTCAAGCGGTTGCAGGCTCGCCTCAACGGCAATCATGAAGCCCTCGGCGGTCGCCTGCGGATCGGGCTCAACCTGAACTCGTCGCGCATCGAGAACAACTACCTGCCGTTTGAAAACACGGGTGGTTTCGAAGGCGGCGTGTTCCAGAACGTGGCGGTGTTCAACCCGACGCGGCCGGTGTTCGTGACCGATCCCACCACGCAGCAGCAGGTGTACTACGAGATCGGCCCGGGCCGTCAGTCAGTGCGTAACCCGGTCGCGCTGTCGAACCAGACGCAGGATGACGGTTTCACGATGCGTACCCTCGCCAACGTGACGACGTCCTTCTCGATCCTGCCGAGCCTCATTGCGCAGGTGAACGTCGGCTCCGATCGCTCGAACGGCCAGCGGAACATCTACCTGCCGCGCGCCAGTGCCGTCGGGTCGGAGTTCAACGGTCTCGCGCAGCAGTCGCAGCGCGCGCTGTCGAACAACAACCTGCAGACGCTGCTCACCTGGTCGCCGACGGTTGGCAACGACATCGACTTCGACGTCGTCGGTGGCTATGAGTTCACCGATTTCGACAACGCCGACTTCTCGACCCAGACGCGGAATTTCACGACGGATGCCTTTGGCTACAACAACCTCGGCGCCGGTTCGCAGCCGCAGATTCCGCAGTCCTTCCGGACGCAGAGCCGCCTGGTCTCGTTCTTCAGCCGCGCCAACGTCGGCTACAAGAACAAGTACTTCCTGACCGGCGTCATTCGTCGTGACGGCTCGTCGAAGTTCGGCGCCGAGAACAAGTGGGCTGTCTTCCCGGCGCTCTCCGGTTCGTGGCTGATCAGCGATGAGTCCTTCGCCAAGAGCCTGCCGTTCTCGCAGCTGAAGCTGCGCGCTGGCTACGGCCTGCAGGGCAACCAGGCCGTCGGTGAGTACGCCTCGCTGCCGATTCTGGCTCCGGACGGCGGCGCCCGTTACATCTTCGGCAACACGGTCGTCAACGGTATCGTGCCGACCGTGAATGCGAACCCTGACCTGAAGTGGGAGCAGTCGTCGCAGGCGAACATCGCCTTCGACTACGGCATCGCCGACGGCAAGTACAGCGGCTCGCTCGAGTATTACTCCAAGAAGACCACCGACCTGCTGCTCACCGTACCGGTGTCGCAGACGGGTGCCAGCTTCGTTGGTACGCAGCTGCAGAACATCGGCGCCGTGCAGAACCGCGGTCTCGAGTTCTCACTCGACGCCCGCATGTACGATCGTCCGAACAATGGGCTCACCCTGACCAACGGCCTCGTGTTCTCGATCGAGCGCAACAAGGTGCTCGATCTGGGCAAGGCGAGCTTCATCAGCACTGGCGGTGTCAGCGGCCAGGGCCAGACGGGCGTGAACGCGCAGCGTATCGTCCCGGGCAAGCCGATCGGTACATTCTTCGGCGCCGAGTTCGTCGGGTTCAACCCGGCCGGCCAGCAGCTGTTCAACCGGTACACGGTGGTCCGCAACCCCGCCGGCGTCGAGACGAGCCGGAGCATCACCGGTACGACGACCTCACCCTCGGGTGATGACGTCGTCGAGATCGGCAACGCGAACCCGAACTTCAGCCTCGGCCTCCGCAGCAACGCGACCTGGAAGCACTTCGACGCCAGCTGGCTGTGGCGTGCGGAGCAGGGCCGCGACGTGTTCAACAACACGGCACTGGTCTACGGCACGAAGGCCAACGTGACACAGGACAAGAACTTCCTCGCGTCGGCGCTCGACACGCCGGAAGGCATCACCGAGCCGTCGATCTACTCGTCGCGCTGGGTCGAGAACGGGTCCTTCTTCCGCCTCCAGAACGTCACGATCGGCTACACGTTCAAGATGCCGTTCACGAATGGCGGCCGGACCACCCGCCTGTACCTCTCGGGTGACAACCTGCTGCTGTTCACCCCGTACAGCGGCTATGACCCGGAAGTGTTCATCGACGCCGGTCTGGCCTCCCGTGGCGTGGACTACCTGTCCTACCCGCGCGGTCGGACCTTTACGACAGGCTTCCGCGTTCAGTTCTGAGGCAGGGCTGTAGGGTCCTAGTTGATTCGTTGTTGATTTCCTACCTGATCCATTGAGGCGAATGCGAATGTCTCTGTTTCGAAACTCGATCCGCACAGCGCGCCTGAGCGCGCTGCTGCTGGTCCCCGTCGGCCTGATGGTCGGTTGTACCGATCTTCAGGAGACCCCGACGAGCTTGATCACGAAGGACACGTTCTACAAGAACTCGGACGAAGTGATCGCTGGTCTGGCGTCGGTGTACGCCAACCTGCGGGCGAACATGGACGACTATTACTCGTTGAATCAGGTCAGCTCTGAGGAGACGGTCGTTCCCGTCCGCGGTGGTGACTGGTTCGACAACGGTGCCTGGCTCGAGCTGCACCGGCAGGGCTGGACGCCGACCAGCGTGGTCGGGAACCGTGAAGTCAACGGCATCTGGAATGCGATGTATGCTGGCGTTGCTCGCGCGAACATCGTGCTCGAGGCGCTCAACAGCGTCACGATCCCGAATCAGAGGGCCATTACGGCTGAACTCCGCACGCTGCGCGCGCTGTATTACCTCCAGTTGCAGGATGCGTACGGCGGAGTGCCGATCGCGACCGACACCAAGGTCGAACAGCGTGAAGCCAAGACGCGCGCGGAAGTCTTCACGTTCATCGAAAGCGAACTGAAGGCCGCTCGCGGCGATCTGCCGAAGTCGTGGCCCGACCAGCAGGGGCGCATGACCCGCGGTGCTGCCGACGCGCTGCTCGCCAGCCTGTACCTGAACGCGCGTGTCTACTCTGGTACACCGACGGCCGCCGGCATCACGCCGGGCACGGCCAAGTGGACCGAAGCGGCTGCATTCGCCGACAGCGTCATCAATTCGGGTGAGTACTCGCTCGCAACCGACGCTCCGGGTTCTCCGCTCGGTAGCGGTTTCAAGTCGAACTTCAGCTTCAACAACCAGAGCTCACGCGAGAACGTCCTCGTCGTGCGCGGCAAGGCTGTTGACGGCATCGGCTTCAACCGTCAGTACCAGTCGCTGCACTACAACAGCTTTGGTGGCGGTGGTGGCTGGAATGGCTGGTCGGTGGTCGAGCAGACGTACAACAAGTTCGACCCGGTTGACGCTCGTCGCACGGTCATTCTCGAAGGCCCGCAGGTCGATCTGTTCACCGGCGCGCCGGTCAACAATCGTCAGGGCGCGCGCCTCGTCTTCCTGCCCGTCATCGCTGACATCAATGCGGCAAACGAAGGCGAAGGTGTTCGCATCTACAAGTTCCCGCTCGATCCGAACCGTGCCGGCAACGCCAGCGGCAACGACTTCACGCTGTTCCGTCTGGCCGAGATGTACCTGATCAAGGCGGAAGCATTGAACGAGCTTGGGCGGACGGCTGAGGCCATCCCGCTCCTCAACACGGTCCGTGCCCGCGTGTTCAGCCCGGCCAAGCCGATTGCGGCCGGTCAGACGCAGGCGCAGCTCCGTGACATCATCTTCAACGAGCGGCTGTTCGAGCTCCTCGGTGAAGGCAAGCGTCGTCAGGACCAGATCCGTCAGGGCACCTACACGTCTGGCGTCTGGTTCGGCAAGACGGCATCGGCACCCTACAAGGTGATCCTCCCGATCCCGCAGCAGCAGCTCGAAGTCAACCCGAAGCTGAAGCAGAATCCGGGTTACTGATCGCTGCTGGGCCGTTGGACTTGATGTAACTTTCAGGGTCTGCACCGTGTGTATCGGTGCAGACCCTGAGTGTATCTACTCACTGCCAGGCGCCGCACTGCGCGCCACTCCCATCGAAGAAGCGACGAACGCTGTATGAGTGATGGATCGACGGTGGCACGGCTCGCCCTGGTGACGGTGCTGTGCTTCTCGGCGGGCTGCCAGGGAAAGGCGGACACCGCCACGCCCGATGTGCCGCGGTCGGCAAATGCACCCGCAGCCGACGGCAAGCTGTTCACCCGGATGCCGTCGGCGTACACGGGTGTGCGATTCGAGAACCGCTTGACCGAGACGGATTCGCTCAACGTTTTCGTCTATCGAAACTTCTACAATGGCGGTGGGGTCGCGATCGGCGATCTGAACGGCGATAGCCTGCCCGAAGTCGTTCTCGGGAGCAATCTCAAAGGCCCATCCCTCTTCCTGAACGAAGGAAAGTTTCGCTTTCGCGACGTGACGCGGGCCGCTGGCCTCGAAACACGGAAGCCGTGGACTACCGGGCTCACACTCGCCGACGTGAACGGCGATGGCCGCCTGGACCTCTATGTGAGTCATGCAGGTACCGGTGCCGCTGACACGCGTCGAAACGAACTCTGGATCAATGAAGGTGCGGGCACGGACGGTGTGCCCTCGTTCACCGAGCAGGCGGCGAAGTACGGGATCGACGACGATGGGTACACCACGCAGGCGGCATTCTTCGACTACGACCGCGATGGTGATCTGGACCTGATCCTGATCAACAATTCGCCGCGGCCGGCGAGCAGCTTCGGGCTGCGCAACACCCGGAGCGAGCGCGATCACAACGGGGGAGACCGCCTCTACCGCAACGACGCTGGCCGTTTCACGGATGTGAGCGCGACAGCGGGGATCTTCGGCAGTGAAGTCGGCTTCGGGCTCGGGCTCGGTGTGGCCGACCTGAACCACGACGGCTGGATGGACATCTACATCTCGAATGATTTCTTCGAGCACGACTACGTCTACATCAACAACCGGAACGGCACGTTCACGGAGTCGATGAAGCAGCGGCTGGCGAACAGCAGCTACTTCTCGATGGGAATGGATATCGCCGACGTCGACAACGACGCCGAGCCGGACATCTACACCACGGACATGCTGCCGGAGGACGAGTACCGTCTTCGCACCACCTCATCGTTCGATGGGTGGGATGTGTATCAGGCCAAGCTGCGCAATGACTACGGGCACCAGTTCATGCGCAACATGCTGCAGCACAACAACGCCGATGGCACCTTCAGCGACGTGGGCCAACTGGCGGGAGTGGCGCGCACCGACTGGAGCTGGAGCGCGCTGATCACCGACCTCGACCTCGACGGGCGCAAGGATATCTATGTCACGAACGGCCTGCTCCGGGATGTGACATCGCAGGAGTACCTCGCGTTCATCGCGAACAACACCGAGACGGCGCGCACGGTCACCAGTGGCGGGAAGGTGGATTTCCTCGCACTGACGAATGCGATGTCATCGACTCCGATTTCGGATTACGCGTTTCGCAACGAGGGCGGCCTGCACTTCAGCAACCAGGCGGTGGCCTGGGGGCTGGACAGTGCCAATGTCTCGAGTGGTGCCGCGTACGGTGACCTCGATGGTGACGGGGCACTCGATCTGGTGGTGAACAACGCCAATCTCGAGGCGTTCGTGTACCGGAACAACGTTCGGGCGCAGACACCGGCGAACCGCTTTGTGCAGGTGCGACTCGAAGGCGTCGGCATGAATCGATTTGCGATTGGCGCGCTGGTGACGCTGTGGAGTGGCGCGGAGCGATTGACGCAGGAGTTGTCACCGGTGCGCGGTTTCCAGTCGAGTGTGGACTATACGCTGGTGTTCGGCGTCGGCCCGCGCGCGTCGATTGACTCCCTGACGGTCACCTGGCCTGATGGCAGGCGAAGCTCACAACCCTCCGTGCCGACGAATACACGCCTGTTGATGCGCCAGAGCAGCGCCAGCGCAGCCGGTGCGTCAGTGGCGACGGGGCCGGCTGGCCTGCTCACGGATGTCACACAGCGTGCGTCGATTTCGTTTGCCCACCGGGAGAACGAGTTCGTCGACTTCGACCGCGAACGCCTGATCCCGCGAATGCTCTCGACGGAAGGGCCAGCCGCCGCGACGGCCGACGTGAATGGTGATGGACTGGACGACGTCTTCCTCGGCGGGGCCAAGGATCAAGCAGGCCAGCTGCTGCTGCAGACCGCCAATGGCACATTCACACCAAGCAACTCCGGGCTGTTCGAGCCGGATGCGATTTCCGAGGATGTTGGTGCGGTGTTCTTCGATGCGAATGGCGACGGCCATCCCGATCTGTATGTGGTGAGCGGTGGCAACGAGTATGCCGAGGGATCATCGGCGCTTCAGGACCGGCTCTACCTGAATGACGGCCGTGGCGTCTTGCGCAAGACTATCGATGCGTTGCCCATCGAGGCGAACAGTGGGTCCCGTGCGGCGGCCAGTGATTACGATGGCGATGGGGATCAGGACCTGTTCGTCGGCAGCCGTAGCATTCCGTGGCGCTACGGGAATGACCCGGTGAGCATGTTGCTGCGCAACGACGGCAAGGGACACTTCACCGACGTCACGGCGCTGCTGGCCCCGGCGCTGGCCAACGTCGGCATGGTCACGGATGCAGTGTGGCAGGATCTGGACGGCGACCGCAAGCCGGATCTGGTCGTCGTCGGCGAATGGATGCCGATCATGGTCTTCCGCAATGCCGGTGGTGGGCGGCTGGCACCAATGGCCGTGCGGGGACTGGCGCAGAGCAGCGGCTGGTGGAATCGGATCGTCGCTGGCGACTTCACGGGCGATGGCAAGATCGACTTCATCGTCGGCAACCTCGGCCTCAACAGCCGCCTGCGCGCGTCGCCCACCGAACCGACGACGATGTACGTCAAGGATTTCGACGGCAACGGATACGCCGATCAGATCGTGGCCTGTTACAACCAGGGC
>JANMHB010000139.1:0-13310 GCA_031374935.1 Gemmatimonadaceae bacterium | reverse complement strand
CGGCGGCAACAAGATCGGCGAGAAGATCGCCGACGAGCGGGTGTCGTTCTACAGCGATCCGTACGATCCGAAGATCCTGGCCGATCCGTTCGATGGCGAGGGATTTCCACTCACGCGCCGGAACTGGATCGACAAGGGTGTCCTCAAGGAGTTGCAGTACGGCCGGTTCTGGGCAAAGAAGCAGAACAAGCAGCCCACGGGCAGTCCGAACAATGTGGTGATGACGGGCGGATCAACGACGCGCGAACAGATGATCGCCAGCACACAGCGCGGCATTCTGGTGTCGCGTCTCTGGTACCTGCGCGAAGTGGACCCGCGCACGTTGCTCTACACCGGACTCACGCGTGATGGTACCTACCTGATCGAGAATGGGAAGATCACGAAGGCGATCAAGAACATGCGCTTCAACGAGAGTCCGCTGTTCATGCTCAACAATCTCGAAGCACTGGGTCCGCAGGAACGGGTGGCCGGTGTCGAAGCGCTGATTCCGTGCGTGATGCCGCATCTCAAGGTGCGGGATTTCAACTTCACGTCGCTGTCGGACGCGGTCTGAACACCTGGTGCGTGCAGAAAACACCGAGGCCGCTCCGATGTCTGGAGCGGCCGCGGTGTTTGGCACTGGGGCGGCAGGACTCGAACCTGCAACATCCCGGTTAACAGCCGGGTGGTCTGCCATTGACCTACACCCCATCATGCACTCTGAACTTGTCAGCCCCGGGAAGAAAAGTGTAGGGTCACGGCGCAGAACGAGTCAAAGCCGTGACCTTTCCCTGCGCCGTCAGTGCGCAGCCGGGGCCTTGGCCGTAGTATCGGCCGCAGCCGGGGCGGCAGCAGGCGCCGGTGCTGCCGGAGCCACGGCTGACTTACCCGCGTTCGGATTCTTGTCCACACCGGCGGCGTTCAGGTAGCCGGGCGTGCTCCCGACCGACCCATTCGCGCTGGCGTCCGCACCACCGTACGGGTTGGCCGTATCACCCAGGCCCGGGCTATCGGCGGTCTTTGCACAGGCCGTGGCCAGCATGGCAACGGCAACGAGCAGCGAGGCAAGGCGAACAATCCGCATTCGGGCTCCAAAAATCGTGGCGAGATGGTGATTCGGGGAAAGTAGCCCGAAAGGGACCGGTGCGGCATCGCCTTCCCTGCGCCCACGCCCCAATTCAGTGGGGGAGTCGGGGGCGAAGGACCCCATAGAGCCAGGTGCCGGCCAGTGCGCTCAGAATCGGCACCAGAAACACGCTCACTCCGCTGCCCAGCACCGCCAGCAACGGGCCAGGGCACGCGCCCACCAACGCCCAGCCGAGTCCGAACAGGCTACCGCCGAGCCAGTACCGCGTGCCCGTCCCCATCGTCTTGGGCGGCACCGAAATGGGAGTCCCATCAAAGGAGCGAATCCCCAACCGGCGTATCAGCTGCAGCGACAGCGCGGCCGTGAGCACCGCGGTTCCGATCACGCCGAACATGTGAAACGACTGAAACCGGAACATTTCCTGAATGCGGAACCACGATACCACCTGTGCCTTGGTCAGCACGATGCCGAAGAGTGTCCCGAGTGTGACGTACACGAGCAGGCCGGCAACGCGGCGAGCGTTCGTGGATGTCGCAGGGAACGTCATCGCCGCCACCGGAACTGACGTCGGCGAAACCTGTGTCATCGTCATGACCTCAGCCCCCCAGCAGCATCGGGAGGACCACCCACGTCCCAAGCAACCCGCCCGCGAAAAAGCCGAGCGTCGCAACCAGTGACGGCAGTTGCAGATCGGCCAGCCCGCTGATCGCGTGACCGGAGGTGCACCCACCCGCATACGCGGTGCCGAATCCGATGAGCAGGCCGCCGCCAACGAGCATGACGATCCCTGGCAGCGTCGTGAGCGCCGTCCAGTTGAACAGCTCACGCGGCACCAGGCCGCTGAAATCCGTGACACCGACCGACGCCATGCTTTCACGCGCGGCAGGTGCGAGCTGCATCGTACTCGGCGGCGAGGCGGTCAGTCCGACGAGCACGCCGCCGAGCAGAATGCCGACGGCGAAGGCAAGATTCCAGCCGCCAGCGCGCCGCCAGTCATACCTGAAGAATTCCGCGCGCGTTGGCAGCGCGGCCGCGCAGGTGTGCCGCAAATTGCTCGAGATACCGAACATGCGGTTGCCCGCCAGGAGCAACAGGGGAACGAACGAACCGATCAGTGGCCCGGCGATGTACCATGGCCACACCGTCATCACATTATCGACCTGCAACGATCCTCCTCAGATCTCTGGTTTCCTTCGCAAGGCGCCCGCACATCAGGTCGCACAGCTGAAACACGGTCGTGTCAGCGAGTGAGTAGAACACATGCAATCCTTCCTTCCGCCGCTCCACGAAACCGAGCGTGTGAAGCAACTGCAGATGCTTGGACACGTTCGCCTGCCCCATGCCCGTCGCGTCGATCAGATCGCTGACCGTCGCCTCGCCAGCACGCAGCTCACTGAGAATGCGAAGCCGGGCCGGCTCGCCAAGTGCCTTGAAGCGCTCGGCGACCAGTGCCATCAGATCGGCGGACATCACCTTGCTGCCCATCATTCATCCCCCTGTGGCGGCTGCAACCGGCTCATGCTCGACCGGCAGCCCTTCAGCCGACCACGCTGCATATCCGCCGGTCATGTTGATCACATTCGCGAACCCGCGGGCGCTGAGCACACTGGCTGCTATGGCCGATCGTCCACCACCCTGACAGTGCAGCACCAGCGGCGTGGCCGTCGGAAGATCGCCCAGGTGTTCCGTGAGGTAGCCAAGCGGGATGTTCGACACGCCTGGCAGATGCCCCGCAGCGTATTCGGTGGCGCCGCGCACGTCGACGACCGAGACCCGTCCGGCGGCGAGATCAACGGCGACGGCCGAGACCGTGCGCTGAGGCATCGCCCGCAGCACACCGCCGCTAGAGCTGAACTCTGCCAGCACACCTGCCGTGGCATAGCCCGCAACCCGATCCAATCCGATCATTGCCAGGTCGCGCACGGCCGTGAGCGTCGACGACTCGTCGTCAGCGATCAGATAGAAGTCTCTGTCGTACGGCAGCAACCATCCTGCCCACGTGTTGAAGCTCTTGTTCAAGGGAATGTTGATCGTGCCGGTGATGAAACCCTCGGCAAACGCTGCCGAAGTGCGGCTATCGACGACGATCGCACCACCAGCCAGTACGTCGGTGAGTGCGGCCAGCGCGAGAGGCGGCGGACGATGGAAGCCGCCGAGCAGTGCCGGCCCCAGCTTGTTGATCCGCTTCATCTCGGCGAAATACTTCGGCGGCTCGGGTTGTCCCGCCAGGACGGCATCCACGAACGCCTGTTCATCGGTGATGGCCAGGCCCCAGTTTGCAATCCGCTCGTACCCGAGTGTGCTCATGGGAACCGCACCGAGCGCTTTTCCGCAGGCCGAGCCCGCGCCATGTCCGGGCCAGATCTGCAGGTGGTCGGGCAACTGCTTGAATCGTTGCAGGCTGCGGAAGAGGGTGCGGGCGCCAGCTTCCATGGTGCCCATCATCTTCGCGGCGCGCTCCAGCAGGTCCGGACGTCCCACATCGCCGACGAAGACGAAGTCGCCGGTGAGCACGCCGATGGGACCGGCCGATGCCGGCGTATCCGTGACGACGAACGACAGGTGCTCGGGAGTGTGACCGGGCGTGTGCAACACTTCGAATTTCAGGTTGCCGACCATGAACACGTCACGATCGTGCAGGAGTGTCGCGTTCGACTCGGCGGCGAACGCGTACTTCCAGTTCGCGTCGCCTTCATCGGACAGCAGTAGCTGTGCGCCGGTCTGCTGCGCCAGCTCCCGACTGCCAGACACGAAGTCCGCGTGAATGTGTGTTTCTGTGACGTGTGTGACGCGCAGCCCGTCCTCGGCTGCGGCGGCGATGTACTGCGCCACGTCGCGATTGGCGTCGACCACGATGGCTTCGCCGGTGGCCTGACAGCCGATGAGATAGCTCGCCTGCGCGAGCTTCGGATCGTAGATGCGCTTAAGCAGCATGAGAGGGATGCCCCATATCCAGCGAGTCGAGTGAACCGGTGCTGATCCGAACCCGGGCCAGCGGCATGGGCGCCGCGGCGCGCGTTACAGCAGGCATCGGTGAGAAGACGTGGCGATTCTTGTAGAGAATGAACGTGCCCATCACGAGCAGAAACACCGCGAACGCCTGTTTGAGCGCTCGCTGCGAGACGTAGCGAACGAGAGCTGTGCCGGCCACGATTCCGGCGACCGCGACAGCCGTGAAAGCCGCCATGAAGGTCCAGGGCATCGGCAGCTGTCCCACGTAGCCGGCGAATCCAGACGCTGCATTCATCGCGATCACCAGCAACGATGTGCCGACGGCCTGCTTCATCGGGGCGCGGGCGAGCAACACCAGCGCCGGCACGACCAGGAACCCGCCGCCGATTCCGACCACACCCGTCAGCACCCCGACGGCGAGTGCCACAGGCAGCAGCAGTCCGATGGGCATGGCGCGCGTCGTTTCGGCAGGTGAAGCGGCGTCGGGTGACGCCGCGTCCGGCACTCGCCGCGCAGAACGGAACATCATGACTGCCGCTGCCAGCATCACCGTTGCCAGCAATGCAAGCTGCACGCGACCGTCGATGAGTGCCGCCAGCCGCGCGCCGGCAAATGCGCCGATCATCGCGATCACGCCGAATGTCGTGGCGGCTCGCAGGTTCACGTTGCCGGCCTTCCAGTGTCCGACCGCACCGGCCAGACTGGTGATTCCGATCACCGGCAGGCTCATCGCAATCGCGAGCTTCGGCTCGTAGCCAAGCACATACACGAAGATCGGCACCGTCAGAATCGACCCGCCTCCGCCCATCAATCCGAGCGACAGGCCGACCAGCGCAGCAAGCATGTATCCGAGAGCAACCACGTGAGACTCCTGGCGGCGTTCCGGACCGACGTCAGGCGCGGGAGTATCCTGCGCCCAGCCAGCGGCTGAATGCAAGTATATGACTGTACGGTTGTTTAGTCAACCCGGCAACCTGCCGGCGCACGACCGACAGCAGCTGCTTCAACGCGAAGAGGCAACGTCGCGAGGGCGCAAAGAAGGGCAGTCGAGGGTATACCTCAGCCACCGCTGTTCCTTGCGACTTGGCGACGTTGTCTCGTTGCGTCAACCCCGTTGAGGCAACTGAAGCAGTCGACGATCTTCCGCGTTCGGTTGCGGCGGCGGTGACGATCCGCGTGTCGCCTGCGACCGCCACGCCGCCAGTGCGCCTGACTGAACGCGCTTACGCCCGCACCAGCTTCTTGTACCGCACCCGGTGCGGCTGATCGGCGTCCGATCCCTTCCGGCGCTTCAGGTCATCGATGTATGCCTGGTAATTGCCTTCGAACCAGACCGTTTCCGAATCGCCTTCGAACGCCAGGATGTGCGTCGCAATACGGTCCAGAAACCACCGGTCGTGGCTGATGACCACGGCACAGCCGCTGAAGTCGAGCAATGCGTCTTCCAGCGCGCGCAGCGTATCGACATCCAGATCGTTGGTCGGTTCGTCGAGCAGCAGCAGGTTGCCGCCACTCATCAGCGTCTTCGCCAGGAAGAGCCGATTGCGTTCACCGCCCGACAGCGTCGAGACCAGTTTCTGCTGATCGGCACCCCGGAAGCCGAAGCCGCTGACATACGCACGTGAGTTGAGCTCGCGGGTGCCCACCGGGATCATCTCCCGGCGACCGCTCACCTCCTCCCACACCGTACGCGCACCATCCAGTGTGCGGCTCTGATCGCCGTAGCCGATCTGGACGGTCGAGCCGAGCGTCAGCGAACCACCGTCGGGCTGCTCGGTGCTGGTGATCATCCGAAACAGCGTCGTCTTGCCGGCTCCGTTCGGGCCGATGATACCCACGATTCCGGCGCGCGGCAGATCAAACGAGAGCTGGTCGTACAGCAACACGTCGCCATAGCCCTTCTTCAGGTTCTTTGCGATCACGACGTCAGCACCAAGGCGCGGTGCGGGCGGAATCACGATTTCGTGGTTGTACGCCCGCTCCTGACCCAACTCGCCGGCCAGATCCTCATACGCCTGAAGACGAGCCTTGTTCTTCGCCTGTCGCGCCTTCGGCGCCATGCGTACCCACTCCAGTTCGCGATCGAGCGTCTTCGCCTTCTGGCTCGCCTGCTTCTCTTCCGTCTTCAGTCGCGCGGCCTTCTGCTCCAGCCAGCCGGTGTAGTTCCCTTCCCACGGAATACCCTTGCCGCGATCGAGCTCCAGGATGTACTGCGCCACGTTGTCGAGGAAGTAACGATCGTGCGTGATGGCAATGACCGTACCCGCAAACTCCGCCAGATATCGCTCGAGCCACGCGACACTCTCGGCGTCCAGATGGTTCGTCGGTTCGTCCAGCAGCAG
Organism: Gemmatimonadaceae bacterium; assembly: GCA_031374935.1. Lineage (GTDB taxonomy): Bacteria > Gemmatimonadota > Gemmatimonadetes > Gemmatimonadales > Gemmatimonadaceae > JACMLX01. The sequence continues at coordinate 6,950 of JANMHB010000139.1, read as the reverse complement.
CATGTCGGGCTGCTCGAGCAGCACGCGACAGAGCGCCACGCGGCGGCGTTCACCGCCGGAGAGATTGGTCACCGGCGAATCGGGCGGCGGACAGCGCAGCGCGTCCATCGCGATCTCGACCTTGTTGTCGAGGTTCCACAGGTCGAGCGTGTCGATCTGTTCCTGCACGCGTGCCTGTTCCGCCAGCAGCTTGTCCATCGCCGCGTCATCCATCGGCTCGCCGAACGCCATGCTGATCTCGTTGAAGCGATTCAGCAGTTCGCGCTGTGCCTTGACCGCCACCTCGACATTGCCGCGCACATCCAGCGTCGGGTCGAGCTTCGGCTCCTGCTCCAGGTAGCCGATCCGCGTGCCCTTGTGTGCCCACGCCTCACCCTGAAACTCGGTGTCCACGCCCGCCATGATTCGCAGCAGCGAGCTCTTGCCCGCGCCGTTGCCGCCCAGCACACCGATCTTGGCGCCGGGGTAGAACGAGAGCCAGATATCGTCGAGGATGACCTTGGAAGGCTGGACGACCTTCTTCAGGCCCTTCATGACGTAGATGAACTGTGGAGCCACGGGTCTGGGGGTGAGGCGGGAAGACGTGGGGCAGTGTCGCCAGGGAGAGCGCCGCTGCACGAGCCGACAAGTTAGCGCCACCGGCCAGTGCGGGCCCGCTCGCGGTGGCGCGACAGTGGCGTGATGAGTGCGGAGCCGGCACCAGCAGTCAGGTTCCCGCGTGCGTAGCATTCAGTACCGCTTCTCATAACCCTCAGGCAGTGGATTTCTCGAACATTCAGGCTCAGCTCGGCAGCTCGCCGCTGAGCGCCTTTCCGCTGGTGTTTCTGGCTGGCGTGCTGACGTCTCTCACGCCCTGCATCTATCCGATGATTCCGATCACCGCCGCGATCGTCGGCGGGGCGCAGACGGCAGAGGGGGGTGCTTCGAGAGGCCGGACCCTCGGCCTGACCCTGGCGTATGTGGTAGGGCTGGCGCTGGTGTACTCCATTCTGGGGCTGATCGCCGGACTCTCGGGTAGCATGTTTGGTACGATCAGCACCAACCCGTGGCTGTACTTCGGCATGGCCAACATCCTGCTGCTGGCGGCGCTGAGCATGCTGGATGTGTTGCCGGTGCGCCTGCCGGGCTGGTTGCTGACCAGGGCCACGCAGGCCGGTCAGAGCGGAGGGTTCTTCGGGGCCTTCGTGATGGGAGCGATGTCAGGATTGGTCGCCGCGCCCTGCGGCGCTCCGGTCATGGCCAGTGTGCTGACCTGGGTGGCCACGACCAAAAGTGCGGTCCTCGGGTTTCTCTACCTGTTCGTCTTTTCGTTGGGCATGTGTTCGCTGCTGGTGGTCGTCGGCCTCACCTCCGGCGCCTCGGCCAGGCTCCCTCGCAGTGGAGCATGGATGTTGTGGGTGAAGCGTATTTTTGCTGTCCTGATGATCGGGGTGGCCGAGTACTATCTGATCGAGATGGGCAAGTTGCTGTTTTGAGTGTTGTTCGTGCGGGAACTGCAATTGGCGTTGCGGTCGGTAGCTGCTCGTTGCCGTCGGCCCCGCTCGTCCGGTTGACCGTCGCAGCGGCCGGTCACCGAAGAACGCCGTGAGTCACCATCCTTCCAGTCATCACGATGTCATTGTCCTTTTTACGACGCACGCTACTCACCGTTGCCATCGCAGCGCCGGCACTGCTGAGCGCGCAGGAAGCGGGAATTCCGGTCGGAAACCCGGCGCCGAATGCGGCGCTGCAAACACTCGACGGGCAACCGGCGCAGCTGTCGCAGTGGATTGGCCGCATGCCGGTGGTGCTCGAGTTCTGGGCCACATGGTGCAGCAACTGCAAGGCGCTCGAGCCGGAGATGATCAAGGCCGCGAAGACGTTCGGCCGACAGGTCAAGTTCGTCGGCGTCGCCGTCAGTGCCAACCAGACGCCGGAGCGCGTGAAGCGCTACATGCAGCAGCATCCTACCGGCGTCGAGATGCTGTATGATCGCAGCGGAACGGCGGTGGATGCCTATGATGTGCCCGCGACGAGTTATGTGGTGGTGATCGATCGGGCGGGCAAGGTGGTCTACACCGGCAGCGGTGGCACGCAGGATCTCACGGCCGCGATTCGCAAGGCGTTCTGATGGGCCTCTCCGCACCTGCACAGCGTCAATGCAATGACGCCAGCAGGCAACAGAGAGACGCAGACATGGACCTCGAAAGGCTGATCGTCTGATCCTCCCTGCGCCGTTCCCTTCCGTGGTGACATTGCGCTCAGCTGTTCGCGCTTCTCCCGCCGTCAGCAAGTGACGCGATGCTGCACAGGCAGAAACGACGACCGGCCTGCTCTCGATGCGAGAGCAGGCCGGTCGTTGTTGTATGTCCCTCAGGATCAGGTGCCCGTCACGTCGTAACCGATGCGATGGGTGCCTGAGGGGAGTTCATCACGGGCAGCCCACGCCCTTCAGCGAGGGGTCGAGCGTGTTACGGTACAAGCACTCGGCCTGCGGCACCGGCTGCACCTTGACGCGGAAGTGATTGGGGCGATCGAGCGGCAGCGTGTTCAGGCGGCCGTAGCGACGGACGTCCGGCCAGCGGCTGCCTTCCCACAAGAGTGAGTACCGCTTCTCGTACAGCACCGCCGTGATGGCGTCGTTGGCCGTTGCAAACGCACCCAGCGGAGCCAGGCCGCCGCTGTTCACGCGGACGTAATTGATGTCCGTGAGGGCGGCTGCGAGGTTGTTCAGCCCGATGTTGGCTTCCGCGCGGAGCAGGATCAGTTCCTCGTTCCGGATGATCGGGATCGACGTCGTGTTCGTCGGGTACAGCGACCAACCGACCGTCGTGGGAATGGCATTCGTGGCACCTGCGGGCGACGTCTTCGACGGAATCGTGCGCGTCTTGGCCGCCACGCGGAGATCGGTCACGCTGCCGTTGATCTGTGCATCGGAGACGATCGACGGGTGCACCACCTGGTCGGGTGACGTCGGCGTGCTGAGCGGGTTGAGCGCATCACCCGCCGACGACGAGTAGTTCCAGTACGCGCCCACCTTCAGGTCCGCGCCGGCCGCGCTGTTGATGAAGCTCGCGTTGAGCGCGGTGAGTGCGGCCGTGTATGCGGCAGCACCGCCGCCCAGCGTTCCGAAGTACACGCCGTACCGACCGGCAAAGGCGCGGTTCAGCTTGAGGAAGTTCGCTGGCGTGCCGAACGGCGCGAAGCCGGACGGCAGCGTGAACGGGAACGCCGCACCACCGGCCGCGAGGTCGGCAGCGCCATCGTTCAGCAACGCGAGGCCGAACTTGTACGCCGAGTCACGGCTCACGAACGGCTGCGGCTTGTTCGTCTCGACGTCGATCTCCACCGGCATGCCGATGCTGTCACGCGACTGAAGGAGGTACAGCACCTCGAGGCCGCGGAACGTCTTGGCGAAACCCTTGGCCGCACTCTTCTGCGCCGCGGTCAGGAACGCCGCCTTGTCGACGATGTTGATGAAGTTGATCGAGGCACGCATCGTCTGGTAGCGGCCGTTCCAACCACCACTGGCGAAGCCGGAGTTGTTCAACGTCGCCACAGTCAGGTAGTCCGTCACCGTGCGGCCGTCGGTCGAGAAGTAGTTCAGCGACTCACGCCCGAGCACGCCCACGTCATTGTAGTACCCGCCGATGTTCCCGCGCGAGGTGGCCATGATGCCCGTCGCGAGGTTCTGGATCAGCGCGATGTCGGGCGTGGTGGTCGTGGCCACCGCGTTGTAGTTCGGGATCCCCAACGCGTCGGCGCTGCACCCCGAGAGAAGGACCACCGCGAGCGCCGCGGCGGCAGTATGGCGAATCATGCCGTTCCCGAGTCGGATGGTGTCTTGCAGCTTGGCTGCGAATGAATAAGTCATGGCTCAGAACCCGAAGTCGATGCCGAAGGAGAAGTTCTTCGTAGGCGGGAAGGGAGCCAGGTCGACGAAGCGACCGACGTTGTTGCTGCCGAAGTTGTTCACTTCCGGATCAGCACCCCAGTACTTGGTCCAGGTGTGCAGGTTGCGGCCCGTGAAGGTCAGGCGCACGTCGCTGAAGCGTTGCCCGAGGTAGCGCTGGGTGAGCTTTGACGGTACCGCATAGCCGAGCGAGACCTCGCGCAGTTTCACGAAGCTGCCATCCTGGATGTAGACAGCGGTGTTGTTGCCACCGTTCCACGCCGTGTAGCGATATGCACCGAGCGTCGCTGTCGCCGAGGTGTCGAGCAGTGCCACGTTGTTCAGGCCGCGAACCTGGATGCAGTTGCGGTTTGCAATCGTGGCACCGCGGCACGGCGACGGGAGGTCATAGTCGCGCGAGTTGCCGCCCTCGTCGTAGAGGTTGTTCGACATACTGGACAGGTCACCACCCTTGCGCCAGTCGAACTGGATCCCGAGGTTGAACCGGCCAACCGTGAAGGTGTTCGTGAAGTACGTCTCGAAGTCCGGGTTGGACTCGCCAACGACCCTGACGGCGTTGAAGATCGAGTCAGCGCCGGCGGCGTTCTTGGCGAAGACCGGCGCGTTGCCCCAGATGGCGGTGGTGCTCACTCCCTCCGCAATCCGCGAGCGGCCATACGCCTCGCCAAAGCCGGTGCTGCCCACGACGAACTGGGCGATCGGGAGCTTCTCGACCTTGTTGCGGATGCGCTGGAACGAGGTGCGCGACACCCAGTTGAAACCCCTGGCGCGGATCGGCTCGATGGTGATCGCGGCTTCCGAGCCGTTGTTCGCCAGCGTGCCGCCGTTGAAGAATTCCGTGTTCAAGCCGGACGAGTTCGCGAGCGGGCGCTGCAGGAACAGGTCGGTGATCTTCGAATTGAAGTACGTGTACTCGATGCCGAGGCGGCCACCGAAGCCACGCGCATCGAAGCCGAACTCCGTCTCCGTCTTGCGCTCCGGCTTGACGAACGGGTTGCCGAGCGCCGTGTTCACGCCGAGGCCGTTCACACCGGCGAAGAGGCCGGTGCCTCCGAGCGTCACGAAACGGGCACCGTACGTCGGCCGGTTGCCCGTCTGGCCCCACGAGCCGCGGAGCTTGAACTCGTCCAGCTTCGGCAGGATGCTCACGAAACGATACGATCCCTGGAAGGCAGGGAAGATGTAGAACGTCTCGCGGTCGCCATTGTCGCTTGACCGGTCACCGCGGATGCTTCCCGACAGGTACAGGCGCTCGTCGAAGGCGAGGATGGACTCCTGCACATACCAGGCTTGGTCCACATCCTTGGTCTTGGTCTGCGCCGTGAACTGCGTGCCTTGGTTGATGTTCGTAATCGTCGGAATCAGGCCGCGCGCCGTGATGAGATACCCGTTCAGGCGCTGCTGCTCCTGCGTCAGGCCGGCCACCGTGCTGAGCGAGAACGGCAGGTTCGACGGCGTGAAGTCGTACGACACGCTCAGGCGCTGGTTCAGCTGGCGGCTGTTGTTCGTGTTCTGCACCGCCGTGCCGGGCAGGCCGTCATTCGCCTCGTACTGCAGGAAGTTGGGGCCGTAGACCTGGTTTTCCTGCGTGAACTGGTCGATGCCGGCCAGGTACTCGAAGCGGAGGCGGTTGGACGCCGACTGAATTGCCTGAAAGGACATCGAGCCGCTGCCGATGAAGCGGTTCACGTCCTCGTTGTTACGGATGAACTCGTAGTTCTGGAACGGGTTCGAGCTGCCCGTGCCTCCACCGCCGGCCCAGTTGTTCGTCGGGTAGTTGCCGTTCGCATCCACCTGGTTCAGCGTCGCGAAGCTCGGTGTGTACGCGAAGTTGTAGAGCGGGCTCGTGTAAGTGTTGTCGTTGTTTGAGAGGCCGCGGTTCGCGTTGTTGCGCGTGATGCCGAGATCGAGCTTGGCCGAGAGGCGGCTCGTCATGTTCTGGTCGATGTTGATGCGGGCGTTGTCGCGCAGCGCATTCGTATTGCGCGCAATGCCTCCCTCGAGCTGGCGGCTGACCGAGGCGAGGTACCGTGTGCCGCCGTCAGCCGTGCCACCGCTGACCTGCAGCGCCGAGTTGTAGCCGAAGCCCTTTTCACCGAAGAGCTGCGCGGTGAAGTCGTTGTAGGGCACCGTACCCCCATTCGCCGCGATGATGCTCTGGACTTCTGCAATGCCGGCTGCATTGGAGTTGTCCGTTGCCCATTGAACCGCAGCTGCGGCGTCCTTGAACCTGCGCTGGCCGACGCCGCGAAGCAGCGACGACTGGCCGAAGCGCTGCGACGCGCTCCAGCGTGGGGCGCCAGCCTTGCCGCGCTTGGTGGTGATGAGCACGACGCCGTTCGTGGCGCGCGAGCCGTAGAGCGAGGCGGCCGCGGCACCCTTCAGCACCTGCACGTCCTCGATTTCCGACGGGTTCATGTCGGCGAGGCGGTTCGTCGGATTGTCCTGCGACGACGAGTTGCTGCCGCCGCTTGCGGCTGTGATCGCGTTTACGCCGCTGTTGATCGAGGCGTTCGACATCACGACGCCGTCGATCACGAACAGCGGCTGGCCGTTGCCGAGAATGGACGTGACGCCGCGGATCTGGATCTGACCGCCGCCGCCTGGGGCGCCGGAATTCAGGTTGATTCGCGCGCCGACCACCTTGCCCTGCAGCGCCTGATCGAGTGAGTTGGACGGCACGGCCGACAGCTGCTCACCGCCCACCGAGACCACGGCGGTCGCCGCGTTCTTTCGATCGAGCGTGCCCTGCTGACCCGTGACCACGATCCCTTCGAGCTGCAGTACGTCCTTCCGCAGCACGACGTCAACAGTGCTGCCGCTGGCCGGTACGAGTACGGTTTTCAGCTGGTAACCGATCCGGCGCACGCGAAGCGACACCGCGCCATTCGGCACCAGCAACGCGTAGGTACCCGCTTCGTTCGTATACGCGCCGGTCGTCGTTCCAACCAGCTGAACGCTCACGTTCCCGAGCGGTGCTCCGCTCCCTTCTTCTGTCACCTTGCCGCTGATGCGCCGCTGCGCGAGCAGCTCGCCTCCCGCCAGCGCCAACAGCGCC
>JANMHB010000120.1:0-2652 GCA_031374935.1 Gemmatimonadaceae bacterium | reverse complement strand
CATGCTGCTGTATCTCGACCAGTCGTACAACGACCGGCTGGCGCGTGGCGACATGCAGCAGCGCGTCGACGTGGATGCCGCCGTCGAGCATGGAGCCGTCGAGCGTGTGCGCCCCAAGATGATGACGGTGACGGCGATCATGGCCGGCCTCGTGCCGATTCTGTGGAGCCAGGGCACCGGTGCCGATGTCATGAAGCGCATCGCGGCACCCATGGTGGGTGGCATGCTCACGAGCACCGTGCTCACCCTGATCGTGATCCCGGCGATCTACTCGCTGTGGAAGGAGCGCGAGGTGCGGCGCGCGCCGGTTGGTGTCGGCGTGTACGAATCCGGCGTGGGCGTCAGCCGCGCCTCGTCACCGACAGCGCGTACCATGCACGAGACATGATTCGATCTACACCTCCGGAAGTCACCACGTCACGCATTCCACATCACACTCACATCGGAGCTCATCAGCATGCGTAATCATCACGGCCAGATCGTCATCGGCGCATTTCTGGTGCTCCTTGCTGCCGCCTGTACGAAAACGGAGGACCGCCAGGTCGGGGCGAGCCCGGACAGCGCACGCGTGTCAGCTGGTGCGTCTGCTGCGAACGACACCGGTGGGATGCCGGGCATGCCGGGCATGAAGGGGATGGAGGGTATGTCGGGCCAGAGTGGGACGATGGATAGTTCGATGGCCGGAATGCCCGTCGAGATGCGTACGCACGTGATGGTCATGACGGGTGCCACGGCGAAAGCAATGAAAGCGACACTTCCGAAGCACCGTCAGCTGGTGGCGAACATGATCGCACGCATGAATGGCGAGATGCGCGACATGCAGATGGCGAGTGACACTGAGTGGTCAGCGACCGTCGATTCACTGCGCGCCGACCTGGTCCGGTTGCCCGAGCTGAGCGGTCCCGAGTTGACCACGATGATGCCGGCGCATCTGGCGCGGGTGACACGCCTCAGTGCGATGCACGGCAGGATGATGGGTGCGATGGCGAAGTAGGGTCAATCTGTGCCCGCATGTACGGGTCTGCAGAGGCTTCCCGCCGGATTGTCGGGTAGTCGCATACAGACCACCAACACGAGGTACGAGTGTCTCCCGTATCTGGGGCCGCGTGGAGGCCGCCGGTCATGCGATAGTTTTCCTGCATGGGCTTGGCGGAACCAAGTAAGTATCCCACCCCATCTGCCGCGGGCCTGTACGCTTCCTCCAGCCGACGCTCATGCTCCTCCAGTCGATCCTGACCTGCCCGCAGTGTGGTCATGCCGAAGAACTCACAATGCCCACGGACGCCTGTCAGTTCTTTCACAAGTGCGCGGGGTGCGACACGCTCCTTCGACCGAATGCCGGCCACTGCTGCGTGTTCTGTTCCTTCGGAAGCGTGGTCTGTCCACCCATGCAGAGTGGTGACGGGCGCCTGGGGCAGGGTGGAGCCTGCTGCGCGCCAGCGGTTCTGTCGTGACCGCCGACGCCGTCGGCCGTCAGCGGGGCGATGGCGTGGTTGCCGCCGCAGACAGTGCTGGTGTGTTCGGGGCCGTCCTTGCCGCGCTTTGCTGCGCGGGGACGCCCGTCATCGTCAGCGTCGTCACCGCAATCGGGCTTGGCTTTCTCCGGAACCACGCGATCCTCTGGCCACTCATGTTGGCGTGCCTCGCGGTCGCAGTGTGGGGTTTCCTGCAGGGTCGGTGGCGCGATGGCAGGAGTGGGCCGCTGGTATTGGGAGCGACAGGCGGCGCGTCAATGGCGAGCGGCGTGATCCTCGTCCACGGATTCCCCGCGATGCACATGATCTATGCCGGCGCTGCCGCGCTCTTGACCGCAACGACATGGAACATGGTGCTACGCCGCGCGCGACTCTGACCCAATCAATCGTGCTGCTGATGTCGCCTGCAGATAGCCTCACGCGGAGAGCGGCGCGGCTGTCTGGCGGTGCGCAGGCACGCGCCTCGTGCAGGAGAGCGTGTCGCGTCGATCGCCCCGCGACTCGGCCCCTTCATCGTTGCCGTGATTGGTTGACGTCATCAGCCGCGTCAGTTCGTCTGGCCGCGCCGCCGCTCAACGCGCCGAGAATCCGGCAGTCCGCCACCGCCACCCCGCCACGACACTGATCGGTCACGCCGGCGAGGGCATCGCGGAGGGCGCTGAGCTGCGCCAGCTTGGCGTCCACCTGCGTCAGGTGCGCGCGCGCCAACGCATCGACCTCGCCACACGACCGGCCGGGATCCCCGTCGCTGAACTGCAGTAGCGCGCGGACTTCGGCGAGGCTGAACCCCAGTTCGCGCGCGCGGCGCAGGAACGCGAGCCGTTCGACGTCGGCATCGCCATACTGCCTGTACCGCCCCGACCCTGCCCGCGCCGGCCGCGGCACGACCCCCTCCCGCTCGTAGTACCGGATCGCCTCCGGCGTGCACCCGGTGCGGGAAGCCAACTCTCCGATGGTGAGCCCACCGGTCGTGCGCCCAGCCCGCGTCATCGCTTCCCCTTGACCTTGTAGTGACTACAAGGTGTACCATCCCAGAGTCACTGGCAATCATGGACGACCACTGGAACGAGGGGAGCGGTGAGCGCAGCGTGTGAAGGGCTTGGGTGCGGGATGGGCGACGCCAGCACCCCACGGTATCGCCGCGTCCTGTGGGTCGCGTTGGCCATCAACGTGCTGA
>JANMHB010000088.1:0-17387 GCA_031374935.1 Gemmatimonadaceae bacterium | reverse complement strand
TGCCCAGACCGGCAAGCCGCTCATGATCATCGCGGAAGACATCGAAGGCGAGGCGCTTGCCACGCTGGTCGTGAACAAGCTGCGTGGCACGCTGAAGATCGCCGCCGTCAAGGCGCCGGGCTTCGGTGACCGCCGCAAGGCGATGCTGCAGGACATTGCCGTGCTGACCGCCGGCAACGTCATCAGCGACGAAGTGGGCTTCAAGCTCGAGAACGCGACCCTCGCCGACCTCGGCAAGGCCAAGCGTGTCGTCGTCGACAAGGACAACACGACGATCATCGATGGCGCCGGCGATCACGACCAGATCAAGGGCCGTGAGAAGGAAATCCGCGCCGCGATCGAGAAGAGCACCTCCGATTACGACAAGGAAAAGCTCCAGGAGCGTCTGGCGAAGCTTTCCGGTGGCGTGGCCGTCGTGAACGTCGGCGCCGCAACCGAAGCCGAGATGAAGGAGAAGAAGGCGCGTGTTGAAGACGCACTGCACGCTACCCGCGCTGCAGTCGAAGAAGGCATCGTGCCCGGCGGCGGTGTGGCGCTCATCCGTGCCCAGCGTGCGCTGGTGAATCTGAAGCTCGATGATGCGGAAGAGAACATCGGCGTCGCGATCATCCGTCGCGCCATCGAAGAGCCGATTCGCATGATCGTGCAGAATGCCGGCGGTGAAGGCTCGATCGTCGTCGAGAAGGTCAAGGCTGCCGAGTCGAACACGTTCGGCTACAACGCCCTCACCGACACGTACGAGGACCTGGTGCAGGCCGGCGTCATCGACCCGACCAAGGTCACCCGGACGGCGCTGCAGAATGCAGCCTCGATCTCGGGCCTGCTCCTCACGACCGAAGCGCTGATCGTCGAGAAAAAGGAAAACTCCCCCGCGCCGGCCGGTGGTGGCCATGGCGGCGGCGGCATGGGCGGCATGTACTAGTCGTCTCCGCAGGTGCTGTGAAAGCGGGGCGGTGCATCATGCGATGCGCCGCCCCGCTTTGCTTGCGTGCTGTCGCGACGTGTCGTGCGCTGCACCCCGTCCGGCGCGACGGCACCTACTCGTGACGAGGGGCCAGACGGCCCAGTATCTCGTGCAGCGACCGCAGCGCCGGCAGCGTGGTGGAGGCCAGGCCGCGCGGCGACGCCGAGAATGACATCAGATGGGCGGCCAATGTCGTGACGTCATGCGCCGTGATCCAGAAGTCGTCCCAGTCATCGGTCGTCTGGTCCTCCGCGTAACCGTCCAGTCGGTCGGCGAGCGCCGCGAGATCGAAGAGCGCACCGCGTTCCTGCTCCGTGCCACCGGCGCGTTGCGCAGCACCTTCGCCGCGCAACATCCGCGTGGCGTCGCGAAGGGCGGCGGCTCCGGCGCGCATGCAATCGCGGCGAGTGGCTTGCCGGGCCGGACGCGTCAGGGCGATGTCCACGGCGCGGCGTCATACACGGCATTCAGACAGGCACGCATCGAGGTCGTCATCGTCACGCCGCGGCGCGCCATCACCCGCACCGCAGTCTCGAAGAAGCGCGCCCGATCGTAGCGCTCGCCGCGGTGCCCGAATGCAAAGGCGGCCACGACACGCGGCACGACGTCGTCACTGATCACGTTGGCACCCGCACCAATGCTGCTCCCCGTGTTGAGTCGCGTCAGGATGCCGGTCTTCGCATGGTCGCCGATCAGCGATCCCAGAAACTGCAGCCCGGTTTCGTGACCAGCGAACGAGACGGGACCATACGTGTTCTTGAGATTCGACGTGGCGGTACCAGCCCCGAGATTCGTCCACCGTCCGAGGTAGCTGTGCCCGACGAAGCCGTCGTGACCCTTGTTGGCGTGGCCGCAGAAGATGCTGGTGGACACCTCGCCGCTCACCTTGCAGTGATCACCGATCGAGGTGGTGTGGCTGCTGCCGGCGATGAACTGTGAGTGCGCACCGAGCACGAACGGGCCGGTGAGTCGCGAAAAACTCCGAACCACGGAGTGCTCGCCGAGGACGATTGCCCCCTGCGCGGCGTCGAGCACGACGAATGGTTCGATCAGCGCCGTATCGGCGATCCGGACCGGGAAGTCGCCAAGGACACGCACATCGGCCGGCACCGCACGTGGCGGCATCGCAGCCCGCGCGATGTGCAGCGCGTCAGCGGCGAGCATCGCCGGCAGATGCCCGATCACATCCCAAGGCCAACGCAGCCGCCAGCCGTCGATGGGTGCCGATCGCTCGCCGGCGACGACACCCGTGGCGCGAATCTCGTGCACCGACGACCGCCGCGACAGCGCCGCCGCCACCACCACACCGTCATGCGTCCACGTGTCGTTGCTGCCGACCGTGATCGGCAGCAACGCGGGTGCACAGAAGCTCGTTGCGATGATCGTGCCGGGATCGAGCATGACATCATCGCTCAGCACGGGGGCTGATCCGGGTTCCTCGAACCCCGTCAACCGTCTCGCGGCGATGACACCGGTCACCGGGGTACCAAGCACCGCGGCCCATCGCTCACGCACCAGCTTCGCGCCGACACGGACCTCGGCCAGCGGACGGGCGGTGGTGATCGGCTCGAGCGTGTCCGCGTCCGGCATGCCCGGCGGATGATCGAGCAGGACGAGCGCCGTCACCCGCGATCCTTCAATCGCGCCGGCAGCGCATCGATCAGCGTCTTCAGGTCGGCGGCGTGCTCCTGCGTTGTGACGACAGTCAGTCCGTCGATCGCGACGACGACCAGATCGGACACGCCGTACAGCACGATGCTCTGTCCATCGGCGTGCGCCACGTTCCCGGACGACATCACCGGTGTGACGTCGCCGTGCAATGCGTTCCCCGCAGCATCGCCTGGCCGCACGCGGCGCAGTGCGGCCCAGGTGCCGACATCGTCCCAGCCGAATGCGCCCGGCACGACGAAGACACGATCGCTCCGTTCGAGGACGCCCACATCGACACTGATCGACTGCACGGCACCGAAGAACCCGTCGAGGGTGGTTTCGGCATGTGCACGCGAGACCTCCGGACAATGCGCCTCGACTTCAAGCAGGAAGCGCGAGGCGCGCCAGACAAAGATGCCTGAGTTCCACAGACAGCCGGCGGCGATCAGTTCGCGGGCCCGCATCCGGTCGGGCTTCTCGAGGAACCGCGCCACGCGAGACGCGACCTGCCCCATGCGCTCGCCGGGTTCGATGTAGCCGAAGCCGGGATCGGGACGAGTCGGCGTGACACCGACCGTCACCAGCGCATCGTTGGCCTCGGCGACGTTGGCCGCCCGCAGCAACGCCGCGCGGAATCCGTCCGCGTCGCCAATCGCCCAGTCGGCATGCACCGAGAGCATGATGGCGTCCGGGTCCTGATCACGGATGATCTTTGCCGCCCATGCCAGCGCCGCAGCGGTGCCAGCCGGGCGTGGCTCGCAGATGATGTTTCGGGCGGGTACTTCGGGCAGCATCGCGGCAATTGCCGGTTGCAGCGCCGCGTTGGTCAGAATGAGCATCCGGTCGCCCGGCACCAACGGCAGCAGGCGATCCACCGCGTCGCGCAGCATCGGCTGGCCGGTGACGAGTGGCAGCAGCTGCTTCGGAAGCGTTGGGGTGCTGATCGGCCAGAAGCGGGAGCCAACGCCGCCGGCGAGAATGACGGTCCAGAGCGACATATGCGTGGGGTGGGAGTCGGTGCCGGAAGAGACGCTCCCAGGGGTGGTGAAGTATCAGGCCAGCGACGCGATGTGCTGACGCAGGCGTCGAAGCTCACCGAGGAGCGGTGGCAGGGCCGCAGTCGGCCGGGCCAGCACGACCAGCAGGGCGTCTTCGCTCATGGCGGTGATGATCGCGATCGTGCCTGGGAACTCCAGAATCGCCGTCTGCAACTGCCCGGCGCGCGCCGCCTTCCCGAGGGCGTCGGCAGCCGAAAAGACTGCCGGCGAGTGTGCCGCCACCTGTTCGCCGTCAAGGTACGAGACGGCGTCACCATCGACCAGCAAACCGTCGCGGCCAAGGACGATCGCAGCTTCGACGCCATCGCGGCGACGCACGGCGTCGACCAGATCGCGGATACTTGCCATGGGAGCGGTGTAAAGAGAGGTGAATTGGCCCAACTATCTGTGCCGCGATCGCTTGAAGAGCCGCGCTCGGTCCGGTATTCTACCCTTCGCACTCCGCTGTGTCACCCCGCATCCACCGCTGCATGCCCCGTGTCTTCCGCGCGACGTCGTTTCTGGCGCTGACGCTCTGCGCCCTCGTCGCTGCTGCCTGTGGAGACGACCCGTTCGCCATCCGGGCGCCCTTCACGACGGCCACCGACAGCTTCTCGATCCGAGCGCTCACCGGCACGCCCGGGAATGCACGCGCACTGTGGCGGATCGGCGAGTTCCGTCGCTACCGCCTGGACTCGATCGGGAGCCAGTTCGACCTCGGCTTCGACATCGATGGCACCGGCCGCATTCTCGTGTATCCGGCGCGAACCATTACCGTGCCGCCGCCCGGGACCCTGGCAGCACCGCCGACAGTGGCGCTGCTGGCCGGCACGCAGCGGTATGACAGCACGGATCGGGCACCTGAGTCCGGCTACCGCGCGGACACCGCCCTCGTCATCACTCCGGGCCAGACCGTCGTCGTCCGGAGCCTGTCTGATTTCTGCGCCCAGCAGCAACAGCAAACCGGTGGCACGCAGCTGTTTGCGAAGTTCGTGGTCGACAGCATCAATCGTGTGACGCGTGAGCTGTTCGTCCGCAGCACGGTCCAGCCCAGTTGCAACTTCCGGTCGTTCGCGACCGGAACTCCGACGTTCTGAGTCATGCATGATCTCCGGCTCGTACGCGAGCAAATGTATCTGTTGCGCGAGGGTTTCGCACGTCGCGGCAAGCTCGAGGCCCTCGGCCCGATTCTCGATCGGATCGAGTCGCTGGAGAAGGAGCGGCGCGCGCTGATCACGGCCGCCGAAGACCGGAAGGCGCGCCGGAACCTGCTGACGCAGGATGTCGCCAGAAAGAAGCGCGCCGGGGAGGATGCCGCCGAACCGATGGACGAAAGCCGCAGCGTCGGCGCCGAGATCGCGCGCCTCGAGGCGGATCTCACGGCCACCGAATTGACGATGGACGGCCTGATGCTCGAGCTGCCGAACATCACGCGAGAGATCGTTCCGGCGGGCGACGAGACGCAGAATGCCGTTGTACGCACCTGGGGCTCGCCGCGTGAGGATGCGGCGGTGCGCCCGCACTGGGAGGTCGCCGGCGAGATGGGTCTGGTGGATCTCGCGCGCGGCGCCAAGATCAGCGGCTCCGGCTTCATCGTCTATCGCGGCGCTGGAGCGAAGCTGGTGCGGGCATTGATCAACCTGATGCTCGATGCGCACACGACCGAGCATGGGTACGAGGAGACGTGGGTTCCGCTGGTCGTGAACCGCGCCTCGATGACCGGCACCGGGCAACTGCCGAAGTTCGAGGACGACATGTACGCCCTGCATGGCGAGGATGCGTTCCTGATTCCGACCGCGGAAGTTCCGGTCACCAATCTGTATCGTGACGAGATGCTCGATGCCGGTGAGTTGCCGAAGGCGCTGACGGCGTACAGTGCTTGTTTTCGCAAGGAAGCGGGTGCCGCGGGCAAGGACACGCGCGGCCTGCTGCGCGTGCACGAGTTCGACAAGGTCGAGCTGGTGCGCTATGCGCTGCCCGAGCACTCGAGTGCCGAACTGGAACTGCTCACGGGGCACGCGGAGGCCATACTGCGCAAGCTCGAGCTGCCGTACCGGGTGTTGCTGCTGGCCGCCGGTGACACCGGATTCGCCAGCAGCCAGACCTACGATCTCGAAGTCTGGGCGCCGGGAGTCGGCAAGTGGCTCGAAGTGTCGAGTTGCTCGAATTTCGGCGATTTTCAGGCGCGCCGCATGAACATCCGCTATCGGCCGGCGCCGGGCGAAAAGCCGCGATTCGTCCACACGCTGAACGGATCGGGGCTGGCATTGCCGCGGATCATTGCCGCGTTGCTGGAGCATGGTCAGCAGGCCGACGGGAGCATCGCGATCCCGGTGGCATTACAGCCCTATCTGGGCACGGCCCGGCTGGGTTGATGGGCGCACGGCGCTTCGCGCCGATCATCTTCCTCGCCAGCGGCGTGATTGCACTGCTCGTCTGGTGGCTCGTGTACACACAGCGCGTGGTCACCGACCTGCGACGTGAGGCCGCCAGATCGAGCCAGATGTATGCGCGTGTCTATCAGGCGCTGAGCCAGGAAGGCGATGATGGCACCGCGGCCTTGCTCGACCTCTCGCGCTACATCGGGCAGGCCGGCGTCCCGATCGTCGTGACGGATGCGTCAGGGGCACCCACTGCCCACGTCAATCTTCCATTCCCGGTCGGCCCGCAGGTCGACACGCCGGAAGTTCGGGCCTATGTGACAGTGCTCGATCGCGCGAACGTCCCGATCAGCCAGCCCGGTGTCGGCAATGTGCACTACGGCGATACACCACTGGTCAATGGCTTGCGCGTGGTGCCGATCATCACCGTGGTGACGCTCGGGCTCTTTCTGCTGGCCGGTGTCTATGGGTTGATCACACGCGGCCGGGCGGAGCGCGAGCGGGTGTTCGCCGGCATGGCCCGCGAAGCAGCACATCAACTGGGGACGCCGCTGACAGCGCTTGCCGGATGGGTGGAGTTGCTGGCTGAACGCGACGGCGGCGTGGAGAGCACGACCCAGACAGCGGTCGGTCATATGCGCGGTGATCTCGATCGCCTCGAACGGGTCGCGCATCGGTTCGAGCGGATTGGCCGGCCGGCGCAGAAGGACGCCGTCGACGTGCGAGAGATCGTGTTCCGCGTTGCGGCCTACTTCCGCGCGAGGGTCCCGACCAAGGCACACAAGGTGACGATCACGACCTCGCTGCCAGACGAGCCATTGCGCGTGAAGGGCGACGCGGTGCTCCTGGAATGGGCGCTCGAGTCGCTCGTCCGAAACGGCATCGACGCGCTGGCCGGTCGCGGCGGCACCGTCGACCTGCGCGTCGAGCCGCTGCCTGAAGGTGGCGCACGCGTGGTGGTGGCTGATGACGGGCCTGGTGTGCCGCGCGAGCTCCGGAAGGAGATCTTCAAGGCCGGCTTCACCACCAAGCCACGCGGATGGGGCATCGGCCTGGCCCTCACGCGCCGCATCATCGCCGATAATCACGGTGGCAGGCTCACACTCCTGCCGAGCGATCGGGGTGCGGCTTTCGAGATTATGTTGGAGCGATGACCGACTCGATCGTTTCACCGCTCGCCGGACTGAACAACGCCCAGTACGACGCCGTCATGCACACGCATGGCCCGCTGCTCGTGCTCGCCGGCGCCGGCTCCGGCAAGACCCGCGTACTGACGACGCGGATTGCACGGCTGATCGAGGCCGAGCATGTGCCGCCGCACCGGATTCTTGCCGTGACGTTCACCAACAAAGCCGCCGGCGAGATGCGCGACCGCATCGGGCGGCTCATCGGCGGCACACCGCAGGGCATGTGGGTCGGCACCTTCCACGCCATCGGTGCCCGGCTGCTCCGACGTGACGCCGATCGGCTCGGGCGGACAGCACAGTTCACCATCTACGACGAAGACGACGCGCTTGGCGTGGTCAAGCGTCTGCTCGAAGGGCTGCGGATTTCGCCGAAGGAATGGACGCCCAAGGCGGTGCTCAGCCAGATCTCCGACGCCAAGAATGCGCTGGTGACACCAGCGGAGTACGCCCGGCTCGCGAAGGATCCGCTCTCGCAAGTGGTCGCGAAAATCTATCCGCTCTACGACGAGACGCTGCGGGCACAGAACGCGGTCGGTTTCGATGACCTGCTGACGCTGCCGGTGCAGCTGCTCATGGAGAACGCGGCCATTCTCGACGCATACCGGCAGCGATTCTCGTTCATTCTGGTCGACGAGTACCAGGACACCAACAAGGCACAGTACCAGCTGGTGTCGCTGCTCGCCGGCAGCACCGGCAACGTGATGGTGGTGGGTGACGACGACCAGTCGATCTATGGGTGGCGAGGCGCCGACATCCGGAACATCCTCGATTTCGAGCGCGAGTTTCCCACCGCAACCGTGGTGCGCCTCGAAGAGAACTATCGGTCCACACCGGAGATCCTGGCGCTCGCCAACGCCGCGATCGCACCCAATAAGGAGCGCCGCGGCAAGACCCTGCGCGCCACGCGGGCTGCCGGCGTGAAGCCGCGGCGGGTGCGTGCGCTCGACGAACGTGATGAAGCGGAGTACATCGCCGATGATATCGCCGACCGCCGTGGTCATCGGTCGGCGGAACTGCGACAGATCGCGATCCTCTACCGTACCAACGCGCAGAGCCGCGCCTTTGAAGACGCGATGCGGAAGCGCGGGTGGCCCTATCGGCTGATCGGTGCCGTGCGATTCTATGATCGTCGCGAAATCCGTGACCTGATGTCGTATCTCAAGCTGATCGCAAACCCGGCCGACGATGAAGCGTTTCGCCGCGCCATCAGTGTGCCGCGACGCAGGCTTGGCGACACCACCCTCGAAGTGTTGGCGGCAGCCGCCGCCGCGGCGCGCATGTCGCTGCTGCAGGCTGCCGGAAGCCCGGGCCTCCTGACCGGGCTGCGCGTCGCGGCACGCACTGCACTGGCCGAGTTCGCGACGGTCGTCGGCGCGCTGCGAGCCATGGCGGTGGAGGCCGGCGTGCATGAACTGCTCGAGGCGTTGATCGCCCGGATCGGATACATCGACCTGCTGCGGGCCGAGGGACCGGAAGGCCTCGATCGCATCGAGAACGTGCGGGAATTGGTCAGTGGTGCAGCCGAGGCGCTCGCCGATGAGGATGGGGAGGTCGGCCTGACGCCGCTCGATCGATTCCTGCAGAAGGCGATGCTGGTCGCGGGCGCTGACGCGCTCGACCCGACCGCCGATGCGATCACGATGATGACGCTGCACAACGCCAAGGGGCTCGAGTATCCGGTGGTATATCTCACCGGACTCGAAGATGGATTGTTTCCGCTCGCCCGCGCCTACGACGATCCTGCGATGCTGGAAGAGGAGCGGCGCCTGTTCTATGTCGGCATCACACGGGCGGAGTCGGTGCTGGTGCTGTCGCACGCGGAGATGCGCCGGCGCAATGGCGAGACGCTGATGTCTCGCCCGTCGAGTTTTCTGGAGGCGTTGCCCGCCGAGCTGCTGGATGTGACCAGTACGCCACGCGCGCGCAGCCAGGGACGCAGCAGCTACGGCGGGGGCGATGACGCCGGCAGCTGGGGACGCAGTGGCGGCGCTGCTGCGCGCTGGGCACCGCGTGAGGCGAAACCGGCCCCGATCAGCGACGTCGCGTTCGGGACCGTGACGCGCAGCTACAGCGCTCGCCCGACAGCCGCAGCTGATGATCAGGCCGAAGCCGTTCAGGTGCTGCCGGGAGCCAGGGTTCGGCACCGGAAGTTCGGTGTCGGCACGGTGGCGGAAGTCACCGGCGCCGGTCGCGACCTGAAGGTGCGAATCGACTTCGATGACGAAGAGGTGGGGCGCAAGACGTTGGTGGTGGCCCAGGCGAATCTCGAACCGGAGCACGAATAGATGGCTGTGTCTGACGCCGATGTCCTGCATGTTGCCGCGCTCGCGCGGCTCGCGATGCCCGCCCAACGAGTGCCGGCACTCGTGCGCGAGTTGAATGGCATCCTCGAGCACATGGCAGTGCTCGAGACGGTCGATGTCTCCACCGTCGGGGATGATGCGCGGCAGCCGATGCCGCGGCGCACCGACCTCGTTGCGCCGCTTCCGATGGCGCGACCGTTGGAGGACTTCGCACCTGAGCCGCGCGACGGATTTCTGCTGGTGCCGCGACTCAGTACGCACAGCCAACTTGGTGCGACGGAGAGCGACGAATGACTCCTGAGGCAACGCTCGATCTCAACGCCGCCGCCACCGCGGCGGCGATCGCCGCCGGACACGCCTCGGCGCCCGACATCGCCGCCGTGGCGCTCGCACGCGCGCACGGAAACTCGAGTCTGAACGCGTATGTCACGCTCGCTTCGGAAGCCCAGGTGCGCGATGCGGCCAGTGCGGCCCCGGCGGGACGGCTGGGCGGCGTGCCAGTGGCGGTGAAGGACAACATCGCCACCACCTCGCTCAGCACCAGCTGCGGCTCACGGATTCTTGCCGGATGGGTGAGCCCGTACGAGGCGACCGCTGTCACACGCCTGCGTTCGGCCGGCGCCGTGATCATCGGCAAGACCAACATGGACGAGTTTGCAATGGGTTCATCGACCGAAAACTCCGCCTTCGGTCCGACATTGAATCCCCTCGATCACACCCGGGTCCCTGGCGGTTCGAGTGGTGGTTCTGCGGCCGCGGTTGCCGCAGGCCACTGTCGCATCGCGTTCGGTTCGGAGACCGGCGGGTCCGTCCGGCAGCCGGCAGCATTCTGCGGCATCGTCGGCGTGAAGCCGACCTACGGTCGCGTCAGTCGTCTCGGCCTCGTGGCCTTCGCGTCGTCGCTCGACCATATCGGGGTTTTCGGGCGTACGGTGGATGACGCTGCGCTTGGCCTCACCGTCATCGCAGGCCACGATGCGCACGATGCGACGTCGGTCGACGCGCCGGTTGACGACTATTGCGCCGAGAACGGTCGACCACTGGCAGGACTCGTCGTCGGTGTGCCGACCGAGTACTTCCCGGTCACGCTCGATGAGCGGATCCGGGCGCGCTGTCATCGCGCGATCAATCTGCTGCGGGATCTGGGCGCCGAAGTGCGCACGGTGTCGCTGCCGCACACTGACCTCGCGATTCCTGTCTATTACATCCTCGCACCGGCGGAAGCCTCGTCCAACCTGGCGCGGTTTGACGGTGTGCGGTACGGCCCTCGAGCCGATTCGGATGATTTGCGTGGCATGTACGAGCGGACACGATCCGAAGGCTTCGGCCCCGAAGTCACGCGACGCATCATCCTGGGCACGTACGTCCTCTCGCAGGGACACTACGACGCCTACTATCGGAAGGCGATGCTCGTACGCGAGAAGATCACCGAGGATTTCAACGCCGTCTTCGCCAGTGGCGTCCATGTCCTCTTCACGCCAACCACACCGACACCCGCGTTCGCGTTCGGATCGAAAAGTGATCCGCTCGAGATGTACCTGAGCGACATCTTCACGGCGACCGCCAATCTCGCGGGAGTCCCCGCGATGTCTCAGCCGATCGGTCTCGTCGACGGCCTGCCCGTCGGCGGCCAGTTCCTCGCCGCCCACTTTCGTGAGGCCGACATGTTCCGGGCGGCCTACGCCCTCGAAAAGTCGCTCGGATCGGAGGCCCTGTCATGAGCGCGATCACAGCCGGTGACGTCACGGCGGGCTTCGAGATGGTCGTCGGGCTCGAGGTGCATGTGCAACTGAAGACGCGCAGCAAAGCTTTCTGCGGCTGCTCGACCAACTTCGGCGCACCACCCAACCAGAATACCTGCCCGATCTGTCTGGCGCTGCCAGGTGCACTGCCAGTGCTCAATGCCACGGCAGTGGAACTCGCCCTGCGGGTCGGGCTTGGCCTCGGGTTCACCATCAACCGCGCGTCGATCTTTGCCCGCAAGAACTACTTCTATCCTGATCTCCCCAAGGGATACCAGATCTCGCAGCACGATCGGCCGATCGCCGAGCATGGTTCGCTGGACATCGGCCTGAGTGTCAACGGGGCCCCGCGCGTCATCGGGATCACCCGTGCGCACATGGAAGAAGACGCCGGCAAGTCCATCCACGATCGCTATGAACGGGCGACTGCCGTCGATCTCAACCGGAGCGGCGTGCCGCTCGTCGAAATCGTCAGCGAACCGGACATGCGTTCACCGGAGGAGGCTGGCGCGTACCTGCGGACGCTCAAGCAGATTCTGCTCTATCTCGACGTCAGCGACTGCAACATGGAAGAGGGCAGCCTGCGCGTCGATGCCAACGTGAGTGCGCGTCCGTTTGGCCAGACGACGCTCGGCACGAAGTGCGAAGTGAAGAACATGAACTCGTTCTCCGGCGTCGAAAAGGCGCTGGCAGCAGAGTTCAGGCGACAGTGCGGGGTGCTCGTGGCCGGCGGCACGGTGCAGCAGCAGACGTTGCTCTGGGATGGTCACAAGAACGAAATCCGGCCGGCGCGCAGCAAGGAGGGGTCGAGTGACTACCGATACTTCCCGGAGCCTGACCTCCCGCCGCTGGTCATCACCGACGCGGAACTCGCCAGCGTGCGCGCAGGCCTTCCCGAGCTGCCCGGTGCCCGGCGGGCCCGGTATGCGGCGATGGGGCTGTCGGACTACGATGTGCAGGAACTCACGGCCGATCCAGCGACGGGCCCGTACTTCGAAGCGGTGCTGCAGTTGCACGACGACCCGAAAGCCGTTGCGAATTGGGTCAATGGCGAAGTGCGCGCGAACCTGAATGAGAGCGGTGCGACCTGGGCCGACGTCGCCCTCGCCCCCGACCGTCTGGCGTCGCTCCTCGATCTCCTGCGCGACGGCATTGTCAGCAGCAGCGCAGCCAAGAAGATCTTCGCGATGCTGTTGTCATCAGACCAGACGCCGCGCGCGATCGCTGAGCGCGAAGGATTGATCCAGGTGCGCGATGACACCGCGCTCGCGGGGTGGGTCGATCAGGTGCTGGCCGAGAACCCGGCCGAAGCGGCGCGCTTTGCCGCTGGCGAGAAAAAGCTGCAGGGGTTGCTCGTCGGTCTGGTGATGAAGAAATCCCAGGGACGCGCCGATCCGAAGATCGTCAATCAGCTGCTCGCGTCGCGTGCCTCAGGGTAAAGCGGCAGCTCGAGTGTTCCCGCGTGCGTGAGGCGCGACGCCGGGAGGCCGAAGTGACGCTCGGCCTCCTCACGCACGAACGGATCCCCGCCGCGACGCAGCGACACGCGTCGCAATCGCTTGGCGAGTCGCAACGCTTCATCACCACTCGGATCAAACTGGTACGACTCTGAACGGTCGAGCCGCTCGAGCAGGTCCATCACATAGTCGAACGACCGGTCGAGGTGCACCTCCACCTCGGGTCGGGACAGCCCCCATCGGCTGTTGTCCGCCATGATCCGATAGATCCGCTGCCAACTCTCGCTGTCGGTCACATGCACCATCCCGCGGAACAACCGGCGATTGGTGCTGGTGCTGAAGATGGTCGGACTGAGGATGTCATCGAGATGCGAATCGGCGCGTGAGTGATCCAGCAGAATCACATCACGTGCCCGCCGCGCCGCCGCGTCGCCAAGATGGGTCTCGAAGCGACTCTCCCAGTAGCTGTGGCCGAGCGCCGCGGTGCTGCTGGTGACCGTCAGCTGGCGCGGCACAAAGAAGTTGTGGGCCACCACATCCGCCGCCAGATGCGAGAGATACCCCAAGGCAAAGGCGCGCAGTGCTTCGTCTCCCGCCCGTTCGTAGATCTCGAAACCGACGGCCCACGAGTGGCAGTGCCGTCCGGTCGGCGCATACTTCTTCGCCATCGACGTGTCGGCGGCGATGCTGCCGTAGAGAAAGTCCTGGGGAAAGGTCCGGAGCAGCGCCGCCGTGCCTGCCGGCAGCAGGGCCAGCGACCGCAGGACCGCTTCACCGAGATGGATGTGTGTGCCCGGCGTCCACGCCATCAGGTCGCCCGGTGTGAGCGCGATCCAGAGCACTGCGCAAACGATCGGCAGTGCGCAGCGCAGCACGAAACGGAGGCTCACTCGCGACGGCGTCGACGAATGCGCGGGCCACCGCTCCGGAAACCGGCGCCCCGCTCGGACGGCGGCTGTGCTCCATCTGCTTCTTCACTCGGACTGTCGTCGTCATCGCTGTCGTCGTCCGTGATCCGGTCATCGTCCAGATCGTCGTCCAGATCGTCGTCCAGGTCGCCGTCCAGATCGTCCGAATCGTCGTCGTCATCAGTGCCGCCGTCACGCTCGTTCGCCGGAGGATCGTCGTCGTCGTCTTCGTCAACGAATTCGGCGTCGTCATCGTCCCACCTCACAGACTCGTCGTGCCTGGACCCCGCCCTTGCCGACTCCGCGCGTGAGCGAACGCGAGGGACAACTACCACCTCGTCGTCCTCGTCCTCGTCCTCGAACTCGGCCATTGCGGCTTCGAGTGCTGCCAGCCTGGCACGGACATCCGATTCCTCAGGCGCCGCCGATCGCTCGGAGCGCCGAGGGCTGCGTCCCGCCGCCCGTTGCCGGTCGGTGCCGCCCCGACGAAAGACGTCGCCGAAAAGTGTGCCAGCACCCGTGCGGACTCCTCGCAGCAGCCCGGTCGCCGAGGCAACCGTCGCTTCCGCCTCGTCCTGTACCGCATCCACCAGCGTGGCCAGCTGCGCCAGCCGCTGCTCGCCCGCATCGAGCGCGTCGCGCACCGCGTCATCGACGGCGCCGACGGTGCCCGACAGCCGGCTGACGTCCTGCCGGACAGTGCTCGTCACCTCGGACAGCTGGGTCGCCATCTGATTCAGATTCCTGACCAGCGGAATCAACTCATGCGACAAGCCTTCCAGCCTCTTGCCGAGGGAGCGCTCTGCGGCGCGCACCGCGCGGCCCATGCCAAGCAGCGCAACCGCGATCCCGAGCAGCAGAAGTGCGGCGACGATGCTCAGCACGCCGGACGCCACGCTGTACCACGGCGCTGGGACATCCACCGGGCGCACGAGCAGAGTATCCGCGAGAACTGCCAGAACCGGGATTGTCGTCATCCCGAAACGTATCCGCCAGCGGAGGCGTGGCGCACCCCTCCGCTTGACCTGTCGCCACGACTCCGGCACCTTCACGCGCTCAACTGACCCCGATCGGGAGCGTGTGCATGGCCGCATTGCGGTATGTGGTGGAAGGAGGACGTCAGCTGTCCGGGACAATCCGGCCGGCTGGAAACAAGAACGCGGCGCTGCCGATCCTGGCCGCCGCCCTGCTCACCGCTGACGAGGTCACGCTCGAGAACGTTCCGAGGATCCGTGACATCGAAACGCTGGTCCTCCTCCTCCGATCGGTCGGCGCCGAGGCGGAGTGGACCGGACCGAATGCCCTTCGCATCCATGCCCGGGAGATTCATCCCGCGACACTCGATCCGGTGCTCTGCGAAAAGATTCGCGCGTCGATCCTGCTCGCTGGCCCGCTGCTGGCGCGCTGCGGCAGCGTCACCCTGCCGCCTCCCGGTGGCGATGTCATCGGGCGGCGACGGCTCGACACGCACTTCTTCGCCTTCGAACAGCTCGGGGCGACGTTCACGGCAGGTGAGACATTCACGCTCACCGCGAAGGAGCTGCGCGGCCGCGACATCTTTCTCGACGAGCCGAGTGTCACCGGCACCGAGAACGCCATGTGCGCCGCAGCGCTGGCGAAAGGGACGACGATCTTTCGCAACGCCGCGAGCGAGCCACATGTGCAGGATCTTGCCCACTTCCTCGTCGGCATGGGCGCGCAGATCGAAGGGATTGGCACCAATACGCTGACCGTCCATGGCGTCGATCGATTGCACGGCTGTACACATCGCATCGGCCCGGATCACATCGAGGTTGGCAGCTTCATCGGGCTCGCCGCAGTCACGCGATCGACGCTGCGCATTGCTGATGCCGGCGTCGAGCACCTGCGCTCCATGCTCATGGGCTTCGAGCGTCTCGGCATTTCGTGTGTGATCGACGGCAATGACCTCATCGTGCCCGCGGAACAGTCGCGGCGGATCCGTGATGATCTTGGCGGGCACGTGCCGAAGCTGGAAGACCAACCCTGGCCTGCGTTCCCGGCCGACGTCATGTCCATCGCGATCGTCACCGCGACGCAGTGTGAAGGGCTGATCCTGATGCACGAGAAGATGTTCGAGTCGCGCATGTTCTTCGTCGACAAGCTGATCTCGATGGGCGCTCGGATCGTGCTGTGCGATCCGCACCGTGCGCTGGTGTCCGGGCCGTCGCAATTGCGCGCCGGCAACGTCGAAAGCCCCGACATCCGCGCCGGGATGGCAATGCTGCTGGCCGCCCTCTGCGCCACTGGAACCAGCACGATCATGAACGTCGGGCAGATCGAACGCGGCTATGAGCGCATCGACGAGCGACTCAACGCGCTCGGCGCCCGGATCACGCGTATCGAGGATTGATGCTGCCGCCGCATCTGAGCATCCCCGATTTCGACGAATGGGGGCTTCGCGCGTTTACCACGTCCCGCGCGGCCGGGACCTACGGCACCCAGGGGAACGAGCCAGCGGCCGGAGTGTTCGGCCGCTGGAATGGGCTCGTCGAGGCTGCCGAAGGGGAGGGAATAGCCCAGTTCGCCAGCGGCGGTCAGGTCCACGCCGCTGACATCGCCGAGCATCGCCCGGGGTGGCGGGGGTGGCTCCGCACGCCTGGCGTGGACGGGCACCTGTGGACGTCACCCGGGGTCGGGGCGGCGGTCACGGTCGCTGATTGCGTGCCGGTCTTCATTGCGCACCCCTCTGGTGCCGGCGCGCTCCTGCATTCCGGATGGCGGGGCACTGCCGCAGGAATCACCGAGCGGGCCATCGGGCGCATGGTCTCGCTCGGCTTCGGGGCCAACAGCCTGCGTATCCACCTCGGGCCATCGATCTGTGGCGCCTGCTATGAAGTCAGCCCCGACGTCTTTCACGCGGTGACAGGATCAACTGTGCAAGTGCCGAGCCCGGTTGACCTTCGCGCGGCCATCGCTGATCGCGCGCGTGCGCTTGGCGTCCGGGACATCGCCACCAGCGAGTGGTGTACCCGCTGCTCGAATGACCAGCTGTTCTCCCATCGCGCCGGTGATGCCGGTCGGCAACTCGGGGTGCTGCTCTCGCCTGATCGGCGCAAGTGACTGTCGCACAGGTGCTTGAACGCGCCTGTCCCTCTGGTTAGACTATCCGAAGCAATTCGGTACTACACTGTCAAAGTGTGGGGGCCTCCCCGCACTTTTTTGTTTCTGTAAGAGTGGGTTCGAGAGGTCAGGAACGTGGCAGCACCCATTGGAGCAGCTGTTCAGCAGGTGGTCGACGCGGCAGTGACGCAGGCGGGCTTCGAGCTCTTTGCGCTCACTGGCGGCGGCACCCGCAACCGGCCGTTGCTTGAAGTGCGCATCGACCGGCCTGATGGCACGAAGGTGACGATCGAGGATTGCGCGGCGGTCTCGCGCGCGATCGAGGCTGTCCTCGATGGCACCACGTTGGTCGCCGAGACCTATCGGTTGGAAGTGTCGTCGCCGGGCATGGACCGCCCGCTGCGGCATGCGGCTGACTGGCGGCGTTTCGCGGGCCGCCGTGTCGCGATCACCAGCGGGGCGCTGGCGGGAAGTCGGGTCGAGGGCACGCTGCTGGGAATTGACGACGCGCTGGAGATCGAGACGGGCGTGGTGCAGGACGATCAGGGGACGGAGCATCGGGTGGCACTCGCCGACGTGAAAAGCGCGCGGCTGGTTGTCACCTGGAATCGATAGAAGGATGAGGGGATCGCGATGGATATTCTGAACGCAATCAAGGAACTCACCAACTCCAAGCA
>JANMHB010000084.1:0-51409 GCA_031374935.1 Gemmatimonadaceae bacterium | reverse complement strand
CGTGATGGCACGATCAGCGACTTGCGCCTGACGTCGAAATCCGGACAGTACGCGTTCGATCTCGAGTGCATGGGTGCCGTCGAGGCGGTCGGTCAGCGCAGGTCGTTCGGGGCGCTGCCGGCCGGCTTCCGGGATGATGTGCTTCCTGTCGTTTTCAGCTTCGATCCCAGCGTACTGAGGTGAGTATTCCGAACAGATCCATCGTCCTGCGCGTTGCCCTGCGCACGGTGTTCATGGCGCTCGCGGCCGGGACCACCGTCGCCATCGCGCAGCCGGGCGTTCGCCTCGGCCTCATCTACGGTGAGGGCGGCAAGCGTCCCGGCATCTTCGTCCTGCCCGTGGCCGGTCCGCTCGGTGATTCGCTGCGCACCATCGTCATGCGTGATCTCGACTTCGGTGATCGCGTGACGGTGCTGCCGAAGACGACCGCTCTGCCGACGCCGTCCGGCGCCGGACCGATCGACTTTGCGGCAGCCGCACGGCTTGGCATCAACGGTGTCGTCCAACTGGTTCCGGTGGCAGGTGGTGCCTCCGTCGTGCTGTACGATGTGGCGGCAAAGCAGGTCTTGCAGCGCCGGGTCCTGGCGCTGCCGGGCGCCGCGAACAGTGCCACCTGGCGGCTGGCGACGCATGGTATCAGCGATCTGTGCGAGGAGTGGATCAGCGGGGAACGTGGGATCGCGGCATCCCGACTGGCATACGTCGCCGACGGGCGCATTTGGCTGATCGACAGCGATGGCGCCAACGCCACGCCGCTGACGTCGTCCACGCGTGCGCTGTCACCGGGTTTTCACCCGAGCGGGCAGTCCGTGGTCTACGCGGCACTCGAGCCGGCCGGCAGCGCCATCTACGTCACCGATCTGCGCGGCGCCTCGCGACGTGTGGTCCCGCCGAGTGGATTGAACATTTCGCCGACCTTCACCCCCAATGGCACCGCGATCGCCTACGCACATGGCGACGACTTCGGCACGGAGCTGTACCGAGTCTCAGTCGATGGCGGCGCACCGCAGCGGATTTCGATCGGGCGTGGATCGGACAACACATCGCCCACATTCAGCCCGGATGGCCGGCGTATTGCGTTTACGTCGGGACGGTCCGGGCAACCGGATGTGTATATTGCGGATGACGACGGGACGAATGCCGATGTGCTGGCCGCGCTGTCGTCTGGCGCGCAGGTGTACCGGTCGAGTCCGGACTGGTCGCCCGATGGTCGGGCGATCGTGTTTCAGTCTCAGCTCGGCGGGCGTTTTCAGGTCATGGTCATCTCCTTGCGTGATCGGGTCGTGAAACAGCTGACGACTGAGGCCTCGAATGAGGATCCTGCGTGGGCGCCTGATGCGCGGCACATCGTCGTGAGTTCCACTCGTAGCGGTGTTCGGCAGTTGTGGGTGATCGACACGGAGACCGGACGTGCCCGCCAGGTGACTTCGTCGGGGAGTGCGCGCCTGGCTGCGTGGTCCCCACGTGTCATCCGATGAATCGTTGCAGCCACCACTTTCCCTTGCTCTGGAGTCCCGGAATGAATCGTCGCCTCGTTGGCGCGTGCCTCATGATGGCCGCTGGTGCGCTCGCTGCGTGCCGGAAGAAGCCGACGCCGGTTGCGCCGGTTCCGCTGACGCCGAGTGCCGCCGCCACCACCGATGATGGTGCGGCGGCCCGCGCGGCCCGCGAGCGCGCGGTTCGCGATTCGCTGGCTCGGGCGCGTGCCGACAGCCTGTCGCGGGCAGCGTCGGCGGACGAGGCGGCGAACTTGCGCGCGATTCTCGAAGCGCCGGTGCTGTTCGAGTACGATGCGGCTGACATGACGGATGCGGCCCGGTCGACACTGGACGCCAAGCTGCCCGTGCTCCGCACCAATGTCGCGCTGCGGATCCGGATCTCCGGCCACACCGACTCGCGCGGCAGCGACGAGTACAACCTGGCGCTGGGCTTGCGTCGCGCAGCGGCGACACGGAAGTACCTGAGTGATCGCGGTATCGCCGCGGGGCGCCTCGACATCGTGTCGTTCGGCGAGGAGCGTCCCGCCTCGAGTGGCGAGGACGATGGTGCGTTCATGAAGAACCGGCGCGCCGAATTCGAGATTCTGAGCGGTGGCGACGCACTCCGGGTGCCGCCGCGATGACCGGGCGACGGCGGCTCTACCTCACGTTCGGGACTGTCGCGCTGAGTGCCTGTGTCGCGTCGAAGCAGGATGTGGTGCTGCTGCAGACCGACCTCAAGTCGATGCGCTCGGAGTACGCGTTCCGCGATTCGATCCGGCGCGTGCAGTTCGACAGTGTCATCCGGACCATGGTCACCCTGAACGACTCGCTGCGCGGCCTGAAAGGCGAATTGGCAGCCTTCCAGGGGAACGTGCTGGGCGATCTGTTCAAGGTGCGTGACGGACTGATCGAGATCCGCGCGCTGACCGGGCAGAGCCAGTCACGCATCACGGAGCTCCGGGCCGAACTCGAGCAGCGCAACGCGATCATCCAGACATCGCCGGCGCCTGCGTCACCCGTGCCCTCGACGGCGCCGGTAACGCCGCCCAGCGCCACCACCGCTGGACCGACCGCACCGGTCAAGCCGCCCGAGTCGGCGGCGGCCTCCAACGGCTCGTCGGTGCCGGCCGCACCGGGGCCGAACCAGCTCTACACGATGGCACTCGATCAGCTTCGTCGTGGCAGCACCTCGGCGGCACGCGCCGGCTTCACGGATTTCCTGGCGCAGTATCCGCAGCACGAGCGTGCCGGTGATGCGCAGTACTACATCGCGGAAACCCTCGAGCGTGACAACAAGGCGATCGATGCCGAGGCCGCCTATCTGAGTGTGTACACGCGCTTCCCCCGCAGCGAGAAGGCGCCGACGGCCATGTTCAAGCGCGCGGCACTGTTGGGCACGCAGAACAAGCCGGACAAGGCCCGCGAAGTCCTCGACCTGCTCATCAAGACGTATCCGCGCAGCGACGAGGCCGATCTGGCTCGAGAGCGGCTGCGCACTGGCACTCCCTAGCCCGGCCGGCGCGCCTCGATGAGCGACATGCCTTTTCTGGATCATCTCGAGGAGCTGCGAAAGCGGCTGCTCAAGGTGGTCGTCGCGGTCGCGATCTGCGTCGCCATCGGCTTCCTGCTGGTGATCAAGTTTGACTTCATCGGATTGCTGGAACGACCGATCCTGCCGTATCTCATGGGTCGCAAGCTCATCTTCACACATCCCGGGGATTCGTTCTCGATCGTGATGCAGGTGTCGTTCGGCGTCGGGTTCGCGCTGGCGGCACCGGTGCTCCTGTATCAGTTGTGGGCCTTTTTGTCTCCAGCGCTGTACAAGCACGAAAAGCGGGTCGTCATTCCCCTGTTGTTCGCTGCGACCTGCCTTTTCATGATGGGGGCATCGCTCGCCTACTTCTTCGTGCTGCCCTTTGCCTTGAAGTTCCTGATGGAGTTCCAGACGGCGGCGCTCGAGCCGATGATCACGGCGCGGGACTACTTCGACTTCGCCACTTCGCTCGCGTTGAGCATGGGGGCGGTGTTCGAGTTGCCGATCCTGCTGGTCGGGCTCACCGCCCTCGGGATCATCACGCCGAAGCAACTCCGTCAGTTCCGCCGTCACGCCCTGGTGGCGTCGTTCGCCGGCGCGGCGATCATCACGCCCGGTGACCTGATCACGACCACGGTGATGCTGATGGTCCCGCTGTACGGCCTCTACGAAGTGAGCATCGTGGCCAGCACCATCGTGTTCGCCCGCAAGGAACGACGGCGGCTGGCAGCCGAGGCCGAGTCGGACGTCGAGGTGCTGGCGTAGTGCGCCGGCTCGGTGCGCTGATCGGATCGCTGTTGCTCCTCAGCGCACCGTCGCTCGCCCAGAGCCGCGGCGCGCCGGTGCGGCGGGACACGCTCCCGCGTGGCAGCACGCGGGCCGACTCGCTCCGCCGCAACGCCGGCAGGGACACGACCGTCGCCGACTCGACACCGAAGGAACTGGTGCGCTGGGCCGATTCCGATCCCGTCATCGACTCGTTGCTGTCGCGGTCCGGGTACACCGTGACGCGTTTTCAGGGCAAGTCGGTCACCTTCGACGCCCGCAACAAGATCCTGACATTGATCCGCAGTGACAGCGCGCGGGCGGCGATCGGGCGCGACCAGACGATCATGGTCAGCGACACGATCATCTATGACGATTCGACCAAGGTCGTGCGCGCCCGCGGCGCCGAGAACGTGCTCCGGGATCCGGCCCGTGGCGGCGATGACGTGATCTCGCGCGGCACGATGTTCTACAACACCACCGAGCGTCGCGGCACGGTCGGCTATGTCCGCACCACGATCGAGAGTGGCCAGAAGTATTACGTCGATGCCCAGAGTGCCGGCTTCGCCAACGACAGCCTTGGGCTCGAGGCGGCGTTCTTCGGGCGCGGCGGTACCATCACCACCTGTGATGACTCGGTGCCGCACTACCACTTCAGCTCGCGCGAACTGAAGATGGTGAAGGGCAAGCTGGCGGTGGGCCGGCCGGGCGTACTCTACATCTACGACGTGCCGGTCTTCTGGCTGCCGTTCTACTTTCAGGATGTGCGATCCGGGCGACGGAGCGGCATGCTCAATCCGCGGCTCGGCTTCAGTGAAATCGTCCGCAATGGTCCGCTGTACCGCCGCACGATCGAGAATCTCGGGTACTACTTCAACATCGGCGACTATCAGGATGTGCAGGCATGGGTGGACTGGCGCAGTGGCGCCAACATCGATCCGCTGAACGCAAGTGACTTCGGGTTCACGCGGTACAACCTGCAGTGGCGCTACAACTGGTTGCGGCGGTTTCTGAATGGCAGCATCGGGTCGTCGTACCAGCGACTCACCGATGGCAGCACCAATCTCAACGTGCAGGTCACCCATCAGCAGCGCTTCTCCCGCAAGACCAGCTTCAATACGTCGGTCAACTACGTCTCCAACACCCAGGTACAGCGGGCGACGGCGTTCAACCCGTTCGCCGCCTTGGCCACCTTCCGGTCATCCGCCAACTACACCACCGGGGTCGGGCCCTTCACCGTTGCACTTGGCGCAAACCGCACCCAGTACACCGGGCGGCCGCAGGTCGACCAGACGCTGCCGACGTTGAACATCAATTCAGCCCCGCTGACGATCGGCAGCTGGCTCACCTGGTCGCCGACTTTGCGGGCCGAGGAAACGCGGAACACCGATCAGCAGAGCGGGGGACAGTCGGCGCTGCGCTACTTCACGAATGCCGTCACCGGCCTCGCGGACAGTGTGCCGCTGCCGCTGAATCGGCGGAGTACATCGGTGAGTTTCAATACTCCGCTCCAGATCTTCGGGTTCAGCCTCGACAACGCCTTCGACATCATCGACGAGGCCAACACCGGCCTGCAACAGAAGACGGTCGATGAGATCATCGACCGTGGGAACGGCGTTCGTGACACCATCCAGGTGACGCGTTTCTTCGATGGGTACACCCAGACGCGCGTCGACTGGCG
Source organism: Gemmatimonadaceae bacterium (assembly GCA_031374935.1). Classification (GTDB taxonomy): domain Bacteria; phylum Gemmatimonadota; class Gemmatimonadetes; order Gemmatimonadales; family Gemmatimonadaceae; genus JACMLX01. The sequence continues at coordinate 45,948 of JANMHB010000084.1, read as the reverse complement.
GACCAGTTTCAGCCTGCCATCACTCAGCCGCGGCAAGTGGAACATCTCACCCAGCGTGCAGTTCGCCAACGTCGACCCGGGGCCGTTCTGGGCGCGTTCCTCCGCGTCCGGCGGCAGGTTCGTGGCGCAGACCAAACGGCCAAGTTTCAACCTCTCCATCGCACCAACCCTGTTCGGCTTCTTCCCTGGTATCGGGCCCGTGTCGCGCATCCGGCATTCAATCTCGCCGGTGCTCGCGTGGTCGGTTGCGCCGCGCGGGAAAGTGAGCGAGGAGTATTTGCGCGCGATGCTGCAGGCGCAGAAGGGCTATCTCGGTGCACTGCCGCAGAACGTGCTGTCGCTGAGCCTGAACCAGAACATCGAGGTCAAGCTCAAAGCCCCGGCGGATTCGGCGCCGGATGCCGGCCGCAAGGTGCGCGCGCTCAGCATCCAGACTGACGGCGTCTCGTACAACTTCCTGCAGTATCAGGACATCAAGCGGCGCTCGCTCACGCCGGAGAAAGTCACCCGGTTCGCCGGGTTGACCAGCTCGTCGTGGGGCTTGGGGCTGCGCTCGGACTTCCTCCCCGGATTCGACTTCAGTACCCGGTTCTCGCTCTTCCAGGGCAATCCGATCTCAGATACTGCCGTGTTCAAGCCATATCGCGAGGAGATCCGAACCTCGCTCCGGCTGGATCGGACCACCGGTGTCATTCAGTGGATCTCGCGGTTCTTCGGTGCAAAGGAGTTCAAGCCGGCGCCGACCAACCTGACCGCGGCCGATTCGATGCAGATGCGGAACGACCAGAATACCATCCAGGGTGTGAACCGCGGGCTGAACGGCAATCAGGTGCGCCCCGGCTTCGGCGCCATCCCGAGCGGGCAGGGGTGGTCCGTCAATCTGTCGTACTCCTCCACGCGGCAGCGCCCACCCGTCGGGGCGAACCTGATCTCACTGCCGCCGGTCGAGGAGCGCTGCGCTGCGCTGCTCCGCGGCAATCCCAATCCGTTCAACCTGCAGCAGTGCATCAACCAGAACGGGAACCTGCCGGGCATCGACAACAATACGTTGTTCGTCGGCGCGGGGTCTCCGATCATCATCAACCCGCCCGTCCGGTCACTGCAGGTGCAGACAAGCTTCAACCTCACGCCGAAGTGGGCGACGCAGTGGTCGACGACCTACGATGCCGTGCGCGGCCAGTTCGCGGCGCAGACGGTCTCGCTGCAACGTGAACTGCACGACTGGCGCGCAATCTTCAACTTCACGCAGGCCCCGAACGGCAACTTCGCCTTCTCGTTCTTCATCGCACTCAAGGCGCAACCGGACCTGAAGTTCAACTTCGACCAGCAGACGTTCCGGCGCCCTGAGGGCTCGACGCGCTGATGCTCTCCGCACGCTTCAAGCCATGGCACGTTCCGGGGTTCTTCCGGAAGTACGTCTCGCTGCGCGTGCGCCGGATGCCGGTGCTGGTGCACTTCGAAGTCACGCTGCGCTGCAATGCACGCTGCGGGTTCTGTGACTACTGGAAGACGGACGCCTCGGAGAAGGAGCGGGAGCTGAAGAGCTACGCCGATGCGGCGAAGTTCTTCAATCCGATGCTGGTCTGCTTCACCGGGGGCGAGCCGCTGCTGCGCCGCGATCTCGAGGAGTTGATCGCCGGCGTGAACCAGGCGATCAACTGGAAGTACATGACGCTCATCACGCACGGTGGCATGCTGTCAGCCGAACGTGGGCAGTCGCTGAAGGACGCCGGCATCAACCAGCTGAGCATCTCGCTGGACTATCTCGACGGGCGGCATGACGAGGCCCGTGGCATTCCAGGGCTGACGAAGAAGATCTTCGACAGTGTCGAGGGGATGCGTGCACGGGGCATCGACAACATCCGGTTCAACACCGTGATCAAGCACGACAACCTGGACCAGATCCGGCCGATCCTGGCGCGGGCCGCGGAGCTGGGGTGCGGCGTGAACTACAGCGTCTACACGGACTTCAAGAACGGCAACACCGACCACCTGCTCATTGGCGCGCAGCAGGCGGAGATCGAGGAGCTGGCCCGGGATCTGCTTGCCTACAAGCGGCGCCGGCGGGGGGTGATCACCAACTCGGATCACTACCTCGAGCAGCTGCCCCGTTATACGCGCGGTGACATGAAGGAGCCGTGCGAGAGCGGGATCAGCACGATCCATATCGACCCGGTAGGCGGCGTGAGGCGGTGTCCGGACTTTCCCGTGGACTTTCACTGGAAGGATTGGCGCCGCTATACGCCGATCGACTGCAACCGGTGCTACTACGCGTGCCGCGGCGAGGCGCAGGCTCCCCTCCGGCTCGACCGGATTCAGGATGTCATGGCCTGAGCTGAACCCGACGAGGTGCCGTCCGCGCGCCATCCGGCGCTCGTGAGGCACCGGCTGGCGGGGATTCGGTGACGTAAACGCTTGAGACAGCTGTGACTTAGCCCTACCTTAGTTCGTTATCGGTTGAGCAGGTCCACCCCCTGTCACCCCGTCGTCTCGCGCATGGCTTCATCCCCCGCAGTGCTCAAACAGCAGGCCGCCGCCCTCGAGCTGAGAAAACAGCCCGAGAAGGCGTTGGCACTGTACCAGCAGTTGCTCGCGGAACACGGCGGCTCGGATGACGTCGACGTCGCCTTGCGGAACCGGGTGGGCGACCTGCATCTGCGGATCGGGCAGATCGACGACGCGATCGCGCTCTTCGAGAAGAGTGCCGATGAATACGCGTTGAGCGGGTTTCTCAACAACGCCATCGCACTCTGCAACAAGATCCTTCGCCAGCGACACGGGCACGTGCCGACGTTGCGGCGGCTGGCGCGGTTCTCGGCCGAAAAGGGTATGGTCGTCGACGCTCAGCGCCACTATCTGTCGGTCGCCGAAGCGCTGGAAAAGCTTGGACAGCATGGCGAAGCGTTGAAGGCGCTGAGCGAATTCGCGGAGCTCTCGCCAGAGGATGTGCACGTCCGTTCCGTGGTCGTCGAACAGCTGCTGCGGGCCGGCCGCAAGCCGGACGCGCTGCCGCATCTGACCGTGCTGCATCGCTTGCACGCCGTCGCCGGCCGCAGCGACGAGGCGGATGGCGTGGCACAAGTGGCCCGCGAGATCGACGAAATGTGGGTCCCGGAGTCCGATCAGAGTCGCGCTGGCAAGCGTGTCGACCCGTCGCTGGTGTTCATCGACAGCGACGACGATTTCGGCGCTCTGGAAACGTCGCCGATGATTGGCGGCGACCTGCAGCGCCCAGCGTCGAGCGCTAGTCTGGAGGGGCTCGAACTGACCACGCCTGCCGCGGTGGAGTTCGGCGACATGCCCACCAGCGGTACCCTCGATGGCTTCGAGGCAACCTCCTTCGAGGCGCCCGTGGAAAGCCAGTCGGCCGAGGCGATCGGAACCGACGACCACGGCTCAGCCTCTGAGGACGCGCCTGAACCACAGGGCTCAGACGACGCGGTGATCGACGTCGAGTTTCTCGACCTCGCCGCCGATGAGGTGTCACCGGAGTCGATGCCGACCCTTCCGTCGCCCCCATCGCCTCCACGACCAACTCCACTCAGCACGGCGATCATCCCGCCGCCGCAGGCTTTCGGTGCCGATGACCACTCCGGTATCGAACTCGACAGCACGGATCTGTCCTCATTCGGAACGCTGGCGGCAAGCACCGATGACATGGGTGGCCTGCCGATGTTCGCGGCGTCCGAGGCCGTGCTCGAGGTTGCGCCCGAGCCGCCGTTCTTGCCTCCAGCGCCAGAATCGGCTGCGCCGCCCCCGCCGCCGCGCACGAAACGTCCAACGCCGAGCTATGTGAACCTGTCGGACATCCTGCATGACGAGGATGAGCCGAAGTCTGCGCGCATGACCATCGGCGAGCCGAAGCAGACCGGGGATCAGGAGGCGGATTTCCGGCACATCCTGCAGGAATTCCGTGACGGGATCGAGAAGACGATCCCGATGGATGACGCCGACAGCCACTTCGATCTGGGCATCGCGTTCCGCGAGATGGGGCTCATCGATGACGCGATTGCGGAATTCCAGATCGCGTCGCGCAGCCGTCTGAAGCGGGTGGAGTCGATCGAGGCGCTGGGCGGGTGTTTCCTCGACAAGCAGGAGCCGGCTGTCGCCAGGACGCTGCTGCTTCGCGCCTTGGACGACCCGTCGGTGGCCCACGGAGACGACACGTTGCGCGGCGTCCTGTACTTGCTTGGCCTGGCAAGTGAGGCACTTGGGGCACGAGAAGACGGGCTTCGCTATTATCAAAGGGTGTACGCTGTCGACATCCGCTTCCGTGATGTCGCAGCCCGTATCCAGACCCTGCAGCAGCCCGCCTAGATGAGCCTACCGGTTCCCGCGAGGGCCGGGCTCGACAACCCGCTCGCCGGCATTCAGTATCCCGTGCGTGCGGAGCTCGAACTCGTATCGTCCCGCATGTGGGATATCGTCGCTGACGACAACCCGCTCATCGGCGAAGTCAATCGCCACCTGCAGGGCATGCAGGGGAAACTCCTGCGCCCTGCGCTGGTGCTGCTCGCGAACGCGGTGGAAGAGACGCGAAGCACGCTGGCGATCGACCATGCAGCGGTCGTCGAGCTCATTCACCTGGCGACGCTGGTCCATGATGATTCCGTCGACCACTCGGTGCTGCGTCGGGGCATGCCGACGGTCAATGCGCGGTTCAGTCATCAGGTTTCCGTGATCATGGGTGACTACCTGTACTCACAGGCCGTTCGCCACCTGGTCAGCATGCGCGACATGCCGTCGTTGACGGTCATCGCCGAAGCCGCGAAAACGATGACCATGGGAGAGCTCTGGCAGCTCTCGGCGGTGGATTCGCTGCAGTTCAGCGAGGATGAGTATTTCCGGCTGAATCACGCCAAGACCGCGTCGCTGATGAGCGCGTCGTGTGAAGTCGGCGCCATCTGTGGCGCTCCCTCGCACCGCGCGGCACTGGCACGGTTCGGCGACCGCCTTGGCATGGCCTTTCAGGTGGCGGACGACCTGCTCGACTATGTCGAGGGCCAGGAGATCACCGGCAAGCCGTCGGGCGCCGACCTGCGGGAGCGCAAGGTCACGTTGCCTTTGATCGCGGCCCTTCGTCGGATGCCAGTGGCGGCGCGCCGCGAAGTCGAGCGTTTCTTCGAGAGCAGTGATCCAAGCGAGGCCGCGATCAGCCGGGTCATCGCGCTCGTGGTCGATGCAGACGGCATCGAGTACGCTCGGCGCAAGGGCGAACTGTTTGCACAGGAAGCGGAAGAGATCGCTGTCGCACTGCCCGATACGGCGGCGCGCTCGGCGCTTCTCGAGCTGGTGGGGTATGTCCTCGATCGGCGGTGGTAATGGCGTCTCGGAGCGGCTCGTCCCGGCATCGGCCGGCCTTTCACGCCGTCGTGCTTGCGGTCGGCTTCATCGTCGGCGGATTCCTGACGCAGTTCTCGCGTCGGTTTCTGCCAGCCGGCAGCGTGAAAGCGTTCCTGACCACTGGTGTCACGCCGAGCCTCGGTCCGTTGCAGATTGCCCTCGAGATCCTCAAGTGTGCGCTTGGGCCGATTGCGCTCGACGTGTCCCTCCTGAGTCTGCTCGGGGTTCTGATCGCGTACCTCATTGCGCGGTCCCTTTTCTAGGAGATGGGTTATGCCGTTCGGACTGGGCATGGGTGAGACCATGTTGATCCTGGTGGTGGTGCTGTTGCTCTTTGGCGCGAAGCGGATCCCGGAGATCGCAGGCGCACTGGGCAAGGGCATCAACCAGTTCAAGAAGAATGTCAGCGATGTGGACAAGTCTTTCCGCGAGGGAGAGATGAATTCCCGCACCGAAGTCCCGCGTGCGCCGGAGCCACCGGTGCGCATCGATGATCCGACAGCCGAACCGAAGCGGCTGATCTAGCGGGCGTGCCGCGGTGCACGTGGCACGTGCGGCGGCAGTACGGTGGTCTTGCCGTAACCGTCGGGAAAGGCTGTGCCGGCGAATCTCGGGGGGTGACCGGTTCCGGTCATTCGAGAAAGCATCCGGCACGCGGGACGCAAAAAAAGCGGGGCACCGGACTCGATCCGGTGCCCCGCTGTTGTCTCTCACGTCCAGCGTCAACTCACGCGGCGCTCTGCCGGCGTGCTGCGCTGTTCAGTCGCTTCCGGTTGTCCACCACCGAGGCGCCCTTGCGCAGGCCTTCGATGTAGTCGCGCACCATCTGCTCGCGCATGCCGCGGAGCACCTGCGCCCGCTGCTGCTCCTTCTGCATGTCGAACGCCGCGCGATCGGCGGCAACCCGCTTGTCGACACGGATCACGAACACGCCAAGTGCCGTGCGAATCGGTTGACTGACGGCTCCGATCGGCAGGGCGAACGAGGCACCGACCGCCTCATTGAAGCCACCGAGGCCCTCGGTCTGCATCGTCCGGGCAAACATGGCCGACTTCTCGACGGTGAGTGCGCGTTGCTGCGCGGCGGCTTCGAAACCCAGCGTGGCCGCTGACTTGGTGATGTTCCGGCCGAGCTCCACGAACTGGTCGAGGACCTTCTCGCGCGCGAGCCGGTCCTTGATCTCGTCACGTACGTCGGCGAACGCGGCCACGCCCTTGGGGTGCAGCGTGTCGAGGCGCGCGACATAGTAGCCGCTGGCATCATCGAACATGTCACTCGATTCACCGGCGGCAGCACCACTGAATGCCCAGGCGCTGACGTTGGGGATGTAGCGACCGGCAATCGTCAGCGGCTCGCCTTCGAAGGCCGTTGCGCGCATCACCGGCAAGCCGAGCTTCTTCGCCGCATCGTCGAACTTCTGCGGGGATTCCGCGTTGCCCGCCAGAGTCGCCAGCGAATCGGCCCGCTTGGCGACGCGCGTTGCGGCCGCTTCGTTCATCGTCACAGCCAGCAGGATATGTCGCAGGCTGAGCGAGTCGCCGGCCTTCGCATCGAGGCGGATCAAATGCCAGCCGAAGTCCGTCTTGACCGGTGCCGAGATCTCGCCGATGCCGAGCGCCTTGGCAGCCGCCGTGAATGGGGGCACGAACTGATCACCGGTGCTCGTGCCAAGATCACCGCCGTTGACGGCCGACGTGGTGTCGTTGGAGACCTGCTTGGCGAGCTCGGAGAACGCGGCCTTCTGATCGGCTGATGCCGCGATCTTCGCTCGCAGTGCAAGGAGCGAATCGCGGGTCGCGACCGTATCGGCCGCACTGACGATCAATGGAATCGACAGGACCGAGACCGCCGAACGGCTCGCGCGCTCGTAGTCGGACTTGTGTGCCTCATAGTAGGTCTTCGCCTGGGCGTCGGTCACTTCGCCTGGCGTGGTGTTCGTCGGGCGCATCGCGATGTATGACACCTGCGCCGAATCGTGCGAATCCTGATAGATCTGCCAGAGACGTGAATCGCTGACGAACGCGCCGGCTGCGACCTGCTCGAAGAGCTTCTGCTTCGGGATCGTGCTGCGGTAGTACCCTTCGAGCTGCGCCAGCAGTCCCTGTGCCTTGGCCTGCGGACTCCGCAGGAAGCGCTGGTATTTCTCGAAGTCGAACCGTCCGTTCGTCTGGAGTTCGGGCAGCTGGGCATACTGGGGCGGCGGCGAGAACTTCGCGTACTCCACGATCTCCTCTTGCGTGACGGAGATGCCACGCTTCTCGTACTCATGCTCCAGCAGGATCTCGGTGACGATCTCGTCGTACGTCTTCGTCTCGAGCTGCGCCCGTTCGTCGAGGGTGAGCGAGCGCCCGCGCTGCTGCTCCTCCGACTGCACGGCGGCTTCGAGCGCGCGCTGATAGGCACCGTAGGTGACGTCCTGCCCATCGACCTTGACCACGGTGGTGCCGAGCGTCGGCCCGGAGTCGCGGCCGAACAGGCCGGATGATTCATAGAAGACGAAGCCGCCGATGAACGTGACGGCGAGGCCCCAGAAGATGTACTTACCGAACGAGCGAAACGTCTGCAGCACTGAACGGAACTCCTCGAGGGAACGGCCTGAACCGCGGGCGACAACAGCCGCTAAAGTTAGGCATTCACATGGCCCAACTTCAAGTGATACCGCTACTTCGCTGCTCCGGTGCATTTGACGCTTGTCCCGCATCCCGGCTATCTTCGTCCGTCCGGTGCCCTGGGATGGGCTGGTGCACCCGCAGAAAATTTCCGAGGTCTTGATGGCGCCTGGTTCACGGCTGCAGGAGCTGACAGCCAAGTACATGCAGAACCCGCGGCGCTACTTCGTGCCGCTCGCCAACGAGTATCGGAAATCGAACGATCTCGACCGCGCCATCGCCCTCTGTCGCGAGCACCTGCCGTCCCAGCCGGGACACATGAGCGGGCACATCGTCCTCGGCCGCGCCTACTACGAGAAGGGCGATGTCGATGCGGCGCGCGAGGTCTTCCTCACCTCGGTGGAACTCGACGACGAGAACCTCATTGCCCTGCGGCATCTGGGCGACATCGCAAAGGCGCATCACCAGCTGAACGAGGCGCGCCAGTGGTACGCGCGTGTACTCGACGCCGATCCGCAGAATGTGGAGATCGAGCGCCTGTTGGCCTCGCTGGGTACCGCGGACGGCGCCGTGCCAGAAGTCGAAGTGACGCCGCCGCTGGTCGCCGCCGCGGCGGACGAACCGCCGATCGGGGCTGCGACAGAGCTGCAAGCTGATGTGCCGCGGGAGGATTTCGGCGCGTCGCTCACCGATCCCACTCCCCCTGGGCTGCGCGCGATCACGCACCGTGCCGATTTTGTTGGCGCCCTTGATGCGGCCGAGCCCGGTACTGACAGGCCTGCTCCCGATCCGCGCGTCCCACTGGACCGCTTCGACCTCTCCACGCTCGCGGCGGAGGTGCCCCGTGTTGCGGCCGACGACTCGCCGTCGGTCGAGGCGCTCGAGCCTGAGATCCGTGTCGACGACGGGGTTGGTTTTGTGTTCGACGAGCTCGATGCGCTGGTCGATCCGGCCGCGACGAGCGCGACTGGATCGCTGCCGTCTGTGGATGAAGCCGACTTCTCAGCCGGGATTTCGACGCCCACATCGCCGGCGATCGTACCCTCCGAGCCGGTCGCGGCTGAGATCCTGTCGCGCCCTGGGTTCGGCGCACTCGCCAGTCTCGCATCGTGGCGTACCGCGCAAGGACGCGACACACCGACCAGCCCGGCGGCGCATCCGACGCCCTCCGCGCCCACGCCCGCCCAGCCATCGGCACCCGCTGACGCTGATGCGGGGCTCTTCTGGCAGCCTGCCGCGTCTGAGGCGACGTCAACCGCACCGGAGTTCATCACCGAGACGATGGCGCTGCTCTACGAAAAGCAGGGCTTTCTCCCTCAAGCGCTCGAGGTATATCAGGCGCTGATGGCCAGAGCGCCTGGTGACCTGTCGCTGAGAGCGAAAGTCGCCGAGCTGCGAGTGTTGCTTGCCGCGACGCCGGGAGCCGCGGCGCTGACGGCTGATGCCGATTCGGCGCTGGATTTCGCCGATGATGCATTCGACGCGGGTCGCGTCGGGCAGCCATCGGCAAGCATCGGCGGCACCGCCGATGAGGTGTCGCCTTCGTCGCCAGGCGACGAAGAACTCGCATCAGCCTTCGAAAGCGCGTGGGAGGGCCCTCAAAACCCGGAGGGCGACTGGTTCGCTGACGTCCCCGATGCCGCGCTGGCGACCGACGCCGACTCGTCGGCAGGTGAAATCTTCGGTGTGACGAGCGACGTCTTCGGCATTCCGGCTCGCGCGGCGCGGGGCGAATCACTGGTGCGCTCAGCGGCAGGTGTCGTCACGACTCTGGCCGCGGTGTTCGGATCGCCATCGGTGATCGCGACGGACGAGACGGCGGCTGAGTTGCTGCGCGCGCTCGCGTCCGAGATGGTCGGACGGTTGCCGAAGGAGGCGCCAGTGCTTCCGGTGCCCGATGTCCTCGACCTTCCCACCGCGGCCGCCAGTGATGGCACCTCGGGCGCTTCACCCGCGCCGCTGCTGTCGTTCGATCGATTCTTCTCGGGCAGCGGTGCACCGCCGCGCGCGCGGCCCGATACGCCGGTGTCATCCCTCGGCTTGACCGATCCGTGGCAGTCGGCGGTCTCGGCACCGGTACCGGCACCGTCGCTGTCGCCGACCTTTGGCGGGGTGCCAGTCATTCCTCCGGCGAGCGTCACTCCTGCCACGTGGGCTGCCTTCGAGCAGTTCCTGCCGTCGCCGTCGGGTCCGGTATCGACGCCCGCGAGCACCCCGCTTGCGGCGGAGCCAATTGCGTCGGCTCCGTCTCTCGCGCCCGTGGCACCGTCGCCGGGACCGTGGCCGACCACTCCCGCCACCGCACCTCCGTCGCTCGGTGTGCCGCCGGCGCCGACTCCCGCTGCCGCCGTGCCCGCGACGCCCGACACGCCAATCGCGTCCGCGAGTCCCGTCGCCGAGCCGTCGTCGTCAGAGGTGACGCCCACGGAAAACGTGCCGTCGGTCGAGACGACTCGTGCGGCGCCGTCCGATTTCCATCGCTGGCTGGAAGGTCTGTCCTGATGAGCCAGCCGCGTGCGAACGTGGTTTGCAGGATCGCGGTGCTGCACGGACCGAACCTCAACCTGCTCGGAGTGCGCGAGCCCGCGGTTTATGGTCGGACGACGCTAGCCGAGATCGATGCGCAGCTGGTGGCGTTGGCCGGCGAACTCGGTGTGGTACTTGGGCCGATTGCGCAGGAAAACGGTGAAGGTGCGTTGCTCGATGCCGTGCATGCGTGGCGCGAGTCGGGTGTGTCCGGGGCGCTCGTGAACGCCGGTGCGTATACGCACACCTCACTGGCGCTGCGAGATGCACTGGTGGGCGTGGGGTTGCCGTTCGTCGAGGTACACCTTTCCAACATCTACGCGCGCGAACCGATGCGCCGGCACTCGATGCTCGCCGAAGCTGCCGTGGGCGTAGTGTGCGGATTCGGTGCAGATAGCTACGCACTCGGGCTGCGCGCTCTGGCCGCACATCTGGCGGCGCGGCATGACGCCTGATTTCGGCGCACGGATCGCGCGCTTGCAGGACGCGATGCAACTGGAACATCTGGACGGGTTGCTGCTCGCCGGTTTGAGCAACATCCGGTACCTGACGGGATTCTCCGGCAGCAACGCGCTGGCGTTCGTGACGCAGCATGGCGTGGTCACGCTGATCACCGACTTCCGGTACCAGACGCAGGTGCAGACCGAGGTCGGTGATGCGGCGCGCGTCGTGATCGCCGCCAACAGCCTGTGGGCAGAACTCTGGGCGTTCCTGCCGACCGTGCCCCAACTCGAAGTGATTGGATTCGAGAGTGTGCATCTGCTGCATCGTGACTTCGAGCGGCTGCTGAGCGATGGTGCGCGATGGCAGTGGCGCCCCTCGCGGGAGCTGGTCGAGACGCTCCGCGAGCGCAAGGATGCTGGTGAGGTCGCTCTAATAGAGATTGCAGCTTCGATTGCGACGGATGCGCTTCGTGCGACCTTGCCGCAGATTCGGGTTGGCCAACGTGAGATCGAGATCGCGGGCGTGCTGGAGAAGGCCCTGCGTGACGCGGGGAGCGAAGGGTTTCCGTTTGCCACCATCGTTGCTGGAGGGCCGCGATCGGCTCTGCCGCATGCCCGCACGTCGGCGCGAATGGTCGAGTCCGGTGATTTTCTCTTGCTGGATTTTGGAGCGGTGCACGAAGGGTATTGTTCGGACATCACGCGCACGGTGGTGGTCGGGCGTGCGACGGCCGAGCAGCGAGTGGTCTACGACGCGGTGCGGGCTGCTCAGGAGAAGGCGTGCGTCGAAGTTCGCGCCGGCATGCGCGGCCGCGAGGCCGATGCCATTGCCCGTGAGTCGCTGCGGTTGGCCGGTCTGGCGGAGGAGTTCGGGCATTCGCTCGGACACGGGATCGGTCTGGAGGTGCACGAGGGCCCTCGGCTGGCGGCATCGGCGGATGCCATTCTTCCGCTCGATGCGGTAGTCACGGTCGAGCCGGGGGTGTATCGTGCGGGTTGGGGTGGTGTGCGTATCGAGGACGATGTGCTCCTCTCCCATGCTGGTGCGCGACGATTGACCGAGTTCCCCCGCGAGTTGCTGGAGCTGAGGTGACACTGCAATTCGCGTCTTCTGACGTCAGAGCCCACTCATGATCGACCTGCGCTATCTGAAGAAAGTTCTCGAGATGCTCGACGAATCGACCGTCGACTCCCTGGAGATCACCTCCGACAAGGGGATGAAGCTTCGCGTCTCGAAGAGTCCGACCCATCGCGGCGGAGCCGTCCTCGGCACGCAGATGATGGCGTCACCGCCCATGATGGCCCCGCCGCCGTCTGCGGCCCCGATCGCACCGCAGGCAGTGGAGCCGGTGAAGCCGGTGTCGACACTCCTGGAGGTGAAGTCGCCGATGGTCGGCACCTTCTACGCGAAGCCGGAACCGGGTGCCAACCCGTACGCCTCGGTCGGGACTCGCGTCTCCAAGGGACAGATTCTCTGCATCATCGAGGCGATGAAAATCATGAACGAGATCGAATGCGAAGTAGCGGGCACGGTGGTGGAAGTCTGCGTGCAGGATTCGTCCGCGGTGGAATACGGGCAGGTGCTCTTCCGTGTCGATCCCAATGTCTGATCCAACTTCGGCGCCTGGCGCATCGCAGTCCGTTGGCGACAAGCCGATCAGCGGGCAAGGCAAGCAGTTGTCCGCACAGCTGCGGAGCTGGCTCGCGTCGCTGATCGAGCGGGACGGCTCCGACCTGCATCTCAAGGTCGGTCGACCGCCGACGATTCGGCTGGCCGGCGAGCTGGTGGGGCTCGATCATCCGTCGCTCAAGGCGGAAGACCTTTCGGCGCTGGCGGAACAGATCATGCCGCAGCGCTACCTGAAGGAGTTCCAGCAGACGCGAGAGGCGGACTTCGCCATCGGCGTCTCGGGGATCGGTCGGTTCCGCGTCAACGCCTACCAGCAGCGCGGTACGGTGTCGTTTGCGCTGCGCGGCATTCCGTATCAGACGCGGACGGCAAGCGAACTGCACCTGCCCGCCGCCGTCGAGGAGCTGGCGCTCCGCCCTCGCGGGCTGGTGCTGGTGACGGGGATCACGGGATCGGGAAAGAGCACGGCGCTGGCCGCGATGATCCATCACGTCAATCAGAACCGTGCCGCGAACGTGATCACGATCGAGGACCCGGTCGAGTTCCTGCACCGCGACATTCGCAGCCACGTGAGTCAGCGCGAAGTGGGCACGGATACGCTCAGTTTCAGCGCGGCGCTCCGGCGAGTGCTCCGTCAGGATCCAGACGTCATCCTGATCGGCGAAATCCGCGATCTCGACACCCTCGACACCGCACTCAAGGCGGCCGACACCGGTCACCTCGTGTTCTCCACGTTGCACACCACCGACGCCTCGACGACGATCGCGCGCATCCTGAGCTTCTATCCGCCACACCAGCAGGCGGAGGTGCGCTTCAATCTCGCCAATGCGCTGGCGGGCATCATCTCGCTCCGGCTGGTGCCGCGCAAGGACGGCAAGGGCCGTGTGCCCGCCTGTGAAGTGCTGGTCAACACCGCGGCGGTTCGCGACAAGATCCGCGATCCGGCGGCGTCTCTCGACATCATCGAGCTGATCAAGGACGGGACCGTGCAGTATGGCATGCAGACCTTCGACCAGAGTCTCCTGTCCTGGTACACCCGCGGCGTGATCAGCTATGACCAGGCAATCTTCTATGCGACCAACCCGAGCGAATTCGCCCTGCAGATCCAGGGGGTCGGCTCAGCCAGTGACACGTCGTGGGATGCATTCCGCGCCAATGCACCGACCTGAGGGGTCATGTTCAAGAAAGTCCTGATCGCCAATCGTGGGGAGATCGCGCTGCGCGTCATTCGCGCCTGCCGGGAACTGGGGATCCAGACGGTGGCGGTGTATTCGGAAGCCGATCGTGACTCACTCCACGTCCGGTTTGCCGACGACGATGTCTGCATCGGCCCTCCGGCCGGCCGCGACAGCTACCTGAAGATTCCGCGGATCATTGCTGCGGCCGAGATCACGGGCGCCGACGCGATTCACCCTGGGTACGGATTCCTCGCCGAGAACGCGGAGTTCTCGGAAATCTGCGCGGCGTCCGGCATCGCCTTCATCGGTCCGACCGCACACCAGATTCGCGTGATGGGTGACAAGGCCTCCGCCCGGAAGGCGATGGCCGCCTGCGGTGTGCCGATCGTCCCCGGAACGCCGGGCCCGGTGGAGGATGTGGACGAAGCACTGGCCTTCGCGGAATCGATCGGCTTCCCGGTCATCATCAAGGCATCGGCCGGCGGTGGCGGCAAGGGCATGCGCGTTGCGACGGATGCCGATGATTTTGCGCGCAGCTTCAATCTCGCACGCAGTGAGGCCCTGTCGGCGTTCGGCAACGGCGACGTGTATGTCGAGAAGTATCTGCTCAAGCCGCGCCATGTGGAGTTCCAGATCCTTGGCGATACCCATGGCAACTGCATCCACCTCGGTGAGCGTGACTGCTCGGTGCAGCGGCGTCATCAGAAGTTGATCGAAGAGGCACCGTCGCCAGCGATGACCCCCGATCTGCGGCTGCGTATGGGGGCGGACGCGGTGCGCGGGGCCAAGGCCATCGAGTACGTCGGCGCCGGCACGATCGAGATGCTGCTGGACACGGACGGGTCGTACTACTTCATGGAAATGAACACGCGCATCCAGGTGGAGCATCCCGTCACCGAAATGCTCACCGGTGTGGATCTGGTGCAGGAGCAGATCCGGGTTGCCGCCGGGCTGCCGCTGCGCGTGACGGAGTTGCCGCCGCTGCGCGGGCATGTGATCGAGTGTCGCGTGAATGCCGAAGATCCGATGCGGAACTTCCAGCCGTCGCCGGGCAAGATCAACACGTTCCATCCGCCGGGCGGCCCCGGCGTGCGCATCGACAGCCACGCCTATGCCGGCTACACGGTGCCCCCGCACTATGATTCGCTGATCGCCAAGCTGATCGTTCAGGCGCCCACGCGTGCCGAGGCGGTGAAGCGGATGCAGGTCGCGCACGAGAGCTTCATCATCGAGGGGCCGACCACCACGATTCCGTTCCTCGCCAAGGTGATGCAGAACGCGACGTTCCAGTCTGGCGATTTCGACACGAAGTTCCTGGAACGCGAAACCGATCTCTTCGCGAAGGAGTGAAGAGTGCGACTTGAAGTTTTCCTGGCCCCGTCGGAGCTGACTCCGGCGGCGCTGGATGGCCGTGTCGTGGCCGTGATCGATGTGCTGCGCGCCACTACCACGATCGCCGCCGCGCTGCATGCCGGTGCGCGAACCGTGATCCCGTTCCTCGAAACCGAAGACGCGGTCCGGACCGCGAAACAGTACGAGCGCGGTGAGGTGAAGCTCGCCGGCGAACGGCACATGATCGCCATTCCGGGATTCGATCTTGGTAACAGCCCGCTCGACTTCACCGAGAGTGCCGTCGGCCAGCAGACCGTACTGTTGACGACCACCAACGGCACGCGCGCGCTGCTGGCTGCCGACGACGCCAAAACCGTCTACGTCGCGAGTTACGCGAACTTCAGCCTGACGGTGGGGCTGCTGCAGTCGGCACTGCAGGCCGGCTCCCCGGCGGCGATCGTCTGTGCTGCACACGAAGGCCAGCCATCACTCGAGGACTCGGCCTGCGCTGGACGATTCGTGCAGCAGTTGCGTGCGGTGCTTCCGGACCTTGCGATCAACGATGCCGGCCAGATGTGCGAGTTGCTCGCGGCCAGGTATGGCGATGATCTGGTGGCGCTGTTTGCAGATGCCGAGCACGGGCGGGCGCTGCATGCCGCCGGATTCGACAATGATCTGCACGCCTGTGGTGCGCTCGATCTGTACCCGGTGGTTGCGGAGTACCGCGAGCGTGCCATCGTCCGCCGCACCGCGACAGGAGCGGCGACGGATCGAGGCGCGTGAGCCGGTGGTGAAGCGTGAGTTGAGCGGTGTGGGCCTGCTGCTGCTGGCCCTCTTTCTGACCGGCCTGCTGATGACGTACGCCATCGGCACCGATGGCGGCCTGCTGGAAGTGCGCGGTGCCTTCGGCGCGCTCGGCGCGATGATCGTGGCACCGCTGGTGACGATTCTCGGCTGGAGCGGGGTCGTCTTCCTGCCGGTCTTGTCAACAGTGCATGGTCTCCGGTTGCTGGGTCGGCTCAATCGCAGCGAGGACCGGTCGTGGCTCTGGTTCCTTGGCGGGTTGCTGCTACTGGTGCCGGTGGCATTCGCGCTCGGGCTGCGAGTGGGACGCGAGACGAGTCTGGTGGCCGGTGTCTGGGGCGGCATGATCGCCTTTTACCTGATCAAGCTGATCGGGTATGTCGGGGCGTGGCTGGCCGTGCTGGCGGGCGTGTCGGCGCTGACGATTGCGACGCTGGCCTGGAACCCGGTGCTGGCGCTCTTCGATCGTGCGCCGACGATGGCCGCTGCACTCACGCCAAGCCGTGACGCCGCACTGGCCGCGTTGCAGATGGCGCCACCTCCGGAAGAGATGCCTGCGATCGACGACTACTCGACGACCGCTGTCGCGCGCGATTCCCGTCCCGCGACAGCGCGAGGGAAGTCGTCGCCGCTCGTCGCCGAGCCGGACGAGGATGATGACGACGACGGACCGCCGGCGGTGGTATTGCCGATTGCCCCGAAGCTCAAGCCCGCTGCGCCGTCGCGTGAACAGCGGGTGACGGCCGCAATCGAAGCGACGGCCGAGGCGCCTGATGACGACTTCAGTGCGCTGTTGCCACCGACCTCGCTGCTCACCGAGCCACCGCCGCGCAATGCCGATGCAAACAAGCGTGAGCTCGATGCGTCGGGGGTGCGGCTGATGGCGGCGCTCAAGACGTTCCGGGTCGAGGGACAGCTGGTCGGTCGCACGACCGGACCGACGGTGACGCAGTTCGAAGTCGAGCCGGCGGCCGGGGTGAAGGTACGGCAATTCGCGTCGCTGTCGAACGATCTGGCGCTGGCGATGCGGGCCAACAGCATTCGTATCGTGGCGCCGATTCCGGGCAAGGGCGCCGTCGGCATCGAGGTGCCCAACCCGAACCCGGAAATGGTGGCGTTCCGAGAAATAGTCGAGCATCCCGAGTACAGCTCGGCGCGGGCGGCGCTGCCCGTGGCGCTGGGAAAGGATCTCGAGGGACGGCCGGTGATTGCGGACCTGGCCAAGATGCCGCATCTGCTCATCGCCGGTGCGACCGGCTCCGGCAAGTCGGTGTGTGTGAACACCATCATCACGTCGCTGATCTATCGGCACACGCCGGCGACGCTCAGGTTCCTGATGGTCGACCCGAAGATGGTCGAGCTGTCGGTGTACAACACGCTGCCACACCTGCGGCACAAGGTGATCACCGACAATCGCGATGCGGCGGCGGTGCTCAAGTGGGCGGTGCTCGAGATGCAGGATCGGTATGCGTTGCTGGCGGCGAACGGCTGTCGCAACGTGCAGGATTTCAACCGGCGCGTCCAGGAAGGGGCGCGGCTGCAGAAGCCGCGCAATCCGGACGTCGCCTTCGAAGTGAACACGTATGAGGGTGGCATTCTGCCATACATCGTCGTGATCATCGACGAGATGGCCGACCTGATGATGACGGTGCAAGGCGAGGTGGAAACGCCGATTGCCATGCTGGCACAGAAGGCGCGCGCGATCGGCATTCACCTGATCCTGGCCACGCAGCGTCCGAGCGTGAACGTGATCACCGGCTTGATCAAGGCGAACTTCCCGAGCCGCATCGCCTTTCGGGTGGCCAGCCAGATCGACAGTCGCACGATTCTCGACGGCTCCGGGGCGGAGTCGCTGCTCGGCAACGGCGACATGCTTTTCCTGCCGCCGGGCAAGTCGGAACCGGGGCGGCTGCAGGGCGCCTATCTCTCGAGTGAAGAGACCGAGCGGCTGATGCTCTGGTACGATGGGCAGCGACTGAAGGCCGAGGCGGAGCGCGAGGCGGCTGGCGCGGCGGTGGCTCCGGCGGTGGTCGAGCCGGATATCCTCGAGCAGATCCGCGCGCGCGAGGCCGCCGACGCCGGAGGTGGTGACGACGACGGTGGTGATCCGGTCGACCGCGACAAGCTCTTTCGCGAGGCGGCCGAGTTGTGCATTCAGCATCAGGGCGGCAGCACGTCGCTGCTGCAGCGTCGCCTGAAGGTCGGGTACGGGCGCGCGGCACGGATCATTGATCAGCTCCACGATGCCGGGATCCTGGGGCCGCCGGATGGCAGCAAGCCACGTGACGTGCTGAAGGGGTTTCAGGACCTCGACGAGATCGTCGGGACGTAGCTCGCGCCGTCCGGCGCCGCGGCGCCGGACGGGCATGTATCGTCCATCGAATGCGACGTCAGCTGCCCGCAGGGAGCGCGAGGCATTCGTGTGCTCACCGCTCTGCGTGTATGTGATGACGGCTGCGCGAATCAGGTGTGCGTCCACTGGAGTGCGCAGCGATCATCACGCCATGACACAGACAAAATCTCAGGCGCTTGGCGCCCTCGGTGAGCGCATCGCAGCCCGGTGGCTGCTGCGCGACGGCTGGCAGGTGGTGGACCGGCGGTGGCGCTCCGGGCGGCGCGATCTCGATCTGGTCGCGATCCGCGACAATGTCGTCGCCTTCGTCGAGGTGAAGACTCGACGGAGCACCTGGTCCGGCGGGCCGGTGGAGGCGGTGAACTGGCGGAAGCAGCGGGAATTGACGCGGTCGGCGCAGGCGTGGCTGGATCAGCGCGGCGTGCTGCTGGCGCCGACCGACGCCGTCTACCGCTTCGACATCGTCGGCGTGGTGGCGAGCCGCGAGCGGGTCGGCGTCCGCCACGTGGCGGAGGCGTTTCCAGCGTTCGCCGCGCAGTGACCACCCGTCCGTCGGCGGGTTTCGCATGCCCCCTTGACGGCGTTTGTTCGGTTTCGTATTCTCTTCGGGCGCCGGGGGCGTTTGCCCGGATTCACTAGATTGCGGTTCCGGGCCCGGTGGCGCCGCACCTTCCATGCAGGAGAACCGAGATGGCGACGATGGCGATTGCAGACGACAACAAGAAGAAGGCGCTGGCGCTGGCAGTGGCACAGATCGAGAAGAACTGCGGGAAGGGCTCCATCATGCGGCTGGGTATGGACACCCGCATCAAGGTCGACTGCATTCCGACTGGCGCGATCAACCTCGATGCCGCAATCGGCATCGGTGGGGTGCCCCGCGGTCGCGTGACCGAGATCTACGGCCCGGAATCGAGCGGCAAGACGACGCTCTGTCTGCACGTCGTCGCCAATGCGCAGAAGATGGGTGGTGTGGCGGCGTTCATCGATGCGGAGCATGCGCTGGACACGGAGTACGCACGAAAGCTGGGCGTGGATGTCGAGAACATGCTGATCAGCCAGCCCGACACGGGTGAGCAGGCGCTCGAGATCTGCGAAATCCTGGTGCGTAGCGGTGCGGTCGACGTGATCGTCATCGACTCGGTGGCGGCGCTGGTGCCGAAGGCCGAAATCGAAGGCGACATGGGGGACAGCTTCGTCGGCCTCCAGGCGCGTCTGATGAGCCAGGCACTGCGCAAGCTGACGGGCGCCATCGCCCGCTCCAACACCTCGGTGATCTTCATCAACCAGTTGCGCGAGAAGATCGGCGTGATGTTCGGCAGCCCTGAAACGACGACCGGCGGCAAGGCGCTCAAGTTCTATGCCTCGCTGCGCCTCGACATCCGGCGCATCGGGCCCGTCAAGGACAAGGAAGACGTCGTCGGGTCACACGTGCGCGTGAAGGTGGTGAAGAACAAGGTGGCACCACCGTTCCGGCAGGCCGAATTCGACATCATGTATGCCGAAGGCATCAGTCACGCCTCGCTCGTGCTCGATATTGCCGCAGAGAGCAACATCATCGAGAAGGCCGGCTCCTGGTACAGCTACAAGGGGCAGCGCATTGGGCAGGGGCGCGAGAATGCCAAGATGTTTCTCAAGGACAACGTCGAACTCCTGGCGGAACTCGAGGAGTTGGTCAAGGGCGTCCTGGGCATGAAGATGATCGAGCAGCCGGTGATTCCGCCGGACGCAGACGGCGAGGAGTAGTACCCATGTGCGCGTCTGTAGCAGTCAGGGCGCGACGGTGGTGTGATGCGCATCGGTGATGCGACGGCACACGAAGGGGTGGAGTCGGAGCGGCGCAGGGCCCGGTACCCTGTGACCTCCGACGCCGCCCCTTCGTCCCGGGCGCCACACAGTCAGACGGGTGCGGCCCGCACCGCGCACGCTCGCAGTCGCCGGCGTGCTGATGAAGTGCCGGTCCTGGTGCCGCCGATTCGCGTCATGAGCGTCGCGGAAGATCCGCGGGTCAAGGGACGGGTGCGCGTCCGCTGCCAGGCGCTTGGTGAGAGCGTGACTCTCGTCATCGGCGCCAGCGGCGTGAGAGCGTTCAATGTGCGGACCGGCATGACGCTCGATACCGTCAGCTGGGCGGCCCTGTCTCGCGAGGCACGCGTCGTCCACGCGCAGGATGCCGCACTCCGCATGTTGTCCACTGCTCGCCGGAGCCGCCGCGATCTCGAACAGCGCCTTCGCCGACGGGAGATGGATCAGAGTGTCATTGCCGACGCGCTTGGTCGGCTTGATTCCATCGGGCTGCTCAACGACGATGAATTTGCCCTGGCGGAAGCGGCGGCCCAGCTGCGCAACGCTGCGCGGAGTACCGGGGCTGTGAAGCGTCGGCTGCGGCAGCGCGGAGTCTCCGGCGACGTCGCCGATGCGGCCGTCACGGCGGTGGTCGAGCTGGAAGGCGTCGATGACGCCAGTCGGTGCCAGGCGGCGGCAGAGAAGCGAATCCGGCAGCTGCGCAGCTGCGACAAGCCGACGGCGCAGCGCCGGCTGATGGGCTTTCTGATGCGGCGAGGGTTCACGTCGGACTTGGTGATGCAGGCGACGCGCCGCGTGATGCACGGCTGGGGGGGCGCTGGGTCACCCGGTGCCGACGAGCACACCGACGGCCCTGACGGTGACGAGGAATCAGCAGGAGAATAGCCCTCGGGAGCGTCGCCGTGGCCCTCGGCCACGCCTATATTTCTCCCCCTATGCTCGCGTCTGAGATCCGTTCCCGATTCCTGGCCTACTTCGAGCGCCAGCACCACGCCATCCGCCCATCGTCTCCGCTGGTGCCCGCGGACGACCCGACGCTGCTGTTTACGAACGCTGGGATGGTCCAGTTCAAGCGGGTCTTCCTTGGCCAGGAGACCACCGCGTTCGGCCGGCGGGCGACGACGTCGCAGAAGTGCGTCCGGGCCGGCGGCAAGCACAACGACCTCGAGCAGGTGGGCCACACCGCGCGGCACCACACCTTCTTCGAGATGCTCGGAAATTTCTCTTTCGGAGACTATTTCAAGCGTGAGGCGATTCAGTTCGCGTGGTCGTTTGTCACCGAAGAGCTGAAGATTCCGCGCGAGCGGTTGTTCGTGACGGTCTACCACGAAGATGACGAGGCACGACAGCTCTGGAAGGACGTCGCCGGCGTGCCGGAGAGCCGCATCTACGGGCTGGGCGCGAAGGACAACTTCTGGCAGATGGCCGACACGGGCCCCTGCGGTCCGTGCACGGAGATCTTCGTCGATCTGGCGCAGACCGCCACCGATTGGTCGTTTCCTGATGGCGCGACCGGCGAGTGGACGCGTACCGACCTCTCCGAGTTCTCCCTCGATGCGTTCGTCGAGGGGGCGGAAGCGGGTCGGTTCGTCGAGATCTGGAACCTGGTCTTCATGCAGTTCGACCGACAGGCGGATGGCACCAATGTTCCGCTGCCGGCGCCCAGCGTCGATACCGGTGCGGGCCTCGAGCGCATCGCGGCGGTCATGCAGGGCGTCAGCAACAATTTTCACACCGACGTCTTCGCCCCGCTGATCGCCGCCGTCGAACAGGCGGTAGGAATTTCGTATCCGTATCGGCCGGGTGTCGGCATTGGCGTGGCACACGACCGCGACGGCAAGCGCATCGATCCGGCGAGTTTCCGGGTGCTGGCCGACCATGCGCGCGCCACCGCCTTCCTGCTCGCGGACGGCGTCTTCCCGTCCAACGACGGGCGCGGCTATGTCCTGCGTCGGATTCTCCGTCGCGGCGTGCGTCACGCCTGGCTGCTCGGACGGCGTGAACCGACGCTGGTGCACGTGGTACAAGCCGTGATCGACAGCATGGGTGACCACTTCCCTGAACTCCGCACACGATCGAAGCACATTCTCGACACGACGCGGGCCGAGGAGGTCCGCTTCCTGGCGACGATCGACGCCGGCATGACCCGCTTCGACGAATTGGCGCCTGTGCGCAGCTCGCAGGGCTCGTCGGCCGTGCGAGGCACGCTGAGCGGGCCGGACGTCTTCATGCTTTACGATACCTACGGATTTCCGATCGACCTGACGGAGTTGATGGCCCGTGAGCGGGGCTATCTGGTCGATCTCGCAGGCTACGAATCGGCGTTGCAGGTGCAGCGCGCGCAGTCGCAGGAGGATCGGAAGAGTCGCAAGCTCGGCGTCAGCGCCGACGTTCTTTCCGATCTTGCCTCGTGGCAGCATGACCCTGCCGCGCTGGCCGAAGCCCGGTTCGTCGGGTACGACGTGCTCGAGGTGTCGACGAGTGTGGCCGCCATCCGTGCGCTGGAGGACGGACGCACGGCGCTGATTCTCACCGACACGCCGTTCTACGCGGAGTCGGGCGGTCAGGTCTCAGACCAGGGCACCGTGGCCGGTGACGGTTGGTCGCTTGACGTGGACGATGTGAAGAAGGTCGATGGACGCACGATCGTGATCGGCAAGGCACATGGCCACGTCTCGTTCGGGACCGTGCTGGCGAGTGTTCCGACGTCAGTCCGGCGCGAAATCGAGCGCAATCACACGGCGACCCACCTGTTGCATGCGGCACTGCGCCAGGTGCTGGGTGAGCATGTGCATCAGGCGGGATCGCTCGTCAGTGCCGATCGCCTTCGGTTCGACTTCACGCATCATGGCCCTGTGACACCCACCCAGCGCATCGAGATCGAAGCGATCGTGAATCGCGAGATCTGGCGGGGAACGCCGGTTGCGACGCGTATCATGAAGCATGCGGACGCGATCGCTGACGGTGCCACCGCGCTGTTCAACGAGAAGTACGGCGATACGGTGCGTGTGGTGGGCATCGGTCCGTTCTCGAAGGAACTGTGCGGTGGCACCCATGTGCGCAACACCGCGGAGATCGGCGTCTTTGTCGTCGTGCACGAGACGGGGATCGCTGCCGGTGTACGCCGCGTGGAGGCGATGACGGCACGCGGCGCCTTTACGCATTTTCGTTCGCGCGAGACGCTGTTGCACGAGGCGGCTGATCTGCTCAAGGCACCAATGGAAGCGGTGCCGAAAAAGGTGCAGGCGCTGATCGACGAACGGAAAGTGCTGGAGAAGCGGGTGGCCGAGGCCATGAAGGGTGGCGGCGCCGGTCTTGGGGAACTGCTCGCCGCGGCCCAGGAGATTGGCGGCGTGACGCTGGTGAGTGGAGAAGTGGCGGGTGTACCGGACATGAAGGCGCTGCAGGCGTTCGGCGATGCCATGCGGGAGCAGATGAAGAGCGGCATTGGCGTGGTGGCGGTCCGTTTCGACGATGGCAAGGCGGCGATGCTGGCGACGGTGACCGATGATCTCAGAGCGCGAGGGATCGGTGCCGATGTGCTGGTGAAGGAGCTGGCGGCAATCGGCGGTGGGCGCGGCGGCGGCAAGGCGCACATGGCGCAGGCCGGCCTGCCCGGCGCTGACGCAATCGCGACGGTCCTGCAGGCGGTGCATCGTGTGGTGACCGCACAACTCGGCGACTGATGTGCGCGCCGTCAGAGAACTGACCCGAACCGGCAAGGAGTGCGCGGAATGACGACACCAGCGGGAGCATGGGTCGCAGCACATGCGGAGCAGCCACCGGCTGCATTACGAGCGCGCCTCGACGCAATTCTCAACGCGGGGCCATCCGCAACCGGTGCGCCGGTGGCGCCGGCGCTCTTCGAGGCGGGCGCGGCGCTGCTCGACTCGATTCTGCGAAGCGGCTCGACGCAGCGGGACGCGGCGCTCGATCTGCTCACGGCCGATGCGTTGGTGACCTACGCCTTCGAGGCCGCCGCCGAGGATGCAGCCACGCTCGATGCGCGCGCCGCGGAGGCAATGCGTGCGATCTCCGCGGTGGTGGATGCCAGCCCGATCTGAACGTGCCGACGCGCCGGTGCGATGATCGACATCCATACGCACCTGCTGCCAGGTGTGGACGACGGCGCACGCACGCCGTCGCAATCGCGTGAAGTCCTCGAGCGATTTGCCGCCGACGGTGTCACCTGTGTCGTCTGCACACCGCACC
The DNA here is from genome assembly GCA_031374935.1 of Gemmatimonadaceae bacterium. Taxonomy (GTDB): domain Bacteria; phylum Gemmatimonadota; class Gemmatimonadetes; order Gemmatimonadales; family Gemmatimonadaceae; genus JACMLX01. The sequence goes on along the minus strand of JANMHB010000084.1, from coordinate 21,715 downwards.
TGGCGGCCAGCGAAGCGGAGCGGATGCCAACCGACAAGTATCGTCGCCTGCACCGTGAGCTCTGCGAACTGGCACCGGTGTCGATCACGTTGCAGCGTGGCTGGGAGATCATGCTCGACCGGCCCGGCATCGACCTGACGGCGCCGCACTTGCGACTCGGCGCCTCCAACGCGCTGCTGGTCGAGTTCCCGCGCGGGCCGCTGCCGCCGGGGACTGAACTCGAACTGGCACGCCTGCGCCAGAGTGGAGTCCTGCCGGTGGTGGCACATCCGGAACGGTACGGTGGCGCCACGGTCGACCTGGTGCGGCGCTGGCGAGCGGCTGGGGCCGTGATCCAGACAGACACTGCTTACCTGCTGGGCGACAGCGCACGAGCGTCACTCGCGCGCGGTCTGCTGCAGGAGGGCCTGATAGACATTCTTGCCAGTGACAATCATGGCGACGGGCGCTCGTTGGCGTCAGCGCAGGCGTGGCTGATCGAGATCGGTGCGGCTGACGCATCCCAGTTGCTCACGACCGTGAATCCCGAGGCGTTGCTGAGCGATCAGCGAGTGGTACCGGTGCCGCCGGTTCGACTGGAAAGAGGAATGTTCGCGCGCCTGCGTGAACTGGTGGGACTGAAGCGCGGAACGCCACTGCGCAATACGCCGATCGCCTGAGGGGATGATGTCGAGAACCGAACATGTGACGCGCGCGCTGCGCGAGCTGGCCGAGACGGCCCTGCGCACTGCGGACACCATCGGGCCGCAGCTCGATCGGGCTGCCGAGATGGTGCAGGAAACCGTGGGCCGTGGCGGCACGCTGTTTTTCTGTGGAAATGGCGGGAGTGCCGCCGACGCGCAGCATCTCGCCACGGAGTACGTGGTGCGATACACGCGAAATCGTTCGGCCTATCCCGCCGTGGCGCTGACGACGGACAGCTCGCTGATCACCGCCGCCGGCAATGATTTCGGCTTCGACCACATCTTTGAACGGCAGGTGCAGGCCCTCTGCCGTGTGGGTGACCTGCTGATCATCCACTCCACCAGCGGCAACTCGCCGAATGTACTGCTCGCCGCCGCGGCAGCGCGGGCGAAAGGGGTTCAGGTCCTCGCGTTCAGCGCGCGGGATGGTGGTGCGCTGCGTACCGCCGCCGACCACTCGGTGGTGATTCCGACCGATCGCACGGACCGCGCACAGGAACTGCACCTGACCATCGAGCACGCGATCTGCGACCTGATCGAGGCCACACTATGATCGATCTCACGGGCCGGCGCGTGGTGGTGACGGGAGGCGGTCGCGGCATTGGTGCGGCGTCGGCCGTGTTGTTCGCCCGCGCCGGTGCCGACGTCGTGATCGGCTACCGCGCACGGCGCGCGGAAGCGGAAGCCGTCGCACAGACATGTCAGGGTCACGGTGTCCGGGCGACCGCCATCTCAGCTGATCTGTCGCAACGAGGCGGCGCCGATGCGCTCTGCATCGCAGCCACGGCCACGCTTGGCGGCATCGACGTACTGGTCGCGAACGCTGGTTTCTGGCCGACCACGCCGGAGCCAATCGCGACGATGACCGATGCGCGGTGGCATGACACCGCGGCGCAGAACTACGAGGCTATGTTTCAGATCGCTCGCGCCGCGGCACGCAGTGTGACGGATCACGGGCGCATCGTCTTCGTGTCGAGCACGGCCGGGCAGCGTGGGGAAGCGTTTCACGCCGATTATGCATCGGCCAAGGGAGCGATGATCTCGCTCACGAAGTCGATGGCCATCGAACTCGCGCCGCGCCAGATCACCGTCAACGCCGTTGCACCGGGATGGGTGGACACGGATGCGATCGCTCCGGTGGTGTTCGGCGACGAAGCCACGCGCATTGCCGCCGCGATTCCGCTTGGTCGCATTGCGTCGCCGGCCGACATCGCGGGTCCAATCGTGTTTCTGGCAAGCCCGCTCGCACGACACATCACCGGTGAGATCCTGAACATCAACGGCGGCAGCGTGTTGTGCGGCTGATGATCCGCAGCGGGCGCGTCCGATGATCGCGATGGTGTTCACCGGCGGGACGATCTCCATGCGAGTCGATCCGTTGGCGGGGGGGGCTGTTCCCGCGCTCGATGCGCGGGACATCCTCAGCGCCGCCCGGGGCATCGAGGATGTCGCCCCGCTTCGTATCGAGGAATGGGGGCGTTTCCCGGGGCCGCACATGGACACCGATCGCATGTGGGCACTTCGCGCGCGACTTCTCGAGCTGGTCGCGGAGCCCGGGATCGACGGTATTGTGGTGACACATGGTACGGATACGATCGAAGAGACGGCGTACCTGATCGCGCGTTCGGTGCAGACGTCGAAGCCGATCGTGTTTACCGGCGCGATGCGGAATCTCAGTGAGCTAGGGTGGGATGGTCCTTCGAACCTGGTCGATGCGGTGCGCGTTGCGGCCCACCCCGAGGCGCGTGGCTATGGTGTCTTTCTGGTCATGAATGGCCGGGCGTATTCCGCCATGGACGTGACCAAGGCACACACGCATGTGCTGGATGCCTTCGAGAGCCCGGGGCTTGGGCCCGTGGCCGAGGTGGATGACGAAGCGGTGCAATTCCGACGGGCGCTGCCGTCGCAGCGCGCGGTGCTGTCGCCGGCGGCGCTGGCGACACCGGTCGACATCGTAGGCGCATGGGCCGGCGCCGACGCGCGGCTGCTCGACGCAATTCTGCCGACCGCGCGTGGGGTCGTGATCTCGGCGCTCGGTCGCGGCAACGTGCCGCCGCTGATGGCTGATGCGATTGGCCGTTGGCGGGACGCAGGGAAGCCGGTCGTGATCACCAGTCGGACCGGCCGCGGGCGCGTCGGACAGACATACGGTTACCCAGGTGGCGGCCGGCGACTCGGGGAGCTCGGCACGATCTTCGCCGGCACACAACGGCCGACCCAGGCGCGCATCGACCTGATGCTCGCGATCGGGGCAGGTCTGTCGGACGAGGCGCTACGGGCGGTGTTTGCCGGTTCTTGACCAGCGATGCCCACTCAGGCCGGCTGCGAGGCCTGCACGGCGGCCGGTGCCCAGACTTTGAAGCACTGCCACCCGAATTCGTGGGCGGCACGAATCTGATCGGGGAAGCCGAAATGATCGACGTAGCCGAGCTGCTGCGCCTTCCATTCACAGTTCCATTCGAAAGCGAATTCGCTCGCCACGCCGTCGGCGTCGGTGACCGACACCGCGCCAGCGAAGTCGGCGCACCCGCTCACCGCGCGTACGTCCACCCGATCGACCGCAAGCGTCGGCTCGGCATGCAGCAACTGAGCGATGACCCGCAGGACCTTCACCCTCGGACTCATCGGCGTCATGTGCACTCGCGGCGCTGGCTGGCGGGACGCGAAGGCGGTGAGGTCGCTGCGAAACGCGGGTGTGGCCCGCGATGTCATGAGCATCGGCTCGAGGTCGGTGATCGTCATACGGAGAAAGGTAATCAGCCTGCCCTGATTAGCTTGTAACCATGGATCGCGCGCGCCAGAACACCTCGATACCCCGACCCGCACGCCGGCAGACACCCGCGGTCTGTGGAGCGTGCGAATGACCAACCTCACCGTCCGTCCGCCGGTCGCCGTGCGGGATATCGCCGGTCGGCTCGAGGGCGCGGGCTACGAGACCTGGTGCGTCGGCGGCGCGGTGCGCGACGCCTTGCTCGGCACCGCCGATCTCGATTGGGACCTCGCCACCGCGGCCACCCCGGATGTCGTGCGGAAACTGTTCCCCCGGACTGTGCCTGTCGGCATCGAACACGGAACGATCGGCGTCTTCGGCAGCGATGGCCGGTTGCACGAAGTCACGACCTTTCGGGCCGATGTCGAAACCGACGGGCGGCACGCCGTCGTCAAGTTCGGTGTCTCCCTCGAGGAGGACCTGGCGCGCCGCGACTTCACGATCAACGCCATGGCGTGGTCGCCATCGCGTGAGCAGCTGTGCGATCCATTCGGCGGGCAGGACGATCTCCGGGCGCGCATGGTGCGAGCGGTGGGTGATGCGCCGCGACGGATGCTCGAGGATCGGTTGCGCGCGTTGCGTGCCATCCGATTCGCGGCGCGGTTCGATTTTGCGATTGATCCCGCGACGTGGGAGGCGATCGTTGCGAGTGCGCCGGCGCTGACACGGCTGTCGATCGAACGAGTGTTCCAGGAGTGGACCAAGACGCTCGAGCAGGTGCGCTGCCCGTCTACTGCGTTCGACCGGTGGCGTGCATCCGGTGCGCTCGACGTGCTGGTGCCGGCACTGGCGTCGGTGCCACCCGAGTGCTTCGCCGCCATCGACCACGTGCCGCTGGCATCGCGCTCATCGCGTCCTGAGCGTGCATCGCTGCGGAGTCTGACCCGCCTGGTGGTGCCTTTCATGCCGCTCGGTGAGGCTGGCGCACGCCGCGCGCTCACGGCACTTCGTGCGTCGAACAGTGAGATTGGCCACGCCTGCGCGATCTCGGCCGCCTGGCTCACCATGTATGCCCAGCTCGAGCAGATCGCGGCGGCGCCACCCGCTTCGCCGGCCGCGCTGCGCCGGATCGTGGCCGGAATCGGGCGGCTCCGCGTCCACGGCACGCTGCGCGCCTTTGCGGCATTGTGGGCGGCTCGACGGGCGGCCGGACTCTCCGCGCCGACTCAGCCCGCCGTGATGCGTCTCGCCCGTCGGATGTTGCGGATTGCCTTCTCCGATCCGGTCGCGCTGGGCGATCTTGCGGTGAGCGGGGATGATCTGCGCGACGCGGGTATCAGGCCCGGGCCACAACTGGGACGGATCTTGCACCAGTTGCTGGATCGGGTGCTCGATGATCCGGCGATCAACACGCATCCGCAGCTGCTGACACTCGCCCGTGAGCTGGCGAAGGAGAACTGAGTGGCGTTTTTCCGTGGTCCGGTGCCTGAAGTCTCGGTCTGGCGACGCTTTCGTGATGCGACCGACACCTACGCGGTCATGCGTCGCGACGGGCTCGTCGGCACGCGCGCCATCGGTAACGCCGAAGCCATGGTCGAACTGTTCCTCGAGATGGTGCCCGAGTTCCCGAATATCTTCACACTGACGGTCGATGACTGGCGGACCGACAATGCGTGGCGCGCCGAGGGCGTGACGCAATCAGCGCTGCTGGATGCCTTCTACACGCTCCGGGTGCCGATCATCGCGGCCGGTGGCGTCGAGTTCACGCTCGACAGCGCGGCCGATCAGCTCTCGCTGTCAGCGCATCTCGAAGTCGTGACCTGGTCGAACACCGACCGGTGGCTCTACCTCCACGAGCGCGCGGGGCTCCGCGAGCGGCCACGGGTGCGCGGTCGTCTCTGGCGTCCGGCTCGCGGGGCCTTTCCGCCGGCGGGCACGCTCACGGCGAGCGTCAGAACACTGACTCGGGCGCTGGCCCTGAAGCCCGTCGCATGACGAAGCGAAGTGCTGGTGGCACGGCGGAAGCAGCGCCTGGCCTGTTCGCAAACACGGTGAGCGCCGCGCCCCTCGCGCATCGATTGCGCCCCCGGACGATCGCGGAGTATGTCGGCCAGCCGCAACTCTTCACGCCGGGCACGCCGGTCTACGACGCGATCGAACGCGGTGTGCTCGGCTCGATGATCCTCTGGGGACCGCCCGGGACCGGCAAGACGACGCTCGGCCGGCTGATCGCGCAGCGCGTCGGATGGACGTTCGAGCCCTTCAGTGCCGTCAGTGATGGCGTGCCGCGATTGCGGGTGATCGCCGAGGCGGCGCGGCATCGACTGCTGGCGAGTGGTACGCGCACCCTGCTGTTCGTTGACGAAATCCACCGCATGAACGCCGGGCAGCAGGACGCCTTGCTGCCAATCGTCGAGGATGGCACGGTGACACTGATCGGTGCGACCACGGAAGCACCGAGCTTCGAGATCAACGCTGCACTCCTCAGCCGTGCACGTGTCGTCGTGCTGCAGCCGCTGGGCACCGACGACCTGCTCGCACTGCTGCACCGGGCCTTGCGCGATGCCGAACGCGGACTCGGCGCGCGACGGATCGCTGCCGACGAGGATGCGCTGCAGGCGTTGTCGCGCTGGGCCGACGGCGACGCGCGGCGCGCACTTGGTACGCTCGAAGCAGCGGCGGCAGCGATCGATGATGGCGCGACGTTGACGATCGAACTGCTCGAACTCGCCTTGCAGCAGCGCCTGCCGCGCCATGACAAGAGTGGTGAACAGCATTTCGATCTGCTGTCGGCATATCACAAGTCACTCCGCGGCAGCGATGTGCAGGGCGCGCTGTACTGGATGGCGCGGATGATCAATGCCGGTGAGGATCCGATGACACTCTTCCGGCGCGCGATGGCGATGGCCGCCGAGGACATCGGAGTCGCCGACCCGCGCGCCCTGCAGATGGCGGTGGCGGCGCGGGATGCGTTTCACATGCTCGGTGCGCCGGAAGGGCTCATCCCGCTGGCCGAGATGACGATCTATCTGGCGACGGCGCCGAAGTCGAATCGCGTGAAGGTGGCACTCGATGCAGCGCTGGCAAGCGCCCGGGAGACACCGAACGCGCCGGTGCCGCTCCATCTCCGGAACGCACCGACGAAGCTGCACAAGTCGCTTGGCTACGGCGCATCGTACGAGTATGCGCACGCGCAACCTGGCGGCGTTCCATCGCATACGCACCTGCCTGACGAAATCGCGGGAGTGGTGTATTACGATCCATCCACGCTGGGGTACGAGAGGGAGATCGCAAAGCGGATGGCGTGGTGGGCCGCCCGGTTGGCCGAGCGACGCGACGACCCGTCGGACACCTCGACGGCTGGCACTGGCCCCTGATGGGGCAGACACGCAAGACGGACCTTCTGGAGATGGCATGCGGATGATGAACGCGCGACGGGCACTACTGTTCGCTTCGCTCCTGCTCGGCGCGTCACTGACTGGCTGTGCGAGCGCGGCGCGGGCTGTGTTCACCCAGCCGGACGTGAGCTTTCGTGGAGTCGGCGTGCGGCGGGTGGCCATCGATGGGGCCGAGCTCGAGGTGCTGCTGAACATCCAGAACCCGAACTCGTACGCCCTCGGCGCGTCTCAGCTTCGCTACCGGTTGCTGGTCGACAGCGTCGAGATCGGTGCCGGGGCGCTCGACAGCGGGTTCTCGGTGGCCCGGCGTGACTCGCTGATCGTGCGACTCCCGGTGCGCGTCGGCTTTCGCGCGCTGCAAACGGTCGGGCCCCGCCTGCTGCGGGGCGGCGAGATTCCATATCGGCTCATCGGCGACGTTACCTTGAAGTCGTTCGTGGGCACCTTTGCCCGTGAATTCAACGAGGGCGGGCGGTTCGACGCCACGAAGACATTTCGCCAGTAGCCGAGGTGTATCATCGCGCGTGATTCGATCACTCTGACGCCACCGACTGAACGGGCGCTGCTGGTGGGTGCACCGCGCAAACGCACCGCCGCGCGGCATCAGGTCGACGAGCATCTCGCTGAACTGGCCCGCCTGGCCGACACGGCCGGTGCGGAAATCTGCGGCACGCTCACGCAGCAGATCGACAAACCGCATTCCGGAACCTACCTCGGCAGCGGCAAGCTGGATGAGCTGCGCGAGCTGGCGACCGAGAAGGACGCGACCCTGGTCATCTTCGACGATGAACTCAGCCCGACGCAGGGCAAGAACATCGAGCAGATCATCGGCAAGCGCGTCATGGATCGGGTGGAGTTGATTCTCGACATCTTCGCCACGCGTGCCCGGAGCAGCGAGGCGCGCATGCAGGTGGAGCTGGCGCAGCTGAACTACATGTTGCCGCGCCTGACGAAGATGTGGTCCCACCTCGAGAAGTTCCGCGGCGGCATCGGCATGCGAGGGCCGGGTGAAACGCAGCTGGAAACCGACCGCCGGCTGATCGGGCATCGCGTCCGCGTGTTGCGTGAGCGGCTGCAGGATGTGTCGCGCCATCGCGAGACGCTGCGTGCGCATCGCGCCGGGGCTTTTCGCGTCTCGCTGGTGGGCTACACCAATGCCGGCAAGAGCTCGATCCTGCGCACGCTCAGTGGGTCCGAGGATGTTCATGTCGAGGATCGTCTCTTTGCGACCCTCGACCCGCTGACGCGGGATGTCGATCTCGGGGAAGGGTACCACTGCCTCCTGACCGACACGGTGGGGTTCATCCGCAAGCTGCCGCATCATCTGGTGGCCAGCTTCCGGGCGACGCTGGACGAAGTGCGGGAAGCGGATCTGCTGCTGCACGTGGTGGACGCGAGTCACGTGAGTTGGGAAGAGCATCGCCTGGTGGTCGATGAAGTCCTGACCGAGCTGGGCGCGATCGACACGCCGCTGGTCCACGTCTTCAACAAGATGGATCTGCTCTCGGATGAGGTCGACGAGGCGGTTCGAACCCGTGTGGGCAACCTGATCCCCGATTCGTTGTTCGTGTCTGCGCAGCGTTTCGAGGAGCTGGAGCCGCTTCGGGCGCGGCTTCGGGATGGCGTCCGCGCGGTGCGTCCGATCGTGCAGGTGCGGGTTCCGGTGGCGAACGGAAAGCTGCTGTCCACGCTCCATCGACAGGGCGAAGTGCTCGAGCAGGAGGCGGACGGGGAGTGCCTGCTGGTGCGCGTCCGGATCGACGCCGTCCTGCGTGGTCGCCTCGAGCGCGAAGGGGTGCTGGTCAGGGGTTGACGACGGCTGCCTCGGCGGGCCGCCGCCGCAGTGGCTCGGCAGGGCCTTCGTCTCTAGCTTCAGCGTGCATGATTCGGTCTGCAGGCAGTCTGCGGACCTGACTTGTCTCATTCAATCATTTATGTCTCCACGCAAGGCGCTGATCACCGGGATCACTGGGCAGGATGGCTCGTATCTGGCCGAGTTCCTGCTCGCGAAGGGATACGAGGTGCACGGGATCGTCCGGCGCGCCAGCACGTTCAACACCGGCCGCATCGACCCGCTGTACGAACAACCCCACATCTCCTCGGGCAAGCACCTGCAGCTGCACTACGGCGATCTGGGTGATTCGTCGTCGTTGCAGCGTGTGCTGGCGGCGGTGGTGCCGGATGAGGTCTACAACCTCGGCGCGCAGAGCCATGTGCGCGTCAGCTTCGATGTGCCCGAGTACACCACCGACGTGGTGGGCACCGGCACGCTGCGCCTGCTCGAGGCGATGCGGAGCCTTGGCATCAAGCCGCGCTTCTATCAGGCGAGTTCCAGCGAACAGTACGGGCTGGTGCAGGCAGTGCCGCAGTCGGAGTCCACGCCGTTCTATCCGCGGTCACCGTACGCCTGCGCCAAGGTCTTTGCGCACATGCTGACGGTGAACTATCGCGAGAGTTATGGATTCCCGGCCAGCTGCGGGATTCTGTTCAACCACGAGAGCCCGCGCCGCGGCGAGAACTTCGTCACGCGCAAGATCACCCGCGGGCTGACGCGTATCAAAGCCGGTGTGCAGAAGTCACTCGCACTCGGCAACCTCGATGCCAAGCGTGACTGGGGTTTTGCCGGTGACTACGTCGAGGCGATGTGGTTGATGCTCCAGCAGGATGAGCCGGACGACTTCGTGATCGCGACCGGTGAAACGCACACCGTGCAGGAGTTCCTGGACGTGGCGGCCGAGTATCTCGATCTCGACTGGCGCGCCGTGGTCACACAGGACCCGCGACACCTGCGGCCGGCCGAGGTAGACCTGCTCCTCGGTGATCCGACCAAGGCAAAGCGCGTCCTCGGTTGGGAGCCCAAGGTGTCGTTCCGGGGGCTGGTGCAGATGATGTGTGATGCCGACATGGCGCTCGCGCAGCAGGAAGCACGCTGAGCCGACGCTCCACGCCACTCATCCCGATTCACCGCCCGTCATGACGCGATTTCTCCTCACCGGGGCCGCTGGCTTCATCGGCTCGCACGTTGCCATCACGCTGCTCGAGCGCGGCGATGAAGTGGTCGGCATCGACAACCTCAACGACTACTACGATCCGACACTCAAGGATGCCCGGCTGGCTCGGCTGACGGGGCGGGCCGGGTTCTCGTTCCAGAAGCTCGATGTGGCGGATCGGCCGGGGATGGAGGCCCTCTTTGGCGGCGGTCGATTCGACAAGGTGATTCACCTGGCCGCACAGGCCGGTGTGCGATACTCGCTCGAGAACCCGCACGCGTACATCGACAGCAACATCGTCGGCTTCACCAACATTCTCGAAGGATGCCGCCACAATGGTGTGCAGCATCTGACGTATGCGTCGTCGTCCAGCGTGTACGGAGCCAACACCGCGATGCCGTTCAGTGTCCACCAGAACGTGGATCATCCGTTGTCGCTCTATGCCGCGACGAAGAAGGCGAACGAGCTGATGGCGCACACGTACAGTCATCTGTACAAGTTGCCGACCACCGGACTGCGCTTCTTCACGGTGTACGGTCCGTGGGGTCGGCCGGACATGGCGATGTTCCTGTTCACCAAGGCGATCCTCGAAGGGCGCGCGATCGACGTGTTCAACAACGGGCAGATGCGGCGTGACTTCACGTATATCGACGACATCGCCGAAGGGGTGGTGCGCACCAGTGATCGGGTCGCCTCGCCGAACGCCGACTGGGATGGCGCTGACCCGGACCCGGGCACCAGCAACGCGCCGTATCGACTGTACAACATCGGCAACCACAATCCGGTGGAGCTGATGTACCTGATCGCGACGATCGAGAAGGCGCTTGGCCGCACCGCGCAGAAGAACATGCTGCCGATGCAGATGGGGGATGTGCCGGCGACCTACGCCGATGTCGAGGCGCTGACGCAGGATACCGGGTTCACGCCGGCGACACCGATCGAGGTCGGCGTCGCGCGGTTTGTCGAGTGGTATCGCAAGTACTACAACGTCTGAGGTTGCGCGTTGATCGGTGGATCGGCACGTGTCAGCCTCGCGACGCACCAATCGCGATCGGCGTCCGTTCGATCACTTCAGAAGTCGGTGTCGTGCGCATGACGCGGCCCGGTGATTCGAAGTCGGGGACGATCTCCTCCAGGCTGCGACGCAGGTAGGAATCACTGGCATTGCGCATTGCCGATTCGATCAGCTGCACGATCTGCATGTAGACGCGCAGGTCCGGGGCGTCGTAGCGCGCCTTCATGATCTTGGGATGCGATGTCTTGAGCACTTCGTCGCCCGAGAAGAACAGCTCCTCGTAGAGCTTTTCACCGGGGCGGACGCCGTTGAAGACGATCTCGATGTCTTCGCCTTCGGTGAGGCCGGAGAGACGGATCAGGTCGAGCGCCAGATCGTAAATGCGGACCGGCTCACCCATGTCGAGGCAGAAGACTTCGCCCCCGCTCCCGATGGCTCCGGCCTGCAGCACCAGGCGTGTCGCTTCCGGAATCGTCATGAAGAAGCGACGCATGTCCGGGTGGGTGAGCGTGATCGGCCCGCCATTGCGGATCTGGCGCATGAACGTCGGTACCACGCTGCCTCGGCTGCCGAGGACATTGCCGAAACGCACGGCCATGAAGTGCGCCTGATGGGTATGCGCCGCGTGGCAGACGATCATTTCCGCCACACGCTTGGTGGCACCCATGATGTTCGCAGGCCGCACCGCTTTGTCGGTCGAGACGAGGACGAAGTGCTGCACGCCCGAGTCGAGTGCGCTGGTGACCACGTTGCGCGTGCCGACGACGTTGTTGAGTACGGCCTCGATCACGTTGTCTTCCATCAGCGGCACATGCTTGTGTGCGGCCGCGTGGAAAACGGCGAAGGGGCGCCAGTCCTGGAACACGCGGTGGATCCGTTCGGCGTCCTTCACGTCGGCGATGATCGGCACCGTCCGGACGTCGGGGAAGCGCTCGCGCAGCTCGGCATGGATCTCGAAGATGGAGTTCTCGCCGTGGCCGAGGAGGATGATGTGGCCAGGGTTGAGGGTCGAGATCTGACGGCAAAGCTCGCTGCCGATCGAGCCGCCGGCGCCGGTGATCAGGATGGTGCGTCCAGCGGCCATGGACTTGAGGCCTTCGAGGTCCACTTCCACCGGTTCGCGCCGCAGCAGGTCACCGATCTGGACCTGCCGGAGCGCAGCGATCGAGACGCGTCCGCTCAAAAGGTCATCGAGCCCAGGCACCGTCCGGGCTTCGACGCCGGCTTCGCGGGCGAGCTGGACGATCTTGCGGATGAAGGAGCCTGGGGCGGACGGGGTGGCGATAACGACGAGGTCGAGGCTGGCGGCCTTGGCGATATCGACCATGTCACTGGTGAAGCCGAGGACGGGGAGGCCGAGGATGCGCTTGCCGTGGAGGGAGGCGTCGTCGTCGAGGAAGCCGAAGGGGACCATGCCGGTGCGTCCCGATTCGAGCATCTCACGGACAACCAACTGGCCAGCGGACCCCGCGCCGACGATCAGTGAGCGTCGGCCCTCGCGCGTTGGCTTGACGCGCCCCATCGCGCTTTGACGCCACGCCCTCGAGAGCAGTCGAAGAATGGTCGCTCCACCCATGAACGTGGCCGTGTCGAGCAGGACGACGGACCACGGCACACGGGCCGCCTCAACCCAAAGCATCGACAAGCCGAGCAAGCTGGACAGGACACCAACGACCAGACCGGTGTAGATCAGTCGCATGGCTTCGCGAATGCTCGCGTAGCGCCATGCTTGCGCGTATGCCCCCGTCAGGAAGAAGACGGCGATCCGCGCGGCGCATACGGCGCCAGCGTATATGAGAAAGCCTTCACGGTGGGGTGACGGCAACGGCCATGCTTCAAATCGGGCCAGATACGCGAACAGTGTCGCGAACAGGCTGAGCGCGATGTCCGCGGCGACGAGCACGCGCGTGCGCGCGGTCGTAATGCGTGACTGTGATTGGGGTGTTCGGACACCCGTCATGGAGCGCGGTCAAGGGGTGGCGCCCAGCTGGCAACCGGGCGGGACTCGGCAATCAGGAGCAAGTACTCATCGACACGTCGGGAAGTCACGGGCCGCGCGTAAACGTGTGTCGCTGTGGCTGGCGTGAGTAGACTAATATGACGGTAACTCACTGCATTTGTTAGGGATGCGTGTGGGTTCCCCGGGATCTCTGGCCGCACAGGACGGCAGCCAATCCGCCGTCGGGTTAGTCTTGATCAGCCCCCAATCGAGAGAGTCGTGGTGCCTGTCGCTGGTTGGTCGGTCGTGTGCTTTGGCCCGGTGTCGTCGGCACTCGTCGGTTCTCGCGGTAGACGACGAGGGGGCCGCGTCAGTGCGTGGCAGGCGGTCGCCGCAATGCGCTTGCCGAGCTCTGCCGCCCCCTTGGCATGATCGCTGACGCTCGCCGACACATTCAGGGGCCGCCGTTTTCGGTCGGGAACGTGGGGCGACCGTCCGCTTGCGGGCGTTCCTGGAGCCAGCTGTGAGTCCGGCAGACGTGCTGTCACGGTCTGCGGGAGGCCTCCGGCAGCGCGTCGCAGGTGCGGCCGCAGCACTGCGCAACTCCGGCGCCCTCCACTACATCGTGGCGTTGTTTTCGGTGCAAGGGCTTGCCTATCTCACGCAGTTCACGATCGCGCGCGTCGCCGGGCCTGCAGACTTTGCGGTGGTGAGGACGGTCGAGTCGACTCTGAACGTGTTGCTCGTCGTTGCCTCACTCGGCATGCCGATGCTGGCCGTCACGACGATCGCGGCGCTTCGGGATGAGCGTGCGCAGGGCCGGATGGTCGGTGCGCTGCTCGCGATCAGCATGTGCGGTGGATTTGCCGTGGCGTTGATCACGAACTTCGGCGCTGGTTTCTTGAATCCGCCGACGCCAGGCTACTTGCGCGCCATGGCGTGGATCATGGCCATCACCGCCGCATCACGAACCTGCCTGAATTATTTTCAGGGGCGCCAGCTGGTGCAGCGAGTCGCGGGATACTCCGTGCTGCTCTCCATCATATCGCTCGCGATCGTCGTGTTGGCTGTCTACAGCGGCGGACTCCGCGGGTGGGTCGTCGGGCGATATGTGAGCGAGCTGCTGTTCCTCGGCATGATGATGCGCGCGATCGGGCCAGAGCTGCGCTTCACGGGCGCCATTCCCAGCGGTCAGTCGGTGCGCACGCTGCTGTCGGCGGGATCCGGTATTGCCGCCTCGCTGCTCGTTCGTACGGCGGGAGACAATGCTGGGATTCTCCTGCTGAACGCTGCCGGAGCGGACAAGCTGTCGATCGGCTATTTCGGGCTGAGCAGTCTCGTGCTGGTCGCCATTCTCATCGTTCCGGGTGCGATTCCGAGCGTCGCGCTGCCGCGGCTGGTGGCGCGCCTCGACGATCCGCAGGCTGTGCGCTCGCTGGTGGGTCGTGTCGGCGGAGGTGCGCTTGGCGCGAGCGTCCTCCTCGCGGTGGCGGCCGCGGTGCTCGCGCAGCCCCTCACGGCGCTGCTCCTGCCAAAGTACGGCCCAGCGGTGCCGCTGCTTTACGTCCTGCTGCTCGCCGTACCGTTTCGCCTCGCCAGCTCGATGTCCGGCATGGTATTGGTCGCCTGCGGCAGAGTTCGCTACACGGTTTGGATCAATGTGCTCGCGCTGATCGTGACGGGTAGCCTCGGCGTGGTCTTGACGCGGAGTCAGGGGGCGACCGGTACCGCGTTCTCGGTTGTCGTGGGCGAAGTCGTCAGCGCGATGGTCTATGTGTTCGCGGCGAGCCGAAGTCTTCGAGGCCGCATGTCGGCCAGCGACAGGCGTGAGGCCACGCCTGCCAACTGACCACGGTACTCGCGCACTCCCGCGCTCCAGGGACCGGCCGCCTGACGCGACGTGTCCTCATCCCCATTGCGCTGCGGGTAGGTCGCGACGTCGTGGCACCAGCCATATTGGGGCGCTATTCTTCCCGGTTTGCCGATACCGTTCCCCTGACCCATTTCCGTGTCCCTCGCCGAGAGTTCTGCAGAACAGACGCGCACACGCCGCAGACTTCTGGATGGACCGTCAGACGACCAGAGCGCGTTCGACTGGGTCATGGAGCCGTGGCGAGCCTATCTCGTCTATCCGATTCTGATTGGTGTCATCGCGATTGCGGCCTCGTTCGCCGTGCCGAACAAGTATCGCGCGGTAGCGCAGGTATACCCGGAGCAGCAGAAGTCGTCGGGTGCGGGGAATCTTGGCGCGATTGCGGGCCTGGCCTCACAGATCGGTGTCGGCCTGGCCGCGGGGGCCCAGAGTCCCCAGTTCTACATCCAGGTGGTCGGTTCGCGACGAATGATGGAGGATTTGCTGGTCGCGCGGGTCGCGCCGGAGAGCGGCGACAGCGTGCTGCTCCGGGACTACCTCGATGACTCCGGAGCGACGGGAACGGCGCAACTCGACAAGGCGCTGCGGCGGCTTCGGGAAGCAACGGAGGCGAGTGTGAATGCGCGCACGAACATCCTGGAGCTTGCCGTCACGCTGCGCGACCGCAGCATCGCGACGCGCGTGGTCGGATTGTATCTCGACGCCTTGAACCGGTTCAATTTGGCGTCGCGCCAGTCGCAGGCTGGTCAGCGACGCCGATTTGCGGAAGCGCGCCTCCGCGAGGCGCAGGATTCGCTCTCGCAAGTGGACCGCGCCGTGAGCGAGTTTCTGACGCGGAACCGCCAGTATCGTGATTCGCCCACGCTGAGCTTCGAGTACGAGCGCCTGCAGCGCCTGCTCATCAACTATCAGACGTTGTACACCGGCATTCGGCGCGACTACGACACGGCGCGACTGGACGAGGTGAATGACACGCCGGTGCTGACTGTGGTCGATCCGCCACGTGTGCCATTGCGGAAAGCGAGCCCGAGTCGCGTGACGGCTGGCCTTGGCGGAGGGATTCTGGGTGTCCTGCTCGTGCTGTCCTGGGCGGCCATGCGTGCGTTCATCGGACGCATGTACCGCGAGGATCGGGCGCAGTTCGACGCGTTGACGGCGTTCCTGCGGCGGTCGCCAGCACGGCGACGCGCGGCGCGTTGACCGAACTCTGGATCGCGAGCGGTGCGGCGGTGATCCTGCCGCTGGTGGCGCTCCTGGCGGGGGTCCTCCGCTGGCCGAGGGATTTCTTCCTCGGCGTGCTGTATGCGCAGGCACTCGCCTACCTCTTCGTCGCGCCGTCACTGGCGGCAGCTGACCTGCCGACCAATACGCAGGGGCGCTACGCCTATTTCCTCTGGTGGGCCTTGCCGCTGTTCTGTCTGCCGTTTCTCATCTGCTACCGCATCGTCCTCGCGCGGTACGAGCGGAAGTGGAGCGGACTGCGACAGTTCACGGTGCGACCCACTGCCAGTGTCCTGTTCGTCAGCGGCAGCGCACTGCTGGCATTTGGTTGGCTCTGGGTCGCGTTGACGCGCAACCTGCTCTATCGTCGCCTTGGTGCGGAAGGCATTGCCGGCGCGCAGCTCGACCTCTCGCTGCTCGAGTTCGGGCTATATCGCGCCTTCATGGAGTACGCGCCGTTCCTCGCGATCTTTGCGCTCGCCGTCCTGCGTATCGGTCAGCCCGTGGGGTGGGTTCGCCACCTCTGGCGCGTGGGGCTCGCGCTCACTGGCACGCTCTATGGCCTGAATGTCCTGATCAACTCGCGGCTCTCGGGTGTGCTGTTCCTTGCTGCCCTGGTCGGGGTGTACCTCGTCACGGCACCCGAGACGCGACGCATTCGCCCTGAACGAGCGATTCTCGGCCTCATGACGGTGCTCGCGGCGCTGTATGTGGTGCGGGTGTCGGAAAACATCCGTGAGCGCATCTCGAACGGGGGCAGTGCGTTCGATGTCGGCAATCTGAATCCTGGCGGCAAGGTCGGCGGCGGTGAAGAGGGCTATCAGCTGCGTCTGAATGGCATCGACCTCATCGCGCTGATCGCTGACAACGTCGAAGCGCAGGGGCCCGCGTATGGAAGTGCGTGGGCGGTCCCGTTGTTGCTCCAGGCGGATCCGCTCTTTCGCACCGAACTCACGGAGCAGATGAAGCGGGCCGCACTCACGACGGCAAAGAGTTTTCTCCTGCTGCAGTATGCCGGAATCGCCGAACCCGACTACTATTCGTGCATGATTTCGGATGCATACGGCAACCTTGGACTACCCGGATTTCTGGCAGTCGCGCTGCTGCTGGCGCTGACGTGCGCATTCGCGACAGCCGGGTTGCGCCGTGGGACGAGCCCGGCGGTGTTGTTGATCGCCTGCTTCGTCCTGAGTCGTATTCTGCCATTCGAACAGGAGTTTTCCGGTATCCTGTTCGGATGGCTCAAGCTGATGCCGCTCGTGATCGCCGTGCTGCTCCTGAATCCGCTTGCCCGCGGTGAGAGCGCAGGGCACGAGGCCCCGGAGGCGCAGGCGGGCGGCCTGCTCGCGAGCGTCTCGTGATGCGTGTGGCATTTTTCGCCCGGGTCGCCGATCCGAAACTTCTCGACGTCGTCGACTTCTATCGGAATGACATCACCGCGCTTCGCGAACTTGGATTCGACGTGGTCACGGCGACCCGGTACCGGGACCTGCCTCGCGACGCCGATCTGTACTTCACCTGGTGGTGGGGGTCCGGCATTCTCTCGCTGCTCTCCTCGATCCCGCGGCGGCGGCCCAACATCTTCACCGGCACGCTGCAGCTGACCCCACACCTGACCTGGTGGGACGAACTCGGCGCCGTCAAGCGCAGCATCGTGCGCGCGTGCGTGCGCCTGGCGACGGCCAACATCGGCATCTGTGAAGTCGAAGTGGGCTATGTACGGCAGCTGGGCGACCCCGCGGCGCATCTGGTGTATCAAGGCATCGACACGACCCTGTACCATCCCCCCGCGACGCCGTCGACTGCGAAGACGATCGTGACGGTCAGCCACCTCACGCGGGGCAATGCCATCCGGAAGCGACTCGGGACGGTGATTGCGTCGATGCCGGCAGTCCTCGCACGGCATCCGGACGCCCGCTTCGTCATGGTCGGAGGGCATGAGGATGCGTACCCTGACCTTGTGGCACAAGCGGAGTCGCTGTCGGTGCAACATGCCATTTCCTTTCCCGGGCAGGTCACGACCGAGGAGAAGATCGCGATCTATCAGAACGCTGCGGTGATGGCACAGGCGACGATCTACGAGGGCTTCGGTGTGAGCATTGCGGAAGCGATGAGCTGTGGCCTGCCAGTGGTGACGAGTCCGCGCGGTGCGGTGGTGGAGGTGGTGGGCGACTGCGGCCGGTTGGTGGAGCCCGATGACGCTGCAGGAATGGCGCGTGAGATCAACTCGCTGCTCGACGACCGTGACGCAGCGGCGACGCTGGGTGCACGCGGCCGCGCGCGCGTCCGTGAGCGCTTCAGCTACGAGGCCCATCGGGCGGGGCTCGCGCGCGTGCTGCAGCATGTGATGCCGGGCTGGATGCCTCCGGCCGGGCTGAACTGATCATGTGCGGAATTGCCGGCTATCAGGGAGAGTTCGCGCCAGGCCTCCTGCAGCGCATGACCGATGCGGTCGCCCATCGCGGGCCGGATGGACAGGGGGCGCAGACGCTGGGTACCGGCCGCGCCACCACCGGACTGGGACACCGTCGACTGGCGATCATCGACCTGACCAGCGCCGGGGCGCAACCGATGTGCTCCCACGCAGACGTCGCGGGGGGCTCGCAGGGTGGGCTGACGCTGGTGTTCAATGGCGAGATCTACAATTTCCGCGAACTGCGCGTGGAACTGGAATCGGCCGGCCACACCTTCGTGTCGCGGACCGATTCGGAAGTGCTGCTGCATCTCTATGAGCGCGACGGCCTCGAAATGATGGGCAGATTGAATGGGATCTTTGCATTCGCGATCCATGACGCCCGCCCGACCGGGCGCCCGGCCGGTGTCGCGCAGGGCAGCCTGGTGCTGGCTCGGGATCAATTGGGCGTCAAGCCGCTCTATTTCGCCGAGATTGCTGCTGGTTTCCTGTTCGGGTCCGAGTTGAAGTCGTTGCTGGAAGAGCCAGGGCTGCCGCGCACGATCGACCCGATTGCGCTGCACAACACGCTGGCCTACCTGTGGTCGCCGGCACCGCGGACGATGCTCGCCAGCGTCAAGAAGCTGGAACCGGGCAATGCACTGATCGTGACCGACGGTGCGGTTGCGCGCCACTGGTCGTACTACGAGATGCCGTATCGCGGCGTCACGAGCACCCAGCCGGAAGCCACCATTGCCACGGAGTTGGCGGGGCACCTTCGCACGGCAGTCGAACGGCAACTCGTGTCGGACGTTCCCGTTGGTGCGTTCCTGTCGGGCGGCCTCGATTCGAGTGCGATCGTCGCGATGATGCGCCAGATCGTTCCAGACGGCGACATCACGACCTTCACGATCAGCTTTCGCGACCCGTTCGACGCGGAGGGGAATCCCGCGGACCTGCCGTATGCGCGTCGCGTCGCGAAGCACCTGAATGTGCGGCTCGAGGAGATCGTGATGGATCCGAGTGCCATCGACCGGTTGCCCGAGATGGTCGAGATGCTGGATGAGCCGGAGGCCGATCCCGCGCCGATCAATGCCCTGATGATTGCCGAGCGCGCACGCGCCATGGGCATTCCGGTGCTGCTCTCCGGCGCCGGGGGCGATGACATCTTCACCGGCTATCGGCGACACTGGGCCCTGAACTTCGAACAGCGCTGGTCGTGGTTGCCCCACGCCGCCCGCGCCGGTATCGAGCGGGTGGCGGGGATGGTTGGTGCCTCGGGTGGCGCGCAGTCGGTGCCGGCGATCCGGCGGTTCGCCAAGATGTTTGCCTATGCCGGAGCGGATGAAGATCACCGCCTGGTCTCGTATTTCATGTGGAGCACGGACGCGGTTCGACGCGCGCTGTACACCCCCGAGTTCGCAGCGCGCGTCGCCGGCGTCGACACGGCCGCGCCGCTGCTACAGAGCTTGCGACGCATTCCGGATGAACATGATCCGCTGCAGCGCATGCTGTATCTCGAGGCGCGACATTTTCTCGCCGATCACAACCTGAACTACACCGACCGGGCCGGCATGGCCGTCGGTGTGGAAGTCCGGGTGCCACTGCTCGACCTGGACCTGGTGCATTTCGCGACGACGATTCCAACGCGCTACAAGCAGCAGGGCCGCGTCGGCAAGGCGATCTTCAAGAAGGCGATGGAACCCTACCTGCCGCACGATGTGATCTACCGCGGGAAGAATGGCTTTGGTGTCCCGCTGCGCGGCTGGCTGAAGAAGGAACTGCGACCGCTGGTGGAGGACATCCTGAGTGCCGGATCGCTGCGGCAACGCGGCATCTTCGACCCCGATGCCGTGCGCCGGCTGATTCAACTCGACGCGGAGGGCCGGATCGACGGCAGCTACACGATCTTCGCGCTGATCTGCATCGAGTTGTGGTTTCGCCGATTCATCGACGGGCCGGGCGCCCCCCGGGCATCGCGCGTGTCTTTCCAGTCCTTGCAGGCCACCCCGTGAAACAGATTCTGCAATCCCTGAAGTCCGGCGTCACGGAAGTGGCAGAGATTCCCGCGCCGGGAACATCGCGTGGTCAACTGCTGATTCATACGACGCGAACGCTGATCTCCGCGGGCACAGAACGGATGCTGGTGGGCTTCGGCAAGGCGAATCTGCTCGACAAGGCCAGGCAGCAGCCCGACAAGGTGAAGATGGTGATCACCAAGGTGCGCACGGACGGCCTCATGCCAACCGTGAATTCGGTGCGAAACAAGCTCGACCAGCCGATGCCGCTCGGATACTGCAACGTGGGCGTCGTTGCCGACACCGGCGCTGGCGTGACGACGTTCGGCGTCGGTGACCGCGTGATCTCGAATGGTGCGCATGCGCAAGTCGTCAGCGTGCCGATCAACTTGTGCGCGCGCATCCCGGACGGTGTGACGGATGACGAGGCCTCCTTCACGATTCTCGGAGCGATTGCCTTGCAGGGGATTCGACTGGTGGCTCCGACGCTCGGTGAGACCGTCGTCGTGACCGGTCTGGGGCTCATCGGATTGCTGGCGGTGCAGCTGTTGCGCGCCGCCGGGTGCCGCGTGCTCGGGCTGGACTTCGATCCCGCGAAACTCGCCTTGGCGCGCGAGTTCGGCGCCGAGACGGTGGATCTCTCGGCCGGACAAGACCCGGTGGCCGCAGCGATCTCGTTCTCCCGTGGCCGCGGTGTTGATGCGGTGCTGATCACCGCCGCCACGCAGAGTAATGAGCCGATGCATCAGGCTGCGTTGATGAGCCGGCAGCGCGGCAGAATCGTGCTGGTCGGTGTGGTGGGTCTGGACCTCGTGCGCGAAGACTTCTACAAGAAGGAATTGACCTTCCAGGTTTCGTCATCATACGGCCCGGGACGATATGACCCGTCGTACGAAGAGCACGGGAACGACTATCCCGTCGGCTTCGTACGCTGGACGGAGCAGCGCAACTTCGAGGCCTGTCTGCACCTGATGAAGACCGGCCAGCTGAACCTCGGCGCCATCACCACCCGCCGGGTGCCCTTCGCGGAATCCCTGGCCGTCTATCAGGAATTGCTCGGCGAAGGCGCCGCCCGCGAAGTCGGCGTGCTCCTGGAGTATCCCGGCGCCGGGACAAGGACTCCCTCGCCTGCGGCCGTTTCCGCGCCCGCCGCGGCCGTCGTTTCGCGCAACGAGAACCGACGCGTGTCCGCTCCGGTCCAGCGGCTCGACGTCATCGGCGCCGGCAATTTTGCGCGCACGATGCTTTTGCCGCATTTGAAGGATCGCGTTCCGTTCGGCACCGTGGTCAACCACACGTCGCTTTCGGCGAATCATGTGAAAGCAAAGTTCGGCTTCGCCGACGCGGCCACGGACTACGCCAGGTTGTTCGACCGGGCCCCGGGCGGCGTATCCGGCGCGGTCCTGATTGCGACCCGGCATCATCTCCACGCGCCCATCGTTCAGGCGGCCCTCGCTGCCAATCGACATCTCTTCG
>JANMHB010000066.1:0-20622 GCA_031374935.1 Gemmatimonadaceae bacterium | reverse complement strand
GCGGCCCAGTACTTCGCAAAGATGATGTCGCGAATCTGCACTGGTGCCGCGCGCAGCAGCCACCACATCGTGCCTTCGGCGGCAATCGTCGGCAGCACCAGCCGCGACGTGACTGCCGCCAGCACCATGCCGGCCAGACCGACGTTCACCACCGGCAGAATGCTGGTGACGAGCTGCGGCATCGCGCCGCCGCCGGTGGGCAGCACACTCACACCCACGACGTACACCAGCACCAGCGGAATGAGCAGCACGAATTGCGACCAGAGTGCCGCGTCGCGACCGAGCAGGCGCATTTCCTTCAGCAGCAGTTCGCGGCGTGCGGGACGCATACCGGCAAGCAGCAGATGAAATGGCTTCATCAGCACCGATGGCGGGTGATCGCTTCTGCCTGCCGAGCGAACCGCAGAGATGCCGCGCGAATAGAGCAGACGGAAACTGCCATAAGCCGCTGACAGTGCCGATGCCGCCAGCAACCAGAGCCAGGCGAGTGGCTGGGGATCCCAGAACCCATCGAGCCAGTTCTTCAGCACGCGCGCGGCCCATTCCGTCGGCAACCACGGCGAAAGCGGCACGTCGAGCATCTTCACCACTTCACCGATCGCCTTCGTGCCAAGCTGCGTCAGCTGTGCCGGTTCAACCCGGTTCATCACATAGATGGCGCCGATGCAGAGGCCGACACCGATCACGCGGAATGTGAACTGCGCCCGTGTAGGCGGAACGAAGGCGAGCAGCACATACACCGCGATGCAGCCGAGCGACGTGGCGGTAAGCCAGAGCGGCACCCACGCTGCGAGTGCAACCAGCGGCCAGAGCACACCGCCACCGAACGCGAGCCCATACCCGGCGAGTAACGGCACCACGAGCAGCAACGCGATGGCGCCGCCCTCGGCCACCACCTGCAGGAAGCGTGACGTGAAGAATGTGAGTGCCGGAATCGGCGCGGCGGCCAGCAGTTCGAGATCCTTCGACAGAAAGAATGCTGGCAGTGCGGTCACGATACAGCTGAGGATCAGCACCGAGCCGATGCTCAAGAGCGACATCGCCAGCACACGTCCCGCGATCGCAGTACCGATCGAATCGACGGTCATGAGGTATCGCAGCACCAGCAGCACGATCACCGTACCACCGGCCCACGTCACACTGAGCGCCGTCAGGATCCCGAGCGGTCCAACCGCCCCCTGCACCTTGCGCTGACGCCAGAGCGGCTTGATCAGCGTGCCGAGGGTGACCGAACGAAAGAGTGACGGTGCGATCGCGGGCTCCGGCGCCGCGATGAACTCAGGCACTCAGCACCTCGGTCACGTCGCGCGCAGCCGATTCACCGGTCAGATGCAGGAAGAGCTGTTCGAGCGGCGCATCCGGCATCCGCAGCCAGGTGCGCAGCTCGGGCACCGTGCCGGATGCCACCAGCTTGCCGCGCTTCATGATGCCGATGCGATCGCAGGTCCCTTCGACGGTTTCGAGCGTGTGCGTCGACATCAAGACGGAGTTGCCGCGCGCCGCGTACGCGCGCAGAAGGTCCTTCAGCACGCGCGCACCGCGTGGGTCGAGTCCCACCAGCGGCTCATCGACCATCAGCACCTTGGGGCGATGCAGGACGGCGGCGGAGAGCAGCAGTTTCTGTCGCATGCCATGACTGTACTGCTCGACCAGTTCGTGCTGCCAGGACGTGAGTTCGAACAGCTCCAGCAATTCGGCAGCGCGCGCTTCGACCGCCTTCCACTGCAACCCGTAGAGCGATGCAGAAAAGCGCAGGAACTCGGAGCCGGTGAGCTTGTCGTAGACGTAGGGACGGTCGGGGACGAAGGCGAGATGCCGCTTGGCGTCGACGGCGTGGGTCCGCATGTCGATCCCCGCCACTCGCACCAGGCCTGCGTCGGCGCGCAGAATTCCGGCCAGCATCTTGAGCGTGGTGGTCTTGCCGGCACCGTTCGCGCCCAGAAATCCGAAGACCTCGCCGGCTTGCACGGTGAGGTCCAGCCCTTCGACGGCGGTAAAGTCGCCATAGCGCTTTGTCACGCCCTGCAGTTCGATCATTGGCCCCGCTCGGGTGGGATGGGTGGATGGCAGCACTGGGTGCCCCCCGCCATGTACGGAAAGACGGCTCAGATCGCGCGCCGGTCACTTTCGACAACCGTTTGCCCCTGACGGCCGCCTGCGACCGCCGCCCCGTCTGACCGGCCGGGTTGAATGCGCCGCCGGTATGGGCGACCTTCCCATGCTTATGGCAGAAGACTCACTGATCATCCGTGGCGCCCGGGAGCACAACCTCCGGAACATCGACGTTACGATCCCGCGGAACAAGCTGACGGTCATCACGGGGCTCTCCGGCTCGGGCAAGTCATCCCTCGCGTTCGATACCATCTACGCCGAGGGGCAGCGGCGCTACGTCGAAAGCCTCTCGGCCTATGCCCGGCAGTTCCTCGGCCTGATGGAGAAGCCGGACGTCGACTCGATCGAGGGGCTGAGTCCGGCCATCTCGATCGAGCAGAAGACGGCCGGACACAACCCTCGATCGACCGTTGGCACCGTGACGGAGGTCTACGACTACCTCCGCCTCCTGTGGGCTCGCGCGGGTGTGCCGCACTGCCCGAACTGCAGCCGCCCCGTCCAGCGGCAGAGTGCGGCGCAAATCACCGACGTCGTGCTCCTCGGCCATCCCGGGACGAAGCTCGAGGTACTCGCACCGCTGGTGCGCGGACGAAAAGGAGAGTTCCGGGAGCTCTTCGAGGCCGCCCGCAAGCAGGGCTTCGTGCGCGCCTGGGTGGACGGTGAGGTGATCGAACTCGCTGACCCGCCGAAGCTGAATCGCCGCATGAACCACGACGTGAGCGTGATCGTGGATCGGCTGGTGCTGAAGGCGGACGATCGCGGACGACTCGCCGATTCAATCGAGACCGCGCTCAAGCTGGCCGACGGCATGGTCGAAGTGGTGTCGCTGGTGAGCGGGGCGCGCGAGAGTGCGATGTTCAGCGAGCGATATGGCTGCCCGCATTGCGGTATCTCGCTGCCCGAGATGGAGCCGCGCCATTTCTCGTTCAACTCCCCGTTCGGCGCCTGCCCGACCTGCAGTGGCCTTGGCCTGAAACGGATGGTGAACGAGGAGCTGATCCTCGGCGATCCGTCGCTGACGCTGCTCGAAGGGGTGGTGCTTCCCTGGGGTGAGCCGGACGGCTACCTGCGCAAGGTGATTCTGCCCGGGCTGGCCGAGGCGCTCCAGTTCGATCTGAAGACTCCGTGGGGAGAGCTACCCCAGTATGTGCGCCACGCGCTGCTGCACGGGCTCGACTCCCTCACCGCACCGGCTGCAGCAGTGGCTGCGGTGCAGAAGGCGGCGAAGAAGTCGGCCGCGAAGAAGGCCGCCAGCAAGCCGGCGGCAAAGGTGGCTGCCAAGGCAGCCGCGAAGCCGCTGCTCAAGTGGGACGGCATCCTCGCCACGATCCAGCGGCGCTTCGACGAAACCGACAGCGATTCGATCCGCGTCGAACTCGAGGCGTTCATGCTGGCTACACCGTGCCCGAGTTGTCACGGCACACGGCTCAAGCCCGAGTCGCTTGCCGTCACGATCGAGCGTCGGAATCTCGGTGAAGTTGTCGCGATGTCGGTGTCGGAGTCGCTGGCGTTCTTTCGCGCCGTGCCGGTGCGCGCGCCAGGGCGGCCAATCGGACTCGATGCGGAGATCGCCGGGCCGATCCTGAAGGAAGTGACCGAGCGCCTTGGGTTCCTGGTGGACGTCGGCCTCGACTACCTGACGATGAACCGCAGTGCCGAGAGCCTGAGCGGTGGTGAGGCGCAGCGGATCCGCCTGGCGACGCAGATCGGGTCCAAGCTGTGCGGTGTGTTGTACATCCTGGACGAGCCAAGCATCGGACTGCACTCGCGTGACAACGAACGGCTGCTGCACACGCTCACGCAGCTGCGCGATCTGGGGAACACGGTCATCGTCGTCGAACACGACGAAGAGACGATGCGCCTGGCCGATCATGTGCTCGACATGGGCCCTGGGGCAGGGAAGCACGGCGGCATGCTGATCGCCGAGGGGACGGTCGACGACATTCGCAAGACGAAGGGGTCGCTGACGGGTGAGTATCTCTCCGGTAAGCGGAGCGTGCCGATTCCCGCCGTGCGACGGCCGGTCGATCCGGCGCGCACGCTGAAGATCGAGAATGCCCGAGAGCACAACCTGCGTGGCATCGACGTCGAGATTCCGCTTGGTATGTTCGTGGCCGTCACCGGTGTCTCAGGCTCCGGCAAATCGACACTGGTGACCGACATCCTGCAGCGCGCGCTGTCGCGGCATTTCTTCCGCGCACGTGTGATTCCGGGGATGCATGATCGGATCACGGGTATCCAGCATCTCGACAAACTGATCGACATCGACCAGAGTCCGATCGGTCGCACGCCGCGCTCGAACCCGGCGACCTACACCGGCCTGTTCACACCGATCCGCGATCTTTTCGCCGAGATGCCGGAAGCGAAGATTCGTGGCTACGGCCCCGGGCGATTCAGCTTCAACGTGAAGGGCGGGCGTTGCGAGGCGTGTCAGGGTGACGGGCTGGTGAAGATCGAGATGCACTTCCTGCCCGACGTGTTCGTGCCGTGTGATGTGTGCAAGGGGAAGCGGTTCAATCGCGAAACGCTGGAAGTGCGGTTCCGCGGCATGAGCATTGCCGATGTGCTGGATCTGACGGTGGAAGATGCGGTGACGGTGTTCGAGAACCAGCCACGTATCGCGCAGAAGCTCATCACACTGGCCGATGTCGGCCTGGGCTACGTGCATCTCGGTCAGAGCGCGACCACGTTGTCGGGTGGCGAAGCGCAGCGCGTGAAGTTGGCCACCGAGTTGAGCAAGCGAGACACCGGCCGGACGCTGTACATCCTCGATGAGCCCACGACAGGGCTGCATTTCGAGGACGTGCGGGTGTTGCTCGAAGTGCTGCACAAGTTGGTGGACAAGGGCAACACGGTGCTGGTGATCGAGCACAATCTGGATGTGATCAAGACGGCGGATTGGATCGTGGATCTGGGTCCGGATGGCGGCGTGGGTGGCGGGCAGCTGGTGGCGAGTGGGACGCCGGAGATGGTTGCTGGCGAAGCGCAAAGCTACACCGGGCAGTTTCTCAAGCAGATGCTGAAGCCAGTGCGCGTGACTGAAAAATCGGCGCGGCGTTGACGGTTGTCGTGTGGCGGGAACTGCTGAACTGGACTGAAGAGAGCGGAACTGCTTGAACTGCTTGAACTGCTTGAACTGCTTGAACTGCTTGAACTGCTTGAACTGCTTGAACTGCTTGAACTGCTTGAACTGAACTGCATGACGCAGAGACGCAGAGACGCAGAGGCACAGAGGCACGCGCTGTCGGCGATAGTTTCAGACGAAGAGAAGGGCTGCAGGAACTGCAGCGCGCGAGCGCAGTTCCTACAGCCTTTGTTTTTCCCTCACGGCCTCGCCTTGCCGATGCCTCTGCGTCTCTGTGCCTCTGCGGCTCTGTGTGCTGCAGTTCGGTTCAGGCAGTTCAGCAGCTCAGCAGCGCAGCATTGCAGGTCGCTCACCCGTTCAGAAGCTCAATCGTTCATCAGTCGCTCGGCCGTTCAGTCGCACGTGCCAGGCCGCAACACTGAGTGGGCGTCAATCACACCGTCTTCGCCAACATCGGGGCGAGCAACTGCTCCAGCCGTACGCCCTCGGCTTCACCCTGAAAATTGAGCACCATGCGATGCCGAAGTACCGGCAACGCCATGTCGCGCAGATCATCAAGATCCGGCACCGCGCGTCCCGCCAGCGCCGCACGCGCTTTCGCTCCGAGCACCAGATACTGCGACGCTCGCGGCCCCGCACCCCAGCGCACGTACTTGTTCACTTCCGGCGACGCTTCATCACTGCCCGGCCGCGTGCCGCGCGCGAGGCGCACCGCGTGCTGAATCAGCGTGGGCGGTGCCGGCAGACGTCGCACCAGCTGCTGCATCTGCGTCAGCTCGGCGGCGCCAAGCACCGCGCGAACCGGGCCCTGCGCCCCGCCCGTCGTGGCCAGCACGATGCGCTCTTCTTCATCGCGCGTCGGGTACCCGATACGAAGTTCCACCATGAAGCGATCCAGCTGCGCTTCCGGCAGCGGATACGTGCCTTCCTGCTCGATCGGGTTCTGCGTGGCGAGCACGAAGTACGGACGCGGCAATACGTGTGTCTGGCCGCTCACCGTGACTTCCCGTTCCTGCATCGCCTGCAGCAGCGCTGCCTGCGTCTTTGGGGGCGCGCGATTGATTTCGTCGGCCAGCACGATGTTCGCGAACACCGGACCATTCACGAAGGTGAACACGCGACGGCCGGTGGCGGCATCGTCCTGCAGCAACTCGGTACCGGTGATGTCACTCGGCATCAGGTCGGGCGTGAACTGAATGCGGTTGAAGCTCAGGTCGAGCGCCTGCGCCACCGTCTGCACGAGCAGCGTCTTGGCAAGGCCTGGCACGCCGACCAGCAGCGCGTGGCCGCCGGCGAGCATGGTGGCCACGAGGTTTTCGACGATCGCTTCCTGACCCACGATGCGCTGGGCGATCTGCGCGACGAGTGCCGTGCGCGCGGCGCCCAGTCGCTCGAGCAGTGCGATGTCGTCGTGTGAGCCGGACAGTTGTGGTGCGCTCATTGCCTTCGGGTGACGCGCGAATGAAGAAAGAACGACGGCGACAGCATCGCCGTCGCACGCGTCACGGAAGACTGAATACTACCTGCGCCGTTGCCGGATGATTCTCACTGCGGAACCGGGCGACCGCAGTAAAGGTGCCACGGGGGAGGAACTCCTGCCACGTCGCTTCGTAGTCGCGCGATTCATGCTGCTCGAGCAGATGCGTTCGCATCGGCTGCGTGAACAGGCGGCCCTCGCTCCACGTCCAAACGTCGCGGCCGCGGGCGTCACGCACGACGAAATCCACTTCCTGCCCGTCGGCGAAACGCAGTTCGTGACGCTTCTCGCTGGCGTTGTTGGCTGCCAGCTCGAACGTCACGTTATCTACGCCGGGTGTCACCCGAAGGTTGAGCGTGATCGGTGCCCCTGCGGATGCGCTCTGCGCCATCGCCTCGCCTCGCGCCGGGAGCGACAGCGACTGCTGCTGTCCGTCCACGCCGGCGTAGGTGAGCGCTTGCCCTGGAGCACCCGTCCGCGTCAGCGGGGACGAGTGGTCAGAACAAGCGGCGCAGCCAATGGCTGCGACGGCGAGCGCGCCGAGCGCGCGGAGGCGGGGCATCCGTCAAACCTCTGTCAAAGTGGCGGTCATGCGGTTGAGCTGGTTGGGTGAAGACAGCCTAATGGATATCTCCGTCCATAGTCAACACGACTGAACCGGTGTTTGGTCACAGGTAAGTGTCGGTAGATTCGTGACTTAAGGCAAGCGGACTAAGCCACACCGATTCTATCCGGCAATTCTCGCGCCATCCACGCCTGAGCCCGCCAGAAAATCGCTTGCGAAAAATTTCACAAGCGGCTAGCCTTCGCGCGGAATGGCAGCCAGCCGGACGGGGGCCAGGCATCCGACCCCGCTGGACACGAGGAGGAGGCAGGAAGCGATGATCCGCGCAGTAGTGCTCTATCTCCTTGTCGCCGTGCTGGTTACGGTCGCCGCCGGATGGGTGTTGGTGCTGGTGTATCCCGGCGCGGATGCCTTGCGAGCCATCACCACCAGCGCGCTCGTGGCGCTCGCCATCCAGTTGGTCGCGTTCATCCTCCTCCAGCTGTTCAAGGGGAAGAACGTCATGGCTGGCTGGGGGCTCGGCGCCCTGCTGCGCTTCGCCGGGCTCGGCGTCTACGCGATGGTCGCCACCAAGGCGCTCGGGCTCGACATGAACTCGGCGCTCGTCAGTCTGGCCTGCTTTCTTTTTCTCTCGATGCTGATCGAACCACTGCTGGTCAACGTATGACGATGCGACTGCTCCGACTGCTGATTTCCGCCGCCGCCGTACTGCTGCTGGCCCTCCCCGCGCAGGCGCAGGCGGCTGAGGTCGACATCATCACGCCGCACATCACCGACGCGCACGAGATCGAGATCCCGTGGCCAACGTGGCCGACGATGCACAAGGTGGTGCATCTCCCGCGATGGGCCCCGTTCACGCTGCCGGGCACACACATGCTCGTCGACATGTCGCCGACGAAGCATGTGGTGTGGATGCTGATCGCGGCGCTGACGGTCGGTCTGCTGCTGATCTTCGCCGCCAATGCCCAGCGCCGCCAGACGGCAACCGTCGGACATGCCAAGGGCTTCGCGGGCGGCATCGAGGCGATGGTGCTCTACATCCGGAATGAAGTCATCATCCCCAATGTCGGGCATCACGGCAACGGTTTCGTTCCGTTCCTGCTGACGCTGTTCTTCTTCATTCTGTTCTGCAACCTCTGGGGCATCTTCCCATGGGGCAGTACCGCCACTGGCAACGTCTCGGTCACGGCGACGCTGGCGCTGCTGACGTTCTTCGTCGTCGAAGGCGCTGGAATCCGGGCGCAGGGGATCGGCTACCTCGGCACGATCTTCTACTGGAACAAGGATCTGAACATCGTCCTGCGCGTTCTGCTGTTCCTGATCCTGTCGCCGATCGAGTTCATCGGCAAGCTGACGAAGCCGTTCGCGCTCACGATCCGACTGTTTGCGAACATGACAGCGGGGCACATCGTCGTGTTGGCGCTGATCGGGATGATCTTCTCCTTCAAGAGCATTGCCAGCGGTGCGCCGTTCCTGATGGCCGTCGCGATCAACATGCTCGAGCTGTTCGTGGCGTTCCTGCAGGCCTTCATCTTCACGCTGCTGTCGAGTGTGTTCATCGGCCAGATTCGTGAGGCGCACCACTGACCGTTGTGGGACGGGCGCCGGCGTGCTCGCGTGCATCGGCGCCGTGGTCGTAACCGGTCGAATGACCGGTGAACTCCGCTGAGCCTTGGCTCGTTGGCGGAACGTGATGCGGCCCTGGCTGCATGACCGCGCGAGACCTTCCGAACTTTCTTTCTGGTCTGACTGCAATGACGATTCTTCCCCTCCTCCAGGCCGCGGCTGATGTCGCTGGCTCGAACGCCAAGGGCTACGCCGCGATCGGTGCCGGCCTCGCCGCCGGTCTGTCGATCATCGGTGCCGGCATCGGCATCGGCAACATCGGTGGCCGCGCCGTCGAAGGCATGGCGCGTCAGCCGGAAGCCGCTGGTCGCATCCAGACCGCCGCGCTCATCCTGGCCGCGCTCGTCGAAGGTGCCGCGCTGTTCGGCGCCGTGATCGGCTTCCAGCTGGCTGGCAAGATCACGTTCTGATCTGAACGAGACGACGTGGTACGCTGATCCGCACCGGGCCAGCGTACCACGGCCGGTTCGTCCACGCACGATCTCGGTGGGCTGTACGCGTCAGTCGACGCCACCGCCCGTCCGGGCTCCAACTCTTTCGCTTCGCCCTGCCATGCGCCGCACTCTCGTGACCCTCTCGCTGTCTCTCGTCTCCGCGACCTTGTTGCTGGCACAGGAGCATGCCGCTGCTGAAGGCGGCGCGTCGAACATGCTGGACCCGAAGGTGGGGCTCATGTTCTGGACGCTGCTGATTTTCGTCTTCCTGCTGGTCGTGCTGTCGAAGTTCGCGTACAAGCCGCTGCTGGCTGCCGTGGAAGCGCGCGAAGCCGCACTCGAGAAGGCGATCGGCGATGCGAAGCGCGATCGTGACGAAGCGGCCAAGTTGCTCGCCGAGCAGCAGAAGCAGCTGGCCGAGACTCGCGCTGATGTGCAGAAGGTCATGGCAGATGGCCGGGCGGCCGCCGAAACGCTCCGCGCCGAGATGCTCGAGAAGGTGAAGGCGGAAGGCGCGGACATGCTCGATCGCACCCGTCGCGAGATGCAGGCCGAGAAGGAGAAGGCGGTGGCCGAGCTCCGTCGCGAGGCGGTGGATCTTGCCATCTCCGGCGCCAGCAAGGTGATCGGCCGGAATCTCGACAGCGCCACTGATCGATCGCTGGTGGAATCGTTCCTTGCCGGACTCGATGCGCCGAAGGGGTCGCGCTGATGCGCGACACCACGATCGCCCGCAATTACGCCGAAGCCCTGGTGACGCTGGCGCAGCGCGCCGGGGATCTGGACGGATGGGGCCGCATGATCCACGATGTCGGGCAGCTGGTGACCCACGATCAGCGTGTGCGCCGGTTTCTCGAATCGCCCAGTGTGCCGGTGGTCGCGAAGAAGGCCATTCTCAGCAAGGCATTCCAGGATCGCATGCCACGCCTGATGGTGCGCTTTCTCGAAGCGCTGGTCCAGAATCGCCGCCAGCTGCTGATCCCGACCATCGCGTCCGAGTACGCGCTGCTGGTGGACGAGAGTCTGGGTCGGGTTCGCGCCGAGGTGACCCTCGCCCGTGAGCCGCAGCCGGGCGAAGTCGAGGCGATCGCTGCATCGCTTTCGAAGACGCTCGGCCGAACCGCCGTCGCCCACGTCCGTGTCAATCCGGACATCGTTGGTGGTGTGATCGTCCGGGTGGGTGACTACGTGAAGGATGGGTCGGTGCGCCGTCGACTTGGCCTGCTCAAGTCGAAGCTGGTGCAACAGACCCGCTGATTCGCTAGACTCCCTGTCGACGCGCGGCGTGGTTCCTCGGTCCGGGGCTGCGCCGTGGAGGGTCCACTCACCGCCTCTCCCCGGATCGTCGATGCGACCTGCCTTGCGTGCGCCGCTCCTTGCCGTTGTCCTGCTGATGCCGGCAGCGCTGGCCGCTCAGCGCATCGGCACCTCGCCAGCCTCGGGCGACACCGTCGGCTACTGGCAGCAACGCGCCAACTACGACATCATCGCGCGGCTTGATGAATCGCGGCAGATGATCGTCGCCACCGGTACGCTGCGCTACACGAACAACTCGCCGGATGTGCTGACCGAGATGTTCGTGCACCAGTACCTGAACGCGTTCCGGCCGTACTCCAAGTGGAGCGACGCCGACGAGCGCGAAGGGCGCACGCGATTCCAGCTGCTGGAGGATCCGGCCTATGGCTTCGAGCGATTCACCGCGCGGCCGACCGTCGACGGCGCGCCGGTCACCGTCGACTATCCCGGCTCGCCGGACAGCACCGTCGCGCGCTTCGCGCTGCCGAAACCGCTGCGCCCGGGCCAGTCCATCACGGTGACGTTTGCGTGGGAGGCGCGACCGAGTACCACACTGCGGCGCCAGGGCCGCCGCGGTCGTCACTACGACCTTGCGCAGTGGTATCCGAAGGTCGCGGTGTACGATCGCGGAGGCTGGCAGCGCAACGCCTTCGTCCCCTCCGGCGAGTTGTATGGAGAGTTCGGCGATTTCCGCGTGGCGTTGGTGCTGCCGGAGGATCAGATCGTCGGGGCGACGGGTGTGCCGGTGGCAGGTGATCCCGGCTGGGAGCGTGCCAAGCGGGGGGCGTCGTTCCCGCTGCTGCAGCGGGCGGCGTACGGGTCCGGCGGTGCCAGTACACTGGTCCCGATCGCGCCGGCCGCGATGCGGACCGTGGTGTTCGAAGCCAGGGACGTGCACCACTTTGCGTGGACCGTCGACCCGGAGTATCGCTATGAGGGCGGCGTCTACATTCGCGGGTTGCCGCGGCCGAAGACGCAGTTCCGCATCTGGGATACCGTCGGTGTACATGTCCTGTATCGCCCGGGTGACGACACGACCTGGGGACGTGGTGTGGTCGTGCAGCGCACCATCGACGCCCTGCGGTGGCTGGAAGAGGTCTACGGGCCGTATGCGTATCCGCAGATCTCGGCCGCGCACCGCCTCGAGGGTGGCGGCACCGAGTTCCCGATGATGATGCACAATGGCAGCCCGGCGTTCGACCTCATTCTCCACGAGGCGGGCCACATCTTCACCTACGGCATCCTCGCGAACAACGAGTGGCGGTCGGCGTGGCTGGATGAGGGCCTGACCAGCTATCAGACCGCGTGGCGGCTTGGCGAAACACCGCATGAGAAGGCGACGGGCAGTCTGGCCAGCAACCCGCGCTGGACGGCGCCGCCGCTTGACGCGCCGGCAATGCTGCGGCGAGAACGATTCATTGCGAACGCCGAGCAGCTGAGCACCAATGCCGAAGTGTTCCGCACGTTCAACAACTACAATGCGATGTCGTACGATCGGGCGGAGCAGATGTTTGGCGCCCTGCGTGACGTGGTTGGTGAAGACGCATTCAGCAGGCTCTGGCGGGAGTACTACAGCCGCTGGGCGATGAAGCACGTGGATCGGGTGGCGCTTCAGAAGGCGGCGGAACGGGTTATGGGCACGTCGCTGTCGTGGTTCTTCGACCAGTGGCTCGACTCCGTCGGCGAGGTGCAGTACTCCCTCAAGGACGTGACGGTGACGCAGCGCCGGGTGAACGAGTGGGTGACCACCGCGCAACTCGTTCGTATTGGGGCATACCGTCATCCCATGCCGCTTGGGGTGCGGACCGCGACCGGTTGGACCTTCGTGCGCGGCGATCCGATGAAGGACGATCAGCGTTTCACCATCACGACTACCGAGAAGCCTGACCTCGTCCGCCTCGACCCGCTGGGCCTCACCGACGATGTACGCGCCAGCCGTCAGCAGTGGCCGGCGCCCACCCCCTGACCACAATCGACCTGCACATGAGTGGACCCGTAGACATTCGCACCGTCCCCAAACCGTGGGGCCATGAAACGATCTGGGCGCTCACCGACCGCTACTGCGGCAAGGTGCTGCACATCAAGGCCGGCGAAGCGCTGAGTGTGCAGTATCACAATGTGAAGGACGAGACCGTCCACCTGCTGTCGGGGCATCTGCTGTATCGCGTCCAGATCGACGGTGTCCTGACCGATGTGCATCTGAAGCAGGGGGAGAGCTACCGCATCACGCCGGGCACGATCCACCAAATGGAAGCGGTGACGGATTGCGATGTGCTCGAGGTGTCGACACCAGATCTGGACGATGTCGTGCGAGTGACGGACCGGTATGGACGCCAGGGCACCAGCGCGCCGTAACGCACTGCCTGTTGTCGTGCCGGCGCGTCGGTCCACCCTCACGCCTCTGCACCCCGCACACGCTTTCCACTCCAAAGCTTCACGAGGCCCATGAAGGTCATCATTCCGCTGGCGGGAAAGGGAACGCGCCTGCGTCCCCACACGCACCTCGTTCCCAAGCCGATGCTCAAGGTCGCGGGACGCCCCGTGATGAGCTACGTCATGGACGACGTGATGAAGCTCGGCAATGTCGAGCAGGTCGTCTACATCACCGGGCACCTCAAGGACAAGGTCGAGGACTATGCCCGGTCCACGTATCCCGTACCGAGTGTGTTCGTCGAGCAGGCGGTACAGGATGGGACGGCTGGTGCCGTCAATCTCGCGATGCCGTATGTCGACGGGCCGGTCCTGATCATCTTCGTCGACACCATCTTCGATACCGATCTCTCGGTCATCAACACCAGCGATGATGATGGCATCATCTGGGTGAAGGAGGTCGAGGACTACCAGCGCTTCGGCGTCGTGGTGACCGATGCCAACGGCCACATGACGAAGATCGTCGAAAAGCCGAACACGCCGATCTCGAAGCGCGCCAACATCGGCCTGTACTACATCCGCAATTGGAAACTGCTGGCGGAAGGCATCCGGCACGTGCTCACGCAGCCGACGAACAAGGGCGAGTACTACCTGACCGATGCCTTCCAGTACATGATCGAGCATGGCGCGAAGATCAAGGTCGTGGATGTGGAAGGGTGGTATGACGCCGGGAAACTCGACACGCTGCTCGAGACGAATCAGGCGATGCTCGAGAAGCGACACCTGGCACGCGTGCCGGAAGGGTTCTCCGGCGCCACCATCATCCCGCCGGTGTACATCGAGGACGGCGCCAGCGCCAGCAACGCGACGATCGGCCCGAATGTCTCGCTCGGCAAGGGGGCGAAGATCACCGATTCCACCATCAGCAACACGGTGGCGGGCGACAACTGCACGATCAGTCACTCGGTCATTCGCGACAGCATGCTGGGCAACAACGTGACGCTCAGCGGCGTCACGGGCAGCATGAACCTCGGTGACGATGCGGAGTTGCGCGTCGACTGAATCGAATGGATATCGATGAAAAAAATCGGGGGAACAGTGTACGATGCGCTGTTCCCCCGTTCGTTCTCCATCTGTGTGCGTCGTGCGCCGCGCTCGGGTTCGCGCGGGTGATGTGCTGCGTCAGCGCACCAGCCCGGCGGCTCCAACCACGATACGGAGCGCGCGTTCGAGGCCACGAACGCCGTCGGTGTCATCGTACCACTCGCGCGGCGTGTGTGTCCCGCCACCGCGCCCGCCCGCACCGATGGCAATGGCTGGGATGCCGAGAGCAATGGGGACGCTGGCGTCGGTGCTGCCGGCCGCCAGCCGCGGCGTGGCGCCCATGGCCCGCGTGACGCCTGCCGCCAGCCTGACAAGCGGTGACGTGTCGGCGAGACTGCCACAGGGCCGGTCGCCGAGCTGTTCGATCTGACTCACCAGCGGCGTGGTGTTTGCCGTGCGGCGCGCGTTTTCATTCCGCTCGACGCGCGCCACCGTCTCGAGCAGTGTGCGGCGCAGATCGGCCAGCACCGCGGCCCCAAGGCTGCGGATATCGACCTCCAGCCATGCCGCACGCGGCACGCTGTTGATGCTCTCGCCGCCACCGATTCGCGCGACCGTGAGTGTGGTGCGCGGTGCGCAGGGCAACATCACCGCCTGTAGCGCCGTCGCGACGGCGGTGATCGCGTGCACCGGATTGACGGTGCCGAAATCGGCCCAGCTGTGGCCGCCCGCACCGCGGAAGGTGACACGCCAGCGGGTGCTGCCGAGCGCTGCGTTCACGATCCGGTCGTCGCCGGCTCCATCGATGGCGATGACCGCGATCGGTCGCGGATCGGCCGCTCGCATCAGCGCCTTCATGCCGCGGAGATCGCCCAGCCCCTCTTCTCCCGTGGTGCACGCGAGCACGATCTCGTGCACCGGTTGCAGCTCTGCGACGTGGATGGCGTCGGCCAGCGCCAGCAGTGCCGCCAGCCCGCGTCCGTTGTCGCCGATGCCAGGACCTGAGAGGCGAGTGCCGCTCTGCTCGACGACCGGCGCCGGATCGTCGAAGACCGTGTCGAGATGTGCGCAGCACCAGACCTCGCCCGCGTCGCCCCGCGAGGCGTCGGGGCGCGGACGGCGTGCGATCACATTCCCCGCCTCGTCGCGTCGGACGTCGGTCCACCCAAGATCCGCGAACCGTGCTGCCATCCACTCGGCACGCGCGCCCTCGGCACCGGTGGGCGCGGGGATGCGGGTGACGTTGCACTGCCAGGCCAGCGTCTGTGCGTTGTTGGCTGCCAGGCGGCGGCAGGCGCCGGCGAGCGCCGCGGCGGACACCGCGCGCAGCGCGAGTGCAGATCTGACACGATGGAGCATCTGCCAAGGAAGCATCGGCTCGGCTGACGGGGCAAGCACTTGCGGCGAACGCGAGCATAGATTGTCTGCTTATGACGCTGCCGGACGATACGCCGTCTGACCTGTACGACTGGAACACACCGCCGCTGCGCCGTCGCGCGATCGACGTCGCCGACGCCACGCTCTGCGACGGACTGTACTCGCCGTCGGTGATCGACCCGTCGCAGCGTGACAAGCGACGCCTGCTGTCGCTGATCAGCGCCCTTGGCCTGCGCTCCGCCACGCTGGGGTTCCCCGGTTCAGGACCACGGCAGGCGGCCGACACGCTGGATCTGGCGCGGGAGCTGTCGCGGGCGCAATGGGCGATCGATGCATCGTGCCATGCGACCGCCAGTGTGAAGGACGTCGCGACGGTACTGGACGTGCGAGAGCGGTCAGGGCTCGATGTCGAAGTCGCCATCGCTCTGCCCGTGTCGCCGATTCGACTCGCGGCCGAGGGGATCACGATCGATCGGCTGCAGGAAAGCGCCGACACTGCGGTGACACTCGCCGTGAGGACCGGCGCGCGCGTGGTGGCGGTGCTGGAGGACGCGTCACGCACGCCACCGGCGATGCTGGCGGTCTTGCTGCATCATCTGGTGGCGCTTGGTGCGTCAGCGATCCGGATCTGCGACAGCGTCGGGCACTCGACGCCGGATGGCACGCGGTCGCTGATGCGCTTTGCAGCCGAGCAGGTGAAAGGCCGCGGCGAGCGTTCCATCCGCCTCGACTGGCAGGGACAAAACGATCGCGGACTGGCGCTGGCGAATGCGATGG
Source organism: Gemmatimonadaceae bacterium (assembly GCA_031374935.1). GTDB lineage: Bacteria > Gemmatimonadota > Gemmatimonadetes > Gemmatimonadales > Gemmatimonadaceae > JACMLX01. Next base: position 4,459 of record JANMHB010000066.1, on the reverse strand, counting down.
TGGCCGTGGAATCCGGCGTCGATCGGGTGCATGCCAGCGCGCTCGGATTGGGTGAGCGCAGCGGCACGGTGGCGATGGAGCTGTTGCTGACGAATCTGCGGCTGATCGGCCGGTGGCCGCATACACTGGGTGTGTTGTCCGAGTACTGCGACTCGGCCGCGTCGGCGTTCGGCATTCCGATTCCTTCGGCGCAGCCGGTGGTTGGGCCGGATGCGTTCCGGACCGGGTCTGGCGCGCACGCCACGGCGCTGGTGAAGGCGCTGCGTGCCGGTGACCGATGGCTGGCGGACACCGTCGTGTCGAGTGTCCCGGCAAGTTTCGTCGGTGTCGAACATCGCATTGACATCGGTCCGGTGGCGGGGCTGTCCAATGTGCGGTGGTGGCTGTCACAGCATGGGTACGATGCCTCCGATCTGGTATTGATGCGCGAACTGCTGCTGGCGGTGAAGCAGATGCAGCGCGTGGCCAGCGACGACGAGTTACGTACGATGGCGGACGCGTTGCTGGGCGCACGGGCCGCGCGGAGCTGAGGCGATGTCGGGCGGTGCCGCACCGACCCGACTGCCGCCGATCGTGCGTGCGCTGGCACTGGTGAGCCTGCTCACCGACGCCGCCAGTGAAATGATCTATCCGCTGCTGCCGGTGTTTCTCACCACGGTGCTCGGGGCCTCTCCGGCGATGCTGGGCGTGCTCGAGGGTGCCGCCGAGAGTACCGCGGCGCTGGTGAAGTTGAGCAGCGGGTGGTGGAGTGACCGTGTGCGGCGGTACACGCCACTGGTGCTGGCCGGGTATGCGCTCGCCACCGTCACGCGCCCATTCATCGGCGTTGCACAGTCCGCGTGGCAGGTCGTCGGATTGCGCCTGATCGATCGTGTCGGCAAGGGCATTCGTGGCGCACCGCGTGATGCGCTGCTGGCGGGAAGCGTCGCGCCTGCGATCCGAGGGCGGGCATTCGGTTTTCACCGCGCCGCCGATCACCTCGGCGCCGTCATCGGCCCTGTGGCTGCGTGGGTGCTGCTGCAGCAGCTGCACCTGACGCTGCGCACGGTCTTCCTGCTGAGCGTGATCCCCGGGCTGCTGGCGGTGCTGACGATTCTCCTTGCGGTCCGCGACCCGGCTCGCCGGACGCGTACCCCGAGCGACATCGCTGTGCGCAGTGCGCACGATTCGACACCGATGCCACGACGATTCTGGGGCGTCCTCGGTGTGCTGCTGCTCTTCACGCTGGGGAATTCGAGTGACGCATTCCTGCTGTTGCGCGCTCAGCAACTGGGCGTACCCATCGCGATGCTGCCGTTGCTCTGGGCGGCGCACCATGTGATCAAGTCGATCGCAAGCGTGCCGGGCGGCGCGCTCAGCGACCGGATCGGTCGGCGTACGGTGCTGCTGGCCGGGTGGGGCTGGTACGCTGCGGTCTACGCCGGATTTGCGCTGGCGACAACCGCCACACACGTCTGGATACTGTTCCTGGCGTACGGCGTGTACTTCGGATTGGTGGAAGGGACGGAGAAGGCGTTGATCGCGGATCTGGCGCCGGAGAGTCAGCGCGGGACCGCCTTCGGCTGGTACAACGCCACGATGGGCATTGCCGCACTGCCAGCGTCGGTGCTGCTTGGCGCGCTCTGGAGTGCGCGTGGTCCCGCCGTGGCGTTCATGGCCGGTGCGGCTCTGGCTGGTACCGCGATGCTGTTGGGCGTGATCGTGCTGCCGCGGCAGCTCGCACCGCGGCAGTGACGACGCGCCGGCACCGGCGCATCGGGGTGCGAAAATGACGAAGGGCACCGTATTCGGGTGCCCTTCGTCGTGCCGTACCTGCTGACTGCCGTGGCTACGGAGCCACGACTCTGGCTGGATTCGGGCCACCACCGCCGGAGCCTGACGCTGAGGCGCCGCCGATGCTGACGGCTGCTGCGCCGAGCGCGGCGACACCGATGCCACCAGCAATGGTAAGGATTGTACGCTTGCGAGAAAAAGTTCGAACCTTCACGTTCTCAATGAATGGGCGCGGAATTGCTGCGGTGGTGCCGCTCGAAGCGAACTTTTGCCGGTTCGTCGTGTAAGTGTTTTCCACGGTGACGACCACGGTATCAGCGCTCGAACGAAGAATCGTTCCTTCGACCTCATTCACACCCTGCCCGATGGTAGCGCCGAGTGCGACAGTGCCCGCGAGCGTGAGGCTCACCGTCACGGGAGTAGCCTCGGGAAGCACCGCACTGGTGTTCGGGATGAAGGCGTAACACCCGCTCATCGATGTTGCGAAAACGAATGCCATGGTCATACCGACCAAACGCCGGGCCGCGATGATCCGCGGCCCGGCGTTGATGGAGCGGTAACGCTCCAGGTTGATCACCGGACGCACGCCGTTGGGCGGTCCTGCGCCGGCTTCGGGGCGAGCGCGTTCTGCGTGCGCTCGTCGAAGCTGATCGGGAAGAAACAGGGACGGACGGTGGCGGCGCGGATCGGCAGCCACTTGTCTGCCGGCTGGTTGAACCGGTAGTGATCGTGCAAGCGACGACCCTGCAGGAACAACCCGACGCGACGCTCGTGGATCAGAATCGCCTGAGCTGACGGCGTTCCTGCCCATGCGGCCTTGCCATCGATGGCGCGGGCCGCATTGATGAAGGTCGTGAAGCCGGTCGTATTGCCAGCCGCCAACGCGGCTTCGGCGAGGATCAGGTTCATCTCACGGCCTGACGTGAGCGTGTAGCCGAGGAACTGCCCCGAGGACTGACGGCAGCACTCGTTGATCGCGACCGCGAGCGTGGCATCCTTCTCGCCAGTGACGGGATCGACCAGCTTGATGCCGGCAAGCCCCGCATCGACTACCGTCGCCGTGCCGTTCGTGTACTCCGCACCGGCGCGCAGCTCGAGACGCTGATTCATCTCGAAGCCGGTGTTGAAGTAGCCGCCGTTGTTCTGTGCGGTCGACGTGAGCCGGAAGCGGTAACCCGCCGAACCCATCGCCGTCAGCGCGGCGGTGGCATCGGCAGTGGCGCCAGCGTCATTCACGAGCGGCTGTGCAGGGAACCCACGTGGTGCGCGCAGCTTCTGCCAGACCGACTTGCTGAACCGCGCCCGTGCGCGCATCCCGAGCGACTGACGCTGCAGCTCGGTGTTCGCAAGGGTCGTGGCCAGTACGTTGGCCTTGGTGAAGTATGCGATCGCCGAGTCGAGCGTGATCTGCATATTCGCTTCACCGATCGACGCGGTCGACGTGATGCGATCCGAACCGATGATGAAGTCCTCGTAGTTCTCACCGATGAACAGGTAGGCAACGCCGGCGAAGATGTAGGCACGCGCCAGATCGGCGCGGTTCGGCAGTGTCGCGCCGAACGCCTCGAGCGCCTTCACCGTGTAGTCACCCTGCCAGCGGGCCTGACTGATGAATGGGTAGGTGCCGTTGCTGTACTCGTTGACCGGATCGCCGATGTCGCCACCGTCGAGCAGGTTCCAGTACTCGCGTGAACCCGCCCAGCCCAGTTCATCCGTCGCCGCGCCATGCACACCAATGATGCCGTTGACGGCATTGTTCAGCGCACCACCGAGTCCATTCACCAGCGAGGTCGCGGCGGTGGGATTCGCCAGCGCCTCTTCGGTCACGGCATTGACGTTGGCCACGTCGGTATCAAAGAGACCGCAGCCAGCCATCATCGTACTGGCGCCCATGAGCAAGGCGCCGGTACGAAGCTGACGGGTGCGGTGCTTCAGGAACTGCATGAATCGAGTCTGCATGATTCTGTCCGCCCCCATTTAGAAGCCGAAGTTGACTGCGAAGGAAAAGCGGCGGGCGATCGGAACTCCGAAGGCTTCCGTGCTCGCAAGGAAGTTCTGGTCGAGTGTCGACGCGGTACGGTCGATCGCATTCACTTCCGGGTCCACACCGGGGTACTTGGTCCAGAGCAGCAGGTTACGGCCCGAGGCCGTCACGCTGAGCGTCCGTGCCCCGAGCTTGCCAGCAAGGGTCGGGCTGAAGTCGTACGTCATGGCGAGTTCGCGCAGACGCATGAACGTGCCGTCCTGGCCCTGGTTCAGGCCCGGCTCCAGCAGGCGACGGTACTTGGTGACGTAGAGATTCGCTGCGGCGAGCCGCTGTTCCGGTGTCGAGGCCGGGTTGAGCAGGGTCGAGTGAATCTCAGTGAACTCGATTCGGTTCGAGCCGATCGACGGATGCTGCGAGAGGCGGAAACCGTCGGTCAGGTTCTGCACCTTGAAGCCGGTGCGGTACTCGAAGAGCGTCTGCACGCGCCAGTTCTTCTTAAAGCGATAGGTGCCGCCGAGTGACCCGGTCCAGTCAGGGAACACATCGCCGTTCCGCTGTTCGAAAAGAATGCCGGTGCCTTGGACGTCTGCCAGCAGAGGCTGCAGGGTGCTCTGTACGCCAGAGTTGAGCAGATCGCGCGGCGTGGCGAAGTAGGCCAGGAGTTCCGCCTGGGTCGCCGGTGCCAGCGGGGTTCCTGGG
>JANMHB010000058.1:0-16155 GCA_031374935.1 Gemmatimonadaceae bacterium | reverse complement strand
CGAAGAGTTCAAGGATCTGCCCGACCTCAAGGCCGGCGACATTGTGGAAGTGCTCCTCGAACATCTCGAGGATCAGGAAGGCTCGGTCGTGCTGTCGAAGAAGAAGGCCGACTTCATGCGCGTCTGGGAACGCATCCGCGTGGCCTACGAAAGCGATCAGCCGGTCACCGGTACGCTCGTCAAGAAGATCAAGGGTGGTGTGGTTGTCGACCTCATGGGCGTCGATGCGTTCCTCCCGGGTTCGCAGATCGCGCTCCGCCGCGTCCCGAACATCGATGAACTCCTTGGCCAGACGTACGACTTCAAGATCATCAAGCTCAACAAGCGTCGCCGCAACATCGTCGTCTCGCGCCGCGTGATCCTGGAGAACGAGCGCGCCGGCAAGCGCGAGAAGCTCATGAAGGAGCTGGAGAAGGACCAGGTGCGGAAGGGTGTCGTCAAGAACATCACCGACTTCGGTGCGTTCATCGACCTCGGCGGCGTCGACGGTCTGCTCCACATCACCGACATGTCGTGGGGTCGCATCTCGCACCCCACAGAGATGGTGCACATCGGTCAGGAACTCGACGTCAAGGTGCTCGACATCGACTGGCAGCGTGAGCGTATCTCTCTCGGTCTCAAGCAGCTCCAGGCGTACCCGTGGAAGGACGTTGCCGCCAAGTACCCGGTCGGTACGCGCGTCAACGGCAAGGTGGTCTCGATCACCAACTACGGCGCCTTCATCGAGCTCCAGCCGGGTATCGAAGGCCTGGTGCACATCTCCGAGATGAGCTGGACGCGCAACGTCCGTCACCCGTCGAAGCTGGTCAGTATTGGAGAGGCGATCGAGGCTGTGGTGCTCAAGGTGGATCCGGACGAGGAGAAAATCTCGCTCGGCATGAAGCAGACCGAGCAGGATCCGTGGGCTGTGCTGCCGCTCAAGTACCCGGTCGGCACGCGCATCTCCGGCAAGGTTCGCAACCTGACCAGCTTCGGCGCATTCGTGGAGATCGAGCCGGGTATCGACGGCCTGATCCACATTTCCGATATGTCCTGGACCAAGCGCGTCCAGCACCCGTCGGAAGTGGTCAAGAAGGGTGATTCGGTGGACGTCGTGATCCTCAACATCGATGCCGAGAACAAGCGCATCAGCCTCGGTCTGAAGCAGGCAGAGGAGGATCCGTGGCTCCGCATCGGTGAGACCTACCCGGTCAATCTGGTGATCTCGGGGAAGGTGGTTCGCCTCGCCGACAAGGGTGTCGTGGTTGATGTCGGAAACGACATCGAGGGCTTCGTACCGCAGAACCAGATCAACGTGCCGCTCACCTACGTCGAGCTGGACGAAGTGATCTGGGAAGGGATGACGCTCGACATGACCGTGAACGAGGTGGATCCAATCCACCGCCGGATCGTGCTCTCGGTGCACAACATCCCGGCCGACCAGCCGCCGAAGCCGGAACCGAAGCCTGAAGGCGCCGAGCCGGAAGTGGCCGCAGTGGTGGTGGAAGACGCGGACGACGAGTAACTCGATCCCGCGCACGTAAAGGCCCGCCCCGTCGCTCTTCTGAGCGGTGGGGCGGGCCTTCTTTTTGCCTCCTGGTATCGACCAACAGCCAGCGGGCCGGCACGTCTCGCGCTCTGCGATAGCGACCGCATTCTGCGGCAGCGGAGCGGCCGCACAAAAAAGAAAATCGCGTGAGGTGAACGTTGTAACCCGTTGACGAATATGAGGATGGGCGTGTCTACCTCGAATGGCAGAGGTTGGTGAGCAAGTTGCAATGAACGGAACGGTCAGCCAGCCCAGCGTACCGCCGCTGGTGAACTCACCGTTTCTTCGGGACCATTCAATGACGCTCACCAAGTCGGTCCGGGTTATTGCAGCAGCCCTCGTTCTGGCGGCTCCGGCCAGCGCGCAGACCGTACAGAATGCCGCTGGTACTGCCTACTATGCCCCGGCCATCGGGAATTTCTCGACCTTGGGGAACGATCTTTTCGGGCTGCTGATTTCGGGTCGCTTCAGCGATGGACAGGTGTTTTCCGCCAACTGGGGATCGATCGGGAGCGGCTTGAGCGGCGTGGACTTTGCCGGCCGTTTTCGCCTGTCGATCGGCTCGACCACCAATACGTGGGGCAACCCCTTCACCCTGACCGTCTTCGGTACGTCGAATACGCTCCAGTCGCTCACGCTGTCTGGCGCGTCGGGACCAGTGATTTTTGACCGCACCTTTGGCAACACCGTCGGAACGACCCAGTCGCAGCTCGGGCGCGACTTCGCGTTCTCTGGAATGTCAGACGCATGGAACACGCTGATCACCTACCGCAACTCGGTCCAGATGGTCGGCAGCACGGGCCCGATCGGTGACATCTACGAATCGATGGTGGTCGAGTTCCGGAATGGGCTGAGCGGGACTGCTCCCGGGAACAACGTTCGCTTCACCCAGGACTTCGACAACGTCATTACCGGCGGCTTGCTGCTGCCGGTGCCGGAGCCGAGCGCGCTGTTGCTGATGGCGACGGGGCTCTCGATCGGGGTTCTCGTTCTGCGGCGGCGGCGTCAGGCACTCGCACGCTCACGGGCATAGCCTGACCGCTGTGGTCGAGCCGGGGGGCTGGCCCTTGCACGCCGGCTTCGGGTAGTTTTCGGGTATGACATCGTCCGCGTCGTCCGCTGATTCTCGCGAGCCGAGAATTCTTCTGGCCGACGCGGACGCGTTTTTTGTGACCGTGGCTCGATTGGTGGATCCCGAAGGGGCAGGCAAGGCGTCGTTGCTGATCGTCGGTGGCCGGCCAGGCAGCCGCGGAGTGGTTTGCTCTGCGAGCTACGAAGCCCGTGCCTTCGGCGTACGCAGCGGCATGGCGATTTCTCAGGCGTTACGCCTGTGTCCGGAGGCAATGGCGGTGCCAGTGCCTCGCGGCGCCTGCGGCGAGAAGAGTCGTGCGATTCAGGAGGTGCTGACCCGATTCGCCCCCGTCGTCATTGCAGCGAGCGTCGACGAGTTCTACCTGGATCTCACCGGAACCGAGGCCCTCTATCGGCACCAGCCACTCGCGGACACTGCCCAGCGCATCCGCGCGGCCGTGATCGAAGAAACAGGCTGCAGCATCTCGATTGGCGGCGGAACCAGCACCCTCATCGCGAAGATCGCTGCCGGCGCGGCGAAGCCGATTCCCGGGAGCGGTGGAACCGGCGTACACATCGTGCCGGCTGGCGCTGAAGAGGCATTCATGCGCACGCAGCCATTGGCCGAAATTCCGGGCATCGGGCCCAAGGCGCAGGACAGGCTGCGGAGTCTTGGACTGGTGCGGGTGCCCGATGTGCTTGATGCAGATCCCGCCATACTGCGCCGCTATCTCGGCGATAAGCTGGCAGCGTGGCTGGTGCGCAAGGCACAGGGGCGCGGCTCGTCGGCCCTGCATGGCCGCGACGAGCAGAAGGGGATGAGTCGCGAGGACACCTTCGACCGTGACACCAGCGACCCGGCCGCGCTCGAAACCGAGTTGCAGCGCCTTGCCGTTCGCGTCGTGGCCGATCTCCGGAAGGATGGCCTCCGGGCGCGAACGATCACGGTGAAGCTCCGCACCAACGACTTCGTGACCAAGCTCGCCAGCAAGACGCTCGACACGCCGGTCTCGACGGAGCGAGCGGTGTTCACCACGGCACGGCAGCTCTTCCGAAAGCTTCGCCAGCAGAAGCGACTTCCGGTACGTCTGCTTGGCGTCGGGTTGACGCAGTTGGATGACGGTGATCTGGCGGAGCAGTTGTCGCTGTTGCCGTCGACGCCGTCGATCGTGTCCGAGACGCCTCGTGATCGGGCGCTCGCAGCGGCGATGGATCGCGTCCGTGCACGCTTCGGAGCTGGCGCGGTGCAGCCGGCGTCACTGCTGATCGACGCCGCGACGGCGAGTGTCGAGGATCGAACTGAAACGGATGGAGTCCGCTCGGGGCTGCGGCGCAGTCGCTCATGACCCACGACGGACACGCATGTCAGGTGCTCAGCGGTGCCTTGGATCGAGAATCCTGACGCCCAGTGAGGCGCCAATGAACTGCGCCGACGTGCCGACGATCGCCCAGCCGTTCAGCTCCGGCCGAAAGATGCTGACCATCACCGGCGCGATGGTTGCGCCGAATTGCGCGCCAATGCCGTGACGCTGATAAAACTTCCGCGGCGCGCTCGATTGCTGCCCGACGTAACCCACGCCGAAGTCCAGGCGCAGCCAGGAGAGGCTGTCAAGCGGTGGTCCGCCAATCACCAGCATCGCCGCGTATCCGTGCGCTGCGGGCGCAAGCCCCTGCCGGACGAAACGAATGCCCGCGCCATCCATCATATCGGCGCCAACCCACATCACGTCGGCAACCAGGGTGCTGCCGTCTGCGCTGCGCAATCCACTGAGTCCGAGACTCAGCCCACCGGTGACGGTCGCTCCCGGCGTCGGCGCTGCGGCCTGTGCGCCGGCGCTGAGCGCGTCGAGCGAGAGCAGCGCGCCGCCGAGTGCAAGCATCGTGACCGTGTGTCTCATGACCGCAAGGTACCGGAACCCACCAGCACTGGCTATCTCCCTCACCTCGCTCGCCGCAGCACGTGCGGTCCAATCCGATTCGCGATGCCGATGGTCGCGACCCAGGCGGCGCGCTGGCTGCCGTGCACCGTCGCCAGATCCACGGCGTGGTATTCCAGTGTCGGCACTCCGCCGCGCGACGCCTTGAATCCCGGCGCGCCACTGGAGGCGTGAATACGAAGTCCGCGGTCGCGTGCATACTGCATGGTGAGGACGCTGAGGCGTCGATAGAGTCCGAGTTCCTGCGGCAGTGACGTGTCATACCCGAAGACGGGATTGGTCATCGTCTCACCAGCGGAATACGCCAGAAACGCAGCGATCAGGCGTCCGTCACGCAGTATCCCTTCGCCGCGCAGCACACCCGTCTCCAGTCCGTGCGCCAGAAACGCCGCCGAGAATTCCGGGTTGAGTCGCGAATGCTTCTCGCCATAGAGTTGCCAGTACAACTCTGCGATCCGGTGCTGATCGTGGGCGCAGAGCGGCCGGGATTCCATCGGTAGTCTCGTCGTCAGCGCCAGGTCGTGCCGGACGTTGCGAGTACGCCACAGGTCGACCGTGCGCGGATCCTGATGAAACACCATTCGACTCGGGATCGTGACGAGCCCGATCCCTCGCAACATCTCCAGCAGATCCGGAGTCTCCACGGCGTCAAGTGTGCGAACGATGAGCGGCAATCCGCGATACACCGTCCGTGCACGGTCAATCAGCTCGCGCCAGCGCGCCGGCGTTCGCTCCACGTGCAGGACGGTCGACACGGGCAACGCATCAAGTACCACGACCGGGTCGAGGGCACGCAGCATCGGCGCCAGCGGCCGCATCGCACTCATGGTCAGCACACGCAGCAGCGCCGAGGGAACGCGCGGTATCTCCTCCCTGGCATAGTCGAGGTACTGGCTAGTGGCGCTCACGACATAACAGTTTCCCCGCGCGCGCCGTGTGATGGACACGCGCCAACGCGACGAGCCGACGTCGAGCCATTCCGCGTCCGCGTGCATGTTCGGCGCACACCAGCTCGATCCCCGGGTGACGATCGGTTCCCACAGCGAATCCAGCACGGGCGCATTCACTCGCCATTCCACTCGATGTCGCGCGTGCTCAGCAGGCGCGGATCGCTGTTACGGTACAGCGCGCGGAGCAACAACTGAGACCAGGTGAGCCACTGCAAGCGTCTGGGCCACGGATCGTCGCCAGCGTCCAGCAGCCCTGCACCGTCGCGAGGTCGTTCCCGAAAAAGCGCCAGCGCGAGCCTGCTTCGGAAGAACAGCCCGTCCGGTGCTTCGAGTGGCAACTCGGCCTGCAGCGTCTCGGGGGCGAGCAGCGTTGCCACCACGTCGGGCATCCCACGGAAACAGTGAATGCCACTTGTCAGCCGCGGGTTGCATTCGATGCCGTACAAGCCGTCCGGGCCCTCGATGAAATCGAACGCGAACTGGCCCGACAGCTGGTGATGCGCGATGAAGGTTTCGACCCAGTATCGTGTGGCGGCATGCCGGATCGAATGAAACGCGATCGCGGCCCCGCGGGGGCCAGCGGTGGCATCAACCGCGTACGCCGCATGTGCGAGCACTCTGCCCTGAGTTGCGACACTCCAGGTGCAGCGCGCTTCGCCTTCTACGAAGCGCTGGGCAATCCAGTCTTGTGCGTCGAGTGCAGGCAACGGGTCACCTGTGGTCCAGGTTCGCACGAACGTCGCAAACCTCGAAAAGCGCGGTTTCAGGATGTAGGTGCCGGCGGGCAACGCCAGCAGGCTTGCCGGATGTTCGATCGGATGGGTGTGCGGTGCGGGAACGCCCGCACTGGCACAGGCGTCGACGAACTGTGCCTTGTCATGCAACGGCCGGAGTCGCACCAACGGTTCGCAGACGATGCGAGCGCCGACATCCTCGTGAAGCGCCGCGAGACAAAAGACTTCCTCGCAGGTCGGGATGATGACGTCAATGCGACACCGTTCGACGAGCCTGCGAATCGCCTGCCCGTAGCCGGCATGTCCTGCCCGTGGCGCGGGCAGCGTGTGCGTTGCGGCCGTCAGTCTCGACCCGCGGCACACATGCCAACGATCGGTGTCGGCCACATGCGCGTCATGGCCGGCCCGGGCAACGAGGCGGGCCAGCTCGAGGGTCGCCGGGGCTCGCGCACCGGTCAGGAGAACGCGCATGGCTCCATTGGGCAGCAACTTCGATGGCGCGGCGCCTGACGTCTACTGGGCGGCCGCGGTCGCCGGACCGGGATTCGGCTGCTACCTTCACCCCTCATGTCCATCTCCGAAAAACTCGACCTCCTCGCGCGCCGCAGTGCCGAAGCCGAACTTGGCGGTGGGGCGGCCCGACTTGCCGCCCAGCACGACAAGGGCAAACTCTCCGCACGCGAACGACTCGATGTCCTCCTGGATGAGGGCTCCTTCGTCGAGATCGACAAGTTCGTGACCGCGCGCTCCGAGGCTGGTAGCGCGTTCGGCGATGGTGTCGTGACTGGCTATGGCCGAATCGACGGCCGGCTGGTCTACGTCTTCTCGCAGGATTTCACGGTGCTCGGCGGATCGCTGGCCGAAGCGCATGCGAACAAGATCTGCAAGATCATGGATCATGCGGTGCGAAATGGGGCTCCCGTGATCGGGCTCAATGACAGTGGGGGCGCACGGATTCAGGAGGGCGTCGTCGCCCTCGGCGCGTATGCTGACATCTTCCTGCGCAATACACTCGCCAGCGGTGTCGTCCCGCAAATCTCCGCCATTCTCGGTCCCTGTGCCGGCGGCGCGGTGTACTCGCCCGCCATCACCGATTTCATCTACATGGTGCGCGGGACGAGTTACATGTTCGTCACCGGCCCCAATGTCGTGAAGACGGTGACGCACGAAGACGTGAGCATGGAAGCGCTTGGCGGCGCCGACACGCACGCCGGGACTTCGGGCGTCGCACACTTTGCCTGCGACTCCGAGATCGCCTGCCTGACGCAGATCCGGGACCTGTTCCGGTTCATCCCGTCGAACAATCTCGCCGATGCGCCGCGCGGCACCGGCACCGATCCGCGCGATCGACGCGACGAGGGACTGCTCGACGTCGTGCCGGACAATCCGAACAAGCCGTACGACATGCACGACGTCATAAGGCGCATCGTGGACGATGCCGGGTTCTACGAAGTCCACCGGGATTACGCACCGAACATCCTCTGCGGCTTCGCCCACCTCGGTGGAGCGAGCATTGGCATCGTCGCCAACCAGCCTGCGGTGCTGGCGGGTGTGCTCGACATCGCGGCGTCGATGAAGGCCGCCCGCTTCATCCGATTCTGCGATGCGTTCAACATTCCGCTGGTCACGTTCGAGGATGTGCCGGGCTTCTTGCCTGGCGTGGCGCAGGAGCACGGCGGCATCATCCGGCACGGCGCCAAGTTGCTGTACGCGTATTGCGAAGCCACCGTCCCGAAACTCACGGTCATCACGCGCAAGGCCTACGGTGGTGCCTATGACGTCATGAGCTCGAAGCACATTCGCGGTGACTTCAACGTGGCCTGGCCGACGGCCGAAATCGCCGTCATGGGGCCGAAGGGCGCGGTCGAAATCATCTACAAGCGCGAGATCGCCGAAGCGCCAGACCCGGTCGAGGCAACCGATGCCAAGGTCGAGGAGTACCGGCAGCAGTTCGCGAATCCCTATATGGCGGCGGCGTGGGGCTTCATCGACGACATCATCGATCCGCGAGACACGCGGCCGCGACTGATTGACGCGCTCGAGGCTCTCGCCGGCAAGCGTGACCGCAACCCGCCGAAGAAGCACGGCAACATCCCGCTCTAGGTGCGACGTACCGCCGCTGGTTTCCGCCGAGACGGCTGTTGCGCCGAGACGACAACGGGTTTCGGATTGCAAGCTCTACTGTAGCACTCCAGCCACAAAAGCCAGTATTGCGAAACGTCACACCGACGCGTCTGACTCCCTGTGACGGCGGCTAACATGTTGTGAGGAAAGGAGATACGGCGTCAGGAGAGTAGCAGGCCCGGCCATTGGTCCGCCTCCTGCCTCAGGTGATGGTACGCTGCGGTCGGGACCGCTGCGATCACCCAAGCCGCCTTCTCCATGCGTATCGCTCTTGCCCTGTCGGCCCTTGCGCTCTGCCTTGCGCCCGCGACAGCGTCCGCGCAACTCGCCCTCGCCGGCAACGCGTCGGCGCCCGTCGCCGCAACCTTCGGCAGCCGCGCGATCAGCTCCACACTCAACGGGCTACCCGGCACGTCGGACGTCGGCCCGTTCTCGATGACTTTCGGCGGCATTTTCGGGAATGCGATTCAGGATATCGTCTGCGTTGACCTCAACAACTATTTCGATGATGGAGTTGTCTACACCGCGAGACTGACCTTGCTCTCGAGCAACGACGCCGAGCTTGCGTCACGGACTCGTCAGGGGTTGACGCTCGGTGACGCGGCGGCCACGCGACAGGCTTACCTGAAGATGGCATGGCTCGCTGACCTGTTCGATAGTCAGCCGACCACCGCCTGGGCGGGCCTGCAGGGCGCGATCTGGCGCGTCGGTACAGGGAGTAGTCCGCTCGGTGGTCTGACGAACCCCGACGTGCAGTTCTGGTTGGATCAGCTGAGTGCCGCCGATCTCTCCGCGGTGAACATGAATGCCTGGGTGATCGTCACTGATGACATGGTCAGCGGCCCCGAAGGTGGGTCGCAGGAATTCCTCGTTCGGGCGAATGTGGTGCCGGAACCATCGACCTATGCCCTCATGCTCACGGGCATCGCCGGCCTGGTGCTCGTCTCCCGTCGGCGCACCGCGCGACGCTGACGTTCGGCTGCCGGGTCACTGATCGGCACGCGCCGCCCGCTGCAGCGGGGGGTGCGTGTGGCTTCAGCCCTTAGGGCACCCGGCGCATCGGGGCGCGTCGTGGCGGTGTGTGGGATGCCCCGGACCGCACCGGCATCCGACTAGCTTGCCTCTGCCGCTTCGTCGCCCGCCTCGGCGAATGACTTCCTCGACCGCCCTGCCCGTGTTTTCCAAGCTCCTGATCGCCAACCGTGGCGAGATCGCCCTTCGCGTCATCCGCGCCTGCCGAGAGCTCGGCATTGCGAGTGTCGCCGTCTACAGCGATGCCGATGTGACCGCCCCGCACGTCCGCGAGGCGGACGAGGCGGTGAACATCGGTCCAGCGGCGGCGGCACAGAGCTACCTGCTCGGCGAGCGGATTCTGGAGGCCGCAAGGCAGACGGGCGCCGAGGCGATCCATCCCGGCTATGGGTTTCTGTCCGAACGCGAGTGGTTCGCCCGCGCTGTGCGTGACGCCGGACTGGTCTGGGTTGGCCCGCCGGCTGAAGCCATCGCCGCGATGGGCAGCAAGACCGCCGCACGAACGCTGGCGGTTGCCGCGGGTGTGCCGGTCGTTCCGGGGACCACGACGGCACTTCGTGATGCGAGCGAGGCGCTGGCAGTGGCGGCTGAGTTCGGGTTTCCGGTGTTGCTGAAGGCAGCGGCGGGCGGCGGAGGCAAGGGAATGCGTGTCGTCCGTGCTGCCGACGAGTTGCAGTCAGCGCTTGCGTCGGCGCAGCGGGAGGCGCTCAATGCGTTTGGCGATGACGCGGTGTATGTCGAGAAGTACATCGAAGGACCGCGGCACATCGAGATTCAGGTCCTGGGCGATCAGCACGGCACGATGCTGCATCTCGGCGAACGCGAGTGTTCGGTGCAGCGCCGCCATCAGAAGATGATCGAGGAAGCCCCGAGTGTCGCGGTCTCGCCTGAACTTCGCGCACGCATGGGCGCCACCGCCGTCGCCGCTGCGCGCGCCGCCGGCTATGTGAATGCCGGAACCTGTGAGTTTCTCCTCGACCGGCACGGGAACTACTACTTCCTGGAGATGAACACCCGCATCCAGGTCGAGCACCCGGTCACCGAACTGGTGACAGGGATCGATCTGGTGCAGTGGCAAATCCGGATCGCGGCCGGCGATCGGCTGCCGTTCGTGCAGGAACTCATCGTACCTCGGGGATGGGCGATGGAGTGTCGCATCACCAGCGAAGACTTCCAGAATGGCTTTCTGCCCTCGACGGGTGTGGTCACGTCGATGCATTTGCCATCCGGTCCCGGCGTGCGGTGGGATGGCGGCGTCGAAGTGGGCAGTGAGGTCGGCCTCTTCTACGATCCGATGCTCGCCAAGCTGATCGTGCACGCCGCCACTCGCGATGCCGCAATTGCACGGATGCATCGCGCGCTGCTCGAACTCGAGATCGAGGGCATCGAGACATCGCGCGAGTTTCATCTGCGGATGATGGAAGACGAGGAATTTCGTCGCGGCGACATCACGATTCAGTGGCTGGAAGCGAAGCTACCGACACTGAGCGAGGTGCGGCCCACGGCGGACGATGTGCGCGTGGCAGCCATTGCCGCCGCACTCATCGCGGAGCGCGATCGGAACACCGGTCGGGCAGCACCCGTCGCGGCCACGCCAGCCGCGATGTCGGCCTGGCAGCGCGCGGCGCGGACCGAAGGACTACGTGGCGCATGAGTGAAACTGCGACGGTCACGATCGAGCGTGTTGCCGCCGGCGGAGATGGTGTTGCCCGACATGATGGTCTGGTCGTGTTCGTCCCGCGATCGGTGCCCGGGGATGTGGTGTCGGTGGCCCTGGTGCGCTCACGCACGTTCGCGCGTGGGCGTATCCTCGAGATCCTGGTGCCCTCGGCGCATCGCGAGCCGGCGCCCTGCCAACACTACGAAGGTGATCGCTGTGGCGGCTGCCAGTTGCAGGGAATCCAGTATCCGGAACAGCTTGCGATCAAGGGTGAACTGATCCGGGATGCCTTGGTGCGCATCGGCAAGCAGACGGTCGGTGACATTGCCGTGACCGCGAGCCCGGAGCCATGGCGGTATCGGAACACGCTGACACTGGCGCTGCAACGTGATCGTCTTCGGCCGAGCGGCTGGCTGGCGGGCATGCACGTCGCCGGCGATCCGACACAGCTGTTCGAACTCAAGGAGTGTCTGATCGCTCTGCCGGAGGTGATGGACGGGTGGCGGCAGGTGATGCACGCGGCAGAGCATTTGCCGCGGGCGATGGCGCTCCGCATGACGGTCCGTCGGCTCGATGCCGGCGGCCTGGCACTGACGGTCGAAGGTGGCGCGCAGTGGAAGCAAGCATCGGTCGAGGCGCTCGTGGCGGGGGTCCAGGGGGTGCATGCGATCTGGTGGGTGCGCGATGACGAAGTACGCGCGCTCCGATACGATCGGCGCGCCAGACAGGAGGCAGGAGCGAGCTTCGCACAGGTCAATCCGCCGGTGGCGGCCTTGTTGCGTGAGTACGTGGTGTCGCAGGTCGACGCCCTGTCGCCAGAGAGTGTCGTGGATGCGTACGCAGGCAGCGGCGCGCTCACGTCGCGACTGCTGCGTGATGGTCGTCGCGTCACGGCGATCGAACTCGATCAGGAGGCGTCAGCCGTCGCAGGCACGGCGTTGCAGCACGATCCGGCGGCGCGCGTGCTCACGGGTCGGGTGGAGCATCTGCTGCCCCACGCGCTCCCCGCATCGGTGGTGATCCTGAATCCGCCGCGGGCCGGAGTCGACGCGACGGTCCCGGCCTTGCTCGCGGCTCCATCCGCTGCCGTCCGGCGCGTGATCTACGTCAGCTGCGACCCCGCAACGCTGGCGCGTGACATTGTGAGGCTGGGCGCCGGCTGGCGGCTCAGCGCGGTGCAGGCATTCGACATGTTTCCGCAGACCTCGCATGTCGAGACCGTCTGCACCATCGACCGGGAGGCGTGATGCGATATGTGGTGGAGGTCAACGGGACTCGTCACGATGTTGACGTCGGTCCCGACGGTGTGACATGCGACGGCACGCCCGTCCGCGCGATGCTGACCGATATCCCGGGCTCGCCGGTACGGCAGGTGACCATCGGAGACACCGTCCATCGCGTCATCGCCCGTCGCGGCGCAAGCCGGGGCCAGTACACACTCCTGCTCAATGGCCATCGGCACGCGGTCGAGGCGCTCGACGCGCGCTCACGCGCGATCCGTGATCTGTCAGCGGCGACGGCTGGCCCAGCAGGTCCGGCACCGCTGATCGCTCCCATGCCCGGCATGATCGTGCGTGTCGCGGTGCAGCCGGGCGATATCGTGACGGCCGGTCAAGGGCTGATCGTGATGGAGGCGATGAAGATGGAGAACGAGTTGCGCGCGAGTGCGCACGGCACCGTCACCGCGGTTCGCGTGACGGTCGGCACAGCGGTCCAGAAAGGCGCAATCCTGGTGGATCTGGCCTGATCCTGCCGTGCCGGATAACTGCGCCACCTGATGAAGCGACGAG
Organism: Gemmatimonadaceae bacterium; assembly: GCA_031374935.1. Taxonomy (GTDB): domain Bacteria; phylum Gemmatimonadota; class Gemmatimonadetes; order Gemmatimonadales; family Gemmatimonadaceae; genus JACMLX01. Next base: position 3,329 of record JANMHB010000058.1, on the reverse strand, counting down.
ACTCGCTGAGGCGGAGTGCTCGGGGAGTGTCGTCGTGCAGGGCTCAACGGCCGAACCAGTAGCTGGCCTTTATCAGGAAGACGTTCTGCGGGCGCTGGCCGAGCACATCCGAGAACGCGGGCTGCACTCCGACATCCGTCGGGCCGTCGACGAACGCATCACGTCCTTGCGTCCAGACGAAGAACAAGACCGATCCTGGCCGGTATTCCCATCGCACCACGTTGTTGGTCCGCAACTGTCCGAACCGGAAGCCTTCCGGCGCGCCGCGGGTCGTGTACGGGCGGAAGCGTTCCGTCACGTCGCTCGAGCGACCGTTCGCCAGCGCGCGCCAGTCGGTGTATGTGCCGACGCTGACGAATGGTTGCAGATAGCTCTCGAGGCTCAGCGTCGGCGTAATCGTGTAGTTCACGCGCATCGTCACTGAGCTCGTTGATTGATACAAGCGCGCGAACGTGTACGACGTCGTGCCGGAGTCGACGAAGTTGCCGAGCCACTGCTGGTCGTCGATGTTGCGGCCATAGCGGAGCCTCACGCTGCCGTTCAGTTGCGTGCCCACGCGGATCTGCGCACCGACACCCAGATCCCAGTTGCTGCCGCGCCCGTCCAGCCGCCGGCCACCGAAGGCATTGATGCTTGGCGCAATCGCGTGGCGGCTGTCGCCATCTGTTCCCATCCACATCTGGAGTCGACGCGGTTGGAACACGGCGGGGCCGCCGCGGGCATCCCGGTCGGAGTATGTGGCGAAGGCGTTGTTGATCCCGACGCCGGCGTAACCGTTCCAGAAGTTCTTGAACTGGCCATTGCCATTGATGTTGCCGCCGTTGCCGATCGGCAATCCGCCGGTATTGAAGACAGAGTATGCGTTGAAGTTCAGGCCGCCGCGGCGCATGATGCCGAAGGGTTTCGTCGGACGGATACCGAGCCAGGACGAAAAGCCGGCTTCGTCAGCGCGAGTGCGGAAACCGACATCGTTGATTTCGAAGCCCGGGGTCATGTACCACGCGCTGGTATTGAAGCGCGTCACACCGCCACCCTGTTTGTCGATCGAGACCTGTGCCATGGTGCCGGCCAACGTCGTGCGCGTGCTGTCGAAGGTCAGGTGCGACGCATCACTCCGCTGGTACAGGTGGACGTTGGAACGCTGCGTGCGCGCGATGGCCGCCGCCGTGCCCGCGACACGGCTGCCGGCGAGCTGCGCCGACAGCTGAAAGCGATTGCCACCAAAGCGGTGTCGCGCGTCGAGACCGCCGGTCCATGCCTCGCCACGGAGCGCATCGCGGGTCCATTGGTCGAGTCGCCGGGTGGTATTCGTCAGCATCAGCCCAATGCCGGAGTTTCCGCCGCGCAGGTCCTGCTGGAGGCGCAACACGCCGTAGTTGGTCAGCGGTTCGATCGTGCGCGCCTGTGTACCGGCGACGCGATTGGTGACGGCGTTCAGCAATCCGACCGACAGTCCGTTGCCAAGGCGACCGGTCACCTTGGCGGCGCCGAGAATTGTCGACTGTCTGGCCGACGCCGCGTCGCCGAACTGCCCGCTGAGCTGCGGTGCGCGACCGATGCGCCGCGAGTAGAACAGCCCGGTGCAATCGCCATCGTTGCAGTCGATGTCGTAGCGGAAGATCCCGCTGCCCTCGAGGAAGAACGGACGGCGCTCGGCGAAGAACTGTTCGAAGGCGCTGAGATTGAGCACCCCCGGATCGGCTTCCACCTGCCCGAAGTCCGGGTTGATCGCGGCGTCGAGGGTCACGTTCGAGGTCAGGCCGATCTTCAGGTCGGCCCCGAACTGGGTGGCGGAGGCATCGCGTGGCGTTCCATCGCCGCGTGGACTGTAACCGTACTTCGCGACCGAGTATGGCATCACTTCCATTCGACGCGGGGCAGAGAGTCCGGTGAATCCGGGGACGTCTGCCCATTGGCTCACATGGCCGGTCTTCGAGCGCCGGAAGAGGGGCCACGCCATCCGTTCCCCGCGACGGGCCACTCGTCGCACCACCAGGACGCCGAACGTGTTCTCCTCACGCGGGACATAGCGCAGCTGACTGAGTGGCACGCGGAATTCGGCGACCCAGCCCAGCGAATCGACCCGGCTGGCGCCCTCCCAGACCGCGTTCCAGCCCCAGTCCTCCTCGCCGTCGTTGAAGATGTAGCCATCGGCCATGGAGCCGGCCGCCGTGAGGCGGAAAAAGTACCCGGTGCGCTTGTCGTGGTAGGAATCGATGCCGATGATGATGTCGTCGGAGAGGGCCTGACCGTCACGGCGCTGCAGGACGGCCAGGATGCTGTCGGGCCGTGGGTCGAAGCTTCGCACGAGGACATACAGGTTTTTCGCGTCGTAGGCGATTTTTGTTTCCGTGCGCAAGGTCGGTGCGCTGTCCTCGGCCGGGTCGAACTGCCGGAAGTCGGACACGGCCGTGACCGTCCTCCAGAGGGCATCGGTGTCGCGGCCATCGATCTGTGGTGCCCGCTGGGCGCGGGACGGGCGATACCGCGGCGCCTCGGCCAGTCGACCGGCGGTCACGCCAGACCTCCCGGCAGGGGGGGCGCCGGGAGCCGGCGCGACGTTTTGCGCGAGGGTCAGCTGGAAGAGGAAGGCTGGGAGCAGCATCGGAGTGGTCGGTGTGATGGAGGGGCGTCAGCGGGTGACGCGCCTCTTGGAGTCTCCGTACGTCGTTACGGTTGCTCAGGGTTTCGCGGTGGCGTCCGAACCGCGTGCGAATCGGCCTAACCTCTTGTGTTGACGGGACTTCACGGGTTGGCTATGCTTCAGGTCTGTCCAAAACACCCTCGCGGAGGGGGCCAAGACCCGGGTTGCATCCTGCACCGGTGCGGCGCTGTCTCAATTTCGTCCGTAGTCCTGATGCATCCGACGCAGAAGACGTACAGCCCGAAGCCAGCCGACTTGAGTCATGCCTGGTGGGTGGTGGACGCCGAAGGCATGGTCCTCGGTCGTCTGGCCGCCGAAGTCGCGAAAGTCATTCGCGGCAAGCACAAGCCGATGTTCACTCCGCACGCAGACACCGGCGACTTCGTCGTGGTGATCAATGCCAGCAAGGTGCGCGTCACCGGTCGCAAGGCCGAGCAGAAGACGTACTTCCGTCATACCGGCTACATGGGTCACGAGAAGTACACTGCCTTTGCCGACATGATCGAGAAGCACCCGGAGCGCGTGATCGAAAAGGCGGTGTATGGCATGCTGCCGAAGACGGCGCTGGCGCGCACGCACCTGCGTCGCAAGCTGCGCGTCTTTGCCGGCCCGACCCATGATCACGCGGCGCAGAAGCCGCAGCAGCTCACGTTGACCGCCGCGAAGGGAGCGACCAAGTAATGGC
>JANMHB010000014.1:0-4125 GCA_031374935.1 Gemmatimonadaceae bacterium | reverse complement strand
AAGAGTGCGCTGTCAAAGTGCCGACGCGTCGCGCCGACATCGTGCCAGAGGACGGCATTCCGCTTGACCAACCGACGTGACAGCGACGCCACCACATGGGCTCCGGTACTCGCATCACCCCGATGAAGCCGCGTCACTGGCCGCGTCGTCATCCCGCCACTGGACGCTGGCCGCCGCACGCAATCACTGCGGCAGCGGCAGAGTCGCGGCCGGCGCGCAAACGGCGAGCGGTGAATACGTGAACCGCTGTGCGAATCACGATGACTCCGGAGCGACGGTGGTAGCGGGTCACGGGAACCGGGCGGGCTGGCAGCAGAGAATCAGAGCAAAGACAGCACGGAACAACGTGTCGAGCGGCGCGGAGTTCGTCCGGACTCTCCGCGAGGTGCTCAACACCCGCTGACGAAAGGTATGCGCACTGATTCGCTGGTTCTCCAGGCCGTGCACTGACCCCAGCGCTCCGAGCAGCAGCGCGTGACGGGCCGCGTTGTCTGCATGCAACGGCTCAGCGACGAGGGAAGCCCACGCAGGCGGAAGGTTCCCCCGAGGCATCGCCACGAATCGTTGGCCTTCGGAGCGGTCGGACGTCCCTCGGTTGGTGTAGGCGCTGAAGATTCCGCGGTGATCCGCCGCCTTCCCGCCGGCGATTCGAGGCGGAGTCGGATGAAAGACAGTTGGCGGCGCGGTTCCCCTTGCCGCCACAGCGAACAGCTATGCCCCCGCCTGGGTGAATGAAGCGTCCTCGCGCACGATTGGCGCGCTCCCGCGCAGTGAGGCACGCGCTACGTCCGCGTATGCGAACGAGAATCGTGACAGTCCACCATGAAATCACTCGCGACCTCACTCGCGATCGAGAGCACGATGGCGGCGAGTGGGTGACGGCCAGACTCCGGGGCTTGCAACAGCCCTGCTTTAGCTTGCGCGGCCCCAGGACATGCTTCATCGTCAAGCGTCCTTCCCCCGAGTATGGTGCCATGCGCCTGCCACCTCGTCGCCTGCGTTCGTTCGCCGCCGTGCTCCTGCTCGCGGTGTTGGCGGCGTCCTGCGGTGGCGACACGCCGTCCTCTCTCACGCCGACCGTGCCTCCGGTCGCCAGCATCGAGCTGAGCCGGTCCTGGATCAACCTGCAGACCGGCCGATTCTTCTACATCGCGGCCACGTTGCGAGACAGGGATGGGAGCGTGCTCACGGGGCGCCCGATTGCCTGGTCGAGCAGTACGCCCGGGGTGGCAAGCGTGAGCGCGGGGGGCGGAACCATCACGGGCGAGTATCCGGGGCTTGCGACAATCACCGCCACGGTCGAGTCGAAGGTCGCGTTCGTCGAGGTGCACGTGCAGTCCACTCCTGTAGTCGACTGCGACAGCACAGCACACCTTGGCTGCGGCTTTGCGCCGGAGCAGTTCGTGCGCATTCCACCTGGATCGTTCCGCATGGGATCCGACCGTTACACCTTGTATGAGCGCCCTGCGCACGACGTCACGGTCTCGCGCGCTTTCTTGCTGCAGCGAACGGAAGTGACGCAGAGTCAGTGGCAAGCGGTGATGGGGCGGAATCCGAGCTATTGGTTCAAGTGTGGTGATACCTGCCCGGTGGAGAAGATCGGCTGGGACGACATTCAGCTGTTCATCCAGCGCCTGAATGCGGCGAACGCCGGTGCGCGCTTCAGGCTGCCGACGGAGGCCGAGTGGGAGTACGCCGCGCGCGCCGGATCGCCGGAGGATCGCTACGGCCCGCTCGACTCGATCGCGCAGCAGGGCAACCGGACACACCCGGCCGCGGAGAAGCAGCCGAACGCATTCGGACTCTACGACATGCTCGGCAACGTCACGGAAATGGTCAGCGATATCTTCGGGCCGTATGAGGCAACCGCCGTCGTCGACCCGACAGGACCTGCGACCGTGGGGCCGTTCGGTCGGGTGTGCACGGCGCGCGGCGCGGGTGCCGCCAACTGGTGGGAGGCGCGGGCATCCTACCGGGAAGGTCGTACCTGTCAGGTCGATCCGCGCTACTACAACGAGGTTGGATTCCGCCTGGCCCGGGATCCTTAGCCGCCACGTCGTGCGTGTGCACGCAGCCGGTCTCCGGTGACGCGACCAGGCGGCGCCGATCCGCGCGTCTGGGCCAGCTTTGCCGCGATCGTGCTCGCGCACGTTGCGATCGTCAGAGCGCTCGTGGTCGCGGGACGGATCCGGCGCCAGAACTGCATGCAGGGCGTGAGCGGCGACTCCCTGCTCGCCAGCGGCACGGTCGTGCGTGCGCAACTGGTCGACGATGTGGTGTGCGTTCTCGGTGGCCGATCCGCGATCGCACCACCGATGCGATGGCCGGAGTGTTGTCGGGCATCACCTGATGGTCGCAGCACGCGGCCGCGGTATCGTCGAGACGACCCGGTGTGATTCCGCGCCGGCGCATGCCGGAGGGGAGATGGCGATGTCTCGCTGGGGGGTTGTGCTGCTGGTGCTGTCGCTCGGCGCGAGTGCGTCGTGCACACGGATCGTGGCGCAGGTGCCGCGCGTCCGTTCGGGGAGCATCGTACGCGTGCAGGCACATCGCGTGCTGCCCGGTCGCGTTCAAGGGAGGGTGGTCGACGTGACGCGTGACTCGCTCTTGCTGATGCCCGAGGCCGGCAGTCCGGTGACCATCGGGGGGGCGCCAGACCCTGACAAGAACTGGACCTGTGCACGGGGGAACGTCGAAGCGTACCCCTGATCACCGTGCTCTGCACGCACGGCGGTGCACCAGGTATGTGAATTCGCCATCACTGACAGCTGTCGCGGGTGTCTGTCAGCGTGACGATACTCAAGGCGGCGGAGGCTGGGGTTGGAGGGGGACGGTGCGCGGCAATCCCTGCGGGAAGCGCGCGTGGGCCCCCAGTTGACCCCACTGCTCCGGTGGGAGGGTTTGCCACTCGGCACCCTTGGCGAGGGCACCGGAGACCAGTGTGAGAGCCGAAGTCACCGCGAGCCAGCCGACGGCCACGGTGCCACAGCTGCTGGCGTCTTCAACCGAGCTGCAGGCCATCGCGATTCCCAGCGTGGTCGCACCACTGATGCCGAACCCGATGGTGTGTGCCCGGCGCCTGCCAAACGAATGCCGGCGATACCGGACCGTGCGCAGATCGAGTCGTGCGAGCGCGACGGTCAGCGAGTCAGTCTGGATCCACAGGGAATCGCTGGCGACCGCCAGCAGCTCACCGCGTACCTCCCGTGCATCGGTCGTCAGTCGCACCTCCGTACCAAATGGCGATCTGGGCGAAGAGGCTTGCGCTCCGCCTGGCTGCGGACACACCGCGAGCAGGGCGGCAGAGGCGAGCAGAGCACCGATCGTTCGGGTTGTGCGCTCTGATTTGCAGGCGCATCGACGAATGGACCTGACACTCATGGCTGCTTTCTCCGGATCCGACTCATCCAGAATGCGCGCTCATTCGTTGCTTCGCGCGACTTGTACATCGGTGCCAACGCTCGAAACGCATCGCGAGGAGCATACAGCAACTGCGCCGCGCGGCCGGCATCCTGCTCGGCGCGCCACTCCTCGCGCATCCACTCGTAGTACCAGCCTGTGCTCTCGAGAAACACCTCCCATCGGTCAGATGCCGGAGGCAGCGTGGCCGGTAGCGCGAAGGCCAGCGAGTAGGTGTCGCCCGGGCCCGTCACGAGCACACGGCTCGTGTCTGCGAGTGCGGCCGCTGCACTGGCGCCCGCCACCGTGCGCCCCTCAGCCGTCACCGAGACCGGAGACAGGATGATCGGTTCAAGACGCCGACCGAGCCGCGCCAGAGCGGCGTAATCCAGACGCCAGTAGCCGCGGGTGAGCGACAGACGGATGTGAACGGTTCCTGCACCTGCACTCACCGCCAGCGGGATGATCTGGGGATCTGTCGCCAGCGGCCCAGCCTCGAACAGTTGGCCCGTGTCGGTCCAGCGCACACGATCAGTTGACACCGAAACGTCGATGGTACCGAGGGTACGCAGTGCTGAGAAGAGAGGTGGCTGCTCTGCCACCGTCCCTCGCTCGATCCGCGCCAGTACGTCCCCCGCCGCATCCCCCGCGAAGGCGAGCGACTGGTAGAACAGGAACGTCGACACCAGCGTGTGGCGCGCGCCGAGGATCAGGCCAAGGCGACTC
>JANMHB010000175.1:0-12195 GCA_031374935.1 Gemmatimonadaceae bacterium | reverse complement strand
ATGGATCGGGCATCGACGTCCGCCTGCTCGGCGATGTCAGCAGGAAGTGTTTGAGGGGGAGTTTGCACATCGGCACGATAACCACCGTGCGATGTCCCCCACAACTTCCGCTCTGGCATGACGAGTGTTCCCATGGCACCCCTGAGACGACACACCAGAGGCATCGTCACACGCGCCGGCGCGCTCCGCAACGATAAACTCGAGTTCGGCTACTTCCCTTGCATTCACCCCCAGCCACCACGCCGGATCTCGTCCGAGTGCTCGCCCAGCAGCGGCGGCGGGCGATGCACGATCCCCCCCACACTCGACGGCACTCCGGTCAACGCGGACGCACCACTCGCCGACAGCGCCTGCAACACCGATCGAACCTCGCCGACCGGTACCCCCACGCTCTGGCAGCGACGCTTCCAGTTCGCCGCCACATCGGTCAACATCACGTGTTGGATCGCCTCGACGCATCGTGCTCGGTTCTCCACGCGACCAGCGTTCGTCCGCAACGCCTCATCCGCAAACAAATCCTCCTGTCCGAGGACCCGGGTGAACGCCAGCCACTGCGCGTCACTCCCAACGGCAACCACCAGCGGTGCATCGGCCGTGTCGAATAACTGATACGGCACCAGGTTGGCGTGCGTGTTCCCCCAGCGCCTGGCGTCGCCGCCGGTGACCATCGCGTTCTGGGCCACGTTCACCAGCCCGGCCACCGCGCTGCCGAACAGCGTGACGACCAGATGTCGGTCGGCCGCCCGCCGCTCCCGCCCGCCAACGAGCGCGCCGAGGATCGCGATCGCGGCGTCCTTGCCCGCCAGAACGTCAACCAGAGCGACCGCCATCTTCACCGGCACACCCCCCGGTTCGCCCGTCACACTCATCCACCCCGCCTCCGCCTGTACCGCAAAGTCGTATCCGGGGCGTGCAGGATCATCAGCGTATCCTCTGATCGTGCACCAGATGAGGCGCTCTTTCTCGGAGAGCATCGATGCCGGATCAACTCCCTTTCGCGCGAGGACTCCGGGAAGGAAATTCTCCAGAACGACGTCGGCCGATCTGGCCAGTTCCAGAATGAGCGCGCGATCGTCGGCGCTGTCGAGGTCGGCGGTAAGGGACCGCTTGTTTCGATTGACACTCAGGAAGTAGGCGGACTCACCGCGCGGATCGAATGGCGGCCCCCACCCCCGTGTCTCGTCGCCGCCCGCCGGTCGCTCGACCTTGATCACATTCGCACCCAGATCACCGAGCATCATGCTGCAGAGCGGTCCGGCCAGAACTCGACTCAGATCGAGCACCTTGACGCCAGAGAGTGGCAATACTGTCACGTTGATGTCTTGTTAACGATGTTTCTGCCGTGGTTCGGAAGGCCGCTCGGTTTCCGGAACTTGATGCCTGTGAAGCACTTGCGCTTCAGTGATGATATCGTATTCTTCCGCAGTTGTTACTTAGCCGCGTTGCGCCAAGGGCGCGCTGACGTGGCGTGTGTCGTATCTGACGCGCCGATCCGCGGCTGCATTCACCGACGCGATGGCGCCAATCAATCCGTATGGAACCCATGACTCCCGACGTGCCCGTCGCTCCCTCCACGGAAGTGGCGCCGGCGCCGGTCCCGGTAAAGCGTAGCCCCGGTCACCGTGGCACCGACATCCGCGACACTGTGGCGGAGATGACGGCGCGTGCCAACGAGATCCAGTTCGAGGCTGGCAGCAAGATGGCAAATGCGCTGCGCAACATTGTGCGTGCTGCGATGGACGACACCGAGCTGAGCCCGGAGAGCGCTCGCGACGTGGTGGATTATTTCCGCCGCCGCGCGCTGATGTCGACCGAGGATGCGCTCGCGCTGCTGGATGAGGTGAAGGAGTACGCGTCCAAGCGGAAGCCGGTTGAGCCGCCGCCGGGCAAGGTTGCGCCGGGCAAGCCGACCGCGGCCAAGGTACAGCCGTTGGCAAGCCTGGCCGAGGCTCTGTCGTTGCCCGCCACGCCGATCGCGAACGCCGGTCGGCCGACGGCTGGCCCGCCGACGATCTCGTCGCCGGCGCCAGCGCCAGTGAAGGTCGCCCCACCATCTCCCATCCCCGAGCCGACGGTGATTCCGCTGGCCAAGACCTCGGTGGCAAAGGCTGCCGCGTCGAAGGCGGAAGCGGCGCCGGCCGCGAAGGCGGAGCCGAAGGTTGCAGCTGTGACAAAGGCTGAGCCGAAAGCTGCTGCCGGAAAGGCCGCACCGGCCGCCAAGGTCGCCGCCAAGGCACCTGCTGCGGCGAAGACCGCTGCCAAGGCGCCCGCCAAGGCCCCCGCGAAGCCGGCTGCAAAGAAGAAGTAATGGTCGGCGGAACACCGCCGGTGTAGTCTCAACCGCCCGCAGCGCCATCCGGCCTGCGGGCGGTTTGCGTTTCCCTCTCCGACGCACGTATCCCCCCGTGTTGCGTCGCCCGCCTGTCGCCTTGCGCTGCCATCCCGTGATCGTTCCGCGTGTCATCACTCCGCGTGTCATCACAGCGTCGGCTCCCACCCGGATCGATCTCGCGGGGGGATGGACCGATGTTGCGCCGTACACGACCGAGGTTGGCGGCGCCGTCTGCAACGTTGCCATCGAGCTGCGCGCCGTCTCGACGGTCTCGGACGATGCGGCGGCCAGTGGTGGGGTGCCGGCCGACGCGCTGCTGCACGCCGCCTGGCAGCGCGCCGGACGCCCGCGGGTATCCCTCACGCTGACATCGGCGGTGCCGGTGGGTTCAGGGCTCGGCGGGTCATCGGCCGCCGGCGTCGCCCTGGCGGCAGCGCTCGCTGAATGGCGCAATCAGGCGATGACGGCGTACCAGTTGGCGGAGCTGAGTCGGTCTACGGAAAGCGACACGATGGGCTTGGCCGGCGGATGTCAGGATCATTTCGCCGCAGCCTTCGGCGGTGCGCTGCTCCTGCGCTGCGGCAAGGAAACGCAAGTCGAGCAGCTTGCCCTGTCGGACGGCGCGGTCCGCGAATTCGAGCGGCGCGCGATGATCGCGTTCACAGGCGAATCACGCATGTCAGCAGGCACCATCGAAGCAGTATTAAGTGCGTATCGCAATAGTGAACCAATAACGTGCGACTCGCTCCAACGCATGGCAGCGCTCGCGCCGCTGATGGCCGACGCGCTCGTCGCTGGTGATATCGACCGGCTCGGCGCGCTACTCGCCGAGCAGTGGCACGCCCAGCGCGCGCTGCATCCGACAATCTCGACCCCGCTCATCGATCGCATCGTCGATGATGCCGCGTCCGCCGGTGCCCTCGGCACCAAGGCACTCGGCGCGTCAGGTGGCGGCTCGGTGCTGGTCATCGCCAGGGAAGGGTGCGAGGAGTCGGTGCGACGAGCACTCGGAACCCACGCCCAACTGCTGCCGCTGACCGTGGCACGGCAGGGCGTCAACGTCCACATCACCGAAGGAATGACCTGATGCCGATTCGCCCCGGCGACGCCCGCGCCCTGACCGAGACCCTCGTCCGCGTCGACTCGCGAAATCCAACCCTCGTTCCCGGAGCGCCCGGAGAGGCGGGCTGCGCCCATGTCCTCGCTGAGGTGCTCGGCGGCTGGGGCTTCCGCCTCGAGTGGCAGGACGTGCGGGACGGACGCGCCAACCTCCTCGCCCGGATCGGAACGCCGGCACCTGGCGCCCCGACGCTGATGTTCAACGGCCATCTCGACGTCGTTGGCACCGACGGCATGGATCACCCGCCGTTCGCCGCCACCATTGACGGCGACCTGATGTACGGACGCGGGAGCTGCGACATGAAGGCAGGAGTCGCGGCGATGAGCGTCGCGGCGTGGCAGGCCGCCCAACGTGGCATCACGGGCGAGATCATCGTCGCCGCGGTCATCGACGAGGAGTTCGAATCGCTCGGCACGCGCGCGATGCTCGAGCGCGGGACACGGGCCGATGTCGCCATCGTCACGGAACCGACCCGGCTGGCGATCTGTCCCGCGCACCGGGGCTTCGTCTGGCTCGAGTTCGTCTTCATCGGCCGTGCGGCACATGGCAGCCGCTACGAAATTGGCATCGACGCGATACAACACGCCGCACTCGTTCTGACGGCCCTCGAACGGTTTCAGCGAGTCGTCCTGCCCACGCGGACGCACCCGCTGCTCGGACGGGCGTCACTGCATGCCTCGACGATTGCCGGCGGTGTCGGGTGGAGCACCTATCCCGAGCACTGCACCCTGCGGGTGGAACGTCGGACGCTGCCGGGCGAGACGACCCAGTCAGTGCTGCGCGAGGTGACTGCAATCCTGGACGAGCTCCGGGTCACGGAGCCGGCACTGGCGGTCAGCGTACGAGTCGACACCGCGCAGGGACCGAGCGATGTGGCGGTGGACGCACCGCTGGTGCAGCGGCTTGCCCGCACGTACACGGCGGTGTGTGGCGAAGCCCCCGCGATCGAAGGATTGAGCGCCTGGACCGATGCCGCGCTGTTGAATGACGCCGGGATTCCGGCAGTCTGTTTCGGGCCGGGTGATATTGCGCTCGCGCATGCCGCCACCGAGTACGTCCCGCTATCGGAAATCGACCGCGCGGTGTCGGTCCTGACGGCGTTCGCTCTCGAGTGGTGTTCCTGACCCTGCTTTCCCGGACATGGCATTGACCGCAGCACAGTACGACGCCCTCGAGCGTGCGATCGTCGATCGGTCACGCGTGGCCCTCCGCATCAACGGCGCCGAACTGGTGCTGATACCGGAGTCGATCACGCTGAAGGGTGGCCGCGAGCTGCTGGTGACGCAGAATCCGTCCAGCGGCCTGCCACTGCTCATCCAGATCGACGACATCGAACGGCTCGAGGTGGTGCGGTGAGCGCTCGGTATCCGCTGGTTGCGGTGTACGCCGATGAAAGCTGTCTGGGCAACGGCAAGCAGGGTGACACACCCGGCGGCGCCGGGGGCCTGATCGAGTTCCTGCTGAAGTCTGGCGAACTGGTCTGCAGGGATTACTGGATCAGTGAGCCGGACACGACCAACAATCGCATGGCGCTGCAGAGCGTCATTCAGGCATTCACACACCTGTCCGCAAAAGGCGAACGGCTGAGCGTCGTGTTCACCACCGACTCACGGTACCTGGTGGATGGCATGACGCAGTGGGTCCACGGATGGGCTCGCAAGCAGTGGCGCAAGGCCGACGGCAAACCGGTCGAGAATCTCGGACTGTGGCATCAGGCGCTGTCAGTCGTCTCGACTGGAGGACATGACGTGGAGTGGCGATGGGTGCGTGGCCACGCGGGACATCCGCAGAATGAATGGGCCAATCACCTCGCCACCACCGCGGCCGCCAATCAGACGCAATCAGCGGGCCTGATCGATTCCGGATTTGCGTCCTGGATGGCGTCCTTGCCGGCGGCGGTCCGGAAGAGTGGTCCACCATCGGTCTTTCCCACCGCATCATCATTCGCACCAGCCAGAGCCCTTCCCGCGCCGTGACGCAGCCATATTCTGCAGCGATGACCGCTGACCCCAGTGTTCTCGACCGGATCCTCGATCGATTGATCCGCACCCTCTCGGCAGGCGGCCCGGATCAGCTGCGTGCACCATTCCGTGTGTCTGAAATCGTGCAGTCGCTGGTGCCATATCGCACCTATCGCAGCGAACTGGGCGTCGACACCCTGCAGGACTATGAACACGCGGTGCTCGAGATGCTGGCGGGTGAAGGGGGGTGGCTGATCTGTGACCCGGATACGGTGGCGGTGATTCGCAAGGAACTGGCATCGCCGGATCCAGACACCGGACTGCTGCGCCGCATTCAGACCGCTGAAGTCCGCGTGGGCGCCGTGCGCATGCCGATCGAAGCCGATGTTCGCACACCACTGGCGCGCCCGGACGACGATGCGCCCCTGCGCAGCCCGGGCACCCTCGGCGTGGTCTCCGATGCGATCGCGATCGGCGCGGTGATGGACCGCGAAGATGCCGAGCTGGCGCGTGCCGAGCACACGGCGGGTTCGGGCGATGCCGCAGCAGTGCAACCGACAGCGGCGCAAACGCCGGTCCAGACGCCGACGAATGCGACCGCCGTGACGGAAACACGGGCGGCAATGCCAGTGACAGCGCCGACTGCTGCCGCTGCGCCACTTGCATCGGTGGCCGACCTGGCTGCGCTGGTTCCACAGCTCCCGACAGCGGCCACCCCCTCGGCGAGCACACCGTTGCACAAGGCACAGGGCGTGACGATCGCCAGTGCGCAGACGCTGTCGCGGATCACGCCGCTGTCCGCACCGTCGGTGTATGGCGATCCGATCGAGTTTCGCGGGGTGCGCCACGCCCCGGTGGATGTGGGCGGCGTGATCTTCCTGTTTGGCATGGTGGCGCGTGAGCTCGGATTCAATGTCGAGGCGATGTCGAGCGGGTATCCGCGCTGCGAAGCGAAGCGCCAACTCGCGCCGGGCAAGTGGGCGCGCCTGCGCATCGAGTTCGAGCTGGAGAGTCGCCACTTCCGCGACGCCGGTCGCAATCCGGCCGCCTGTGATCTGCTCGTCTGCTGGCGTGACACGTGGCCTGACCGCCCGTCCACACTCGATGTGCTGGCACTCGAGCGCGTGCTGCCGACGATCTCGTCGCGCGAATGAACACGATGACCACGCCGACGGTGAACGAGAAGGGCGGCCCCTGTCCCTGCTGCGCCGGTGCACTGCCAGCGGGGCGCGCGGTGACCTTCTGCCCGCACTGCGGCATGAATGTCACGATTGCACAATGCCCCGCCTGCAGCAGCGAAGTGGAGGCTGCGTGGCACTACTGCGTCACCTGCGGACGCGATGTGAGTTCACTGCCTGGTGTACCGGGCGCCGCGCCGCGACGGGAAAGGAAGTACTGACGCCCTCCGCACGCGACGGATCATCCTTCGGTCAGTACGTCAGCGCCGCACCACCCAGGCTGAGTCCGGCCGCCAGTCCGAACAACAGGACCCGATCACCGCGCCGGATGCGCCCCGAGGCGACCGACTCTGCCAGCGCGAGGGGGATCGACGCGGCAATGCAATTCCCTCTCGTGGCGAGGTTCACCACGATCTGCTCTTCGCGAAAGCCAAGCAGCTTCCAGCCAAGTTCAATGCCGTGTCGGCTGGCCTGATGCGGAACGACCGCCGCGACATCGGCGCGTTGCCAGCCGGCGCCGGCACAGAGGGCGTCCATGAATGGCAGCAGCAGCGGTGCCGCCTTGCGATAGAGCTGCGGTCCTCGCATGGCGAAGAAGTTGTGCGCGGCGGTCGTCTCAGGATCGTTCGGATGATGAAGCGTTCCACCACCGCTGATCTGACTCAGCTCGGCGCCACTGTGCCACGTCTGCAGGCGCGTGGCATGCAATGCGCTGCCGGAGGCACCTGCCTGCGACACGACGACGGCCGCCGCCGCGTCGCCGAACAGCACCGCGCTCTCGGGTTCGTCCGGATTGAGACTGTGCGCGGCACTCTCCGCGCTGAACACCAGCACGTGGCGATGTGCGCCGCCGGCGACGAGACGCGCAGCCACCTCGAATGCGGCCAGGAACGAGAGACAGGTCGCATTGACGTCAAAACAGGCGGCGACGCCTTCGGCTGCGCCGAGTTCACGCTGCACGAAGACTGCGGTGCAGGGAATGGCCTGCTGCGGAGTACTCGACGCGCCGATGATCGCGGTGAGGTCATCGGCGGTAAGTCGGGCCATGTTCAACGCGTCACGCGCGGCGGCGGCCGCCATGCTGGCCGAGCTTTCTCCGCTGCACCGACGTCGCTCGCGCACACCGGTACGATCGAAGATCCACCCCGGCGCGAGCTGCAGCTCCGCTTCGAGTTCCGCGTTGGTGACGATGCGCTGCGGCAAGTACGCACCAATGCCGCTGATGCGCACCGGCAACGCAACCAGCGACGACGGTGCCTGGCGAGCCATGTCGTTCATTGTCCCCCGGACATCGGCATCGGTTCCACTGTCCGCCAGCGGCAGACCACGCGGCGCCGTTTCACGCCGGCCGGAAGCGCGGGAATTCCCTGTTCGACGGTCACCGTCACCGCCTGAACATCGTACCGCAGCAGCTCAGATGCGACGGTGGCACGCAGCTTCTCCGCAATCGCAGGGAAATCCTCCTTCGATTCGACTTCGATTCCGAAATGCAGCGACTCAGGCGCATGTTGCTCGATCCGATACTCGACGATGCCGTCCGAGGCGAGCAACACCATCCGTCGAAGGGCATCGGGGAAGACCACCCGCAGCGTGCCACTGGACTGCACGAACCAGCAGAGATCATCCTGCCGCCCTTCGATCGCCCCGATGCGCCGCCAGCTCGACCCACACGCGCAGACGCCACCGTCGAATCGCAAGACATCACCCAGCCGGTAGCGAATGATCGGCTGCGCGCGGCGCCAGAGGTCCGTGATCACCGGTGTCACCCGCGATGGTTCATCGACCGCAATCGGTTCGGTCTGCAACACCAGCACGTCCTCCTGAACGTGCAGCGAGCCATGGGCACAGGTGACGGCGACCAGTCCTTCGGTGCACTGGTACACCTCACCCACCGGCGCCTGAAACACCGCCTCGAGTCGCTGCCTGTCCTGCGGCTCGAGCACTTCGGCCACCGATATCAATCGCGTCGGCCTCACGTGCAACGCGCCACGTGCCACGGCATCGGCAAGCTGCCCGAGGAGTGACGGAGGGCCAACGATGAGTCGTGGCCCGAACGCGTTGAGCGCGGCGATGACGCTGCTCAATGGCTGCATCAAGTCGAAGAACCGGAACCGCACCGCCGACGAGGTTCGCTCGTACAGCCGGGAGTTCGCTCGCAGAAAGAACGCCACACGATGCCCCGGGCGCAGGTCGGGGATCGCGCGCGCGAGGATTGTGCCGGCCCACCGCGTCTGCTCCTCGGCACTGACGAGAAACAGGCCGCGGTGCCCCGACGTGCCACTCGAGAGACCGACGGTGTATCCCTGAACGGTGGCGCTGAAGTCACGCCGCTGCTCGGCAACGAGCGCGACCGACATCGCGACATCGCGGGTGATTCCAGTGGTCGTGTACTGGTCGAACGATGCCATCATCGCCTGCTTGTCGACCGTCGGAAACGTCCGCCATGCCTCGTCGGGCTGCGCGGCCCAGCGTGCGCGATGGAACGGGCTCTCGCGCCGCACGGCGCCGACCAGTGCGACCGCACGCTGATGCTGCCACTCGCTGAGGCGTGTGCCGTGCAGCGTGGCGGCGCGCCAGCGCGCGGCGATGTACGCCGCGGCGATGTCGAGTCGGCTCACGGGTCAAGGCTCCAGCGCAACGTCTCCGGGCAATGGGTTGGCAGGATGACGACGTCGGGCCGTGCCAGGGAAAAGTCGTGCAGAGCGCGCAACGTCCGTCGCAAGGCGGTGGTATCGTCCTGCAGGATGCCGGTGATCCAGTGCGGCGGACGCAGCTCGCGAAACGCCCGCGACGTCCAGGCGCCATCGGCGCAGAGCAGCACGTCACCACGGGCCGTGTGCAGCAGTGCACCGAGCTGTCCGCGTGCGTGACCGGGCAGCGAGACGAGGCGTACGCTGCCATCGTGAAACAGGTCGTGTGCCGCACCAAGATGCGGCAGCGCGGTGTCGGGGAAGCGCTCAACGATCGTCGCACGTCGCGCGAAGTCATCGGGAAAGAGCGACCGCAGAATCCCGCGCCGCACGGCGTCGATTCCACGGGTGCGTTGCTGCAGCGCCAGTGCGTCGCGCGAGACGACGAAGGCCGCGCGGTCGAAATCCCGCAGCCCGGCCACATGGTCTGCGTGCAGATGCGACACGATGATCGTGGTGACATCCGCTGGCGCCACACCGAATCCGGCCAGCTGTGCCACCAGCGAACGACCGAGCGTGGTTGGCGTGGCGTACTTGTAGAGCCGGTCGGGCCAGTGCGCGAACGCATCGAACAGGCGCGGCGCATAGCCGGTGTCGAACAGCACGGCGCCCTGCGTCGGGTGGCGCAGGAGAAACGCAGGAGCATGACACTCCACGTCGTGCCAGCCGGTACCGCTGGCCACCAGGCTCGATCGCGCGGTACAGAAGCCGGTGTCGATCACGGCGACACGCACGTGCACGGTCATCGCAAAAGTCGCCGCGGCGGGCGCGCGCCCGTCAGGTGTACTGGAGCGCCTCCGGCCTGGTCGCACGGTCTGGTCGGGGTGAGAGAGGTCACGGATGTCATCTTACACCCGCAACCACCGCAGTTCAGCCCGCGGTGCGCGACAGTCGCTGCAGGGTGTGGGATGCGACCGCCAGACCGGCTCCGTCGGCAGCGAGTGCCGCGATGAGTTGCAGCGACGCCATCTCCAGCTCGAAGATTGCCAGCAGCGCGTGCAGCGCGCCGCCACCAGAGCCATACCCTTCGAGCAACGCCTTCCGCGCCTCGCGCTCCCAGACGCGTGCGCGTTCAACCGCTGCCGGGTCGTCACCAAGCATCTGCGCTGCCTCAGCCGCGACGTCGGCCAGCGAGAGCAGCACGTGCGCCACATCGCGCCACGGCGATTGCGGTGCACGGCGT
The DNA here is from genome assembly GCA_031374935.1 of Gemmatimonadaceae bacterium. Classification (GTDB taxonomy): domain Bacteria; phylum Gemmatimonadota; class Gemmatimonadetes; order Gemmatimonadales; family Gemmatimonadaceae; genus JACMLX01. The sequence continues at coordinate 1,731 of JANMHB010000175.1, read as the reverse complement.
TCGCCGTCACCAAGGAGCGGATCACCGGCAAACTCCACCACGCTGAGCTGGCGTGGCGGCGTCACCAGAATCGTGTCGAGACGGAGATTGCCATGAATCCGATGCACCAGACCAGGCGCCCGAGTCGCTGCGGCGCCAAAACTCTGCAACTTGGCTGGCAACAGTGCGAGCGCCGACGCAAGCGCGGGGGCGTCGGCTGTGACGGCCGAACGGTGGGCGACGGTCGCCCTCATCATCGCACTCCATGACCGCGCGACCCACATCTCGACATCGGCTGGCGTGGCGGCGACGGCCCCCGCCAACACGCCCTGTCCAAAGGGTCGCCCGAGTGAGGCATGCAACTCCCGCGTGATCGTGCCGACCGCGCGCACATCCTCGAGCGACGTCGCAAGACGCGCCGCATCCCCAGCGAATGCGCGCCTGAGCCGGCCGAGCAGCACCGCGCGGACGGTCGATGCCGCCGGATCCAGCTCCTCGAGAATCGCACTCGCACTCCGCTCACCCGTCGGAGACCGGATGAGCGCCGAGCCCAGGACCGTCGGCGCGAGGTGCAATCCCGGGACGCGCTCCAGGTGCCGCAGCAGATCGAGCTCCGGCTGGCCACCCCGGGTGAGGCAGCGGTACACCACCGCCACCGCCCCAGGCGGCAGCAGCACCACGTCATGCCGGCGACCGTCGAGCTGCCTCGAGCCTCCCTGCGCCTCGCGACTGACGGCGAGCCGCTCGGGAGTCGCAAGCCACTCCCAGCCAGCGGAACGGAGCGTTGCGCCACCCGACAGCGCGTCGCCCAGCCAGCGACGGAGGTCCGCATCGGCCCAGGCCGACGCCAGCGACCAGCGGGTGATTCCAGCGCTATCCTGCTCCCGGTGCAGCAACTGTGCTGCGGCCGGCGGGTCGCCTGGCCATCGCTTCAACACGGCCTGCCGGAGCGAGCCGAGGCCGGCAGCCCGATCGCTCCCGAAGACGCAGATCGCCGACTGACCGTCTGATCCCGGCAGCACAAACGCTGCGAGCAGCACATGGTGGCCGTCGAGGGAAGCGTACGCGCTTCCGTCCGGCGCTCCGAACCATCTGGCCCAGGCAACGGCGGGCACCGAGGCAAGCGCCGACAGGAACTCCGGCGAGGGCCCGAGACTCACCTCAGACACAGGGTACCACCGTCGCCTGGCCGCTCCGGGAGGGCACCGGCTGCGTCGATGCGGGTATCATCTTCGTTCTGCGCCTCGGCATCTTTTCGCTGCAACAGGGTGCAGTTGCCGCCGCTTGTCCTTCCTGACTCCCCGCAGTCCACTCCCGTCCACACCTCCCATGGGCACCCAAGGCACCGCCACCGATATCGTCATCATGTCCGCCGCACGCACGCCATTCGGCACCTTCGGCGGCACCCTGCGGGATATGTCGGCGGTGGATCTGACGGTGGTCGCGGCGAAAGCGGCGATGGAGCGCGCCGGCATCGAGCCGAAGGAGATCGGTCACGCGATCTTCGGCAACGTGATCCAGAGCACCACCGACACCGTGTATTTCGCGCGGCATGTCGGGCTCAAATCCGGCTGTCCGATCGAGGTGCCAGGACTGACGGTGAATCGCCTTTGCGGGTCGGGGTTTCAGGCGATCGTCAACGGCGCGCACGAAATCATGACGGGCGATGCCGATGTCTGCCTGGTGGGTGGCGGCGAGAGCATGTCGACCGTTCCCCATGCCGCGCGTGGGTTGCGCTGGGGTCTGTCGTAC
>JANMHB010000118.1:0-21376 GCA_031374935.1 Gemmatimonadaceae bacterium | reverse complement strand
GTCGACCACCGCCTTCCCCAACTCGGGATGCGCGATCTGACGGCCACGAAACATCAACGTGACCTTCACCTTGTTGCCTTCCTCGAGGAACCGGCGAGCGTGGCGCGTCTTCGTTTCGAAGTCGTGCTCCTCGATCCCCGGCCTGTACTTCACTTCCTTCAACAGGATGATGTGCTGCTTCTTCTTCGCAACACGCGCCTGCTTGGCCATCTCGAACTTGTACTTGCCGTAGTCCATGATGCGAACCACAGGCGGTCGTGCAAGCGGAGCCACCTCGACCAGATCGAGGCCCTGTTCGACTGCAGAAGCCAGGGCGGCATCAACTTCCATGATGCCCAGCTGGGCGCCGTCTGGGGCGATGACGCGAACCGGGGAGATGCGAATCTGCCGATTGACGCGTACTCGCTTGGTCGGATCCTGAATAGGATGAGCTCCGTGAAACGGGAAAACAAAAACGGCGGGATCTTCAGGGATGAAGACCACGCCGCGAGGCCCACCCGAAGGGTGTGCCCGTTGCATTGGACTCCAGCAGCACACCTCGCGTAGCGAGGGCCGAAGGGTGGACCGCCACTGCCGCGGAGGTCACTTGCCGAGTTCTGACCTCGGGAAGCTAGACGCACCCGGGGTGCGGGTCAATGGCCCAGGCGATCGCGGCTGGACGACCCCCGCGCCACGCGCATACTCTGCAGCATGGAATTCCCTGTCCGCGTGACTCTCTCCGTGCTCTCGGTGATGCTCGCCGCCTGTCAGCGACCACCGCGCGTCGCGCCGGGCACCACCTTCATCAATGTCCGCATCATCGACGGGACGGCGGCGCCCGCCGTTGTGGGCAACGTGCGCATTGCCGATGACACGATCGTCGCGCTCGGGACGGTCGAGCCCCTGGACGGCGACTCGATCATCGATGGCCGCGGCCTGACGCTCGCGCCTGGCTTCATCGACACCCACAGCCACCACGCCTCCGGGCTCGCAACTGCACCAGACGCGCGTCCGGTCGTCAGTCAGGGCATCACGACGATCGTCGCCGGACAGGATGGCTGGCACCCGATTCCCCTGGCCAGCTCACTCGACTCGCTCACCACGGCACCCGGCGCCGTCAACGTCGCGTACTACGCCGGTCATGGCGCCATCCGACGCGCCGTGATGGGCCCCGACTTCAAGCGGGTGGCCACTGCCAGCGAAGTCGATTCGATGGCGGCCCTGCTGCGCACCGAGTTGTCCACGGGTGCGCTCGGCCTCTCGACTGGCCTCGAGTACGACCCCGGCATCTACTCCAACCGTGCGGAGGTGCTCGCGCTGGCGAGAGCGACGGCGGCAGTCGGCGGTCGCTACATCAGTCATATTCGGAGCGAAGACCGATTCTTCTGGGATGCCATCGACGAGATCATCACCATCGGTCGCGACGCCAAACTGCCGGTGCAGATCAGCCATCTCAAGCTCGGCATGCTGCCACTGTGGGGCATGACGGACAGTCTCTTCACGGTGCTGAATGCAGCACGGGCGAGTGGCGTTGACATCACCGCGGACGTGTACCCGTACCCCTACTGGCAGTCGACGCTGACGGTGCTCTTCCCAAATCGCGATTTCGGCAATCGCCGCGAAGCAGCAAAGATCCTGAGCGAGATCGCCAAGCCCGAGGGCTTGCTGATCGGAGCCTTTGCCGCCAACGCCTCCTATCGCGGCAAGACGGTCGCTGCGCTCGCCGTGCAGCGCGGCGAAGACCCGGCATCGACGCTGATGGGATTGATCGCGGAGGCGCAGGCGTGGGAAACGGCGAATCCCTCCAGCCAGGAAAGCAGCGAGAGCGTGGTGGCAACGAGTATGTCGGAGGCAGACATCGAGAAGCTCTACCGGTGGCCGCACACCAACATCAGCTCGGATGGCTCGATGGATGGTGCGCACCCACGTGGCTACGGTGCGTTTCCTCGCATGCTTGCAGAGTATGTCCGCCGGCGAAAGGTCATGCCGCTGGAGGAGGCGATACACCGCATGACCGAGCTGGCGGCGACGCACATGGGCATCGCAAGGCGCGGCACGATCGCACCAGGCGCATTCGCGGATCTCGTGCTGTTCGATCCGGCTGCGGTGGCGGACCATGCGACGCCGGCATCACCTCATCTCGTATCGAGCGGTATCGCCGGCGTCTGGGTGAATGGGCGCGCGGTCTGGCGGAATGAGCGAACAACGGGCGCACACCCCGGTCGCGTCATCAAACGTGCGACGAAAGCGTGGCCGTCGCGCCCCTAGCTCGATCTCGTTCGGCCTCTCCCTCAGCGCTACCAAGGAGCAGCATGCAGGCGGCAATCGATTTTGGCATCAGCAACACCGACGCGGTCGCACGAATCGACGGGAGTCTTCACTACTGGACACGCCGGACGCGCGGGACGCCGGATCATGACTCGGTTCGCGACATTCTCGCCGCCGGGGGGATTCCGCTCTCTACGCTGCCGGCGATCGTGGTGACGGGTGGCCGGCACAGGGTGCTGCCGCCTCGACTCGGCGAGTGCGCCGTGGTCGGTGTGCCCGAGGTGACCGCCATCGGTCGCGGCGGACAGGCCCTGGCGATCGCCGCCGATGCCGACCTGTCAACTCCGTTGCTGGTGGTCAGTGCCGGTTCGGGAACGGCGGTGGTTTCGGCACGCGGGGCTGCCTACACCCACGTGACAGGGACCGGCGTCGGCGGCGGCACGTTGCTGGGCCTCGGTCGGCTGCTGCTCGGTACGACCGATGTCGAGATCATAGACAGCATGGCCATGCGCGGTGACGCAAACGGGGCCGATCTTGCGCTCCGCGATGTCGTCAGTGGTCCGATCGGTTCACTGCCACTGGATGCGACCGCCGTCAATTTCGGCCGCCTCGCACGACTCGATGCGGTGCCGGCCCCGGACGACCTCGCCGCCGCCGTGATGACACTCGTCGCGCAGGTGATCGCGATCACCGCGATCAACGCTGCCCGGGCTGAACGCGTCGACCGCATCGTGATCATCGGCCACATGGCCGACCTGCCCAGCTTCAGGCGCGTGATCGTTCAGGTGGGCGGGTACTACGGGATGGAACTGACCGTACCGGAGCGCGCCGGATTTGGCACCGCGCTGGGTGCCCTCCTGCATGCCGCTGTGGGAGGCACCTGACGGCCTGCGCTGCCTCCGATCGGGGCGTTACTCACACGCCAATCGGTCGTCCCTTCTCTCGGATCGCGTCGCCACAGGGCTGACGCGGAGTTCGCACCTCGCACGGCGTGCCGGATGTCTCGCACCCGCGCAATCAGCGCACCTACCCCGATGAAGGAGTGGCAAGTTGAGATACCGTTTCGCGCTGCCAACGCTCACGCTGACCGCACTGGCCCTGACGGTTGCGACAGCGGCCCACGCCCAGGCCCAGGCGCAGCCGAAGAAGCCTGCCACGACGGGCGTGGCAAGTCGGCCCTCAGCGGCACCGGCCGCGACCAATCCCGCCCCTGCACCGCAACCCGCGCCCGCTCAGGCAGCGCCAACGCCGGCACCCGCGCCGGTTGCGGTGAAACCTGCCGCTGCCGAGGCAAAGCGCCCGAAGGCCGCATCGCAGGGTGAGCACGTCCAGTTCGGCCTGACTGGCGCACTCGCGGCACCGATGAGCTCACTCGGGAAAGCGTTCACTGCGGGCTACAACGCCGGGTTGTTCGTCGAGGGAAAGCCGGCGAGCCTCCCGGTCGGCCTCCGCGCAGACGTCCAGTACACTCGGTTCCCGGGCAAGACGACCGGGATCGACACGGCCTACTCGGCCATCCAGTTCACCGGTGCAGCCGTCTATGATTTTCCCAATGCGAGCGGTGGGAAGTCACCGTTCTTCGCGACGGGCGGACTCGGATTGTATCGGTGGACGTTGAACGGTTCGGGCCAGACCGACTTCGGTCAGAATCTTGGGCTGGGCGTGAATCTGAAAACGCGATTCAAGCCATCGGTCGAGGGTCGCTTCCACTTCTTCAACGACGTGCAGTACTTCACGATGGTGTTCGGCTTCCGGCGCTGACGTCGTGACGCGCAGGCGGGTCCTGTGCTTCGGCGCAGGTCTCGCTCAGGCGGGCCGCCGCCCGGCCGCGCGGCGCCACCATGCGTACGCCGGCCCACCCAGTGCGAGCAGTCCGGCGCCCTTGACGGCGTTGCCCGGATTCGAGACAACCGAGCCGAGGATGACGTAGCCGGACGCAGTCAGGAACAGCACGGTGGTGAAAGGATGACCGAAGCCGCGTGTCGCCGAAGCCTGGCTGACCGCGGCTTTTTCCCGCGCGCGATACACGAAGAGCGCGCCAGCCGTCACGGCGAAGAAAAGCCAGTCCGCGAACACGACGTAGTCCAGCAGTTGCCCGTAACTCCCTGAGAACAGCAGCCCGATCGCCCACAGCGCCTGTCCCACGAGGGCAGCAATGGGTGTACGGGTTCGCGGATGCACCCGCGCCATGCCGGCGAAGAACACGCCGTCGGCCGCCATCGCCTGATAGACGCGCGGAGTGACGAGGATGACGAGGTTCAGGAATCCAAAGGTGGAGACGGCAATCCCCGCGCCGATGATTGCGCGGCCTCGTTCACCAAGCAGCATTCCAACGGTCTCGGCGGCCGGTGCATGACTCGACGCGAGTCCAGCCACGCCCAGCGCGCGCAAGTACGCCAGGTTGACGAGCAGATAGCAGGCCACAACGATCAGCACCCCGAGGATCAGTGCACGCGGCAAGTCCCGCCGCGGATCACGAAGCTCTGCCGCGACAAAATTCGTCTGCTGCCAACCGCCAAATGCAAACAGCACCGGCACCAGCGCCGTGCCCACCGCGAGCAGCCAGGCGACCGCGCCGACCGGCACGACCACTGGGCGCACGGCGATCGGTGTGTGCTCTGATGCAAGCTGTGGCGAGGCGAACGCCACGGCCACCAGGAACGCGATCGCGGCCAGCTTCAGCACTGTCGCCACGTTCTGGGTGACGGCACCCGGTGTGACGCCGGAGATGTTGACCATCGTGAGCACCACGATGGCGCACACCGCGACAGGCGTTCCCCATGCTGTCGGAAGTCCAGCGACCGTCGTGAGGTAGTTCGCGAAAGTCATTGCCACCGCCGCGATTGCCCCGGTCGAGATCATCAGGAACAGCGCCCAACCGTACAGAAAGGCCGGGAAAGGTCCAAAGGCTTCCCGCAGGTAGACATATCCCCCGCCCGCCTGTGGCGCGCGCACCCCGAGCTCCGCGAACACCAGCGCGCCGACGATTGCGATCACGGCTCCAAGGGCCCACGTGGCCATCGTCGCAGGGCCAGTGCCGACGCGGGCGGCCACGATCGCCGGATTCAGAAAGATTCCGGCACCGATGATGCCACCGACGACCAGCATCGTCGCCGAGAAGAGTCCGAGTCGACGTGCATAGCCGGCAGCGTTGACCGTGGCATCGCCAGACGGGTCGCCCTGGGGTGGTGACATGCGCGCAGGCTAGTCACATGTACGACAGCCAGCGAGGGCCATGCGTGTCGCGTATTCGAAGTGGCTGGACAGCACGCGATCCGCGAGCGTCCTTCTCGTGCATCCCCTCCCGTCCCCAATCCGCGCCTTCGATGCCACGTTTCGCCCGCTCGCTCGCCTCGTCCGTCCTCGGCGTGGCGCTCGTCTTGCACCCGCGACCCGTCGGGTCGCAAGTAGTGTCGCCAGATCCGTTCGCCGCGCTACGCCTGCGTTCCATCGGACCGGCCAACATGAGCGGCCGGTTCACCGACGTCGCCGTCAACGAATCGAACCCCTACGAGTTCTACGCCGCGGCAGCCAACGGCGGGCTCTGGAAGACCACCGACAACGGGGTGACGTGGAAGGCCGTCTTCGACAACCAAGCGAGCAATTCCATCGGCACCGTCACGGTGGATCAACGGAATCCGGCGACCGTATGGATTGGTACCGGTGAAGCAACCAATCGGCAAAGCTCGGGGTGGGGTGACGGCGTCTACAAGTCCACCGATGCCGGCGCGACATGGAGCAACGTCGGGCTCCGCAACACGGCGCGCATCGCGCGCATCGTCGTGGACCCGACGAACTCCGACATCGTCTACGTGGCGTCGCCAGGCCATCTCTGGGGGCCCAACGCGGAACGCGGGCTGTTCAAGACGACCGATGGCGGGCGCACCTGGCAATCGATCCTCTCGCGCGACGAGAACACGGGCGCGGTCGATGTTGCCATCGATCCGACCGACTCCCGCATCGTCTATGCCGCCATGTATCAGCATCGCCGAGCGCCGTTCGGCTTCGTCGGCGGCGGCGCGGGTAGCGGCTTGTTCAAGTCGGTTGACGCCGGCGCCACCTGGACGCGACTCTCGACCGGGCTGCCGCAGGGGACTGTGGGCCGGATCTCGATTTCGATCTATGCGAAGGACCCACGCATCGTCTACGTGAGCGTCGAGCAGGGTGAGCGCTACACGTCCAGCATCTCGTACGCGAAACGCCTCGGCGGCGTGTACCGCTCGGAGGACAAGGGTCAATCGTGGCGGTTCATGAGTGACTGGAATCCGCGGCCTGCGTACTCGAGTCAGCTGCGCGTGGACCCGAATGACCAGAGTCGCCTGTACGCGATGCAATGGTCCGTCAGCGATGACAGCGGCAAGACGTGGCGTGAGCCGCGACAGTCGTTGCATGGTGACGATCGGATGGTGTGGATCGACCCGCGTGACTCGCGCCATCTGATCAAGGCCGACGATGGCGGTATCGGCATTTCGTACGATCGCGGGGTGAAGTGGCTGTACGTGTCATCGCTGCCCATGTCGCAGCCGTATCACGTCAGCGTGAGCACGACCTCACCATTCTTCATCTGCACCGGCCTCCAGGACAACGGCAGCTGGTGTGGCCCGAGCGCCACCTTCACGACCAGCGGCCCGCTCAATGAGGACTGGTATCGTGTGGGCGGTGGCGACGGCTTCAACAACGTGATCGACACCAGCGACAACCGCACGCTGTACTCGAGCTCGCAGTACCTCGGCCTGTCGCGCGTGGACCTGCGCACGCTCCAGAGCGTGAGCATTCGGCCGGTGGGCAAGGAGGGTGAAGGTCCGAAACTCGGCAATTGGGGTGCGCCGGATCCACGCGTCGGCAAGAAGATCATGCCGGCTGGCTGGAATTCGCCAGTCGTCATCTCCTCGCACGATCCGAAGACGATCTACGTCGGCATGCGCGAGGTCTGGAAGTCGACGGATCGCGGCGACACCTGGTCGTCCCTTGGGGATCTCACCACCGGAATCGACCGCCGCCAGCTGGCGATCATGGGGCAGATGCCCACCGACACCACCCTCTCACTCGATGACGGAGTCTCGTACTTCCCGAGCACGACGAGCATCAGCGAGTCACCGCGTCGCGCCGGCGTGTTGTATGTCGGAACCGACGACGGCAATCTGCAGGTCTCGCAGGATGGCGGGCGATCGTGGAAGAACGTCCGGGCCAACATCCCCGGCGTGCCGCCGGGCACGTGGGTGTCGCACCTCGAAGCGTCGCGCACGGCCGCCGGCACCGTGTACGCGGCGTTCGACGGGCACCAGAACGACGACTTCACCAACTATCTCTTCCGCAGCACGGATTTCGGCGCCACCTGGACCGCGATCACCGAGGGACTGCCGCCGAATCGGGTGATCCATGTACTGCGCGAGGATCTCCGGAATCCGCGGGTGCTCTACCTCGGCACCGAGCAGGGACTGTTTCTGTCGACCGACGCTGGCGCCACCTGGCGGGAGTATCGCGGGCTTCCGCGCGTGCCGGTGTATGACATGGCGCTGCAGGGCCGCGAGAACGCCTTGGTGGTCGCAACTCACGCGCGCGGCATCTACATCCTCGACCACCTGAATGCGCTCCAGGAACTCGTGCCAGCGATCGCGCAGACGCCAGCGCACCTGTTCACGATTCAACCGGCTGAGATGCGGCGCCTGAGCGGGACCAAAGCCCACAGTGGCGACATGATCTTCCGCGGCGAGAACCCGCCCAATGGCGCGATCATCGACTACTGGCTCCGCGACAACGCCGGTACCGACTCGGTGACGCTCACCATCCATGACGCGCGCGGCATCGAAGTCTCTCGCGTCCGCGCGGAAAAGAGCGCCGGCGTCAACCGCGCGGTCTGGAACCTTCGCCTGCCGGCACTGCCTGGCACCGCATCGCCCGGAGACGACGAGGCCGAGACGCCACGCGGCGGGCCGCCGGGGCGGTATGTGGCACCGGGGCGCTACCGCGCGCGGCTCACGGCCGCTGGTGTGACACGTGAGCAGCCGGTCACGGTGCGCGAGGATGCACGCCTGACGATGATCGCCCAGCAACGGACACTGTGGCACACGGCCGTCGATTCGGTCGCAAGCGTATACCGGCAGGTCGTGGCGCTTGGCACCGAGGTCTCAGCCAGGGCTGACACGGAGTTGCCGAAGACTGTGCGTGAATTGCAGGATCGCATTGGCACATTGTACGGCAACGTCCTGCGCGGGAACGGGCCGCCGACGGCGGATCAGCGCCGACAGATGGCGTACTTCCCCACGGTGCTGCGCGACCTGCGTGCCAGAAGCCGGCGGTAAGCGCGTCGGCCTGTCAGACACTCGAGCGCGCACGGACCTGTGAACCGTGCGCGCGAGGGATCGGTGTGTGCTACCCGACGCGCACATCCGCCTGCCGGCCGCGGAGCTCAGCGATCGGCATATGCGTACCCCTTCGCATCCGGCGTCACACCGCCCCAGGCGTGAAGCGCATCGTGTTCGAAGATCAACAGCCAGTTCTCGTCCGCCGCCTCGCGGAGCAACGCCCGCTTGCTCTCGAGTGTGCGCAATGGTTCGACGTCGTAGCCCATGATCCAGGCAAGCGGCACATGATTGACCGTGGGCATCACGTCGCCAAGGAAGCACGCCCGCTCACCGCCGCTTTCCAGCAGCAGGCTCTGGTGGAATGGCACGTGACCAGGCGTCACACGGGCGGTGATGCCGGGCATGATCTCGACGTCGCCTTCGATCAGCTCCAACTGCCCGGTGGCCCGCAGTGGTGCAAAGTTCGGGGGGAAGTAGCTGGCCGCCGTCCGTTCATTGGTGTGTGATGCCCACGCATGTTCCCCCGCCTGCACGACGTAGGTTGCGTTGACGAACGTCGGCACGACCACGCCATCCGCATCGCGCCGCGTGTTGCCGCCGGCGTGATCGAAATGCAGATGCGTATTGATGACGACCTTCACATCGGCCGGCTCGAACCCTGCGGCACGGATACCCGTCTCCAGCGCGGTCTCGTTTGCGCGCTGCTCAGGCACGTCCGCCTGCAGCTCCATGCCGTAGATGTCGATGAACTTCTGGTCTTCCTTGTTGCCGGCGCCGGTGTCGATCAGTACCAGCCCCTGTGGGTGTTCGACAAGCAGGCAGCGCATGCCCATCTGGATCCGGTTGCGCTCGTCGGCCTCGATGCGGCGTTGCCAGAGCACCTTCGGCACGACGCCGAACATGGCGCCACCATCCAGGCGCTGACCACCGGCCTGGATGGCGTGGATGCGCAGCGATCCAAGTTGGCGTGTCTGCAGCAGTGGAGTCGGGAAAGTCATCGGTCGTGGAGGCGAGTGTCAGGCACCATCGGCTGCGTCCCGCACCGGCGCGGGCCAAGCCGGCTTCTTTCGCCGCTTGGCGGCGGCAGTTCCCGTGCGCTGGAACGCGTCGAGCGCACCCCATGTGGTGATGTCCCGGCCGGCGGCGTCTTTCAGCAGCGCCAGAAGAATCTTCGCGGTCGCAATTGCATCGCCAGCGGCACGATGGCGCACCTCAGCCGGAATATCCACCGCGTAGTGGTTGGCCACCGAATCGAGATTGCGGCGCGGTAACTGCGGCAGAAGCTTGCGGGCGAGGCGGACGGTACACAGCGTGGTGCCATCGAGCGCCTGCCCCGTGGCACGAAAGACCTCATGACTCACGAAGCGCCAGTCGAACGATGCATTGTGCGCGACGAAGATGTGCCCTTCGAGTCGCGTCGCAATCTCCTGCGAGATGGCCGCGAAGACGGGCTTGTGTCGCACCATCTCGGAGGTGATCCGTGTGATCTGCGTGATCATCGGCGGTATCGCGCATTCCGGATTGACGAGGGTCTCGAACACATCCACGATGTCACCATCGCGCACACGCACGACGGCGATCTCGGTGATTCGATCGCCGTGTCCAGGCCGGCCACCCGTCGTTTCCACATCGACCACCGCAAAGCGAAGCGCAGCCAGCGGGAGCGCGGCAGTGGCTTCGCGAGCCGCAACGGTCTGAATCACGGCCCCAGACGGCATCAACCGCATTCCTGCCGCAACCTCACGCGACGGCCTGGGCAGCCCACCGGCCTCGGCCGCAATGCGCCAGCGGCCGTCGGGTCCCTGACGGACATCAGGCCGATGTCCCAGAATCGCCCGCGCCAGGCTCTCCGCCAACGCGCGGCGAACGCCGATCGCCTGGCACACTTCGGCGACCAACGCAGGTGAGTCGATCGGACCGCGCCCAATCAGCGCAACCGCCGCGTCCGTCACGCTCGACTCCGCAGGACGGAGACGAGCGCCAAGTGATGCGATCAAGGCATCAGTTTCCATCGAGTCGCGACTCTGCGCTAAGGCCGCGTCGGCGCCGGATGACGGCCGCAAGCCGGTTGGCACTCTGGCAGGATATCCAGACAGGAACGCCGGTTTCCCCGGCGAAACCGCCGCCGCGTGCAAGAGGAGGAAAGTCGTGCATCCGCACAAGCTATCGAGCTGGCGGGCATGACGAAGGCCTGTTTCGGCACCTACCTCATGCCCCGGGCGAGCGGATGGGCTGGCCTTCCGGGACCTTTCTTGTGAAATTCTTCACAAGAATGACCTCTCCCAAAGCCGTCTCCGAACCTGAGAAGCACATAGCCGAGTCGACCGTACGGCGGCTGTCCCTGTATCTGCGCGTGCTGGAGCAAACCGCGCAGCGGGGCCTGGCGACCATCTCCAGCGATGCGCTGGCGGAGGACGGCGGCACGACCTCGGCCCAGGTGCGGAAGGACCTGAGCTTCTTCGGCTCATTCGGCAAGCGCGGCCGCGGATACGATGTAGCTGAGCTCGTCACGCAGTTGCGTGAAATCCTCGGACTTGGCCGCGAATGGAAGGTCTATATTGTCGGGGCCGGCAAGATTGGCGCGGCCCTCGTCAGCTATCGCGGCTTCTCGGAGCGGGGGTTCCGCGTGTTGGCGATCTACGACAACAATCCGCAACTCGTCGGACGGATGATTGACGGGATCGGCGTGCGAAGCATGGCCGAGCTCGCACGCGATGCCGTGCGCGAGGCACCGGAGATCGCGGTCATCACGGTGCCGGCTGAGTACGCACAGACCGTCGCCGACCTTGTCGTTTCGAGCGGAATCCGGGCCATCATGAATTTCGCGCCAGCTCCGCTGCACGTGCCACCGACGGTCACCGTCAAGTCGGTGAACATGGCGCTCGAACTCGAAGGGTTGGCCTACGCACTGGTGCATCGCGACCGCGACTCTGCGGTGCGCTGACCGTCAGGCGGCGTCCGGCGCCACAGCCGGCAGTGCGCGGAGCAGTGCGGCAAACTGATCGGCGGAAAGCGTCTCGGGACGCGCCTCGGGATCGAGGCCTGCCGTCGCCAACGCGAGATCCGCTTCTTCGGCGCTGAGTCCGCGCACCGTTCTGACAACGCGACGCAGCTGCTTGCGTCGCAAGCCGAAGGACGCGATCACCAGCCGGCGGAATGCCACCTCTTCGTCAACCGAAATCACGGGGTCCAGGCGAGGCGCGAGATGCAGGATGGCCGAATCGACGGACGGTGGCGGGTTGAACGCCGCAGGTTTGACCAGCCCGCGAAGCGCAACCGTCGCGAGCGCCTGCAGATTCACTGACAGCGCGCCGTATTCCTTCGATCCCGGCGGCGCGATCGCGCGTTCAGCGACTTCTCGCTGCACCAGAAACACTGCGCGTTCCGGCCGCGGCCGCGTCATCGCGTGAAAGATGATCGGCGTGGTGATGTAGTACGGCACGTTGCCCGCGAGCAGGAACGGACCACCCGCGACTTCCCCGAGCGACAGCTCCAGCACGTCCGACTCGATCACCTGGACATGCGGCTGATCACGGTACCGCTGCTGCAGGATGGGTACCAGCAGCTTGTCGACTTCGATCGTGATCAGCCGACCGGCGCGCGCGGCCAGCCGATCCGTGAGTGCGCCACGCCCCGGGCCAATCTCGATGACGGTGTCGCCACGTGTAATCGCCAGCACGTCGGCGATTCGGTCGAGTGTTCGGGCATCCGTCAGGAAGTGTTGACCGAGTCGCTTGCGGATCGGCGGCAGTCGCGGTTCGCGGGAGTCATTCATGTGCGCACAGTCTGCAGCGCCGCGATCGCTGCCGCGTGGACGATGTCGGACGGGATCGCGCCGCGCGACAGATCGAGGGACGGTCGACGCAGGCCCTGCACGATCGGGCCAATGGCCGTGGCACCACTCAGGTACTGCACGAGCTTGTATGCAATATTGCCCGCATCGAGAGAAGGAAAGATCAGAATGTTCGCATGACCGGCCACCGTGCTTCCCTCGGCCTTGCGGGCGGCAACGACTGCATCAAGTGCGGCATCCGCCTGCAGTTCCCCATCCACCCGCAGATCGGGTCTGCGTTCGCGCGTGAGCGCCACGGCGTGTCGCACCCGCAGCACGGACGCGGCCTCGGCGCTGCCTCGTGTACTGAAGCTCAGGAAAGCGACGGCTGGTTCGTCGCCTACGACCCGCACCCGATCGGTGGCTGCCGCGATCGCGATGTCGGAGAGCTGTTCGACCGTCGGTTCCGGAATGACGCCGCAGTCGCTGAACGTCAGCACCTCATGCGGCCACGGGCGGCCCGTGCCCGGCGCGACGAGATAGAACGCGCCCGAGACACTCTGGCTGGCGCTCTCCGAGCCAATCAGGCGCAGCGACCAGCGCAACACATCGGCAGTGGTATGCACCGCGCCGGCAATGCAGGCGTCTGCGTCACCGAGTGCCACGAGCGCATTGGCGAAGGCCAGCGGATGCGACGCGAAGGCACGCGCTTCGGACTCGTCACGTGCCCGCGCCCGGGCCCACCGCGCGAGACAGGCTTCGACATCCGGTCGCCGCGCACTGTCCGTGGGCACGACTGGTGTCGCACCCAGCGCAAGCACGGCTGGCACATGCGTCGCATCAGGCACCACCACCAGTGCGCTCGCGATTCCCGCCGCGACGACCTGGCCGATCGCCTCTCGTGTGCGTGGATCGTCACCCTCTGCAAAGACGATGCGTGGACAGATGACCGCGGCGCGCCGATGCAGGGTGGTGAGAAAATCGCTCACCGTTCGGTGTATCGGAACTTCGCCTGCAACGCGGCCACCACCGTAGGGTGCGTCAGATCGCTCACATCGCCGCCGAAGCGCGCGACCTCGCGCACCATCGAACTCGAGATGTACGTGGTATCCAGCGACGGGACCATGAACACCGTCTCGAGATCGGCTGCCAGGTGTCGATTCATCAGCGCCATCTGAAACTCGTACTCGAAATCACTCACCGCTCGCAAGCCGCGAATCAGCATCGAGGCGCCAATCTCGTGGGCGAGGTCCACCAGCAGGCCATCGAAGACGCGGACGATGATGCGAGGCTCATCATCGGTGGCGCCAACGATGAATCGCACTCGCTCATCAGCGCTGAACAACGACGTCTTCTTCGGATTGCTGGCGACGGCCACGAACAGCGTGTCGACGAAGTGCAGACTGCGCCGCATCAGATCCAGATGGCCGCGGGTGACAGGATCGAAGCTGCCGGCGTAGAGCGCGATACGACTCATGATGTGGAGGGCTTGGATCCGTGGGCGGGAGGCGTGGCGGCGGACATCAGCCGCGGAAGAAAGTAATGGCCGTCTGCCCGTAGCGTCGCCGGTCGCCGCCGTCGCCCAGGTCGACCGTCGCCGGGTGTTCGACGCTGAAGACCGAAGCAAACGGTGATGCCCGCCAGCCCGCGCAGAGGTTCGCTGCGACGGCGAGCGCGTAGGGTGGATCCGCGAATGCGAGTGAAAACGTGTGTGCCGGTACGCCGCGGACGAAGGCCTCCGCGTCACCCTTCTGGAGCGCGTAGCGCGACGGGTCGGCGCCAAGCGACTCCAGATTCCGCTGGATCGTCGCCAGCGCCGAGGCGGACGAGTCGATGAACGTGACATGTGCCGCCCCGCGGCTCATCGCTTCGATGCCGAGGGCACCAGACCCGGCGCACAGATCCACCACGCGCGCGTTCGGCACGTCGAACTGGATGATGCTGAACCACGCCTCCCGCACGCGATCGCCGGTCGGCCTGACCCCGCCGACCGACGGCGCACTGATCTGGCGCCCGCGCCAGCTGCCACCGATGATGCGCATCGCTCAGCGCCGCACGTCGAGCAGGTGCAGCTGCAATCGGTCTGCGCCCTTGTAGTCGTCGCGATCGAGGCGAAAGGCGAGATCCACCGGTGTCGCCGGATCGAGCAACCTGGCGCGGTCGCCGAGTCGCCAGCCGATCGCCGCGATGGACGCGTGTTCGGTGGAGACCGAGGTGCGCACGCCGTCGGTGCTGCCGATGCGTCGGGGGGCGGTCTCGATGCGTGCCTGCCGCAACGCCAGCGTGGGAGTCGGATTGCCCAACCCGTGCGGTTCGAAGTACTGCAGCAGGCGCTCGAGTTCGTCCGTGACGTCCGCGCCACGAACCTCGAGGTCGATCCGTTGCTCCGGAATCAGGTCATCGGCCGTGAGCTGCGCCCGTGCCACGGCATTGAATGCGCCTTGCAACACCGGAATCCGTTCCGTCGCGACCGTGATGCCGGCGGCAGCCCGGTGGCCGCCGAATCGGATCAGGTGCTCACGGCAAGCCGACAGGCCACCATGCAGGTCGAAGGCGCTGATCGAGCGTCCGCTGCCCTTCCCCGTGTCGCCATCGAGCGCCACCATCACCACCGGTCGCGACACCTGTTCGACAAGGCGCGACGCCACGATTCCGATCACGCCAGCATGCCAGCCCTGCCTCGCCACGATGAGCCCATAGGTCTCATCGAGATCGACCGCATCGACCATCCGCATCGCCTCATCCAACGTCGACTTGTCGAGTGCCTGCCGACGTTGATTCAGCTCCTCGAGTTCACGCGCAATCTCGTTCGCCGACGCGGGATCATCGGTCAGCAGCAACTCGACGCCACGCATGGCGTTGCCCAGTCGCCCGGCGGCATTCAGGCGCGGCCCAAGGATGTAGCCGATCCGTCCCGCGGTCAGCGCTTTTCCCTCGAGCCCGGAGGCGCGGATCAGCGCGCGGAGGCCGGCGTTGGTGGTCGCTCCCATCAGCTTCAGACCATAGCGCACCAGCACACGGTTCTCGCCCCGCAGCGGTGCGAGGTCGGCGACCGTCGCCAGCGCGACGAGATCGAGCAGCCCGAAGACAAATCCATCGCCCATGCCCAGTGCGCGTGACAGCGCGAGGGCGAGCTTGAAGGCGATGCCGACCGCTGCGAAATCCTTGTCCGGCGATGTACACCCGGGCTGCCTCGGATTGAGAATCGCCACACACTCCGGCAGCGGCCCACCAGGCAGGTGATGATCGCTGACGATGACATCGATGCCGGCCGACGTCAGCGCCGCAATCGCCGGCAGTGCGCTTGTCCCGCAATCCGCCGTCAGAACGATCTGAGCGCGCGCAGTGATCGCGGCCTGTACACCGGCATCCGTCAGGTCGTATCCGTCGGTGAGGCGGTGCGGGATGAACGGGACGACACGCGCCCCGCAGTGCCGCAGCGCACGCGTGAGCAACGCCGTGCTGCACATGCCGTCGACATCGTAGTCGCCGTGCACCAGAATCGTCTCACCGGTCTTGATCGCGCCGACCAATCGTTCCACCGCCGCCGACATCCCCAGCAGGGTATACGGATCGCTCAGCTGTTCGAGTCGCGGGCGCAGGAAGCGTTTGGCAGCGTCCACCTCCACGTACCCGCGTTGTGCCAGCAGCTGACAGAGCACCGGCGGCAACGACAGGGCCGAAGCGAGGCGCTCGACAACAGCCGGATCAACGGGCGGCGGAGCCAGCCAGCGAGACGCTGAGCGAATGCGAGGGACGGAAGGTGACATGGCGCAACGTAGGAATCAGAGTGGACGCACACAACACGAAAGGGCGCACGGACCGGGGCTGGTCACCCAGAGCCGTCCCTACGCGCGGAATCGCTCCGCCAGCAGGGTCCGGCGTTCGAGGCGCAGCGCCTCGCGCTCGATCTCGAGGGGGCGCCGCGCGTCCGGCGCACTCTCGCGGATCTGCACGTCCAGGTCGCGCAACGTCCGGTCGAGATGGCGCACGCGGAACTGCCGCACAGCCCCTTCCAGCACCTGCGAACCGGCCGACGGCGCCAGCTCATCCTTGCGCGCCACGACTTCCAGAAACACGTCGATCGCAAAGGGCGCGTCACTCTCCAGTGCCAGTTCGACGGTATCCAGCGGCTCGTCGGCGCCCAGTTTGAGCAGCGTGTCGTAGATGGCACGCAGCCGATGGTCATCGAACAAGGCAGGATCGATCTGTTCTGACGCGTCGCGCGCCCAGTTCCGATCGGTGATCAGCAATGCAACAACCGACAACTCCGGCCCCGCCACCAGTCCATGGCCGGCGGCGCGTGGTCGTGCGGGGTCCATCTTCCAGCCGGTCTCCTGACGCTTCTTCTGCCACTTGCCGCGCGGGGGAGCATCGAGCGGCGGCGGCTGCACCTTGGGTACTTCGTGCACATCCTCACGATACGCCGCATCATAGATGTGCGGGTCGGCGGCGTCGACCGGCATCGGTGCTCCAGCGGCGGGCAGTGAACGCGGGCGTGTTGGCGACGCGGGCGACGGCGCACCGGCACGGGGGCGCTGCGGCTTCGCCATTTCCGCCTCGATCACCGCCACCGGGACGTGCGTCACTTCCGAGAGACGCGCCAGATACAGCGCGCGAGTCACCACATCGGCGGTGGCAGTGATCGTCGGAATCACCTTGTCGATTGCTGAACGCGCCTTCGCCAGGTCGCGGAAGTAGCCGCGCTGGTCCATCAGCTGCACCTGCCGCTCGAAGATGTCAGTGCCTGCGTGCACCGCCTTGTCGAGTCCGGCGCGCCCGTACTTCACGATGAACGTGTCAGGGTCATCACCATCCGGCAGGGTCACGACGCGCACTGCAGCCCGCTGTTTCAGCAACTCCTTCCCCGCCTTGAAGGTGGCATTCTGACCTGCCTTGTCGCTGTCGTAGAGCAGGAACACGTTCTTCGTATAGCGCGTGAGCAGTTGCGCCTGCCCTTCGGTGAGCGCGGTGCCCAGGCCGGCGACGGCCTGCGTGGCTCCGGACAGATGACACCGAATGACATCCATGTAGCCCTCGACCACCAGCGCCTGATCCTCCTTGCGCAGGGAGTTCTTCGCCCAGTGCAGCCCGTACAGCAACTGCCCCTTGCTGAAGATCGGCGAATCGGACGAATTGAGATACTTCGGCTCGCCAGGCCCGATCAACCGGCCGCCGAAACCCACCGGATGCCCTGCGGCATCATGAATCGGAAACATCACGCGATTGCGGTACCGCGCGCGCACGCGGCCATCTTCCTCGCGCTTCACCAGCAACCCGGCATCCAGCAACTGCAGTTCCGAGTAGCCCAGCGCCCCGAGTCTGGCGCGCAGCAGATCGGCGTCGGCCGGTGCGTATCCGATCTCGAACCGATCACAGGCCGCCTTGTCGAGTCCGCGTGCGGTCAGGTACGACTGCGCCGCCGCGCCAGCGGTCGACCAGAGTGCCTCCCGAAAGAACTCGCCTGCCGCGCCGAGCAGGGCCCACACCGGTTCCCGCGTGTCACGGGCATCCTCGCGCGTGCCGCGTGTTTCGACGATCACGATCCCGGCACGATCGGCGGCAGCGCGCACCGACGTCGGCCAGTCCATGCCCCCGTGCTTCTGGAGGAACGTGAAGACATCACCGCTTTCGCCACACTTGAAGCAGTGATAGGTGTTGTTCTTCGTCGACACACTGAAGTTCGGGTTCTTGCCGCCATGGAACGGACAGGGCCCGCGGAAGTCGTGGCCGACGCGACGCAGCTTGACGACTTCGCCGATGATCGCGACCAGATCCGCCGAATCGCGAATACGCTCGATCGTTTCCTGCGGAATCATGGCGAGGGGATCCGGAGCGGAATGCGGGTCAGCGCAGTTCAGCGATGGTCACGCCCGCACCACCTTCGTTCCACAATCCCATCCGGTGTGCCGACACTCGTGATTCGTTGCGCAGCATGAGTGTCACACGCTCCCGCAGTGCGCCGGTCCCCTTGCCGTGGATGATGCGCAGTTCTTTCAGGTCGGCGCGGACGGCAGTATCGATTGCACGCGACACGAAATCGTCGATCTCGCTCACCCGCATCCCGCGCAGGTCGACTTCGCCGGCACCCATGGGCGGGCCCGTGTCGTCATCCGGATTACTCACCGCCACGGTCACCGCGGCGCGCTCGGGCTTCTTGCCGGTCGGGCGCAACGTGGCGATCGGAAAACTCATCTTCAGCGCACCGATGGCCACCGTCCCGAGTCCGTTCCGGAGATCGACCAACGTGCCGATGCGGTTGCCGAACGCGCTGGCCTCGACCAGCTCGCCCACCTCCGGCAGGCGCTCGAGTCCTCCGCGCCGCTCGCGTGCCACCTCCGCCGCCCGCGCCCGTTGCTCAGCGAGCAGCTGTTCCAGCGCCTGTCCCTGCGACTGTGCTTCCCGCTCGACCACACGCCGCGCGGCCCGCGCCGCTGCCTCGATTCCGTCGGCCCCCGTGGCCTTCAGTTCGGCGATGACGGCTTCGATCGTCTGCCGCGCATCCAGCAGATGTGCGCGCGCCGACTTGCGCGATTCACGCTCCAGCTCGCGTTCCTTCTCTCGCAGCGTACGCTCACGCGCCGTCAACGCCCCGGCCTGCACTTCGGCGTCGGTCACGAGCCGATCCAGCCGCGCTTCGCGCTGCGCGAGGACCTCATCGCGCGCTTCGAGATCGGCCAGCAACCGATGCACATCGCGCTCCACCTGCGGCACGCGGAGTTCGGCGCGGTCCAACACGTCGTCCGGCAGCCCGAGCCGTCGCGCGATGCTGAGCCCGTACGATCGTCCGGGGATTCCCTTCAGCAACCGGTACGTCGGCGCCAGCAGCGCCGCGTCGAACTGCAGCGATGCGTTGACCACGCCAGGCACCTCCGCGGCCAGCTCCTTCAGGGCGCCGAGGTGCGTGGTCGCCACGGTGAGTGTGCCACGGCGCGTGAGCGCTTCGAGAATGGCACCGCCGAGTGCCGCCCCTTCCAGCGGGTCGGTGCCGGAGCCGAGTTCATCGATCAGTACCAGCGAACGCTCGCTCGCCCCGCGAAGGATCTCCCGCTGATGCACCAGGTGCGCGCTGAAGGTGGAGAGATTCGCTTCGAGCGACTGTTCGTCCCCGACATCCGCGAAGCAGTCATCCACGATCGGCAGGCGACTCTCTGGACCAACCGGTGCCGGAATCCCGCTCTGCATCATGGCGCAGAACAGGCCGAGCGCCTTGAGCAGTACCGTCTTGCCACCGGTGTTCGGCCCCGAGATGAGCAGCGTGCGTTCATCGGGCAGCAGCACCAGGTCGAACGGCACCACGGCGGCGTTTCTGGCCAGCAGCAGCGGATGCCGCCCGAAGCGAACCTGCAAACCGTCGGATGGCTCACCCAGTTCCGCCGGTTCACATCCGAATTCATTGGCGTACTTCGCACGCGCGTACAGCACGTCGAGCTCGACCAGGGCTGCGAAGGCCTCGAGCATCGCCGGCTGCAGCGGGCGCACGTTGTCACTCAGCTCGCGCAGGATCCGTTCGACCTCGCGCTGCTCCTCCGCTTCGAGTTCGCGAATCCGGTTTCCGAACTCGACCGCCGCCGGTGGCTCGATGAACACCGTTGCGCCCGTGCCTGAGGAATCGTGCACGATGCCACCGAGTGCCACGCGCGCGTGCGACTTGACCGGAATCACGTAGCGGCCATTGCGGACCGTGACCGACATGTCGGTCACCTGATGATTCGGTTCGAGCTGGGCCATGATGCGCTCCAGCAGTCGCACCAGCTCACCCTGTGCGCCCATCAGTTCGCGTCGCAGGCGGCGGAGTGCCGGGGACGCGTCATCACGCACGGTGCCATCGCCATCGATGGCCCGGTCGATCGCGTCTTCGTCGCGCGGCGCGGCAATCAGGCGGGTCGCGAATGGCAGCAGGTACGCCGTGGCCATGGCGGGCCGCCGCGTATCGCGCAGCGCCGACTGTGTGCGTCGGCTCGAGCGCAGGAGCATTGCGATTGCCGTCAGCTGGGTGCCATCGAGGGCCGCGCCGGCCAGCCGGAGGCGCGCCAGCGCCTGCCGCACGTCTGGAATCGGCTCAGCCGACCAGCCCCCCTCACCACTCAGCACGGCCCGCATCGCCTGCACACGCGCGAGCTCGAGCGCCAGCCACTCGCGATCGGTGCGCGGACGCAACTCGCGCACGGCGGCTGCGCCAAGCGCCGACGACGCGCGATCGGCGACGACGTCGAGCACCCGCGGGAACTCGAGCACTGCGAGAGCGTGAGTATTCACAAGCTGAAAGATGGAGCGCGGGAAGAGACATGGCAGTGGCGCCGGCACAGCCTGTGGCTCGCCGACAGCCCCTGACGCAAACCGGCCCGACAGCTCGGATTCGGAGCGATCGGGCCAGCGCAACCTGTGGGAAGCAGCAGTACGACTAGACGAGCTTCGCCAGTTCCTCTCGAACAATCGTGTTGATCACACTGCCCTCGACCTGCCCCTTGAAGCGCGGCAGCACCCGACCCATAACCTGGCCCATCTGCGTCACGCCACTGGCGATGACTTCGATGACGGCGCCACGAATGAGCGCTGGGTCCACAGCAGCCGGGAGATAACGCTCGAGCAGGACGATTTCGTCGGCCTCCTTTTGCGCCAGCTCCGGACGGTTCGCGGCCGTGTACTGCTCGACCGAATCCCGTCGCTTCTTGATGCCCTTGCGCAGCACCTCGATGACATCCGCATCCTGCACCTCGCGCTTCTCTTCATTCTCGATCACGCGAACCCGCTCCTTCACCTCGGCAATGACGGTGCTGAGCAGCAACAGCAGCGGTTTGTCCTGCGCCTTGCGAGCGGTGAGCATATCACCGTTCAGTCGGGTGTGTGTCTCGGTCGGCAAACTCAGAACGACCGTGTACGACGGTTCTTGCGGGTGGCCGCATTCATTTTGCGCTTGCGCTTCTCAGACGGCTTCTCATAGTGACGATGCTTGCGGAGATCCGACAGGATTCCTGCCTTCTCGCACTTCTTCTTGAACCGCTTGAGCGCGCGCTCGAAGTTCTCGTCTTCGTGGATGACGACTTCTGCC
>JANMHB010000116.1:0-13285 GCA_031374935.1 Gemmatimonadaceae bacterium | reverse complement strand
GTTCGCGACGTGCTGCGACGAGATCCGACAGGTTGCCCGATCTTCCATCAGCGCGACATCGTCGATGTCCGGCACTTTCGAGCACCCCACGCCCTGATCGACCCAGCGCACCACGTACCCGAGAATGCTCTGAATGTTGTTGTCGATTTCGCGCTGGCGTTGATCGACGGACCATGTGGCCGGCGCCCCAAGCGGGATGGTGAGAATGTCATCCAGTGCCGCGCGCGGACGTGACGCGAGTTCGTGCTGCCGATCGTGTACGGAAACGCGGTGATAGTGCGTGGCGTGCAGCGTGGCAGCGGTCGGCGATGGCACCCAGGCACAGGTCGCTCCCGACATCGGATGCCCAATCTTCACCCGGAGCATGTCAGCCATCAGATCCGGTGCGGCCCACATTCCCTTTCCGATCTGCGCGCGCCCCGGGAATCCGCAGGCCAGCCCGACATCGACGTTTCGGTTCTCGTACGCCGAGATCCATGGCTCACTCTTCATCTGAGCCTTGGGCACCATCGGCCCCGCTTCCATCGACGTGTGAATCTCGTCGCCGGTACGGTCGAGAAAACCGGTGTTGATGAAGACCACCCGTGACTGCACCGCCCGGATGCACTCCAGCAGGTTCACCGTGGTCCGCCGTTCCTCATCCATGATGCCGAGCTTGACCGTGTTGCGCGGCAGGCCGAGGATGTCCTCCACCATGGAGAAGACGTCACCGGCAAACGCCACTTCTTCCGGCCCATGCATCTTGGGCTTGACGATGTAGATCGAGCCCGTGGCGGAATTGCGCTCCGCCGGAGCACGCAGACGATCGTGCATGCCGATCAGCGTCGTCACCATCGCATCGACCAGCCCTTCGGGCACGTCACGCGCTTCGGCATCACGCAGCGCTGGCGTGGTCATCAGGTGACCCACGTTGCGCGCCAGCAGCACGGCGCGCCCACGCACCGTCAGCGCGGAACCATCCGGCGCGCGATAGCTGCGATTGGCGGCGAGCCGACGGACAAAACGCGAGCCAGCCTTCTCCACCACCTCTTCGAGCTGACCGTTCATCAGGCCGAGCCAGTTCCGATACGCCAGCACCTTGTCATCGGCATCCACCGCTGCGATCGAGTCCTCGAAATCGACGATCGTGCTCACGGCAGACTCGAGCAACACATCGGCGACGCCCGCGCGATCCGTCGCGCCGATGGCGCTGCCACGATCGATCACCAGTTCGATGTGCAACCCATTGTGCACCAGCAGCACCGCCGAGGGCGTCAGCGCCGCACCTGCGTGACCTGCGAACTGCGACCGGTCGCGCAGCGCGAACACATCGCCCGCCGACACGGCCACCAGTGTGCCGTCGCTCACATGGTACCGATCCACGGCCGCGTGTGACACACCATCCAGCGGCACCGCGTCGTCGAGAAAGGTGCGGGCCCAGGCGACGACCCGTACACCGCGCGCGGCGTCGTATGGTCCCTTCGGCGGCGTGTCACCAAGTGCGTCGGTGCCGTAGAGCGCATCGTAGAGCGAGCCCCACCTGGCGTTGGCCGCATTCAGCGCGTAGCGGGCGTTCATCACTGGTACCACCAGCTGCGGACCGGCGATCGTTGCGAGTTCCGGGTCGACGTTCGTCGTGGCGATGGTGCAGTCCGATCCTTCGGGCACGAGGTAACCGATGTCGCGAAGGAAGGCCGTGTAAGCGCCGCGATCGATCGGCTGCCCGGCGCGGGCACGGTGCCAGTCGTCGATCTGCGTCTGCAACGCGTCACGTGTCGCCAGCAGGGCGCGGTTCCGCGGCGCCATGGCTGTGACAAGATCCGAGAACCCCTGCCAGAAGTGCTCAGCTCCCACGCCTGCTCCAGGCAGCGCCTCCTGTTCCAGGAACGCGACCAGATTCGAATGCACGCGCAGGCCGCTGCGTTGCGCATAGCTGTCGGCCGTCGATACCTCAATCGCCACGTCGTGCGCTCCTGGATGGGTTACGGAGACGCAAAGGTACCGGCTGGTGAGGCGGCGCCGCCACTGACCGTGTCAGTCACGGCAAACGGAACGCCACCAGCGCGTCGCCGGAGCCGAAACGGCCACCATCGCCGCCGGCTGCGATGACGACGTACTGTCTGCCGTCCGCACCGACGTACGTCATCGGCGTCGCCTTGCCGCCGGCCGGCAGCACAGCACTCCAGAGCTCACGCCCCGTCCCGACGTCAATGGCGCGGAATCGCTGATCGAGTGTGGCGCCGATGAAGACGAGACCGCCCGCCGTCACAATCGCACCGCCGAGATTCGGCGAACCGAGCGCCGGCCCGTTCTGGTGCCCTGTCGCGGGGTTGCCAACGGGTGTCTCCCAGAGAATGCGCCGCGCCGCGATGTCCACCGCGACCAGCTTGCCGAACGGTGGTGGCGTACACGGCACACCATCGGGACCGAACAGCAGTCCTCTCACCTGGTGAAACGGCGTATTGCGCAATCGATTGACCTGCTGCCCTCGCGCGGAAGCCTCGCGCCGAAGCGACGCGATATCGGTGCCTTCAGTCGGGACCAGGCGGATGAATGCCGCAATCGTGTTCACCGGAACGACCGCGACACGATGTATCGCGTCCCACGCCACGCCACCCCAGTGTGCACCACCCACATTTGACGGGACCGCGAGCGTCCCCTGCAGACTCGGCGGCGTGAAGATGCCCTGATTGCGCAGACCGGCCACCTGCGCGCGACAGGACTCGCGTGCCGCGGCATTCACACCGAACGCGTCGTCGGCAGCAAATCGGTGGGGGCTGAGCGGAGGGATCGCGCTGAATGGCTGCGTCGGCCACGCTTCCTCGCCCACAACGTCGCTCGCAGGCACCGCTCGCTCCTCCACCGGCACAAGCGGCACCCCCGTCTCGCGGTCAAGCACAAAGAGCATTCCGGTCTTTGTCGCCTGCAAGACAGCCGGACGCAAGCGACCATTGATCATGACATCGACGAGCGCGGGCGGCGCCGCGTTGTCGTAGTCCCAGAGATCGTGGTGCACGGTCTGGAAGTGCCACACCACCGCACCGGTCGCCGCG
This sequence comes from Gemmatimonadaceae bacterium, assembly GCA_031374935.1. Classification (GTDB taxonomy): domain Bacteria; phylum Gemmatimonadota; class Gemmatimonadetes; order Gemmatimonadales; family Gemmatimonadaceae; genus JACMLX01. Next base: position 10,253 of record JANMHB010000116.1, on the reverse strand, counting down.
CGCAAGGCGACGATTGTGTTGGCGTAGTCGTTCCTGCCGAGGCGCTTGCCACCGTAGTAGTCCGGGCTTGGCGCGGACGTTGGAACGAACACGAGACCTCGTGCCGTATCAGCCGCGATGACGCTCTAGGCGTTGGCCGCGCCGGTTCGGTGCGCATCGTCACCGCGCCAGGTCGCGTAAGCCGGATCATGCGGGTTCTGCGGAACCGGATCCCAGCTCCACACCTTTGCGCCCGTCCGTGCATCGTACGCACGTACTTCACCACTTGCCGCATCGGTCCGGTTGTTGTCGGCGATCGCCGAACCCACGATGATCAATCCGCCGATGATCGCCGGCGGCGAGGTCACCTCGTATTCTGCGAACTCGAACGGCTTGTTGCGCAGTCCTTCGCGAAGTGAGACGACGCCGTCGGTTCCAAAACCGCGGCAGAGCGTTCCGTCACGCGCGTCGAGCGCCAGCAGACGCCCATCGATGGTCGGGGCGATGATCCGGCGCTGGCATGATGCGGTGTTCGGCGCCGTGTCGTCACGCCAATAGGAAACCCCGCGCGAGGTGAAATCGCCGAAGCCGTGGCTCGCGCTGACCCTGGCGTCATGGCGCCAGCGCTCCGTCCCGGTCACCGGGTCGAGCGCGATGATCTTGCCGAGCGGTGTGCTCAGGTAGAGCGTGCCATCGACGAGAATCGGCGTCGCCTCGAACGAGCGCGAACCCGGCTCACGTTCGCCGGTGTTGAACGTCCACTCGCGTCGCAAGGTCGACACGTTGCTTCTGTCTATCTGCGCAATCGACGAGTATCGACTGCCACCAGGATCGCCACCGTACGCGGGCCATTCGGTCGCCGGGAGTCGCTGGCCGACGGCGATGGAACTGCTGGTGACGGACAGTGTGAGCATACTCACGACGGAAAGACGGCGCATGCAATACCTCGGCTCGGGGTGATGCCGAAGGATTCGCCTTCCACGCGTGGCGAGCGAGTGATGCGGGACATCAGGGATGCGGTGCGGGACGACCGGCTCCCGTCCGGCGGCACACGTTACTCGGCGGCGGCGCGGTAGCGGCGGCTCCAGCTGAGTATCGTGCCATCGTGCAGGACGACGCGGTAGTCGCCATGCGACCAGGGTTGGATCTCACGCACCGCGTCCAGTCGCACGATGTCGCTCTTGTTGATGCGCAGGAAGAGTTTCGGGTCCAGTCTGGCGGCCAGCGAGCTCAGTGTGCGACGGACCCGATACGTTTTCCCGCCACTGCGGATGTCACAGTAGTTCCGTTCGGCGCGGAGATGGTCGATGCGCTCGACTGGCAGGAGGCAGGCGCGGGTGTCGTCGTGCACCAGGAGCCTCGGAAGAAAGTGCCCCCCCGACTCGACGATGGCCGCCACGGCGCGCATGCCGCGCCGACGGGCTGTTGCGCTGCCTGCCAGCAGGCGTTCCGCCCGCTCCAGTGCCGCACGAAGCCGCTCCGGCTGCACCGGTTTCAGCAGATAGTCCACGGCGCGTGCCTCGAACGCCGCCAGCGCATGTTCGTCGTACGCCGTGCAGAAGATCGTCAGGGGCATTTCGTCGCCCATCGCATCAATCACTCCGAATCCATCCACGCGCGGCATGCGAATGTCGAGCAAGACGACCTCCGGGCTCAGGACCCCGATCCGCTCGACTGCCTGTTCGCCATCGTCGGCTTCACCCGCGACGGTGACATCCATGTCGGGGGGCAGCTCCTCCACCAGTCGGCGCAGTCGTGCGCGCGCCGGAGCCTCGTCATCGACCACGAGGACACGCATCATCTGGTGCGGACCGGGAGCCTGATCACCACCTCGAACCCACCACCGTCGGCGTTCCGCGCCAGGAGCGCGGCGTCTGCGCCAAACAGCAACTCGACGCGCCGAGCCGTGGTCGAGAGCCCGCTGCCAGACGTGAGTACGTCCCGGTCGACCTTGACGCCCGGTCCGTCGTCGTAGACCCGCAGCACGAGGCGCCCGTCGTCTCTTCGCGCCGTGACGACGATCCGCGAATGTCCCTCGCGTTCAAGGCCGCCATGTCGGACGGCGTTCTCCACCAGTGGCTGCAACAGCAGTGGTGGCAGCATCTCATCGCCGGACGTGCCGTTCACAGTCACCTGCAGGTCGAGACGCGCACCAAATCGCGCCCGCATCAGGTCTCCGTAGGCACTGAGCAGTGCCAGCTCGTCACGCAGCGGCACGAGCATCACATCGGTGGCGCGAAGCGAGACACGCAGCAGCTCTGCCAGTCGCCCGATGAGACGATCTGCGCCGCGCGGGTCTTCATGGAGCTGCGCCGCAATCGTGTTGAGCGCATTGAAGAGAAAGTGCGGCTGCAGCTGGAGCCGGAGACTTCGGAGTTGGCTCTCCGCCAGGGCGCGCTCGAGACTGACGTGCGCAATGGTCTGCAGTCGTCGCTCGACAATCTCGTCGGCAAGCCACAGCGCGCCCAGGATCATGGCGAAACCGATCAGGGCCGATGGCGCTTCCATCAGGTAGCGGAGCGGCATCCGTCCGTAATCGTACGCGCCAAGACCGACCAGCGGAAACGCGGCGGTGCGCGACGCCCACATGAAGCTCGTATTGGCCGCGCTCATCGCGAGGCCCAGCAGCAGGTAGGCCGGGACGCGCTGCCAGAATGCGGTGCCGCGCAGTGGCGCACGCCGCCACACCAGAAACACGGCTCCGCTCAGCAGGAAGGAGCCGAACGCACCGGTGACTTCCTCGATGAACCGGGTTGGAAAGGTCCCGTACGCCTCCCGTACCAGATCGTCGAGCCAGACGTAGCTGAAGCGGAGGACGAGGACGCTGAGATGGCCGATGGCCGACACGCGCCAGAAGTCGCGCCAGCTGAACCGGAAAGCGGTCGACGAGATCTGGCGGTCCGACGCCGCAGGCACGGTGAGCGCGGTGGTGGTCACGAGCGCAATCTTGTCCCGCGCGCGCTGCGCGCCAGTCATCCGTGGGACATCAGGGACTGACGGCGGGATGACCGGACCGACGGCGCGGCCCGCCGCGCTCGACGGGCTGACGATCGCGGCCGCACCGCGGCGCGACCCTCGCGAAGCCTCGTACCCTTGCGCTGCTCACACTACTCGAGCAGGTGCCCGGCGTCGCCTCACACGCCAATCACTCGCAGCAGTTCAGGATACCGTGGGTGCTCGCGCAGTGCATCACTGAAGAAGGGGGCACGGGTCCAGTACGGTCCGGTGCCATCACAGCGCTCGACGGATTCGATGGCGTACGCGATGGCCTCGTCGGTGCGGCCGAGTGCTTCGGCCGCAAACGACAGCACGAATCGTGAGACCTCCTCGGTCTGCGCACGCGCCTGAAGCTCCACGTACACCGCCTCCGCCAGCGCCAGCTCGCCACGTTGCACATACGCGCTTGGCACGCCGGCCAATGTCCAGGGATTGCGGCCGATCACCGCAAACGCCCGTTTTGCGGCGACGAGTGCACCATCCGCATCACCGCTCCACGTGCGAATGAACACCCGGAGGTACAGTGGCAAGAAGCCACTGGGATTCAGATCGCAGGCGCGCTCCATTTCCGCGATCGCCTCGGCAGGCCGTCCCGCCGCCACCAGTCCGATGCTGTGGATGCAGGCACAGAAGATGCCGCGCGGATCATCGTGGACCGCACGGGCCAGCTCCCGCATGCCGTGGTCGACGTCGTGCCGCAGCAGGATCAGCCCGTTCATGGCGTAGAGTGCGCGGACCTCGGACAGACGCGGCTGGAGCGCCAGTGCCCGTTCCCACCAGACGAAAGCGGCCGACACGTCGTGATCGAGATTGAGACTGACGTTCCCCAACGCGCCCATCACGGTGGCATTGTCGGGCGCGAGCTCCAGCGCTCGCGTGAGTACCGCTTTTGCGAGCGGCCGCCCCTCGGCCACCGGCATCAGTCCGTAGGTCACGAAGCTGCGCAGCGTCTCGCCCAGCACACCGTGGGCATCGGCGTTCTGCGGGTCCAGTTCGATGGCGCGTTCAAGACAGGCGCGCGCCTCCAGCAGACTCGGCCCACGCATCGCCAGCAGGGCACGCCCCTTCGCGACCAGCTCGAAGGCCTCGACCTCTGCAGTGGTTGCCTTGCCGGCCGGTTGCGCCGGCGCCACGAACGTGACGCGCAGCTTCTCCGCGATGGCCGCCGCGATCTCGTCCTGCACCGCGAATACGTCGACGAGTTCGCGATCGAAGCGTTCCGACCAGAGGTGATAGCCATCGTGTACGGAGATCAGTTGCACCGCGAGCCGCATGCGATTGCCCGATCGACGCAGGCTCCCCTGCAGCACCGTGGCCACGTTCAACGCGCTCCCGATCTCGGCCAGTGCGTCCTGCTTGCCCCGGAAAGAGAACGCCGATGCCCGGGCGGCCACATGCAGCCCGTCGATCTGCACCAGCGCATCGAGAATGTCGTCGGCGATACCGTCGGCGAAGTACTGGTTGTCCGGGTCGGCACTGAGATTCTCGAACGGCAGAATCGCGAGCGACTGGGCCGGTGCGACAGGTGCGGTCGTGCTGGTCTCGCGCTCGTTGAGCGCCGTGACGAAGAGGGCCGCGGTTTCGTGACGATCGACGGACACGCGTGCGAGCACCTGCTGCACCGCGCGCGACACCGCGCGTGGCACGCCTTCGCGCAACGCCGCCACATCGGTCGGTGTCTGCACGAACCGTTTCGCAATCACCGCCTGCACCGTCGGCCCGGTGAACGGCGGCTCGCCGACCAGCATTTCGTACAACACGCAGCCCAATGAGTACAGATCACTGCGGCCGTCCACGTCGTCCCCCACCGCCTGCTCGGGGCTCATGTAGGCCGGTGTCCCAACGCTCATGCCGACCTGCGTGAGTGTGTCGGCCGTCGTGTCGCTGATCGCCTTGCCGATGCCGAAGTCGGCCACGAGCACATGCCCGTCCTGCAGCATGATGTTCTCGGGCTTGATGTCCCGATGGATGATGCCCACACGGTGTGCATGGTCGAGCGCACCGGCCACCTCGCTCGCAATGCGCACCGCGTCCGCAATGGGCAGCTGACGCTTGGTGTCGAGCCGCTCGCGCAGCGACTGGCCCTGGACCAAAGGCATCACGTAGAACAGCGTGCCGTCGGCGTCGCCGGAGTCGAAGAGCGGGAGGATGTGCGGGTGGCTCAGCTTCGCGGCCAGCTGGATCTCGCGCAGAAAGCGATCGCGGCCGACGCTGGCCGCGACGTCGTCACGCAGCACCTTGATCGCGACGTCACGATCGTGCTTGCGATCGTGCGCGAGATAGACCGTCGCCATACCGCCCGCGCCGAGTTCGCGCTCGAGGCGGTAGCGGTCGGCGAGGGCCGCCGTCAATCGATCCATCGGGGACGTCACAGGATCCACGTTACGCGGGGGGAGACGACACCGCGAGCTCTCATCGCGGTCTCAGGGCGCCGTGTCACCGTTCGACCTGTCTGATCAGCGTGCATCGCACACCGGAATGCCTGCTGTCCGGGCCGCGTAAGCGATGATGCCCTTGTCGCAGGTCAGCAGCGACGCACCCAGTGCTTGCGCCTGCGCGAGCAGAATCCGATCGGCGGGATCACCGTGCGGCTCGCCAGCCAATCGCGTGCTGTGCACCAGCACATCGCGGGTGACCGGCACGGTGACGACACCGGGCGCCAGGGCGGCGCGATCGAGCCACACACCGACATCGGTCCCCAGCTGCAACCGCCCCTTGCTCACCAGCATGGCGATTTCCCAGTACGAGAAGTCGCTCGCGAAGAGGCGGCGCGCGGCGGCGGCGCGATCGATGAGCGTGCGCGTCGCCTTGGGCAGCGTCCCCGCCGTGGCATCGAGCGTCCACAGCCACACATGCGTGTCGAGCAGGATCGGCGTGTCGCGGACTGGCGACGCGGCGGCACGCCAGACCGCAGGAGGTCCGGTGTATTCCGGCGCGGGCTCACGGCCCCTCGGCCGGGTGGGGCCGGCGCCCGCGACGCGACGGCGTGCCGGTTGTTCTGGCGTCACGTCAGTCCGGGGAACGCGAGGCAAGGGGCTCGGTGGCCGACGCGGCCCACAGCGCATCGTCGGGCGAGACGATGTCACCGTGCGACACGACGCTGCCGCGGATGAACCCCCATGGGGATTCGAACGGTGTCTGTACCGCCGACACCCGAACCACGGGCCGTCCGTGCTTCGTGACGATCACGTCAGCGTCCGTGCGCGCGATCTCATCCATGAGTTCGAGGCAGGTGGCCTTGAACTCACTGGCGGAGATGGTCGCTGATGCTCGCGCAGACTTGGAACGCGCCGGCTGACGGGGCATGATCGGGCTCCTGAAAGTGGTCAGAATAATATGACCATGGTCCTCTTTTGGCGCCAGACGACGCTCAGGCCGTCGTGCCCGGATCATCCCCGCGATCCCACGCGTCGAGCAACCGCGAAGCTTGGTGCCGGCGCGCCGCACACTGCCTTCCAGCACCCACGCGACATTCAGGTGCTCACCGATGTCGCCAATGTCCAGTTCACTGCCGCGAAACCGAAACGCCGAGGTGCGTGACGCGACATGCAGACCTGCGTCCGACGTGAGCGCATTGATCAGGTCTTCGCTCAGGCCATCGGAGAAGAACTGATTGTCGGTATCACCGCTGCGGTTGACGAATGGCATCACCGCCAGCGACTGTGCCGGCGGCGCGGGCCTCGTCGCGACACTCGTCACACTCGCCACGTCGGTCAGCGATGTCACGAACAGGGCCGCGGTGTCGTAGCGATCCATCGGCGCACGCGCCAATGCTTTCTGCACGGCGTTGGCGACCGGGCGCGAGACGCCGTCGCGGAGCGCCGTCACATCGGCTGGCGCCTGCACGAATCGCTTGGCGATGACGGCCATCACGGTTGGCCCGGTGAACGGTGGCTCACCGACCAGCATCTCGTACAACACACACCCGAGCGAGTAGATGTCGCTGCGCCCATCCACCGCTTCGCCCGACGCCTGCTCGGGACTGATGTAGGCCGGCGTCCCGACACTGACGCCCGTCTGCGTGGCCGGCTCGGTGTCGATCGTCTCGAGCGCCTTGCCGATGCCGAAGTCCGCCACCAACGCATGCCCGTCCTGCAGCATGATGTTGTCGGGCTTGATGTCGCGATGCACTACACCACTCTTGTGCGCGTGCTCCAGCGCCCCGGCCAGTTCGCTGGCAATGCGCACCGCGTCGGCCACCGGCAGCATGCGCTCGCGATCCAGCCGGTCGCGCAGCGATTCACCGCGCACCACCGGCATCACGTAGTACAATGCGTCATCGACCTGTCCCGAGTCGAAGAGGGGCAGGATGTGCGGCTGACTGAGCCTGGCCGCCATCCGGCTCTCGCGAAGAAACCCCTCGGCGCCGACCGTCTGTGCGACGTCGGCGCGCAGGACCTTGATGGCGACATCGCGATCGTACTTGAGGTCGCGCGCGAGGTACACCGTCGCCATGCCGCCAGCACCCGGTTCGCGGTCGAGGCGGTAACGGTCGGCGAGTGCGGTGGTGCGGCGCGAGGATGGTACGGTCACGCGTTACCGGTCTGGGGTTCGTCCGCTGATCGACGCGCCGCATGCCGCAGCGCTTCGAGTTCGCGACGCAGTGGCAACCAATACGCACGGTCTGCCACCATTTCAGCCGATTGCTCCCTCGCCAGCGACTGCTCGATGTCGCCATCATCACGCGCGGCGATCACGGCGCCGCGGGTCGACCGCGCCGCCTGCTCCGGAAACCGCGCGGCCACCTCTCGCAGGAACTCGGGTGATCGCAATTCGGCCAGCCAGAAGTCGATCTGTTCGTCCGAGACAGCCGTGTCACGTTCGCTGGCGTACGACGCGTCCACAAGGCGTCGAAGCATCGGCCAGTCCTTGTCACGCTGGGTCTTCTTGGCGTGCACCAAGTCGCCCAACGACATGAGATCCACCAGGATCTCCGCCGGCGACGACGGATCAGCGAGCGCGATGGTCGTGCGTCGCTCCCACAGCTTCTCGAACGGGGCAACCCCGCGCATGTGGCTCATGATGTCGACACGCAGCGGAGGCACAGCGCCGAGGTCGGCGTCAGGCGGGACGCTGAAGTGCACGGCATGGCCGCGCGCGAGGTATTCCTGTTCGAAGCGCGGGACAGCAATCACGGTGGCGCGCAGAACGTGCAGCGCGGCGGTCAATCGTGGCAGCGCCGCGGCGGTGGCGAGGACGGCGAGATCCAGATCCCGACTATACTCGGCCGCGCCGTACAACACGCAGGCCTGGCCCCCCATCAACAGGGCGGGCACGTCGAAGCGACGGATCGTAGAAAGGACTCGAAGGATCTGGATCGGGATCACTGGTGCCTCCGAGGGCGTGGAACCACGTCGCCAGGCGAACGCTCTCCGCCCACCGTTGCTGCGGTGTGAGCCGCATCCAATCGGCGGCTTCCTCGCCGTACAGGTCGTCGAGGCTGACTCGGGGAATTGTCACGCGGGTGGGCATGTGAGGAACAGTACTGATGGCGGGCCTCGGTCACGAGTGCCACGGCGATTCATCCGCTTCGACGCTGTGCGACTTCAACGACTCTGCCCCCTTGAACGACCCCTTGAACAGCGCGCGAGTCGGACCGGCGTCGCCGACGGCGTGGCTGCCACGGCCTACGGCAGCCGCGTCTGATACCCGTCGCCGACGTACATGCGGGTCACCGCACCATTGGTCTCCACGAAACGCACCACTTCACCGATGGCGCTGCCGCCGCCCGGAGCCATCAGCCGGAAGCGACCGCCGCCGAGCGGCTCGAGGGTGGATGGCGTACCGACGGTGGTCGACGTGGGCGATATCATGACCAGCCTGTCGTTCAGCAGCACGACCCGCGAATCGCCTGACGAGTTGCGGTACCACCCGGCGAAGCGCGCCCACGACGGGTCCCAGGCAATCGTCGGCGCCGGCGCCGGTATCGCCTTCTTCACGGCGGCACCGACCGTCGCGATCAGTTGTTCGGCGATCTGACGCGGGTCGGAGTCGTTGGTGTTGGTGAGGACGATCACGCCCACCTTGTCGTTCAGCTGAAAGAGCGTGTGGGTGGTATTGCCCGGATAGCCACCACCGTGGCCGACCCAGGTGCGATTGTCGACCCGCAGAAAATCGAATCCCAGCCCGCTGCCGCTCTGCCATGTTTCGTCGACGGCCCGAACGCGGTGCATCTCACGCCATGACCCCGTGCTGAGAATCTGCGCGCCGCCGCGCGGTCCCCGACGGAACTGCGCCGCGACGAACTTCGCGAGATCGTCCACGGTGGACGTCATGCCCGTCGCGGCCGCCATTCCGCGTGCGTCAACGAAGGGCAACACATCGCGCGATCCGTCGGGCAGGCGTCGCATGTAGGGCACCGTCAGTCCCGGGACGTTCTGATCGACACTGGTGGCGGTCATGCCGAGCGGGGCAAGCATCTGCTGCTGCACGTAGGCCGCCCACTTCTGGCCGGTGATCTGCTCGACCACCAGCCCCGCCACGGCAAACGCGAGATTGGAATACTTCCACCGCACGTTGGGCGCGAAAGCCGCCTGACGATCGCTGTACAGCCGCTTGATCTCGTCTTCGGTGGGAAAGTTGTACGAGGTCCAGTGATCGCCCGCTTCACGCTGCAACCCCGACGTGTGCGACAACAACTGCTCGATGGTGACCACACCATCATCATCACCCGCCGGCTTGGCCTTGAACCAGGGCAGATACTTCTCGACCGGATCATCCAGCCGGAGCTTCCCCTCCTCGCGCAGCTGCATGATGGCGATGGCGGCGAACATCTTGCTGTGCGACGCAATGCGGAACTTCACCTGCGGTGTCATGGGCACGCGGTTCTTCACGTCGGCAAAGCCGAACCCTTGCGACCACACCAGCTGCTGATCGTACACCACGCCCACGGCCACACCCGGTATCCCACGATACGCGAGCTGGCCTTCCATCCACGCCGAGAAGAGGCGTTCGGCACCGAGCACCTCGGCGTTCGTGGCCAAAGCGTTGAGCGCCGGAGCGGCAGCCTGCGCGTGCGCGCGCGGTGCGGCGGCCAGCAGCGTGACCAGGAACGCCGTGCGCAGCAGTGGCACGGTGAACCGGGTGCTGGATGCGACGAGGGATCGAGGATGCGTGGTCATGGCTGCTCGGAGGAAGGATGCGTCAATGGCGTACGCCTGCACAGTCACCAGTTTTGCAGGAGCGCGGGTGGGGGGACCACCCCCCCACCCCCGCGTCAAGGTTAATTAGCACGCGGCCACGGTGTAGACGACAGCCACTTCGTGATAACCCACAGC
>JANMHB010000102.1:0-3254 GCA_031374935.1 Gemmatimonadaceae bacterium | reverse complement strand
CATTCCAGCGGTGCCGGCGACGGAGTATCACGCGATCCTCGCCTACGTCTACGCGCGCGCCGGTGACGGCGTCCGGGCGCGGGCGATGCTGGACCGCATGCGGGCGAGCAGTGGCGGCCAGTTGCCGCCGATGGGCGTGCTGGCGGCGACGCTGGAACAGCTGGGTGACACGGATGCGGCGCTCGCGCTCCTCGTGCGTGCGCGCGATGTGCACGATCCCTGGCTGCCGGGCTACATCGCCTCGGAGCGGTATGACCGTCTGCGGAGGAATCCTCGCGGCGCGGTGATCGTGGAGTCGGTATTGCGTCGCTGACACGCGACGGACGTCGTCACGCGGACCGCACCACGTGGCTGCCTTCGGAAGTCCATGTGGTGGTGGAACATTGCACTCGCGATGCCGGAAATTGTCGAGTACCACCGCGGCATACCGCCGCAGCCCCGCCGACTTCGCCCGCTTCATCGGCAAGTTCCGGAACGTCGCACTGAACGCCTCCTGATCCAGCGCCAGAATGTCCGTCGCAAGCGTACCGCGTCCTTCCCCGCGATGAATTCCCGCGCCAGAACGGCGAATCGTCCGCCAGTGCCTGCGAGAACTTCACGTTCCACGGACACACCTCCTGGGAGATGTGTCGGTATACCCGTTTTGAGATTGCGCTCACGACGGGTGGCGGCACTCTGCACCGTGCCAGCGCCTGACGCGATCCGTGCGTTGCGGCTCCCGCCTCACGGCCCGTCGAGCAGCGGCCGCCGGCACGCCACACCCGCGGCAGGTGGCAGGGTGGACCTGCTGCAGATTTCCAACGGCGTCGCCGAGGTGCGGGCGAAACGTGAGGGGATTGTGCGGAGACCGCGCGGACGTCCGACGGCCATTGTCCGGCTCTGGTTCGTCTCGACCTTCGAACGAGGACTGCCGAAGCGGACCTGCACCAGTAGACTTCGGTCATGATCACCGCGCGGTTGCCGGGAGCTGATTTGGTTGAAGCGGGTCTCGCCGACCTCACGGCGGGGTCCGTCACGCTCGAGTCGCTGTTGGTGTCAATTGCAGCGCCTGGACTCCGCGACGCAGGGCTGGTCATCGACCATCCCATCGCCGACGCCGAGCTTCAGCTGTACGCACTGCTGTCGGCGCGCGACGGCGCGGCGGCGCACAGCCACTACAACGCGCTGCTGCGACGTGTCACCAGCTTCCGACGCGCAGCTCAGTGCGCGAGGTAGCAGATCGCGCACGGATTCATGCGTTCATGACCGCGCTGGCGCGTCATGCGACCGCCGATGTGGACGTCTTCCTCGTTGGTGGCACGAGTGCGGTGCTGGTGGGATGGCGCGCGACCACGATTGATGTGGATCTGGTCATGCGGCCGGAGTCGGACGCGATGTTGCGGGCGATCCCGCTGCTCAAGGAGCAGTTGCACCTCAACGTGGAACTCGCGTCGCCTGATCTCTTCATTCCCGTGCCGTCAGGATGGGAGCAGCGCAGCCCTGTCGTGGCCCGTATCGGGCGGGTGACCTTCCGGCATTACGATTTTGCCGCGCAGGCGCTGGCCAAGATCGAACGCGGGCATGGGCGCGATCTGGCGGACGTGCAGGCCATGTTGGAGCAGGGCCTGATCAGCGCGGGCGACGTGCGTGCACAGTTCGCCCGGATGGAGCCGGAGCTGTTTCGGTTTCCCGCCATCGACCCCCCGTCATTCCGGCGCGCCGTCGATGCGGTGTTTCCCCCCTCGGCGCCATGACGCGCAGCGTATCCGCCACGATCGACCGCCTTGCCGCCGCACTGTCCGACCGCTACCGCGTTGACCGCGAACTTGGGGCCGGCGGTATGGCCACCGTGTACCTCGCGCACGATCTCAAGCACGAGCGCGATGTCGCGATCAAGGTGCTGCATCCCGATCTCGGCGCGGCCCTCGGCGGCGAACGGTTCCTGAGCGAGATCCGCACGACGGCGCGCCTGCAACATCCGCACATTCTGCCGCTGCTCGACAGCGGCGAGGCCGACGGGCTGCTGTACTACGTGATGCCGCTCGTGACTGGCGAAACGCTGCGCGCGCGGCTGGAGCGTGAACGACAACTCCCCATCGCCGACGCCGTCCGTATCTCGCGCGAAGTGGCGAGTGCGCTCGACTACGCGCATCGGCAGAACGTCATTCACCGCGACATCAAGCCAGAGAACATCCTCCTGCACGATGGCAGCGCGCTGGTCGCAGACTTCGGCATCGCCCTCGCGGTGCAGAGTGCCGGCGGCCAGCGCATGACGCAAACGGGGTTGAGCCTCGGCACGCCGCAGTACATGAGCCCCGAGCAGGCGATGGGCGAGCGCACCATCGATGCGCGGAGTGATGTGTACGCGCTGGGCGCGATGACCTACGAGATGCTCGCCGGCGAGCCGCCGTTCACCGGCCCGACCGTGCAGGCGATCGTGGCGAAGGTGATCGCGACGGATCCCGTCGCGATCGAGTCGCTGCGGAAGGCGGTGCCGGCGAGCGTCGCCTCGGCCGTGCACTCGGCGCTCGAGAAGCTGCCGGCCGATCGGTGCGAAAGCGCAAGACTCTTCGGTGAGATGCTCACCGATGCGCGCGGCGCCTATGCCGGAGCGTCTGCCCGCACCGCGCCGGTCTCGCAGCTGCCGTCCGTGTCGAAGGCATCGCGCGGCATGCTGGCAGGTGCGATCGCGATCGCAGCCCTCAGCCTTGTTGCGGCCGCCGCGATGTGGCGCCGTGGTAACAGCCTCTCGAGTGAACCCGTGGTCTCGCTCACCCTCGACCAGCCCAATGCGCGCCCCGACCTGTCGCGCTTTGCGGTCTCCGGCGACGGCACCCGGTTCGCATTTTCGACCGACGAAGGGATCGTGCTGCGCGATGCCGGCCAGCGCGAGTATCGCATGCTGGCGGGCACGGAGAAGGGGGAATCACCGTCGTTCTCGCCCGACGGCGACTGGATCGTCTACCAGATGAATGGCCATCTGCGGAAGGTGTCGGTGGCGGGTGGCGCCCCGGTTGCGATCATACCCGGTGATTCACTCGTGGCCGGACGAGTCAGCTGGGGCGATGACGGCAGCATCGTGTTCGAGACGAAGTCCGTGCTGGGCCTGCTGCCGGCAGGCGGGGCGGCGCGCGTCCTGCCCAAGGCCGTGGCGGCAGAGCAGCCGCGTATGACACCCGACGGGCAGGGCATCCTGTACGTGGACAATCGGCAGAACGCCAAGCTCGTGTACTACGACCTCGCGCTCGACTCGGCGTTCGTGCTGATGGAAGGTG